>JBAYIO010000035.1:0-45384 GCA_041665605.1 Victivallaceae bacterium | reverse complement strand
TCTTCGCGGATGCCGCCTGCTGCTTGTTTTTGCTGTCGTACAGATACAAGTTGACGTTGGAGTTAATGCCGGTCAGGTCGAGCGTCACCGCCGTCGAGGCTTGCAGTTCAAACGTGTAATAATCATCCTTGTTGCCTGTCCCCACCCAGCCGTGAACCGTTCCATCGGAAGTGAGTTCGACGGCGGTGGCAAAGGAATTGCCGGCGGTTTCTGCCTGAAAATAATTGCTCAGGTTATAGTATGTATTGTTGACGATGCCCTTGCCGCCGTCGGCGGGCGCGACTTTTACGAAATAATCACCGGCAGCCAAAGCCGTGGCGATTGCTTCATCGGCAATTTTTTTGTTAGCGGATGTCTTCAGCACTTTGCCTTTGCTATCCAGCAGCGTCAGGTTGGCGTCGCCGCTCAAACCGGTCAGGTTCAGAGTCAGCGCTCCGGCACTGGCCAGCGTCAGTTGATAGTAGTCCGCCGGGTCGCCGAAACCGACCCAGTCATTGCACTCGACAGCAACTCCGTCGGCGAGTCCGCCAATGTAACTCGCCCCGGATGGAACATTGTCGATTTTATCTTCCGGGAAATAATCAACCATATTGCTAAGCATGTAATGGGTGTTATTGATGGTGCCTTTGCCGCCGTCGGCGGGCGCAACCTTGACAAAATAATCTCCGGCCAGCAAAGGCATGGCGATTGCTTCATCGATATGCCCCTTTGTGGAAGAAGCCTTCAATACCTTGCCTTTGTTATCCAGCAGCGTCAGGTTGGCATCCCCGGTCAAGTCGGTCAGGTTCAGATTCAGGCTCAAAGTTCCGGCATTGGTCAGCGTCAGTCGATAGTAGTCCGCCGGATCGCCGAAGCCCGTCCAGTCATTGCGCTCGACAGCAACCCCGTCTTCGAGTTCGCCAATGACATTTGCCCCTGATGGAGTATCTCCGGCGTTATCGTCCGGACAGGAGGCAAAAGTACTGGTCAGCGTGTAGTCGGTATCGGCAGCTTTGCCGGCAGGGACGACCTTGACGTAATAATCGCCTTGCAGCAAAGCCATGTTGGAAATGTTTTCAGGATTAGCCCCTTTGGCGGAAGATATTTTCAACTGCTTGCCTTTGCCGTCGAACAGCGCCAGGTTGGCATCACCAGCAAGGCCGGTCAAGTTCAGGCTCAGCGTTCCGGCAGTGTCCAGCGTCATTTTGTAAACATCTGTGGAACCCACCCAGGCGCTGACGGAATCATTGACCGCCAACGTGCCGATAACAGTTACTGAAGCGGATTTGCTCCAGGCGCTCCAGTTGCCCGCATTGTCCTGAGCGCGCACCTTTGCATAGCCTGTTCCAACTTCCATGTCGGTTTTGGTGAATTTACTTTCGGAAACAGCTATATCACGCACAAACAAACTGCTGAAGTCGGGTTGTTCGTCCGCTCTGACTTCATACTGCTTGACACCGCTTTTGTCGGTGCTGTCCGCCCAGTCAAGCACAAGCGTTCTTCCGTCGAGCGTCACCTTCAAACCGGTCGGAACGGTTGGCGGAGTGACATCCGAGCTAATCTTAAAGCTGCCGCCATCGGCCCAGTCGCTGCGGCCTGATGCATTGCAAGCCTGCACCTTCCAGTAGTAGGTGCCGTCGGCAAGCAAGGTCGATGCCTTGCTGGTACCCGGCAAATCTTCGAATTCAGGACTGCTGAAATCCGCATTGTTATCAACCATAATATCATACTTGGTGGCGCCGGATACATCCGCCCAGTCGAACAGAACATTCTTGCCGGATCTCGTCTGCTTCAGCGACCCGGGCGCGGTTAATGTGGTATCTCCAAAGTCCAATTTATACTCATAAACGCAACCGGAACTTTCGCCTGAAGCATCATTCCCGCCTTCTCCAATCACGACGGTATCGCCGGAAATGGAAACGCTTTTCCCGAATCCGCTAAAACCGTTTCCGTCATAGTAGCCGGAAAGAGTGGTTTTGTCCCATGCCGTTCCATTCCAATGATAAACCAGCACACTATTATTGAGTCCGTCTGAATCACTCAGTCCGCCAACTGCAAAAGTATTGTCTGCTGCTGCAAGCGATATTTTGCCAACCTCATAGCCTTCTATCGTAATTTTAGTTTCATTCCAGCCGGTTCCATTCTTGCGGTAAACGTAAACCCCTTTACCATTATCATTGTCCGACCAGCTGACAATCAGGTTATTGGAAATAGCCACCTCTGTTCCGAAACGGTCATAAGCAGTCTCATCAGAAGCTGTAAGCTTTTTAACAAAATTCCATGAAGTTCCGTTTTGCTGATAGACATATACGCTGCCTGAATCTTCCCCTTTATCATCATCGCCGGGTGCGCCGACTATCATGGTGTTGCCATCGGCGGCAATGGAATAACCGAAATCATCGCCTTCGGCTTTATCTGCGGCAACAAGTTTAGCCCCTTTGCTCCATGTGGAACCGTTCCATTGATAAATGTACGCCGCGCCAGTTGAGTTGCTGTCGCCGTCAGCGCTGATTGCAACCGTATCGCCTGTAATCGCAACAGATTGCGCAAACCAGTCATCACCTGAACCAGTTGGTGAACTGATTTTAAAATCGTTCCACTTCGAGCCGTCCCAGCGGTAAATAAACGCATTACCGGAATATTCAAAATTATCTATAATAGTATCTTCCCCGATGACCACAGTATTACCGGAAGCCGCAACGGTGGCAATGTTTACATTTTCGGCGTCGGTAGTGAATTCAGTTTCATTCCATTGATTTCCATCCCAGCGATAAATATAGGAACGGAAAGGATAGTTGCCGGCAGTTGCAATTATGTCTCCTGAAACATCGGCATGTTGACCGAAATAGCTTCCTGCAGCGGCATCAGAGGCATAAAGCACCGTTCTGGAAAAATTGCCATCTACCGTAAAGCTTTTAACCTCGCTCCATGTGTTATTGCCATATTCATTACTGGCCCGGACGCGATAATTATAAGTACCGTCAGGTAGCGTGACGCTTGCCTCGCTGGTGTCCGTAATACTGTCCAAGTCAAGCGTATTGCCAAAGTCACCATGCGCATCGACTTGTATTTCGTACTTGGTCGCATGAGTTACGTCGCTCCAGTCAAATAACACAGTATTACCGGTAACTGTTTGCTTCAGAGACTCGGGAACTGTTAATGGCGTATCACCAAAATCCAAGTTATAAATGTAAGCACAACCAGCATTCTCTCCTAAAGTATCATTGCCGGTTTCTCCAATCACCACGGTATTGCCGGAAATGGAAACAGATTGTCCATAACCGCTATAGTTATTTGCATTATAATAACCGGCAAGTTTGGTTTCATCCCATGCCGTCCCATTCCAGTGATAAACCAGTGCGCTGCCAAAGGCTCCAGCATTATAATCGTATAAACCAACAACGAAAGTATTGCCGGAAGCGGCAATCTTTCTAACGCAATCGTCTTCCGGAGTCTCGGCGGCAGGATTAAATTTGGTTTCATCCCAGCCGACTCCATTCTTGCGATAAACGTAAACGCCTTTAGTAGCGTCATCAGTATCTGTTCCAATAACAATCAGGTCACTGGAAATAGCAACTTCTTTTCCGAAACGGTCAGAAGCCGCTTCATCAGAAGCTGTAAGTTTTTGAACAAAATTCCATGAAGTTCCGTTTTGCTGATAAAGATATACGCTGCCGGAATCTTCCCCTTTATCATCATCGCCGGGTGCGCCGACTATCATCGTGTTGCCGTAGGCGGCAATGGAATAACCGAAATCATCGCCTTCGGCTTTATCCGCGGCGGTAAGCTTGAAACTGTTGCTCCATGTGACGCCGTTCCATTGATAAATATACGCGGCTCCCGTACAGTTGCTGTCACTGTCAGCACTGATTGCAACCGTATCGCCGGTAATCGCAACCGATTGGGCAAACCAGTCTTCTCCGGAAATCGTAGGAGAGCTGATTTTAAATTCATTCCACGTTGCGCCGTCCCAACGGTAAACAAATGCGTTACCGGATTTCCCATCCCAGCTTGAATCGTCATTATAACGAGAAATTTCTTCTCCAATGACCACAGTATTATTGGAAACTGCAACTCCGGCAGTTTTTCCTTCCCCCGCATCAGGAGTGAATTTCATCTCATTCCATTTAGTCCCATCCCAACGATAAATATAGGAATGGAATGGTTCAATTCCGGCAGTCGCGATTATGTCGCCGTAAATTGCGGCATTATGACCAAAATGGTCGCTTGCCGCGGCATCAGAGGCATAAATCACTGTTCTTGTAATGTCTCCGTTGACCGTAAAGCTTTTAACCTCGCTCCAGGCGCTAGTGCCGTATTCATTACTGGCCCGGACGCGGTAGTTGTAAGTGCCGTCAGGCAATGTGGCGCTTAACTCGCTGGAGTCCGGCAAGCTGTCCAAGTCAAGCGTATTGCCAAAGTCCGCATCCGCATCAACTTGTATTTCGTATTTGGTCGCATGAGTTACGTCGCTCCAGTCGAACGCAACCTGATTTCCTGTCAGGTTTTGAACCACATTTTTAGGTATTGGCAAATAATTATTGACGTCCACCGTAAAGCTGGAATTCTGGCTCCATGCTGATTCATTCCCCGCCGCGTCCACCGCCCTGACATGCCAGGTAAAATTCCCCGGCTTCGGCGTATAACGAAAAGATGTTGCGCTGTCCGATGACCATTCGCTGATTACATTCCCTTCATTATCGGACAAAGTTAGCACATAATGATCTACCGCCACATTATCGGTGGATTGAGTCCATTTGAAAATAATGTCCAGGTTTTCGTCAAATTCAACTGAAAGTCCCGCCGGTGCTGTCGGCGGAGTAATGTCCGCCGTACCGCCTGAGTAACCGCCAGTGTCGATAGTGGTACTGTTGGCGATGCCGCCATTGACGATGTTTTGAGTTCCTGAACTGACCGTTTCGCTGGTCACCGTCTGGGATGATACGATCGGGGTAAACGCCACTTTTTCTCTCCTCTTAACTATATTAACTTATTAATTTCTGATAATTGACGTAGTCCGGAACGCCGGAATGTGCTTGAGGGTATTGACGATCTGATCGGAAGAGATAAATCACGTTGTTTCTAAAAACACAGCTTGCCATAATCCCGACTCCAAAAAATTACAGCCCTGGCGGATACCTGCTTTATGTATGCATGTATCAAGTTCAGCTATCGCTTCTGTCGCCCCCAAAAACACTATATTATAATATTGGCTAAAAGTTTAATTTCAAAAAGATTTTAGATAAAATTGAACTTTTCTCCAAAAAAAGTCAGACTCAGCGCGTAGAACAACATTTTAATCAAAGTTTGCTAAATATTGGGATACGATTTAAGAACGCATTTAATCGTGTTATTTGAACTTATCTTCGCTGTTCCGGTTGACAATTTCACTATATATAGATAATTGATTGTTAAAATTTTTAAATGTTACCATTTTGTTTTTTTGTGGATAAAAAGGATTTGGATTTATGACGGATGTGTTAAAATTTACGAACGAACAGCGGAGTGGGGGGGAGCCCGCGAATGCGGGAGTGAAAAGTGGAAAGCAAGAAAAGCGAGAAAAGTTTTGAAGACATTATGTTCAACGTGACTCCAAAATATCGGAGTTGACTGTCCAAAATGTGCAGGTACGGTGTCCAAAATGGTTTTGTTGCAGTGCCGTCCGTCCCGGACGGGGCTGTCCCAAACGGGAGGGTTACGCTCCGTCATAACCGGGATCGAAAAACGGTTGCCACAGAGGGCAACCCTCCAAGTCTAGTGTCCAAAATGTGTAAGAAGACTGTCCAAAATGGTTTTAGTGTAGTGCCGTCCGTGTCGGACGGAGGATCAAAACCCTCTCTCGCAGAGCGAGAGCATTACACCGGAATTCATTGTGCTCAGCCGGAGTCCAAAGTATCGGAGTGGCTGTCCAAAATGACCCATAAGACCCATAAGACCCATAAGACCCGGATTACGAGAACCGTGTTGAGCTCAGCCGGTATCCAAAGTGTCGGAGTTGTTTGAAAATTTTAAAGCTGTTGTGCTCAATGACTATCTAAAGTCTCCGGAATGGGGATTGCCGTCCGTTCAGGACGGAGCATCGGTCGGAAAATATGGGTCTAATGGGACTTATGGGGCCTATGGGTCATATGGGACCTATGCGGAGCGATGTCCAAAAGAGGGAGATGATTGTCCAAAATGAGTTTCTATTGCAGCGCCGTTCGTCTTGGACGGCAATATCCCGGAGCTCCCAGTCTTCTCAGAACTCCCGGATTACGAGAACCGTGTTGAGCTCAGCCGGTATCCAAAGTGTCGGAGTCGGCTGTCCAAAATGTTTTTGGTGTAGTGCCGTCCGTGCCGGACTGGGAATTGGGAGCAACACCGAAATCACTGTGCTCAACCGGAGTCCAAAGTGTCGGAGTGGCTGTCCAAAGTGAGGATGCGACTGTCCAAAATACAGGTCAGCGGCGTTTGTCGCCATGAGTGGTGGAATGGTGAATTTCGTGAGGCCATTTCACCGGCAGTTCTTTCGAATGCCAGGTGACGGCGTTCTGGATCATCAGCAGTTCCCGGGCGTGAGCATAGCCCTGCATGCTGATGACTTTGGTTGTTTTCTGGAAATGCAAAAAGGCGGTCTGCATGATCAGGATGCGCTGGGCGGAAAACACCAGGCGCTTGACCAGATTGTGCGGTTTGAAAACTTCAGAGACCAGATTGCATAACTGGTCATTGGTTTCGGTGCTGTATTCCCAGAGTTTGCCTTTTTCGCCGAAGCCGACGAGCATTTCGGCGAACGGCAGCGTTATTGCCGCGACCGCCAGGGAGACACTGACGCGGTAACGGCCCTGGGTGATGCGGTTGTTTCTTTCCTCCAGCAGTTCCATGACATATTCGCGGGCCGGAGTATTCCAGTTGTCATGCAGAAACGGCAGGAAGTAACTCAGGAAACCGTATTGGTGAAATGAGCTGAAGATTTTGGCGCAATGAATGTTTTGAAGGATCTTTTCGAGTTCCAGGGTCAGTCTGGATTCCGCGGCATGGGTAATCAGCGGCAGGCATTCGCGGAGGGAGGTTTCGGTTTCCGGGCAAAGCTTGAATCCGTACTGGCCGACGAGTTTCAGGGCCCGCAGCATCCTGACCGGGTCTTCTTCGAACCGCAGGCTGGCGTCGCCGATAGCCCGCACGATGCCGTTGTTAATGTCGTCAATCCCGGATTTGGTGTGGTCGATCAGCTTATGCGAAACCGGGTCGTAGAACAGGGCGTTGACGGTGAAGTCCCGCCGCCAGGCATCTTCTTCGGAAGTGCCGAATTCATTGTCGTGGAAGATCATATTTTCCGGAACGGGCTGGTCTTTGAGCTTAGCCGGAACTTTGGCAGTTTTTTCAGGCATGCGGCGGAAAGTGCTTATTTCGATGATCTCCATGCCCTGATAGAGGTGGACCAGCTTGAAGCGCCGTCCGATGATCCTGGCGCGGCGGCGTCCGAAGACGTCCTTCACCTGTTCCGGCGTGGCGGAAGTGGAGATGTCGTAGTCCTTCGGTTCCCGTCCGAGCATCAGGTCGCGGATTGCGCCGCCGACCACATAAGTTTCATAGCCGGCTTCCTGCAGCCGGGCGATAATGTCGGTGATGTACGGAGCGACTTGCAGCGTTTTTTTAGTCATAACAGTCCGGATTCTTTTGTATGATTGTGTCTGAATGGTCCAGCGCCGGGTTCTGGAACGGGTAATCGGCGTTAAAATGCAGGCCCCGGCTCTCTTTACGGCTCAATGCGGAATTGATGATAATTTCCGCGACGGACGCGATATTACGCACTTCGATCAGGTCTGGAGTGATCAGGAAGTCCCAGTAGTATTTCTCGATTTCCTTGTTGATGAGCTTAATCCTGGCATTGGCCCGCTCCAGCCGTTTATTTGTCCTGAAGATACCGACATAGTCCCACATGAAAGTTCTTATTTCATTCCAGTTGTGGGAGATGACAACCATTTCGTCGGAGTCGGTCGCGTCGCCGCAGCTCCAGTTCGGAACCCGTTCGGGGAGTCGGCTGTTGCGGAGTTCGGTCATGTGTTCATGGATATGCTTCAAGGAGAATTTGGCCACGACCAGAGCTTCAAGCAGGCTGTTGCTGGCCAGGCGGTTGGCTCCGTGCAGTCCGGTACAGCCGGCTTCGCCGACAGCGTACAAACCGACAATGCCGGTAAAGCCGTTGACGTCGGTGCGGACGCCGCCGCATGAATAATGCTCGGCGGGAACTACCGGGATCGGGTCTTTGGCCATATTGATTCCGGCCTCCAGGCATTTCTCGAAGATATTCGGGAAACGGAGCCTTAAAGTGGCCTCGTCGACATGGCGGATATCAAGATATACGCAGCGTTCGCCGCTGCGCTTCAGTTCGTTGTCAATCGCCCGGGCCACGACGTCGCGGGGGGCCAGGCTTTTCATCTCATGGTATTTATCCATGAACTCGACCAGTTCGCCTCTGCTGTTTTTGCTCTTGAGGATCGCCCCTTCGCCGCGGACCGCTTCGCTGATAAGGAACGATTTGACTTTTGAACTGTAAAGAATGGTCGGGTGAAACTGGATGAACTCCATGTTCGCGATCTTGGCATTGGCGCGGTAGCACATGGCCACGCCGCAGCCGCAGGCAATGTCGGCATTGCTGGTATAAAGGTAGACCTTGCCGGTGCCGCCGGTAGCCACCGTCGTTGAAAGCCCGACAAAAGTCTTTACCGAGTTCTTGATGTAATCCAGCACATATACGCCGAGGCAGCGGTTTTCTCCCCTCAGCCCCATGCGCTGGGTGGTGATCAGGTCAATCGCGATATGATTCTCAAAGACCGTGATATTTTTGTGTGCCAGGCATGAGTTTACCAGGATGCGTTCGACTTCTTCGCCGGTGATGTCGCCGGCATGCAGCACCCGGCGCTTGGTATGGCCGCCTTCCCGGCCGAGATCGAAGTCATTTCTGCGGGAATCATGGCCGAGTTCGCCGCGGGTTGTAAAATGTGCGCCGCGGCTGATCAGTTCCCGGATAATCGCCGGGCCGGCTTCGACAATATCCCTGACGACCTCTTCATTGCACAGCTTCGCCCCGGCGTTCAGGGTGTCTTTGACGTGTTCGTCAAAGGAATCCATGGCATCCATGACGCAGGCAATGCCGCCTTGAGCGTATTTGGTATTGCAGTCGTCAATTTTGCGTTTGGTGATGATCGCCACGGAACGTCCGGTGTCAGCCATGTAGAGCGCGGCGGAAAGCCCGGCAAGCCCGCTGCCGATTACGATATGATCAAATTCCAGATATTCGCTAGTTTCCATAATAATTAAAGCCGTATCTTTAAAAATACGGCACTTCTATATTTAAATATTTAAAATGTGGATTAAATTACACTACTGAATGCATAAAATCAATGAACATTGCCGTAAAACTCCAGGCAAGATACCGGAAAGATTTACAAAGTATGGTTTCAAATACGAATGACGTGACGGAAAATGCGCCTAAAACCGCTGCATTGCCAAGTGAGTTGGAGCAGAAGAAAAACCGCCCCGGCAACGAGGCCGGCAAAATAAGATTCTCCACCAGACTGATTGAGGTCGGAGTGCTGCTGCTGTCGGGAATGCTGATGACCGCTTCGCTGCCGCCGCTGAACTGGAGTTTCACCTCCTGGATCGCGATTATTCCGCTTTACTGGATCGCCCATGACAGGAAGCCGTTCCGCGCCTGGCGCGCCGGCTGGGTGTGGGGACTGGCCTGGGGCTTTACCTCATTCTACTGGCTGCGGGAAATCAATCCGGCGATTCCGTACATGATCGGGCCGGTCATCGCGCTGTACACCGGCTGCTGGAGCGCCGCCGTGCCGCTGTTCCGGCGCGGAATCCTGATCCCGGCGGAAATACAACTGGCCGGCTGTCAGGCCGAGCAGAATTACAGACGCGTTTCAGTCCCCCGCGAACTGTTTCTGGCCGCTGCGCTGGCCGGGTGGTGGTGTGTGCTGGAGAGCGGACGTTCGACAATGCTTCCCTGGAACTACACCGGTTCCTGTCAGTGGCAGAATCTGCCGCTGATCCAGATCTGCGAATATACCGGCGTATACGGCATCAGTTTCCTGCTGGTGATGCTGAACATTACCATTGTCATGGCCATTCAGAACTGTCTGAAGAGCAGGAACGCCATGGAGAAGATGCCGCAGCCTGTGCCGCTGATGATAACCGTGGCGGTCATGCTTTCAATCATCATCTTCGGAGCATCCTTAATTTTGACCGCCAAGCAGCCTGCGCAAGTCAATTTCAGCGCCGCTCTGATTCAAGGCGACATTTCCCAGCGGCGCAACGCCGATAACAGCCAGGCGCTTGAAGCGCTGGACATCTACATGCAGCTTTCGGAATTGATCGCGCCGGAGAAACCGGACATCATTATCTGGCCGGAAACAGCCGTTCCCTATCCGTACCGCGGCAACAATAACCTGTGCCGGGAATACCGCTCTCGGCTGACTGACTTCATCAAGCGCACTCAGATTCCGATGCTGATCGGCACCCTTGACTTTGAACAGAGTTTTGACCGCAACCAGCCGCCGCTGATGCTTAACAGCGCATTCCTGTTCGACAATGCCGGCCGGTCCACGGACAAATTCGACAAGGTTCAGCGGGTGCCGTTCGGCGAATTCATTCCGTTCAGGAAATATCTGCCGGAATTTATCACCAGACTCATAGATATGAATCGCGATCTGACTCCGGGCAAAAGCTTCTCCCCGCTGAAAATCCTGCCCGGCGTCAATGCCGGCATCAATATCTGCTTTGAAGACACCTTTCCGTATGTCGGGGCGAACGAAGCCCGGCGCGGCGCGAATCTGCTGCTGGTCATCACCAATGACGCCTGGTATCCGGCGAGCTGCGAACCTGAACAGCATCTGGCAAATTCAGTTTTCAGGAGCATTGAAACCCGTCTGCCGATGCTGCGCTGCGGCAACAACAGCGCCAGTTGCCTGATCATGCCCAGCGGACTTATCGCCGATGCGGTGATGAAGAAGACTGATCCGCAAACCGGTAAACAGATTCCCGATGTCCTTCAGCGCGGCCGGGCGGCCGGTGTCGTCAAAGTGCCGGTTCCGGTAAATCCGCAACCGACCTTTTATACTCTTTACGGCGATGTCTTTCTTTATTGCTGCATGCTGCTGACCATGGCCGCGTCGCTGGTTTCCATGTGGAGCTGGCGGCGGAAAAAGGACAAATTCAACGCAATGTTTGATCCGAAATAATGGAGGACGCTAATGAAAAGTTACCGGAAAGAGTTATGGTTTGAAACCAGTACGAGAAGAGCTTATATCAATATTACTCCGCAAGTGGAAGAATGTCTCCGCGAATCCGGCATCAGCGAAGGGTTTGTGCTTTGCAACGCGATGCATATTACAGCATCGGTCTTCATCAACGACGACGAAAGCGGTCTGCACGCCGATTTTGAGCGCTGGCTGGAAAAACTGGCGCCGGAAAAGCCGCACAGCCAGTATGCCCACAACGGCTTTGAAGATAATGGCGACGCCCATCTCAAGCGGCAGATCATGGGACGGGAAGTCGTGGCGGCAGTGACAAACGGCAGATTGGATTTCGGACCGTGGGAGCAGATATTCTACGGAGAATTTGACGGCGGGCGTAAAAAACGCGTTCTGGTGAAAATTATTGGCGAATAATGTTGCTTTTCGCGGTTTTATGTCTATATTAAAAGTTTATCAGAGATAAAGGAATTTACCTAAATACAGGGATGCGGGAACGGCAAAATGAACAAATTCATTGATGAATTTATGGGTGCTTTCAAGTTTGAGGGTTTAACATTTGATGATATTTCACTGATTACCCAATATGCGGATTTCGCGCCGGAGCAGGCGGAGGTATCTTCATATTTTTCAAGGAATGTCAAGCTCAACATCCCGTTTGTCAGCGCCGCCATGGATACCGTCACCGAAGGCGATATGGCGATTGCCATGGCCCGGCTGGGCGGACTTGGCGTAATCCACAAAAACCTGAGCATTGAGCGCCAGGCCCAGGAAGTCAGACGGGTAAAACTTTATCTGAACGGCATCATCAAACTGCCGGTCGTTTTCCATCCTGATCAGACAGTGGCGGAAATGCTGAAGGAAAAGAAACTCAAAAAGTATTCCTTCTCCGGCTTTCCGATTGTTGACAGCCAGAATCAACTGGTCGGGATTATTACCGCGCGCGACATCAAGTATCTTACTCATTATAATCACAAAATTGGCGACATCATGGCCAAAACGCTGATTACCGCCAAAGACGGCGTTTCCATCAAGAATGCTTATAAACTTATGCTGGAAAAGAAGGTCGGCAAGCTTCCCACTGTTGATGGCGAAGGCCGTCTGACCGGATTGTACAGTTTCCAGGACGTCAAGACACTGATTGACAAGGAAGAACCCGATTACAACCGCGACGTCAAACATCAGCTCCGTGCCGCCGCCGGAATCGGTCCCTATGACGAGGAACGCGCCGCGGCGCTGGTTGCAGCCGGCGTGGATGTTATGGTCATTGATACCGCTCACGGTCACAGCAAAAACGTGATTGAGACGGTAAAACTGCTGAAAAACACTTATGGCGATAAAGTTGATATTGTTGCCGGCAATGTGGCTACCGCCGAAGCCGGACTCGCGCTGGCGAAGGCCGGAGCGGACGGCATCAAAGTCGGTATCGGGCCCGGTTCCATTTGCACGACTCGCGTCGTTGCCGGCGTTGGAATCCCGCAGGTCACCGCTGTTTACGAAGTTAAAAAGGCTGTCGGCCAGAGCATTCCGGTCATTGCGGACGGCGGCATCAAGCAGTCGGGCGACGTGCCGAAGGCTATCGCGGTCGGCGCTTCATGCGTGATGATGGGTTCCGCGCTTGCCGGAACCTCGGAAAGCACCGGCGAGATAACGCTGCATCACGGACGCCGCTATGTCGTTTACCGCGGCATGGGCAGCCTTGAAGCCATGAAAACCGGCAAGGCCAGCCGCGAACGCTACGGACAGGCGGATGTCGAAGACGAAAAGAAGCTTGTTCCGCAGGGCATTGAAGGCCTGGTGCCGTTCCGCGGCCCGGTCAGCGATGTCATTCATCAGTTTGTCGGCGGACTCAAATATGCCTGCGGCTACTGCGGCGCAAAGACCATCGAAGAGTTGCAGAAGAGAGCCAAACTGGTCAGAGTCACCTCCGCCGGACTGCGCGAAGCGCATCCGCATGACGTGATCATGCTTAAAGACGCCCCGAATTATACTGCCGAGCAATAATTATAGCATACCTGGAGCTTTGCCGCGGATATCATCTGCGGCAGCCGTTTTCAGGCCGCGCCAGTTCCCGCACCATGATTAATTTAAATTTAAGGAGCATACAAAATGTTACCGGCAAAGAGTTTGAAATTCCTGGAGAAGCTGATGAACTGTTCCGGGCCGTCCGGATTCGAGGAAGAAACCGCGGGGGCTTTCAGAGAGTATCTGAAGGAATTTTCCAGCAAGGTTTACACCGATGTGATGGGCAATACGGTCGGGGTGGTTAATCCCGGCGGCGCTTACCGGGTGATGCTCGCCGGACATTATGATGAAATCGGTTTCCAGGTGGTTTATATTTCCGAGGAGGGACTGCTTTATTTCCGTCCGAACGGTGGAATTGACAAGCTGACGGTTCCCGGCTGCGAAGTGGAAATCCTGACCGCGAAAGGCCGCATCCCCGGTGTAATCGGTAAAAAACCGATACATCTGCTGACACCGAAAGAGCGCGAAGTGCCGCCGGAACTTAACGATTTGTGGATTGACATCGGCGCGGAAAATAAAAAAGACGCCGCTAAAATCATTGCCATTGGCGATCCTGTTGCCGTGCGCAGCAATTATCAGCGGATGGGCAGGAACCGGATCAAATCCAAAGGGATGGACGATAAAGTCGGCGCGTTTGTGGTTGCGGAAACGCTGCGCTGCCTGAGTGCGCGCAAATTGAAAGTCGAAGTCTGCGGCGTCGGTACCGTCCAGGAGGAACTCGGATTGCGCGGCGCGGCAACCAGTTGTTTCGGCATTGATCCGAAAGTCGGTTTTGCCGTTGACGTCGGTTTTGCAACCGATATTCCGGATATCGCAAAGAAGATACTGGGTGAAATCAAGCTCGGCTCCGGTCCGGAACTGAACCGCAATGCCGACAACAATCCAGTCCTGGGACGCAAACTGCGCGAAGTCGCCAAAAAGCACAAGATCACATATCAGGAAACCGCCGCACACCGGGCTTCCGGCGGCACCGATACCGCGCAGATGCAGTTGACCCGTTCCGGTGTTGCTACCGCGCTGCTGAGCATCCCGAACCGCTATATGCATTCGCCGGTGGAGATCTGCGATCTGCGCGACATTGAAGGCGCGATTGAACTGCTTACTGAAACCATCGCCTCGTTTACCGGCAAAGAGTCATTCATTCCCGGCATTGATTGAACGGAAGGCAAAAAATCCAATGGGCAAGTTTTATCTAATCAGCGGCAATGACGAATTCGCCATCAAAAGCAAGACGCGGGAGATTATCTGCTCGCTTTGCGGCGAAGAACCGGAGAGTAATCCGGACCTGGAAATCGTCGCCGGCGACAGCGATGAAATGAAGCCCGAAGAGATTATGGCTGATCTGCTGAACTGCCTGAAAACGCCGCCGTTCCTGTGTCCTGACAAAAAAATCTGGCTGCGCCATTTTATGCATTTTGAAAAGGCTTTTGCCGCTTCGGCGAAAGACAGCATCACGGCTATGGCCGAAGCCCTGATTGAGTTTATCAAGCAGGGAATACCGGACGATATTACGCTGATTATTGACGGACCGGAACTTGACCAGCGCAAAGCATTTTTTAAAGCCTGCAAGACCTCCGGAGCTGAAATTCACTATTTCCGGAAGGCGGACATCTCTTCCAAAGATTATACCAAAAGCCAGTATGAGCGGATTGACGAAATTTGCGCCAAGGCGCGGAAAAATATAGAACAGCAGGCCAAAGATTATCTGGCCGAGACTGTCGGCAGCGACAGCGGCCGCATGAGAAGCGAACTGGACAAACTGATCTGTTATGTCGGCAGGAATAATTCCATAACCCTGGCTGACTGCAAAGCCATCTGCAGCCGCACCCCGGAAGCTATGAGCTGGGATTTTGCCAACCGGCTGATTGAACGCGACGTTCCCGGAGCGCTGGCGATTGTCGGCGATCTGATGGAGCAGTTGCGCTCACAGCGCGGCGGCGGTAATCAGGAACTGGCAATCCTCAGCAGCGCGACCCGCAGCTTTCAGGAAATGGTAAAAGTCAAGACTGCCGCGGCTGAACTGAATATGCCGAAGCGGGTCGGTAAATCGTTCTTTTATTCGCTTGACCCGGGGCTTAAAGAAAAATATCCGGACAATATCCTCTTGAGCGTTCACCCGTTTCGTGCTTATATGATGTGTGAAAATTCATTGAGTTTCTCTGACCGGGATCTGGCCGGAGCGCTGGAAGCCATTCTTGACGCCAACCGGCGGTTGGTTTCCGGCGGCGGCGATTCCAGAATTATTCTGGAACAGCTAGTTTTGAAAATCGCGGGATAATGAGTGTTTGGTAAAAAAGTTATATATACTGAATACGGATTATAATATAGCCTGGAGCTTGATTTTGAAAAATCTCAGACAGAAAATTTTTGAAGGAATTGCCGCAAATGAGCCGATTTCGCGTATACGGCTGGCGGAAAAGCACCATATCCGGGTGGCAACGGTAACGGAACAGACCCGTGAGTTGCTGGATGACGGCCTGATCATCGAATCCGGAACAGAGAATTCAACCGGCGGCAGAAAGCCGGTACTGCTTTGTCTGAACCCTCAATCTTTCTCCGTTGCCGGAATTCGCGTAACCAGAGAGAGCATTAAATGCGGGTTATTTTCGATGGGCCTCAGGAAGAAAGCTGAATTTAATATTAAATTTGACGGTAAAGTTGACAACAAAGCGCTTTTACGCTCACTTAAAGAGTCTTTGAACAAAGTAATTGAAGCATCCGCCAGGTTCAAGACTAAAATCAAGGCAGTGGCGGTCAGTTTCCCCGGTAAAGTTGATCCGGTTAAAGGGGTGTTTCTTGAGGCGGCCGGTTTCCCCGGTCCTTCAGGGATCAAGGTTAAAGATTTTATCGCCAGAGAGTTTAAGATTCCAGCCGTCGTTGACCATGATGTCGCCGGAGTGACTATTGCCGAGTATTATCTGGAGAATGCCTGTGCCTGCAAAAATATGGGCGTTTTATTTATTGACGAGGGTATCGGCAGCCGCTTTGTCATTGACGGCAAGCTTTTTCGCGGGTCGCACAACGGGGCCGGCGAGTTCGGGCATTTGTCGCTTGACACCTGCGGTCCGGAATGTTACTGCGGAAACCGCGGCTGTTTTGAACAGCTTGCGGGAATTTCTTCGATAGAGCGGAAGTTCGGCGGTAATGCGAGTTTTGGAGATATTCTCAAACTAGCCGCTGCCGGCGATGCGAAAGCCCTGACGCTTTTCGACCAGGTTGGCGGTTATATCGGCGAAGCGATCGTCAATATTTTTAACTTCATGGACCTTGAGCGTATTGTAATCAACGGCAGAATTGCGGAAGCTGCGCCTTACATCGAGAAGAGCATGGTCCGGCGTCTGAACGATCCGCGGAATTTAGGCAAATTTGCTGAAGGCATGGTTATTTTCAGTCGTCTTGGCGCTGAAATTGACCTGACCGGACCGGGGTTTCTGGCGGCGGTGGAAGCATACCGTCTGAAGCAGATCGACGCATTGCCCATCGCGCAGGCTATTTTCAATAGAAAGAAAGTGACTGTAAAGATCTAATTTCAAACAAGAAAGGGCAGGGGATCAGTTCTTTCCCGCTGCTTCTTTTTCTTTAGCTTCTTTCTCTTCGTCTGTTTTCCTGGCGGCATCTTCCTGAAGTCTGCCTTTCAGTATTTCCGCGAGAACCGGCGGCAAAGTCTTAATGCAGGTGGCGGTGGCTGTATTTTTAATATCTCTGTATGAGGCCAATCCGGTTCTGGTTTGAATATCCTCATGGCTGAGCTGATAAGAATTATAAATATATCTGGCCATTCTTTCGCTGGCCAGCGCCGCATCATCATCGCCATAGGCGATGAAATAGCAGCTTCTGAAGATCAGGCCGCTGATGATGTCGGTGGCCTTTTTAGAGGACGCATCGCGCACTTCAGAGGCCCACTGTTCCATCACAAAACCTTCCAGGCTGTCGCGGAATTTGCCGGGCTCTTCTTTTTGAAGCATCTTATAATATTCGGCGGCTTTTGCGAATTTGCCGTAATTATAGAGCAGCGTGATCGCCTCCTGCATGAAATTTAGTTTGGCTGACAGGAATGTTGATTGCTTTTCGTTATTCTCGTAAGTTTCTTCAAAAGTTCTTTTTACCGCGTCAACGACACTCAAGTTCGGAATCATTATGATGCGTTCGAATTTCTCTTTGTCTATCATTAGAATTTTGCCGGCGATGAAAGATTCCTTCAAGGCCTGTGTAATCATGCGTTCACATGCAAGGTCGCGATGGCCCAAAGTCATTTCCAAACCTTTGGTAGCCCAATAGAGAGCTTGCGCTTCAGGGGTTCGCCAGTCGAGAACGCCATACTTATTGTTAATATTGTTAATCAGCGCCGGGTCGAGCTTGTAGGTTTCTCTCAGCCAGAGTGCGCGGAAGTAGTTGTCCAGAATATCATTAACTCTGGCGTTATCAATCTGCGCGACGAAATCAGACGGCAGTTTGGACTGTTTCTTGAACTCTGCGAACAGCTTATCCAGCGTTTCGTACTTTGATTTAGTCAACAGTTCCACAAACTTTGCGGAATTTGGAATTATCTTCAACAACGCGTTGTTGTCGGAAGGAGCGGAAGCCAGTAACTGCCAATCCGGCTTAGAACCGAACACCTGTTCCATTTCCATTGCCAGGCGGTTTTTATAGTAAAGATTGTAATCGTCCATGATATTGCCCAGCTTATGCTGGAAAATCCAGCCCAGTTCCTTGTAGAGCGACGGGTCAGCAGGATTATAAACTATCGCTTCATCGCGGATAAGTCTTACACCTTCCTGAACCCAGCGCCAGCGGTCTTCGGGCAAAGAACATGTGACAGAGATGTTATATGCCATATTCCAGGCCAGATATGCGGTTGCGCCGGAGAAACGCGGTTGCAACTTGGTAATCCAGGAAGCTAGCTGTACCATTTCAAAATAATTACCTTCCTCCTGCAGCGAGGCAGCGCGCAGCCACAAGACGTCGGCCAGCAGTCCACGGAAACTGCCCAGCGCGACAGTAGTGAAAACCACGATCGGCGGCGCGTTGCGGATTTGTCCGGTATAATAAAGATTGTTCGCCCGGATGCTGGCGTCAAGTTTCTTTTCAGTCCGGTTGATTACAATCAGCATTATGGCTGAAACCAGCAGCAGAGTTGTAAAAAACATTAATGTCTTGAATCTGCTCATTTTCTTATGACCAATCCCATTTCTCTGCGCCAGTACAGCCACATTCCGATAAGGAAGAGCGGGAGGGCTCGCAGAACAAAGTATGTGAGAAATAATTTACCGATAAAAATCCATTCAATCAATTCGCCGTTGGAGACCAGATTGGTGACTTCAAACTCCTGCATCGGGATTACAGCGATGAGGATTGTTTTACCGACATAATATCCGACATAATCCGCGGCGCCGCCGAAAAATGAGCTTCCCGCCATAAATGACGCAAAACTGCCGAACATCAGATATGACACCACCACAAAGACCGCAGTCGGCATTGACAGCACAGACGCGGCGGCGCAGGCCAGTCCGGCAAGGATGACCAGTTGCATGAATATGACCAGTACCGCACGGGCGTAGTTCGCAGTGAATCCGGTATATTTGATCAGCAGTTTCGGCCCGTCCGCTTTCTGGAAACACAGCGCCGCACCCATGGGGTCATGGTTTTCAAATCTGATTACAACTTCGCCATTCGGATCAATAACCTTGGGCGGCAAATCTTTTTCAAGAAAAGTGCCGGACATGATCTGTTCAGGAGCTGGCGTCATCGCGAAAAATGAGTATTTGTATTTTTTCTGTTCAAACTTTGCCTTTTCAAATACATTGGCAGGTTTATTCTCCTCTGTTTCCGGCTCTGCAATCCTGATTCCCCACCAGCCGCGGGTCAGCCGCTGCTGTTCGGACGACACTTTACTGACATAGACCAGGTAGCGGAAATAAAGCGGACGGTCAAATCCCACCGGAAGCGATTTATAAACCCAGATTCTGTCGCCGCCGGGCGGAACTTCAGCCAGGCGGCCGAGGACTTCGCGCTTGAGATCTTTCAGCATTTTTTCCTGTCCCACGGGAGAGGTATCAACTTGGGCGCCGCCTTTGGTGGCTTCCAATATTTTTGCCTGCAGCAACTTGCGGGCCCATTCATCAATATCTGGCGTTTCCGGATAAAATACCCGCCGCCCAACCATTACTTCGTTTTCAATCTGGCTTTTATCCTTGTCAGAGAACGGCTGGTTGTAAAATCTCCAGAGTACGATGGAATAAACCGTACTGGATGCAATCAGCAGCAGGATCAGATGAATCAGGATAATGCCTATCCATTTTCCAAGCCAGATTGTGAGCCGGGAAATCGGTTTTGAGATGACCATGTGCAACTGGTAGCTTTCCACATCCCTGGTCATCAGGAAGCACCCCAGCCAGATTGAGGAAAGGGACAGCACAAACGCCACTGCGGACAGGCTGTACAGTAAAGATATCTGGATGTAACCGCGGGCAGTCCCGTCGCCGGAAATAGTATACGGAATCAGGACGACGCACAACAGCAGCAAAAAAAGAAGCAGTTGAAAAATATGGGAACGGACTGCGTTTTTAAGAGTAAGTTTTACGATTGCCCAGAATGCCGTCATTTTTTATTCCAATAAATTGAACTTTAAGAAAGCAGATCTTTAAGTTTTTCATTCGCCTTTGACAAATCTTCTTCTGCTTTTGCCACAGTTTCCACCGGTTTTTCCTGGGTTTCCGCCGGTTTACCGGCAGCGGGAGCATCGGCGGTTAATCTCTCAATCGCCTTGTTTTCCTCGTCAATATTTTCTGCCGGCTCCTGCTTGACGGCAGGTTCCGGAACGTTAATTGTATCAGTATTACGGGCTAAATCACTGAGAATTGCTTCAGAGGTTTGATTTTCAGTCAGATATTCCGCGATCTTTCCGCCGCCGACCACCCCTGCGGTCTCTATGCTTTCTGATTTGGCCTGATTGATCACTTCCAGGAAGAACTGTTCAAGACTTTTCCTCGGATGGTCAAATGTGAATTCATCGCCGGAAAGATTTTCACGCAGGATGCTGATTAATTTGTCCGTAACTGCGGGATTGAGCGCCGGAGTCGTGATTCTATTCGCATCGGTTACGGTGAGCAATTCATGCAAAGTGCCGGTGGCCCGGATTTTTCCGCCGTAAAGAATGATGACCCGGTCGCAGATGTCTTCAACATCGCTCAGCAGATGACTGGTGATAAGAACCGTCTTGCCCCTTTTCTTAAGCATCAGAATCAAGTCTTTAACTTCTTTGCAGCCGAGCGGGTCAAGGCCGGAGGTCGGTTCATCGAGAATCAGCAGCGACGGGTCGTTAATCATTGCCTGGGCCAGCCCGATACGTCTGGCCATCCCTTTTGAAAACTCGCCTACACGGCGTCTGCGGGCGTGGCTCAAGCCGACCATTTCCAGCAGTTGATCGCTGCGGTTGCGGCGCTCTTCGGCGGAAAGATTGAACAGTGCGCCGAAGAAGTCCAGAGTTTCAATTGCGGTAAGATACTTATACAGATACGACTCTTCCGGCAGATAGCCGACTTGCCGTTTGGTTTCCACAGCACGTGGAGACTGTCCGAATACAGAAAGCGTCCCGGCAGTCGGATAAAGCAGGCCGAGGATCATTTTAACGGTGGTCGATTTGCCTGAACCGTTCGGCCCCAGCAGACCGATGACTTCGCCTTCATAGACTTCAAAGTCAATATCATTTACCGCTTTGGCTTTGGGACGGCTCCAGAAATCTCTGAATACTTTACTCAGACCGACTGCGCTGATTATTGGTTTTTTGTTGTCAGACATAATATCTCCGCTGCAAATTAGGCTTTAGCCCGGATTAAATTAATTTTCACGATGCGAAGATTCTTCAAGTGTAAGCTCCTCGCCGGTTCTGACCAGTCTTGCGCTGTTAAAAATAATCAACAGCGTACTCAAGGTATGCAGCACCGCCGCCCAGATCGGAGTCATCCAGCCGAAAACCGACAGAATCATTCCTCCGAATACGAACAGCATGCCGACAAACAGGTTCTGATTAATTACACCCCTTAACTTTCTGGACAAATACACCAGCATCGGAATCCGGCGCAGATCGTTAGTCATCAAAGCAATGGAAGCGCTGTTTATGGCAATGTCGCTGCCGATGGCGCCCATGGCTATGCCAAGATCGCCGGCGGCGAGTGCAGGCGCATCATTAACGCCATCCCCGACAACCGCGACTCTGGCGTTATGTTTGATTTTTTCTACATATTCAACTTTCGATTCGGGTAGACATTCGCTTTGATATTCGTCAATATTCAGTGAAGCGGCCACGGTTTCAGCCACAGACTGGCGGTCGCCGGTGACCATTGCACAATGTTTAACCCCGAGTATTTTCAAGTCGGTGATAATCCTGGCCGCATCTTTTCTCAGTTTGTCTTTGAAGCCGATCCAGCCGAGGATTTTGCCGTTGCGGGCGACATAAACCACGCTCATGCCATGGTCTTCCTGCTCCGCCGCGATGGAAGTATCCAGCCCGAAAGTGCCAATCCATGCGGCTCTGCCGACATAACATTTCTGACCGTCAATAACGGCCTGAACACCTTTACCATGGACTTCGCTGAATTCGGAGATATCAATTATTTTAACACCTGCCTCCGCAGCCAGTTTCTGCAATGCAATTGCTGTCGGATGATTACTGTGCTGTTCCGCGGTGGCCGCGACTTTCAGCAGTTCAGCCGGGGCGATATTGTCAAACGGGTTCAGTCTGGCCACCGACAGGATGCCGTCAGTCAGAGTGCCGGTTTTATCAAATACGAAAGCCCTGATCTTGGCGGCCAGTTCCAAGTGGCTGACGTTCTTGATCAGAATACCCAAACGGGCGGCCGCGGCGACTGCGGCGACTACCGCTGTCGGAGTGGCAAGCACGATAGCGCAGGGACAGGCGATAACCATCAGCGTAATGACGCGCTGCATATCCTGAGTAAACCACCAGGTCACGCCGGCAATCATCAGCACGGTCGGAGTATAATACCCGGCATAGTTGTCAATAATCCTGACAATCGGAGATTTGGAACCTTCAGCAGCCAGAATCATTTCCTTGACCTTGCCCAGCGTGGTGTCTTCGCCCACTCTGGTTACTTGAATATCAACAATCCCGGTAAGGTTCTGGGTGCCGGCAAAAACATCATCATTCAGATCTTTGTCCACCGGCAGCGATTCCCCGGTGATTGATGCCTGATTCACGGTGCTCTCGCCGACGATGATCCGCCCGTCCACCGGGAAGTTTTCGCCGGGACGCACTCTTATCACGTCGCCCAGTTTCAGTTCAAGCGCTTCAATGTCAACTTCGCTGCCGTTAACGATCTTTCTAGCGGTATTGGGCGTCAGTTTAATAAGTTCTTCGATTGAACGCTGGGCGCCGCTGGCGGTGCGTGATTCGATAATGATCGTCAGCAGCAGGAAAAACGAAATGATTCCGGCAGTCTGGAAATCGCCGCCGGCGAAAGCCGCGAGAATCGCCAGCGCGACCAGTTCATTCATGTAAATCTTGCCGTAATAGATATCTTTCAGCGCTGTAACCATAATCGGCAATGCTAAAATAACGCCGCCGATGATGGCGCTGAATTTGGCGGAAAACATCTGGTCAGGCACCAGCCATTCCAGAACAAAGGAGTTGATAATAAAGAAACCGCCGATCAGAGCGATGGACAACCGGCCCATTGTACGGTCGTGGCCTGTACCGTCGGTCAGGTTATGGTCGCCGCAAGTCGGACATACAATTCCCGGTTTATGCTTATGCTTTGCCGGGGCTGCCTGCTTATGATCGTGATCATGACTATGATCGTGACCGCAACCACAATGCTCGTGTTCGTTATGTGCTGTACTGGCTTCTGCCATATTTATTTCCCTTCAGTTGCTTCTGGTCTTTTGTTAACATTTTCCAGCGGTTCGGGATTGATCTTCAAGCGTATCTGCTGCTGTTTCCCGGAGCCCTTTGTAACGATATATTTCTCCTGGATTTTGCCCAGGACATCGGAAAGGGTGTAGTTGTAAAGCGCCATCAGCACGGTATCCGGGCTGGCGGCATATTCCGCATTTATTTTTTCGAAATAAATGTTTTCCGCTTTAACTTCGGAAACAATCTGTTTTTTATAGGTCGTCGCGGCCGCCATAATTTCCGCTTTTTCCGAGAGGACGCTGTTTTCCAGCTTTACGCGGTATTCGTTGGCGGTGTCAATCATGGTTGATTTCGCCTGATTGGCTGCGGTAACTTCACCGAATGCGGCTTTGGTTTTTTGCGGAGGATAAGCCTGCTGAAGCGCTACGCTGTTAATCTTTATTCCGATATCCAGGTCGGCAATGGCTTTGTCAAACAATGCCTGCACCTGATCTTTGTAAGCCTGCTTTTTTTCATACAGAACATCATCCACTGCTTTGCCGGCTGTCACTCTTAAAACTACATTTCTAAGTGTTTCGCGAAGAATCGTCTGGGGGCCGCGTGTGCCGAGAACGACTCCGTCCTTTGCCGCCACCAGCACTTCGTCATCATTGAGCGGATCTTCAGGACAGAAACACTTTTCATAATATTTCTGGGGATTGACGACTTGATATTCCAGTATCCATGAGGCATGAATGATGTTGGCGTCGCCGGTCAGCAGATAACTGTCGCGTCCCGGGTCCAGCGGACCGCCCATCTGCGCCTGCTGTTCGTCCATCGCGGTTGATGACGCTTTGAAATCGACCGTTAAAATCTGCGGATTGGTTTTAATCCGGATCAGTGAATTGACCGGATGCGGGAAAAACCAGTGCCAGTCTTCGGTATAGGTGTCGACATATTTGCCGAATCTCAAAACAATGACTGCTTCCTGCGGTTTCACAATGAAATAACCGCCGAAAGTAAAGAAGTACAACAGCATTCCGACAATAATTATCACCAGAATGAAAAATGATATCTGGAGACTTCTTACCAACGATTTTAAACCGGAATCATACTGCCCCTCATGGTCGGCATGATAACCCGTATCCTGCTTTTTATTCGTATTGTCCATAATGTGCAATCATTCTCTCTGGTGATTATTTCTTTTCAGTATTGACCGGCGCGGACGGCTTCAATTTGTCGGCGTTCATCTTCATTAAATCGAATGGCGCCGAATCAGTGTCCAGAACCAGCGTGGTTCTGGATTTCATGATCTTGCGCAGCGAATCAAGTTTTCTGAGAAAGGTGGCAAGTTCCGGATTTTTCTTGAATACCGCGTAATATTTGGCGGCATCCGCATCGCCCTGCGCCCGGATTTCCTTGGCGGCGGCTTCGGCGTCAGTCAGAACAACCTGTCTTTCGGTATCTGCATTGATCTTGATTTCCTTGGCTTCTTTTTCGCCGGCGGCGCGGAATCCTGATGCAACAACGTTCCGTTCCTGAATCATGCGTTCAAAAACTTTTTCACTGACTGACTTCGGAACATTGATCGTTTTGATACCGGCGGATTTGATTAAAATGCCGTACGGTTTTGCTTTAGTGTTGAGTTTTTCGCAGATTTCATTTTCGATTTGGCCGAGACGCATCTTTTCCGGATTCGTGTTGATGAGCTGATTAAATTCGTATCTGCCGAAAGTTTCATCCTTAATGCTTCTCATCCAGTTGTTAAGCTGATCTTCGGCATTGGTCATGGTGACCATGCTTCTGAAAAACTCCTTTGCATCTTCAATGCGGTAAATAATATAGATGCCGGCAATAATATTCTGACCGTCTTTGGTCATGGTTTCTTCAAGCTTGCCGACATTGCCGTTAAAACAGCAGTACCGGTTGTCAAATTTGAAAATTTCCTGAACCGGATACGGCCAGCGGAAATGCAAACCCGGTCCGGCGGCCTGCTCTTCAATCTTGCCGAACGTGGTAACTACTGCGGTTTCCGTACTGTTGACTTTAAAGGAAAAGACTGCCACCATGAAAATTGCACCTACAATCAGTCCGAGCAACATCGTCGGCCAATGCCTGGTAATCTTTGTATCATTTACTTCTGCCGTCATATTATTTCGCCTCCATTTATTCTATTTGAATTATTTAATATGCTTATTTTCTGGGCTGGTCGCTGAGCGAATTGACATCGGTGTCAATCAAGTCAAACCTGGCTTTTTGTTCAAGATTCAACTCATAAACCTCATTCGGAATTGACGAGCTCATTATGTATTTTCTAGTGTCTGCACAGTCTTTTTCAAGCATATCCAGATAAGTTCTCAGCTTGAAAATTTCCGGCATCGCCTCGTAGGCCTGAAGCTGCTTGTTGAATCTTTCGCCTTCCGCCTGAGCAACCGTGGTAATCTGATAGCGGTAGGATTTGGCCTGTGCTTCAATTTGCATTTTATCCGCCTGCGCCTGCGGAATGATTCTTTCGCGGTAGCTCTTTGCTTTCAGAATTTCAGTCTCTTTTTCTTCGATTGAACCGATTACGGCTTCGAATGCCGGTGCAACTTTTTCCGTCGGCGGATGTACGTCGTGCAGATTTACATACACGATATCAACGCCGAGATTCTGGTCGTCGGCCGCACGCTGTATCTGCTTTTTGAGATCTTCCGCCGCTTTCTGGCGGCCGGAGGACATGATTTCCATGATAGAGACACTGGCAAAGTATTTAGTCGCGATCATTTCTCCGATGTTCTGGAGAATTTTGGGCGCGTCTTTGTGCTTGTAGGCAAAATTGATCAGACCGCTTTCTCTGATCCGGTACTGGATTGGCAGGCTGATGCCCAGGAACGAAACAGATGTCGCTGGCTTTAAAGTTTTATCCACTTTTTCAGATGCGACCAGAAATTCGGATTCAGTAACATAATGTTTTTCAGTCCAGGTCACAACTTCCGGCCTTAACTTCCTGCCGTTTTCATCAATCATTCCGGGACCGACCAGCACATCGTGAATTTCAGTGCATGAATAACGGGCGATCTTGCCGAACGGATAGGGCAGGGTGAAATAAATGCCCGGAGTAAGCAGTTCTTCGGAAACGATCTTGCCGAACTGTTCCCTTACTCCCACTTGAGACGGGCCTACTTCGAAGATACAGGTAAACATCCACAGACAGATAAGCCATACGATCACCAGCCGGAAAAGATACTTTTCAGTGAACTCCGAAATCCAGGTCTTCGAAACTTTAAATCCGAATTGGTAGTCCAGCGTATCGGCCACATTTCTGGCTACACCGCCCGGTTCGGTGAACAGCGCCAGCAGGCGGCTCTCAAACACCGGACGGGGTTCTTCAATTGTCCGCGGGCGGTAAAATTCAGTAATGAAATTGATAATAAATTCAAATCCGAGCAGCGCATAAAGAGTAAAGGTTATGCGGCTGAGATATTTGTCAAATTGAGGATATCCGAACCGGAACATAAGCGCGGAAAAAGTGGCAAACAGCGAAACGACAAAAGCCAGAATCAGCCAGGCGCCAAGCGGCCTCAGCCAGCGGAAATCTTTATCCCGCGACTGCCCGACAAAAAAAGCGCCGGAAAAAATACAGATGCACATTAGAATAACCGCGACGAATGCGCTTTTCAATGCATTTTCCGGAACCGGGATAACCGTGCGGACACTATGGTAATACCAGAACAGCCCCAGCAGGGCAAATGTGATTACCGCGGCAAACGCCGCCAGAAAATAAGGGGTATATTTTTTATAGTTATCGAAAGACCTGCCGGCGGTAAAGCGGACATCTTCATTTACATTGATGACCGCAATATTCTCTTTGCGTTTTTCCAGCAGTCTTTTATCTTCGTCTTCCTGCGCCGAGGATGCCGCCAGCATACCGTAAATCATTGAGCCGATCGCAAAAATCACCGCTAAAGTCAAAGGAAGAACGGACAAAGCGAATACATCGGAGCCAGCCCAACTGGATATGCCGCTGAGGACTAGCACCAGGATTGCCATGACGGCGCTGCCGAGGCCGCCGATAATGGAAAGTTTAACTAACAGTTTGGAATTATCGATATTCTCTCTCAGGACTTTATCTGTTTCCATAGAACCTCAAATAGATTTTTACTTCAAAAAATTCCCGTATTCATCAGGTTTCCACATACAATAAAACACTTCCAGTAGCAATTCAACTTTTTTATTTAAAAAACCTGAACAGAATACACAATATTAATATAACATTAACATTTAGACTCTTCTCAAACAACAAAGTTCCGCAAGAAACTGAATTGGACAGTAAAAATCAGAGCAGCCCGTCGGTTTCTTCAAATCCGAATCTGATATTCATGCACTGCACTGCCTGTCCGGATGCGCCTTTGGTCAGGTTGTCAATTGCGCCGGTCAGTATAATTTTACCGGTATGATTGTCAAAACAGAAGCCGATTTCGCAAACATTGGTCATGGTAACGTATTTGGTGTCGGAAAGGCGGCCTTTCGGCAACACACGGACAAAACGCTCTTTCGCGTATGTGTCGTTCAGAACCTGTTCAACTTTCTCCACGGTGCAGCCGGGATTGGCATACAGCAGGATGGTGGAGTTTATCCCGCGATTGACCGGGACAAGGTGGGGGATGAAATTGATTGCAATTTCGCTTTGAGGTCCGATGGCGGCGGCAAGCTCCTGCTCGATTTCCGGAAGATGACGATGCCCGGCAACCGAATAGGCGCGAAGGCTTTCGTTGCATTCCGGGAAAATATAGGCCAGATCAACTTTGCGGCCGGCGCCGGAGACCCCGCTCATGCTGGAGACAACAATGCCGTCTTTCGAGGCGAGGCCTGAAGCCAGCACCGGTGCTGTCGGCAATATGGAACTGGTGGGATAGCATCCGGGGCAGGCGATGAGGTCTGCCTGGCGGATCTTTTCACGATAGCGTTCGGGCAATCCGTATACGGCTTTCCTGAGAAGTTCCGGGGACGGATGCTCTTCTTTGTAGTATTCTTTGTATTTGGCGGTGCTTTTAAGTCTGAAATCGGCGCTGATGTCAATAACTTTCACGCCTGCGTCAAGCAGCGGTATGGCAAATTCCGTCGCCAGCCCGTGGGGCAGCGCCAGAAAAGCCACATCGCATTGTTCGGCAATCATATTGACATCCGGCGCGGTAAACAGCAGCTTATTTTCAGCATGACGCGGAAAAATTTCGCCGACGGGTTTACCGGCGTACTGGCGGGATGTAATCACCGCCAGTTCGCAACGGGGATGCCTTGACAGCAGACGAACCAGTTCTTCTCCGGAATAACCCGAAGCTCCAACCACTGCAGCACGAATTTCAGACATGACAAACTCCTGCCGGAAATCTGATTAACGCTTGGAGAACTGGAACCGTTTACGGGCGCCGGGCTGACCGGATTTCTTACGTTCCTTGACCCTGGCATCGCGGGTAAGCATACCGCAATTCTTCAGGACGGAACGCAGAGTTTCGTCATATTTTACCAAAGCGCGGGCAACGCCGTGACGGAGTGCGCCGGCCTGGCCGGCGGGACCGCCGCCGGTGATGTTGGCGGTGATATCAAATTTTCCTTGTGCGTCAGTTACTGACAGCGGCTGATAAATGTATCCGCTGATGGATTCGGTCGGGAAATACTTGTCCAGCGCTTTGCCGTTGATGACGATCTTTCCGGTTCCGGGTTTGATCCGTACTCGGGCGACTGCGCATTTTCTGCGGCCGGTTGCCCAAATTTCTTCAGTCTTGTTAGCCATTTTTACCATATCGCATTACTCCTTAGAGTGTGACTTTAACAGGGTTCTGAGACGCGTGCGGATGATCAGTGCCGGCATAAACTTTCAGTTTACGCAGATGTGAACGGCCGAGTCTGCCCTTGGGGAGCATGCCCCATACGGCGGATTTGACCATGCGTTCCGGATGCTTGTCGCGCATCGTTTCGGCAGTGAAATCTTTCTGGCCGCTCGGATGGCCGCTGTAAGTCTGATACATCTTTTCCATTGATTTCTTCCCGGTCAGGACTGCCTTCGCCGCGTTGATCACGATAACAAAGTTACCGGTGTCAATGTGCGGAGTATAGGTCGGCTTGTCCTTGCCTCTGAGCGCGTTGACGATTTTC
This sequence comes from Victivallaceae bacterium, assembly GCA_041665605.1. GTDB lineage: Bacteria > Verrucomicrobiota > Lentisphaeria > Victivallales > Victivallaceae > CAIPAT01. The sequence goes on along the minus strand of JBAYIO010000035.1, from coordinate 16,152 downwards.
ACCGCAAGTCTGCCCAGCGGGGCCTCGGATGCATCGAACAGTATGTATTCACGTTCGATTTCACCAGTTTTTGCAAGATAAGTCTTCATTTTTTCGTTCTCTTGATTGTCTTTTTTACTGTTTCGATTCTACAATCCATTACCTACATCCAATATTCTGCATCATCCCTTTCCCGCCGCGATCGGGTTTACGGAACAGGAAAGAGAAAATTAAAATATCCTGATTTTCGAACAAGTCAAACCGCTAAATTATTTTCTTTCCCATTTTTTCTCTTTTTCTTTACGCCGTTACAAATAATCTTAATCATGAATTGCATTATTTCTCATGCGGACAATATTATCCATAATGCGATAGCTAATGGTTTTGAATATTGTAAAGATGGAGAATTATATTTATGAGAAACCCGAAATCCTTAATGCTGCTTTTGCTGGGTGTATTTTTTGCGGTTAACCTTTTTGCCGCGGAAACTCCGGAAATCAAATATGACGAGGCCAGGGCAATCCAGCTTTATGACAACGGTGATTGCGATAATGCTTTCCAGTTATTTTCGAAAGCCGCCGCGCAGGGGGATGCTACCGCCCAATACTACATCGGACGGATGTATTTCAACGGGGAGGTTGCCGGCGAGGATGTGGATTACGCCAAAGCCTTTATCTGGTTTCAGAAAGCCGCGATGCAGGGTAACGCCAAAGCCCAGGCCAGTTTCGGCAGAATGTATTTACTTGGACAAGGGGTTGCCCAGAATTTTGATAAAGCGATGATGTGGTATCAGAAAGCCGCCGATCAAGGCAATGCCCACGGCCAGTATGGACTGGCTTGCATGTACTACCGGGTCAAGAATGATTATCCTAAAGCTATGACATGGTACAAAAAGGCCGCCGACCAGGGCAATCCCTATGCCCAGTACAATCTGGCCTGCATGTATTACTACGGGGATGTTTCTGACAAAGATTTTCAACAGGCGGCTAAGTGGTTCAAGGCTGCCGCCGACCAGAATATCGCTCCGGCGCAATACGATCTGGGTGTAATGTACCTGAAAGGGCAAAGCGTCCAGCAGAGTGACGGTATCGCGAAAGACTGGTTTAGAAAAGCGGCTGGCCAGAATTACAAGGCGGCAATAGCGGCCCTCCAGGATATGGGTGTAGACTATCAAAGCAGCGTCCCGGCGGGAAACGAAGCTTCGCCGAATTCCAGCTATCAGCGTCCGGCCAACGATGAGTATCAACCTTATAACACCGGTTTATGGCTTACTAACTCTTATTACCGGTAGAACTGCCCGGCAAGGCAATGGTAGTTTATACCACTGCTGAACGCCTGATGGTTTCACGGTAGAATTCAGCGCTGGCTTTTGGGGTGCGTTCCAGGGTCTGGTAATTCACATAAACCATGCCGAAGCGCTTGTTGTAGCCGCAGGCCCATTCGAAATTATCCATCAGGCTCCAGACGAAATATCCTTTCAGCGGAATTCCTTCATTGACCGCCCGGCTGGCGGAAATGAAATGATTCCTCAGGTACATGATGCGGTCGGTATCGTAAACTTTGCCGGTATGGTCGAGTTTATCAACCGCCGCGCAGCCGTTCTCGGTGACATAGATGCCTTTGACGTTCCAGAGTTCTTTCAGGAAACGCGGCGACCAGTAAGTTATGTTCGGGCCGATGTTGAGCCACGGCATATTCATTTTCGGGTAGCCTTCCGGCATCGGTATTTCGGCGAAGCCAAGCTTCGATTCAGGCGCGGCTCTGACATAGGTCGGCGCATAGATGTTAACGCCCACGAAATCCAGCGGCGAACTGATAATCTTCATGTCTTCATCGGTGAATTCAGGTGCGTCGGCGCCGGTATGCTCCAGCCATTCCGCCGGATAAGCCCCTTCCATCATCGCGGTCATTTTTGAAGCTGAATACCAGCGGAAAGCTTTTCTGGCGGCGTTAATATGTTCTTCCGTCTCGTACAGCGGAACCGCCGAAACCAGATTCTCGGCAATCCCGATTTGAGGTTTGAGTTTAGCATTGGCGCGTATCGCCTGAACCGCCATGCCGTGCGCCAGACACCCGTGATGAACGGCCTGATTGACAGTTTTGGCATCCAGCTTCAGTCCGGGAGGAAACACTCCGGTCTCGTATCCCAGATTGGTAAAGCAGTAGATCTCGTTTACCGTGAAATAATTTTTTACGCGGTCGGATATCCGCGAAGTAACATGAGCGACATATTTGGCGAAAGCATCCACGGTCTTGCGGGAGCGCCAGCCGGCATGCTTGTCCTCCAGCGCCTGCGGCATGTCCCAGTGAAACATCGTGACCCAGGGTTGAATGCCGTTTTCCAGCAGTTCGTCAATAAGTTTATTATAATAGTCCAGCCCTTTGGGGTTGATGCGGCCGGTGCCGTTCGGAAACACCCGCGGCCAGGCGATGGAAAAACGGTAGGCTTTGATGCCGAGGGATTTCATCAACTGAACATCTTCTTTATATTTAAGGTACTGGCCGGCGCTGATATCGCCGTTGTGATCGTTCTCAATGCGTCCCGGCTGATGGGAAAAATGGTCCCAGTTGGAAATTCCCGCTCCGTCGGCGCGGGGGTAGCCTTCAACCTGATATGATGCGGTGGCGGCTCCCCATAGGAAATTCTTCGGGAAAGTGTAGTAATTCTTCATTTGACCATATTCCTTGTATAATATTTCAAGCTTATTCTCCGAGCTTCATCGGAACAAAACCTTTAAGCGTCTCGAAACCAAAGCGGGCATAGAATTGTTCAGTTCCGGGTTCGCCGATCAGGCCGATCCAGTCAATGCCTTTCGCCTTCAGTTCACGAATCAGGACTTTGACGATTTCGCCGCCGATGCCGCGTCTGCGGTATTCGTCCAGCACCACGATGTCCTGAATATAGGCATCGCTGACATTGTCCGACACCGCGCGTCCCATGCCGATCATACGGTCATTGTCGAACGCCCCGACGAAACAGGTGGAATTCCTGACCATGCCCGGAATAAACGTTTCCGCGACATAATGCTCTTCCCACCAGCCCGCGGATTTATACAAACAAACGACTTCCGCCGTGATGGCGGAAGTAATTATACGAATTTCAACCTCGCTGGATTTGGTCATTAACCGCTCCCGCAAACTTATTTCATATTATCAACTACGGCCTGGGCGAATTTGGAACATGAAACTTCGGTGGCGTTATCCATCAGCCTGGCGAAGTCGTAAGTGACGATTTTTTTGCTGATGGCATTTTCGATGCCGCGGATGACCAGGTCCGCCGCCTCTTCCCAGCCGAGGTAGCGGAACATCATTTCGCCGGAAAGCGCCAGCGAACATGGGTTTACCTTGTCCATTCCCGCATACTTCGGAGCGGTGCCGTGGGTGGCTTCGAACAGCGCGTGTCCTGATACGTAATTGATGTTCGCCCCCGGCGCGATGCCGATGCCCCCGACACATGCGGCCAGCGCGTCGGACACATAGTCCCCGTTGAGATTCATGGTGGCGATTACGTCATAATCTTCCGGGCGCGTGAGTATCTGCTGGAGGAACGCGTCGCAGATGCAGTCTTTGACCAGCATTTTGCCTTCCGGCGCTTTGCCGTCGCAATCCGCCCAGCATACTGCTTTGTCGGAGAATTCCCTGCGGACCAGATCATAGCCCCAGTTTTTGAATCCCCCTTCGGTAAATTTCATGATGTTGCCTTTGTGCACCAGCGTGACATTGCGGCGCTTATGCTCAATCGCGTACTGCATCGCCGCGCGCACCAGGCGTTCGGTGCCTTCCTGCGAGATCGGCTTGATGCCGATGCTGGAGGATTCCGGGAAGCGGATTTTCTTGACGCCCATTTCCTTCTGCAGGAAATCAATGATCTTTTTGGCTTCCGGGGTGCAGGCATTCCATTCGATTCCAGCGTAAATGTCTTCGGTATTTTCGCGGAAAATCACCATATCGGTGTTTTCCGGATTCTTGACCGGAGACGGAACGCCCTTGAAATACTGCACCGGGCGGAGGCACACGTAAAGATCCAGCATCTGGCGCAGCGCCACGTTCAAAGACCGGATGCCGCCGCCGACCGGAGTGGTCAGCGGGCCCTTGATCGCAATCAGATATTCGGAAATCGCGGCGACGGTTTCATCCGGCAGCCAGACATCTTTGCCGTAAACGGCGTTGGCTTTTTCGCCGGCGTAGATTTCCATCCAGGACACTTTGCGTTTGCCGCCGTAAGCTTTTTCGATTGCGCTGTTCCAGATCATCATGCTGGCGCGGGTGATGTCGCCGCCGATGCCGTCACCTTCAATATAGGCGATAACCGGATTAGCCGGAACGTTGAGTTTGCCGTTGGCGCCAAGCGTAATTTTATCTCCCTGCGGAACTTTGATTTTGTTATATTCAGCCATTATTGATCCTTTTTGTTTTATAGAAATTATGTTCAGAATATATATCCGTCACGGCCTTTTTTCCAGAATCGCTACTCCGTTTTTACAAATATTCCAGTCTTGCAGGCTGAAATCAGGAAATCCGGCGGTATATTAAACAAAGCACATATTCTAGAACCGGAGGGAATGATGAATTTTCTGAGAATGTCAGCAGCAGTTGTTGTAATATGTATTGCGTCCGCAACAGTAAAGGCGGCCGATGTCGTGATCGATTTTGCCGGCGGCGGCTGGGACAAGTCCAAATGGAAAACGATTAAATCCTACCCGGTAAAAGCTGTGGAAAAACTGAAGGATTTTGAATTTGTCCAGAAGCCGGAATGCATCAGTTTTGACTGTGCCGCCGAAGATGTCAAGCGCGGCGATGATAATTGCCTGATGGTATATGACACCGGTAAAACCGAGGCGGAATTCGAAGTGGTCTTCGAATCCGGCAAGGGACATCCGGGAATCTTTATTTCGCCCGCAATTTCCGGCGATGGTGTTTTATTGAAAACTTATTGCATCTTTGTCGCCGATTATACGATTGCCGCATGGTGCGCCGAGGCTGATCCTGTTTTGAAAAGCACCCAGTATGCTCCATTGGTACGCATCTCCCGCTGGCAGCCCATGTTTCAAAAACATAAAATTGTCTGCCGGTATACTAAAAAGGCATTCGCGATAAAGGTTGACGACTCAGATACGTTTGTTATAGCTTTCCCGAAAGAATTCAGCGCCAATACCAAAATCGGGATATGGGGCTGTCACGGCCTGAGCAATTACTATTCTGTTACTGTTAAAGAAAAACCAGCCCTGCTTTTTAACGCGGTTGCGCCGAAAGATAATCCGGTGCATTAACAGCGCTACTGCAGCAGCGGGATATTGAATATGCGCACAAGCAGGATCGCGCAGACTGCCGCCGCATTGTTTAAGAAATGCAGCACAATCGCCGGATACAGTGAGTGAAAATGCAGATAGGTCAACTGGAATGCCACCCCCAGCAGAAACAGCGCCGGAAACTGCGCAAAAGAATCATGGATCATGGCGAAAAGCAGCGAGGTGAAAATGATTGAACCGACGATTCCGATCCGCGCCGCGACAAAGCCGTAAATCACCCGACGGAACAATATTTCCTCTGAAACCGGCGCGATAATTGCCGCCGCAATCGACAGAAGGATGAAACCCGTCGTGTCGCAGCTCAGCGCCAGCGTCAGAAACGCCGGCGGCCGGCATGTGATCTCGAAAAAATCCAGGATTTTCTTGAAATTAATTGTCGTGACCGCCGAGATCCCAAGCATAAACACGCAAACCGCCACGCATATCCAGAAATTGCTGAGATGCCACTTGTTTAAGCCGAGCTTTTCGAACAGAGATTTCCGCCGGTCGGTAAATTTGAAAATTATCAGCAAGGCCGCCAGCGACAGCAGCGGCGGCGGAAAACACACGATCAGGATCATCAGCGATTTCGGCATTTCGTTCAGTCCGGCAAGCAGCCGGTGGCTCCCGGACAGCAGCGCCGGAATGAACATGTAAAATAGAAAAAGCAGCGATATTCCCGCAATAAATCCGCGGTTTAAATACTTCTCGTCTTTCGTAAACTTATTATTGTAAATATCCAGCATAAAAATCTTTCTGTTTTTTCAGCGCAAACGCGCCGCGGAATAACGACCAGCTCAGAATATAGCCGGAAAACCGGCATTTGTCCAGCACGGGGAATTTTAATTGACCACGGGAACACAAAGGCACACAATCTACTGCTCTTTGCTCTCCGGTTCCATTGCCGGAACGGACCATTGGCCCTGGGCTAAATCCAGGATGCCAAGCTGTTTGCCGCTTTCAATGAACACTATCCGCTTGTAACTGTTCTTCGGTATCGCCACCGCCAGTTGGCTTTTTATCGTGTAAGAGACGGCATTTTCAGGCTGGTTAAATCTGTAGTAAATGATCAGGATATTATTGTCGGCAACAATATGCCTGACATTGTATACCGTCAGACTCGCATCCGGTGCGGGGATCACATGCGCGACAATGATAATCTGTTCATTGTCATAAAATTTTGCTTCCGGACCGAAAGGCCGGTTCTGTCCCATTACCGGGGCCGGGTGGAATATCGCATTCCACTGTGCCGGAGTCTGGATCAAGGCGTACAGCGCCGGATATTTTTTGTCATCCCAGTTCCTGATGAAACTTTGAAAATCGCCGTCTTTTAAAATCCGGAACGGGACGGGCCGGGCTTTGGACGCATTGCCGGTATCGTCACCGAAAACCAGTGTCCCATGCAGCATGGCGGCCAGAGCGAGAATCATTCCAAGCGTTTTCATACTCGTAACTCCTTGCATTAATGTTACCATGTAATCGACATTGCCGCGCCGACAAGCAGCGGGATGGAAAAGTTATCATCAATATGCAGCTTTTTCTCGTAGAGCTCAGCCGCCGCCGCCAGGACGATCCCGATGCCGCCTTTCAAATACAATGACGGCGGATAAGTAAAAATGCAGCCGCAGACGATCAGCACCAGAGCGGAAGCGGCAATGAACGCCAGCACGCCTTCCAGCGATTTCCCGTTGGCAAATTTCGTCCGTCCGAATTTCCGCCCGATCAGCGCGGCGGCAGTATCCCCGAACAGCATCACAGTAAATGCGCAGACGGCAACCGGCGGTTTAAAACAAAGGATTGCCAGGAATGCCGCCGCCGGCACATAGGGGCCGCCGCTAAGTTCGAATTTCCCTTCGCCGCGCGAATTCCGCAGCATCCGTCCGAAAAATAGTTTATAGAGCGGGTGGATGACCGGCCATTGTTTGTAATATCCATACTCCACCAGCACGTTCGCCGCCGCCAGCAGCAGGAAGAGCAGCGCGGCCCGGCCGGCGGGCAGGAAATACATTGCCGCCGCCATCCAGGTGGAACTCAAATGGATCAGTTTACGGTATACTTCCTGTCGGTACGGTATCGGCATGTCGCTTTATCTTTTCGTTAATTGAATATTTTTCCCACAGCGGAATAACATACCGTTTTTAAGCCGGAAATCAATCCTGCGGAAAGGCATAATACGCGCACTCGGCGAAAAAGAAGCGGGATCCGTAAATTTTTTGATAATCATAATGACATATCGCTCTTTCGACGGCGTCACGCCGGGCCGGATCTCCGGCCAGCGCCACGATGGCGGCGGCAGCCAGCGGAGCGTTCATGAACTGATGTTCATAGCCGTCTCGCTCGCCTTTCTTTTTATTGTCGCCGGACTCTGAAAGTTTCATTGCTTCCGCCTGCGTTTTTTGCGGAACCCATTTGGAATACACCTGTCTCCAGTTGGCAGAGCCGAAAGTCTTCGTATCATTGTTGTCGAATTTAACACATTCGGCGATACCGGTCAATGCCTCCCTGGCGCCTGCCGCCAGCCCGGCCTGAAACTGCGCCTTGATGGTGGCGTCTGTTTCCATTCCGGCAAGCTGTCTGAGCGAGGCCTGGGAGCCGACAAATATCCAGTTCCAATGCGGCCAGGCGCGCCGGTTCCATTTCAGGAATTCGATGTCGGGCCCGTATCCAGCCGCACATATTTCCAGACGCGTCAGCCCGCGTTTGCCCGGACGTTCGGTCTGTGCCCTGGTATACCGTTCCAGCCAGACGGGATCACCGGTCATTTCATGTACCGCTTTCAGCATGAACAGATACCGTGCCGCATCACGAAAAAGCTCCCCTTTGAATCCTCCGCGGAATTGCCCCTTGAATGAGCCGTCGCACGGGCATTTCCAGCCATTTTTGTCAAGGACGTCCGCGACTTCCTTAACCTTGCGGACGATCTCTGCTTTTTCCGCCGCTGACGGAATGCCGCTCTTCCAGTAAGCATGGAGTCCGAGAAACCAGGGATGGGTCTGGTCATCCGAACCCAGCGGGTAATGGCTTTGTCCGTCAGTCGCCATGCCTCGCACAATCATGCCCGGCACATCCGATACGGAGGCGCATTTGAGCAAGCCTTGTGCCAGCTTTCGCGCATTGTCCTTGTCCGCGGAAGCCCCGCTCCGCCGCGCCCGCTCGCAGGCGGCCGGAAGATACAGTCCGGTGAACATCGGACCGTTCTCAATCGGGCAGAACCAGCCCAGCGCGTTGGGTTTGCCTGTTGCGCAGTCCTGGGGGGTCGGGATCTCGCCGATGAAATCCAGAATAATTCCGTGCCGGTCAACGAACTTGCTCCAAAGTGCGCGATGCGCCTCCTCCACCGCCTCGGAGGCAGACCTTTTTAAACGCATGGCTTCTCCTTGTGCCAATGCGGCAGTCGTTAAAAACAGCAGGAATGTCAGCAAAATCGGACAGATTATAAATTCCGTTCTTTTCATGAATATCTCCGTGGCAACGAACGTATCAATCGAAATGTTTTTCATTTATACTCTATAAGGTTGAAAATTTAACATAGACGAGTAGGATTGTGGATTGGATTTTTTCGCTCCGCCTGATGGGCGATATAAATATCGCCTGAAGAAGGAACGGAAAAATACGGCCGCAAGACACTCACCGCAAAGCGGTTGCGATCTTTTGATTTCTGATTCGCACTCTTCGAGGCCTTCGATACCCCGGTATCGGCAGCCTCTCAGAATACGAACCAATTCTCAAAATCTTCGCAATCTATTTTAAATTTTCAGCCTTATAGAGTATAAAATAGCGATTGCATCAAATTTTCCCAGTTTTAAAATATAGATATAATTACTTTTGTCATTGAAAACACCAAGGCTAAAGCTTAATACTGATTCCCGAAAAAAGTTGATTCCGCTGTTCTCCAGCGTGCGCCGGGTAATGAATCCCGCATTTCGCCTCGTTATAAATTTCGCATATCGAACGATGAACGGCGAATGGAACTGTTAAAATCATCGGGGCCGGATTCTGTCGTGCCTGTCCACCACTTCTTGTCGGGATTTTTCGTCAGTCCGTCGAAGAGCGGTCCGGGGTTGCCGATGCTCACCTGGGCAACAGCCGCATGATGCGGAGTAAACGCGCCGTGAACGGCATAGATTATTGCGGTGTTCATCCTGATCTGAATTCGCACAATTCTTCCAGCCAGATCGGACATATCTTTCTCTTTCCACTTTACGCAATACTTCATAGCATTTTCACGGCACGGAACATTATCCTCAAAGGTATAACCCGGAATGGGCGTTTCGTCCCAGTCCGTCAGTTGCACCTCTACTTTGCCCATGCAGGCATTGACATTAAGAAATAATCCGGCATCCATAATGCGGATCGCCTTGGTTTCCAGGAAGGCCTGACCGACACTGCGCAATCCGACGAATCCGTCAGGGCGGATGCTGTACATGCCCATTCCCATGCGCCTGCGCTCTCCGGTTGACCAGTCCGGCAGACCATGCTCGTTATTCTGACAGATGCAGGTTAACAGCAACTGACTGCCGTTCTTGTTCAAATCCATGCCGGTCACGTAGATATTGCCGGCTTCAGGGGATGGATATTCCCGCTGGTCGAAAAGTGTTTGATGAGTACGGTTCCAATGGGAGCCGTCATAGCTGTAAACGAGTTCCATTGTCTGATACCCCCGCATCCGGTTAAACATGTCCGCATGATACACAAAGAGCACTCCGGTAAATATCCACTGCGCGGGATAAACGGTCATGCCATACAGCTCGGAACATGGCGGGTCGAAGGCGTCCGGATGGATGATGAGTTCCGGCTCCGACCAGCGGACCAGATCCGGGCTTGTGGTGGAGTGGATGCGCCGGTCAGTCATCGCCGCCCGGTGAATAACCTGATACACGCCGCGCACTTTATTGTAGAACATGCAATTATTGGTGTCGCTGCCGGACAGTGCCCGGCGCAGCGCATGTTCCTGCTCGTCCCAGTGAATGCCGTCAGGGGATACCGCCACAATGCAGTCGGCGTGAATTAAATTGCGGCTGCTGGCGGATGCGCCCGAACAGGACGTTTATTCTGTTGTTATCCACTGTGAGCCGGGTAATGAAAGCGCCGGATATTGCATATCAATATCATGAAATTCCGTAAAACTAATATCCACATAACAGCGCTGATTTCTCTTGATATGCAAGCATTAACAAGCAACGAAAACACCAAAGCTAAATCTGGCCCCTATTTGACCCCTATTTCCCAGCCCGTGTGCAAAGATTCCGTATCCAAGCGATCAAATCATCGAAAAATGAATAGAAGACTGGAATCGCCACCAGGGTTAGAATGAGCGACAGCGTCTGGCCGCCGACAACGATTCCGGCAGTTGCGTTATGGAATGCGCTCCCAATACCATTCGCCATTACCATCGGAATCATTCCGGCGACGAATGCCGCAGTAGTCATGAGTATCGGGCGCAGCCTATCCTTGTTGGCGAGAAGGATTGCGTCCCGGCGCGGCATGCCCTGGGCGCGCAGTTGGTTGGTGTGGTCTATCTGCAGAATACCATTTTTCTTTACTACCCCAAAAAGCACCAGCAAGCCAAGGGCTGAAAAGATATTGAGCGACTGGCCGAGGATCAGCAGGCCAAGGAGCGCAAACGGCAGAGTCAGCGGAAGCGTCAGCAGGATCGTCAGCGGGTGCAGCCAGGATTCAAATTGAGCCGCAAGAATTAAATACATGAAGATAAAGGCGAAAGCAAATGCCATAATGAAACTGGATGCCGTTTTGCCCAGTTCCTTGGACATTGACGCCGGTCCGGTAAAATAGTCCGAAGACAGATTCTGTTTTTTTACAATTTTCTCAATGCCGTCCAGGATGCTCTGCTGACTGATGCCGGGACCGGACGAGATGTTGGCTGACAGCGAGACCTGGCGTCTGCGGTTGAGCCTGTTTATCTGGGCCGGGCCCTCCTGCGCGCCGAGCCTGACCACGTTCGTCAGCGAGACAGGAACCGAACCGGAAGATGGAATCGAAAGCAAGCCCAGCACCTGCTGATCATTGCGGTATTTTTCTTCGGCGCGAAGGCGGATATCGTACTGTTCGCCCTTCTCGTCATAGGTTGAAACCTGCAGGCCGCCGACAAGAAGTTTTAAAGTAGTTGAGAGATCGGAGATGTTTATGCCCATCTGCCCCGCCTTGCTCCGGTCAACAGTGACAGTTATTTCCGGCTTGCCCGGGATGTAATCGGAATCGACGTCTCTTATTCCAGGGAGTTTTTTCATTTCAGCCAATACTTTCGAAGCGACCTCTGAAAGACGGTCAAGGGAAGGCCCGGAGATAACATACTGGACGCCGCCTGGACCGCCTCCGCTTCCGCCGAAAGGGGACACTTCCTGAACGCTCACCCGGAGTTCCGGAGGCAGTTTGGGAAGCAGTTCATTGCGCACTTTCTCCATAATCTGCGACTGAGTCAACTTTCTTTTCGAAGGTTCGACGAGGCGCACATAGATGCTTGCCAGGTTCTTGGCGCTCTGGCTGTCATCGCCGATGGTCAGCAGCGTATATTCAACATCGTTCATGAGGCGGACCTCCCTTGCCGCCCGTTCGGCAATCAGGCCGGTGGCTTCAAGACTTGTTCCTTCCGGCGTACGCAGGCTGATTGAGAACTGGGCCTCCTCGTTTGCAGGCATGAAATCCTTGCCGATCATGTTCAGCATCGGCAGGCATGCCGCCATCGCGCATGCGGCTATCAGCGCCACAGCCCATCTGTGGTTCAACGCATGACCGAGCAGCCATATATAGGCGCGCTCAAGCGGCCTGTAGAACAAATTTACCAGACTTTCCAGTCTGCTGTCCAGCCAACTGTCGCCGTTTTTTTTGAAAAGGCGCGCCGCAAGAGCCGGCGCCAGCGTAAAACTTATAAGAAGTGAAATTGCAATTGCAAAGGACATTGTCAGGCCAAAACTCCTGAGGAATTTTCCGACGATGCCTCCCATAAAAGCCACAGGCAGGAATACTGCCAGCAGCGACATGGTCGTTGCCATGACGGCAAGTCCGATCTCTTTGGTGCCGCTTACGGCGGCGCTGAACGGCTCTTCGCCATGCTCCTCCACATGCTTGAGGATGTTCTCGACCACGATAATGGTGTCGTCAATCACGATTCCCACCACCAGGGCGAGCGCCACAAGGCTGATTTCGTTGATGGTCTGACCGGCAATCCACATGACGCCGAAAGTTGCGATGATCGAACACGGGATGGATATCGCCGAAATAATCGTGGCCCGGCTGTTTCCAAGGAATACCATAACCACCACCGCCGCAAGCAGCGCTCCCAGAACCAGGTGCTCCTTGACAATGCCGGTGCTGGTCCTGATTACCGATGAACTATCCCGTACTATTTCTATTTGGTATCCTTCCGGCATATGTCGCCGGACTTCAACAAGACGGTCTTTGACCGCGTCAACGACGCCAATAATATTCTCTCCTGATTGCCGCCGGATGGAAAGGATGACTGTATTCACTCCGTTTTTGCGCGCAATGGAATCGGCTTCAACCTCGCCATCCTCTATTCTGGCGACATCCGAAACCCTTATCAGACCACCATCCTGCACCTTGACTATCAACCGTCCAATTTCCTCGACTGACTGGGCTTTGCCTATCACGCGCAGGCTGCGCTCGGTGACGGCATTCTTGACGGAACCTCCGGGAATCTGAACATTTTGTCTGCTGAAAGCCTGTTGCACGTCAATGGCGGTCAGACCGTAGGACTGCAACTTTACCGGATCAAGCCAGACATTAATCTGCCGCTTCCGTCCTCCGAGCAGTGTCACCTGGCCAACGCCGGAAACATTTTCTATCTGGCGGCGCAGCACCTTGTCAGCATATTCGGTGATCTCCCGTACGGGCCGTTCAGAGACCAGCGACAGAGAAAGTATGGGGGATGAATCCGGATCCATCTTCTCCACTTTCGGCTGCTCGACATTGTTTGGCAGATCTCCGAAAACGCGGTTGATCCGGTCACGCACCTCCTGCGCCGCGATGTCGGGGTCCTTTTCCAGCACAAAAGATATCTTCACACTTGAAACGCCTTCGCTGGAGGTGGAACTCAAATCGTCAATGCCGCTGATGGTATTTACCGCTTCCTCTATTATGTCAGTTACTTCCGTCTCCATCTCCTTGGGAGACGCGCCTTCAAGGGTGGTGGTCACAGTTATCGTCGGCGCATCGACCTTCGGAAACCTGTCAACCGACAATTTGTTGTAGCCGACAACTCCGATCACGACAAACAGCAGGATGATAACAGTGGCGAAAACCGGACGCTTGACACATATTTCGGCAAGCCATTGCATTGGAAACTCCTTTCAATTAACTTTTGACACGGTCGCCGTCTTTAAGGTTGCCTTCCGGGGCCAGAACAACCTTTTCGCCTGGACTGAGACCGCCGCGCACTTCCACCCAGGTTCCGACAGAAATTCCGGGTTCGACCAGTTTCTCCTCGACATGTTCATTTTTAACGGCGAATACATGGAAGCTATTGCCGTTTGCGCGGAGCGCGTCTTTCGGCACTACCGTTTTTCTGGACAAATTCACTTCCTGTTTGGCCGAGGCGAACATTCCCGGCTTCAAGCGTCCGTCTGAATTGATAACCTCTGCCTCAATAACCAGGTCACGGGAATTGCCTCTTACCGCAGCTCCCATATATTTCACCCTGCCTGAAAAAAACACATCCGGATATGCCCCCACAGTGAAAGAAACCTTCTGGCCGGCACTGATACTGCCCACGGCCGTCTCGGGAACATTCAGGGCAAGGCGCAGGATGTCGATTTTCATGAGCTGTGCGACAACGGTTCCGGGTTGCACATATTCACCGATTTGAACCTTGCGCTCCACCACAAATCCGTCAAACGGAGCTAAAATAACACAGTCAGCAAGATTTTTTTCAGCTTTATCAAGACGCACTTCCGCGACAGAGAGCGCCGCGGCCTTGATATCGTTGTCGGCCCTGGCTTTCTGCAGGGTCGAATCAGAGACGACCTTTACATTTGCAAGCTTTTCGTTGCGTTCAAGCTCCTTTTTTACATGCTCAAAATCGGACATGGCTGAATTAAGATTTGCTTTCGCCTCGCGTACTGCCAGTATTGCATCCCTGTCATCCAGTTTGACAAGCGTTTTGCCTTTTTCTACCGCCATGCCGCGTTCTATGGCGGCATGGATGACTATTCCAGCGGTGTCGGTTGCTACCAGCGATTCCTTTTCTGCCCGGAGCTCTCCGGTCAGCAGCAGATATCCAGGAACATCCTTTTCTTCAACGACTGCCATCTTTACCTGAACCGCCGCTTCAGCGGAAACTGCCTTCACTGGAGGAGTTGCCGAGCGATGAAAGTAAAGAAAAATCGCGAGAACAGCTCCCCCTGCTGCAATTCCAATTAGTAGATATCCTGGTATTATTTTTCTCATAAGTCACACCATTCTGTAAATTGATTATGTGATTTTATTTCAATCAAACTGAAGAGCAGGTTGCTTGTCCGTTCATGCCGCCGTCAATCCGGCAGCATATCTCATGTATCCCCGCCATGCTGAATCTGAACACATGGTCAGCCATTGTTTCAATATCAATATCCAAAGGAAAAGGAGGTATTGCAGCCGGTTTATGATATTTTTCGCGGTGCTTCTCCATTACTACGGGGTTGAAGCACTGTCCTACAATACTCATTTCACATAGCTGTATGTCCATTTCGGCGGCCTTGTCTCCCAGCAGTTCGCGCACCAGCGATTGCATGTCCTTTTTAATGGGCTCCATAGCTTCTCTTATAACTTCTTCGAGCAGTCCGGTCGGATTGGCCATCTCCTTGTAGACAATCTCGAATTCCATATTCTCCGGATCGGAAATTCTGTGCATTAATGACAATATCCTGCCATGCAGACGTTTTTCCACCGGGGCATCCGGCGCTATGCCGCCGTCAATAGGATGTTTGCTGGTTGACTGTTGAAACGCCATCCTCCACGATTCAATATAAAGGTTTTCCTTGCTTTGAAAATGATAATTTATAGAGCCGGTGTTGACGTTGGCCAGACGACATATTTCCTCGTGTATCGTATTCCGGAATCCGTTTTTAGCGAATAACTTACATGATACGTCTAAAATTCTGTTACGAGTTTCAATTCCATCTTTTCTGCGGGTAATTTGCATTGCACGTCCTCCATTTAGCTATAAGTAATTTATATAATTTAATTATATGATCTAATTGGAGTATACAGTTAAACTATATATTGTCAAGCCGTAATTCAGCAAAAATGAATGAAAATAATTTTTTCAAGCTCACGAATACCGACAGCCATCGCGTCACCAATTACTCGATGAATAATCATCGGCGCGAGACGCTTTGCGATTGTGAAGGGGGATACGGCTGACCAACTGCGTTTTTTTTCGTGAGGTTTGTGTGTTTTATGGTTAAACCCTGTAACTCTTCCGCCCCGAACCATGATTTTGAAAATACATTTCACCGCCTTATTTGAGAATATTTTCTCCGTTTAAGTTGACAAAGTCACTATACATAAAAGAATAATTCTAATTAAAAAAATGGGAACTATTGCCCGAAATTAAGGATTGGATTAACTTTATGAAAACATTGTTTACAATTACGTTTAGCTGGCGGCATCCATCCGGGGATGCCGGTCGTCTGACCGGCTTTTTAAATTTATTTGCTCAAAGCGGAAACAGCCGAAAGCCGGTCAGGCGACCGGCGCTCCCGGACTTTGGCTTTACCTTTTAATATTCATTTTTTCGCAGCAAACAAAGGGGTGCGCCTATAATATAATGTCAGATAGAATTAGATTTATGATGTTTTTGACACCCGCATGAGGAAATTTTATTCCAAAACTGCTGCCACCTTGCTTTAGTCAAAACCAGACTCCGAAT
>JBAYIO010000034.1:0-45953 GCA_041665605.1 Victivallaceae bacterium | reverse complement strand
TTAATTTTTCAACCTCAGTTTCTGTAAATTTTATCGTTATCATGTCAACTCCATATAATTAGTTTTACACATGATAAAAATATACATTAATATGTTTAATTTTCAAACTAATATAGTATAATAATACTTTAAAACAATATTCATTGACAAATTCACTATATATGTAAGAACAATTGGACACAGAAAAGAAACTAAAAATATGAATCAGGTAAATGGCTTTCATGGTAAAATAGGATTTCTCTGTGCCAGTGTCTGTGGTTAATAATGGTTCTGCGTGATGGGGGGGCCAAAATGTACAGAAAGAGAATGGAAAGTGGAAGGAAAAATGGCGATAGACTCAAGTATGTCTCCAAAACCTCCGGAATGTTGTTGGATTTTGAAAAGCGTTGTGCTCATGGCCTATCTAATGACTCGGAAATGCGGACGGTTGTCCGGGTTGCCCTGCCGGAGCAGAATGAAACGGTTTATGCTCAAGGACTCTCTAATGACTCCGGAATGTTTATTAAAAATGAAAAGCATTATGCTCAAGGACTCTCCAGATTCTCCGAAATGTTATGGAGGAGTGTTGTCCAAAATATGGCGGAGGTATCCAGAATGTTGTTAAACTTTGAACTCTGTTGTGCTGAACAACCCTCTAAACTCTCCGGGTTGTTGGACAAACTGCGATGGTTTTACACTCAGGCGGTGTCCGGAATGTCTAAAATGTGTGACTCTGCGGACAGCCCCATGACCTGCGCAGGACTGTCCAGAATGTCCAAAATGTGTGATCTTGCGGATATATCCATAAGGCCCGTGAGTCAGCTTTCCTGTTCTGCGCGCTTATTTCAGCAGCGCCGGATTGATCTGGGTCTGTTTGTACAGGTCGATGAGCGCCGCGTTCAAGGCTTTTTCCAGCAGCGGCACAAACATTTTTACGTCCTCGCCGACGCGGTAGTACATGCCCTGGGTAATGTAGTTCTCGCCTTCATAGGAGTATTGCCAGATGATGTCGCGGCTGTTTTTGCGGGTAAGCGAAAACTTAACTTTAAGCTGGTTCGTGGAAGTCCCGGCAGGGAGCCCCGCCAGCCACAGGTACGGTCCGGCGATGGATAATCCATAGCTGTATACCGTGGCTTTGTAAGTGGTGGAATAGACATCGCCGTGGAAGACGAAATCAGCATGTTCTTTGTCGCCGCCGAAAGTGAAGTACGCATCCTCGAAAAGGTTGGAGCGGCGGATGCTGAGCGCGGCGGCCTTGGCCAGGTCTTCGTCCGCGTTGAAGTCAAAATAGCCGACAGTCATAAAGCCGGCGGCGGCTTCGGGGCGCTGGTATTCGCAATAGCCGTAGGGCCATAGCGGGATCATGTAGAGCAATATCGTTGACAAATCATCTTTGTCGCCGCGATGGTCATTGAACGGCACCACGGCGACTTTTTTGTCATAGACCGGGGACTCGGCGACCTGTGCGAGGTTATTGATGTTTGAGGGGTAGATAAACTTTGAAGAGGTGGCGCAGCCGCAGAAGACCAGCGAGCATACGGCGGCAGTCAGCAGGCAGGATATTCTTTTCATGGTTTCCTCCGGTTAAAATCTTTGCATAAGAAGACTATACTGCCGGACCGGATAGAATTCAAGCCTCGCGGATTGCGGAAGTCAGGCTGAACAGATTTTGCCCGGGTTGAGGATGTTTTTCGGGTCGAACGCCGCCTTGATGCCGCGGGCCAGCCCGATAATATCGCCGCCCAGCGAATCGGCCAGGAAGCCCTTTTTCGCGAAGCCGATGCCGTGCTCGCCGGAGACCTGGCCGCCGAGTTCGTGAGCGCGTCCGTACATTTCATTGAAGACCTGGCTGAGGGTGCGTTTCCAATCCTCCTCACAGAGCTGGTCGCGCAGGGCGTAGATATGCAGGTTGCCGTCGCCGGCATGGCCGAAACTGCGGATACGGATATGGTACTTCTCCTGAAGCGAGGAGGCAAATTTGATGAATTCAGCCACGCAGCGGCGGGGGACCACGACATCGCATTCGTCCATGCCGGTAGTGGAGGCTTTGATCGCCTCCAGGAACGCGCCGCGCGCCGCCCAGATCGACTCATTGCGTTCCTGAGTGTTGGAAATGAACACGTCCAGCGCCCCGGCATTCAGGCAGGTTTGAGCGGCATCGTGATAGGCGAGGTCGATCTCCTCCTTGCTGGCACCGTCAAAGGTCAGCAGCAGATAAGCGTCGGAGGAGTTGTCCGGGAACTTGCGGCCGAGAAACTCTTCAGCCGCCAGAATCACTTCGCGCTGCATGAATTCGACCGCCGTGGGAATGGAGCGGGATTTGATGATCTTCGGCACGGTTTCAATCGCGGAGGAAAGGTCCGGGAACGGCACCAGCAGGCTGATCTTGAATTTAGGCAGGGGGAGCAGGCGCAGAACAGCCTTCGTCACCACCGCCAGCGTGCCTTCCGAACCGACGATGATATCCTTCATGCTGTAGCCGGAACTGTTTTTGACGACTTTGCCGCCGAACTCGACTATCCGGCCGTCGGCCAGCACGACTTCCAGGCCGCGCACATAGTCGCGGGTAACCCCGTACTTGACGGCGCGCATGCCCCCGGCGTTGGTGCTGATATTGCCGCCGATCGTCGCGGTCTTCTCGCCGGGATCGGGCGGATAAAACAACCCGCGGTCCTCCACGAACTTGGAGATTTCCAGCAGCAGCACGCCGGGTTCCAGCGTCAGCGTCAGGTTGTCTTCATCCAGTTCCAGTATCCGGTTCATGCCGCTCATATCCAGCATGATGCCGCCGTAAATCGGCACGGAGCCGCCGACCAGCCCGGTCCCCTGACCGCGCGGCGTAACCGGTATATTCTGCTCGAAAGCGTACTTCATCACGGCGGATACTTCCGCTGTAGACTGCGGTTTGATCAGCACGTCGGGGCGGCAGTGGATGCCGGCGAGTTCGTCGTGGCAGTAATCGTCATTGACGTCCTTCCCGGCTGTAACGCGTTCCGCGCCGCAAACCGAGCGCAGATGATCAATATCGGCGGCAGTGATGGTCTTATACTGGTTCATTATGCCTTTCCTCCGCAGGTCTGCAAACAGCCGGCCGGACTGCCGTGTCCGGCGGCTTTATATTCCCTGATTTTGTTGATGAGAGCGGGGATAATCTGGTACATGTCGCCGACGATCCCGATATGTGCGGTCTTGAAAATCGGCGCCTTTTCATCCTCATTGATCGCGACGATAAGCTCGGAATTGTTCATTCCGGCGACAAACTGGATGGCCCCGGAGACGCCGCAGGTAATGATCAGCTTAGGTTTGACCGTTCTCCCGCTCAGACCGATCTGCTGTCTGGGCTCGGTCCAGCCGGCTTCGATCAGCGAACGGGTGGAGGCCACCCGTCCGTCAAGCGCTGCCGCCAGCTCCCGGATCATGTCCAGGTCTTCCCGTTTTTTAAGTCCGCGCCCGGCAACCACGATTACTTCAGCTTCCTCGATTCCGACCTCGCGGCGCTTGGGTTTGACTTCCAGTACATTAATCGCGGAGGCAAGTCTTTCCGGCGCGATCTCGCATCTGACTATGCGCCCCTTCGGCACGGCTACTTTCTCCGGCGCGGAGAAGATTTTATAGCGGACGGTCGCAAACTGCGGACGGTGATTCGGGGTATTGATATGGGCCATAATATTGCCGCCGTAAGCGGGACGTATCTGGTCCAGGTCGGTATCCGGGCGGATGTCCAGCATGGTGCAGTCCGCCGTAAGCCCGGTGCGGAACCTGGCCGCCGCCCGCGGCGCCAGCGATCGCCCGATGGAAGTTCCCCCCACCAGCACCACCGACGGCTTGACCTTATTGATGAAATCCTCAAAGACCGCGGTGTAAGGTTCAATGCGGAAATGTTCCAGTTCCGGCAGATCATACACGTAAACCTCATCCGGACCGTACTCCAGGATTTCAGGCGCGGCGGCGGCTACATTGTACCCGGCCAGCAGACAGTAAACCGGCTGCTTGATTTTGACGGCCAGTTCAGTCGCTTTGCCCAGCAGTTCCCAGGTCACCGGGTGGATTTGCCCTCCGGTCTGGTCGGCGAAAACCGCAACTCCGCGCCACAGGGATTTATCGACACCTGGACGGGCGTCCTCAACGTATTCAAAGACGCCTTGCGGACCGTTTTTAATGCACAAACGGCACATTCTGCAACCTGAATTTATGGACAGGATGCCGTCTGCAAACTCAATAGCGTCAAAGGGGCATAACGCGGCAAGACTTTGCGGGTCTTGAGCTTTAGCCTGATGTATGACAATTTGCGGCATATTTTACCTCGCCTGCTGTAGGAATTTTTTATCTTTGAGCATCTGGAACAGTCTGGCGGCGAGGTCGCCGGAACTGCCTTTCCACATATCCCGTCCGGAATGGGACTCCGGCGGGAAAATCCGTTTGACTTGAGTCGGCGAGCCATTCAGTCCGTAGTGCATTTCATTCCGGTCATCCAGGTCTTTCAGCCCCAGCCATTCGATCTTGCGGTCCGCGGTAGCCAGCTTCAATTTGAACGACGGCAGGCGCGGTTCGAAAATACCTTTCTCGACCGTGATCAGGCAGGGAAATTGAATGGCGGCAGTCTCAATATGCATCGGCAGATCAAGATCGACCGTGATGGATTTGTCCTCGACTTTCAACACCCGGCAGACGCTGGTAACATGGGGGATGCCCAGAAACTCGGCAAGCTCGGCCCCGACCTGGGCCGTATCGCCGTCGGTGGTCTGTTTGCCGCAGATGATCAGGTCATAATTCCCGGCTTTCCGGATGCCTTGTGAAAGCGTATATGAAGTTGCCAGCACATCCGCGCCGCCGAATTTACGGTCGGAAAGGATGATTCCGCGGTCAACCCCCATCATGAACGCCTCACGGACAATCGCTTCACATTGCGGCGGCCCCATAGTAATGACATCGACCTCAGCGCCATAATCATGTTTGAAGCGCAGCGCTGTTTCCATCGCGTAAAGGTCGTAGGGGTTCATCTTGGATTCAACCCCGTCACGCTTCAATACACCGGTTTTCTCGTCAATTTCGACCTGAGCGGTGCCTGGCACCTGTTTGATACATACAGCTATTCTCATTTTCTTCCCGTAAACGATTATTTAACTTGACTTGATATTATCAACAATGACCGAGACGCCGTCAGGGATCACCGCAACCCTGGCGGCGGAACCGGCCAGTTCAAAAGCGCGCAGCATGGCCTGTTCCAGCGTAAATGCATGTTCCATGTGCATCGCCATGATGATGCCGGGATCGCAGTCCGCAGTGACTATGATGACCTTATTGCGGGCCAGAATACGGGCCAGTATCTGAAATTCCCATTGATCGGGAGCCGTTTCATCCATCGGCACACCGGCAACCCGCTTGAGAATCTGCATGGGGCAGGCTGCATTCGCCATGTTCTCATAGAACGAGTCACCGCCGTGACCGTCGGTACACGCGGCAACCATGACAATGACGCCGCCGGGACGGCAGACCGCCTCGCCCGCAGTCATGCCTTTTACCGCCTGATAAATATTCTGGTCGAGCGGGTAACCGCCGTTGCCCGTAACAACTATATCCGCCGCCTCGGGAACCGTTACTTTGCACGACTCCGCAAGAAAGCGGCAGCCGGCTTCGTGCGCTTTGACGGGATGACCGGCAAAGGTACTGATGATGTGTTTATCATGGTCCAGCACAACGTTGACAATAAATGCCAGTCCGGCTTTTCCGGCGGCAAACAGCATGTCGCGATGAATCGGGTTGTTTTCAAGATTTCCGGTTCGTGCGAAAGGGCTCTGGATGAATTCTGAACAGTGGTTGGCCAGTACGGTCTCCGCGGAGGCGATGCCGGGCAGCACACTTTTGCGCCCGCCGGAGAAACCGGCAAAGAAATGCGGTTCAATGAAGCCTTCCGCGACCAGCAGATCGCATTCCAGCGCCAGACGGTTGAGGATAAGTTCGCCGCCGGACGGCAGCCTTCCCAGACTGACAAGACTTGAGTGGTCGCGGGAGTCGTGAACCACAATCTTTTCTTCAGACACGATCTTTTCCCCGTATTTTTCAAGCAGTTCGGCATGGCTAGTCGCACGGTGAAAACCGGTGGCGACCAGAATGGTGATGTCCATATCAGGGGCGCCGCGGCGAAGGCGTTCAAGTATTTGCGGCATGATAATCCGGCTGGGTACGGGCCGGGTATGATCGCTGGAGATCACGACTGCCGACTTCCTGCCGGAAGCCAAAACTTCAAGGCACGGCGAGTCAACCGGCGAATCCAGCGCGGCAGAGACATTTTCTTCCTGACTGCCTTCAGCGCCGGGCAGAATGGAGTCAAATACGCCAATTAAGTTCTTATCCGGAATCACCGCTTCCAGATGAGTGCGACCGTAAGGTATTTTAATTTTACTCAAAACAGCTCCATTTGGTATACTGGTACTACCAGTTGCTATAAATATAAGATCATTTCCGTAAATTGTCAAGTATGAAATCGAAATGACGCCTGACCGCGATGACGGCGGCTTCAACATTTTTGCTGACAATGGCGTCACAAAGATCCTGATGAAGTCTCAGCAGCGTCTGATTGTTGCTGAGAGAGGTCAGAATATACTTCCTGCCGTCCCTGACCGCCTGTTCGACAATTCGAGAAATGGCATGCAGAAAGCCGGACAGCAGCGAGTTGCCGGAAATTTCCGCAATCAGCAGATGAAACTGCTTATCAAGCTCAATACAGCGGGCTTCATTGTCTGTCTTTTTAAGTTCATCTATCATGCGGGACATTTTTTCAGCTTCCGGTCTGGTTATCCGCTGCGCGGCCAGAGACGCGGCTTCGATTTCCAGTGAACGGCGCAATTCGAGCAGATCCGTAAACTTGCCGCTGTTAAGTTTGAACATTATGGAAAGCGGTTCGCAAAGAAAGTCACTGCTTCCTGTTGCGATAAAGTTTCCGCCGCCCTGCCGCGATTCAACAATGCCGAGAATCTCCAGCGTCCGGATCGCCTCGCGAACCGAATTCCGGCTGACGGCAAACTGTTCAGCCATCGTTCGTTCGGACGGCATCCGGTCGCCGCTTTTAAGCCGTCCATCAAGAATCATTTCCTGAATCTGTTCAACTACATGCTGGTAGATGCGTTTATTTTGTACCGGTATGAACATGTCATATTCCTCAGTTGTCATGCCAGCAGGCGCCATTTGCCGCGGAATGCAGCCATGCTTCCAGGGCGACAGCCTCGGGGGTGCCTTCTTCAGGCGCCCATGCGGCAAAATCATTACCCGGCGGACGGCTGTACGGGCCGGGCTTCGTTTCAATGAAGACGGTTCCCGGTTCCAGCGAGATAAAACTGTGCCAGGTATCGGCGGACATTTCCACCGCGCAAGTCCCGGAGCCTGCTTTGAGCGTGATCCGCTTTTCAATCCGTCCCGATTCGTCATAAATTATTACCGCCACCGATCCGCGCAGCATAATAAACAGCTCCCACTTGTTGCAGTCCAGATGCCGGTGCGGCCTGACATACGTGCCAGGTTCGGCGGCAATACAGAGCCGGTGAATGCTTTCCTCCAGCGAAGCATGAAAATTATGATGCGATCTTTTCCGCGGCGACTCGACGGCTGAAGCAGTTAATGAATCCATTAATGCCGTATCAACGATTTTAAGCATCTTAAATTGTTCTTTCATGATTTCTTGTTCCAGTTCTTGTTATAAAATAGCGTCAATCGTATAAAAATGAATAATAAAAGCGTTTTTTTTTGCCGGAAATCGTAAAACTGTTGAAAAACATCTTATAAAACTATATAATATAAAGTATGAATTGGAGATGATTTTAGATAAACATCTGAAATTTTTAACTGTAAAATGATAATTTGACGTTTTTGCAATATCCTGAAACCATTGCATAACCGGCAGAAGTAGAGTAATTTGCGTATTTAGTGAGGAGAGAAAACCAAAATGGCTACGCTTTTTGAAGAGAATAAACTGGCGGGGATTACGCTTCGAAACCGCTTTGTCAGGTCCGCCACATTTGAAGGAATGGGCTCTGACAGCGGTCTGGTAAAACCGGCGCTGACCGGAAAAATGCGCGAACTGGCGGAAGGCGGCGTAGGACTTATCATCACCGGACATACCTATTTTTCAATAGAAGGCAAAGCTTCCCCCGGCAAAGTTGCGGTTGACCGCGACGAATGCATCAAAGGGCTCGCGAAAATGGCCGCCGCAGTACATACGAGCGGCGGGAAGATCGTACTGCAACTGGGGCATGCCGGTGCCATGGCCAATATCGCGTGTACCGGACAGGAGCCCATCGGCCCGTCGGCGATTGCCGGAAAAGAAGGGAACCCGCTTTGCCGCGAAATGAATCAGAAAGACATTGAGACTGTTATTGAAAATATCGCAGCCGGAGCCAGGAGAGCCAAGAAGGCCGGTTTTGACGGCGTTCAGATCCATGCCGCCCACGGTTATTTATTTTCCCAGTTCCTGTCGCCGTTTTTTAATAAACGGCAGGATGAATTCGGCGGTTCTGTCGAAAACCGGACGAAAATCGTCATCATGGCGTTAAATAGAATCAAAGCCACCACCGGCGAAGGTTATCCGGTATTGATTAAAATCAATTCCGACGATTTCATTGACGGCGGAATCTGCCCGGCGGAGATGATCGAGATCGCGCAGTTGCTGGAGCAAAATTGCATAGATGCGATTGAGATCAGCGGCGGCACCCACTTCAGCAAGGAAGGCTATGATCCGGTACGCAAGGGCAACCGGGCAACCCCGGATCACGGCGCTTATTATTTCAACGCCGCCGCCAAGCTGAAAAAGACCGTGAAGGTTCCGGTCATTCTAGTCGGCGGAATAAGGGCGTTTGATACTGCTGAGAATATTATCGACTCCAAAGCAGCCGATTACATCGCCATGAGCAGACCGTTGATTCGTGAACCGCAACTGGTCAAAAGATGGGAATCAGGCAACACCTCCCGGGCCAACTGCGAATCCTGCAACAGTTGTTTCAGACCGGTGCTGACCGGCAAAGGCCTCTACTGTCCGGTCGGTGAAAGACTGAAAAGACAAGCCCAGCAGAAAGTCGAAGAAAGAGAAGCGGTACTTCTGGCGTAAGATCCGTGACTTTCTCTCATCATATATAGTTTTCAAAAAACTTCCCGGCGCTGCTGCCGCGCCCTGTTAAGGCCGGTTCCGGTCACGCCGTCCGAGACGGACGGCGCTGTACCAAGCCCATTTGTTTTGCCCATGCGGCCGGCATAACAAACCGGGCCACCGCCCGACTCCGACACTTTGGAGTGCCGTTGAGCACAATGCGTTTTGTCTTGCCTTCTGATTTCCCGGTTCCAATTCTGAATTCTGACTCCTGTTTTCTCTCCTGCCCGACTCCGACACTTTGGAGTGTCGTTGAGCACAATGCATTTTTTTTGCCTTCTGATTTCCCGGTTCCCATTCTGAATCCTGACTCCCGTATCCTGACTTCTCTCCTGCCACACTCCGACACTTTGGAGTGCCATTGAGCACAATGGTTTTCATTTTTCATAAACACTCCGACACTTTGGAGTGTCGTTGAGCACAATGCTTTCGGTGTAGCGCTCTCGCTCTGCGAGAGGTTCCGCTCCCCCGTCCGAGACGGACGGCGCTAAACCAAACCCATTTGTTTTGCCCGTGCGGCCAGCATAACAAACCGGGTCACCGCCCGACTCCGACACTTTGGAGTGTCGTTGAGCACAATGCGCTTTTGTAATCTGAGAGTTTTGGGAAGTCTGGGAGCTATGGGATATTTGCCGTCCGGGACGGACGGCACGACACCAAATCCATTTTGGACAACACTCCGATACACTGGACACTACCTTCGCCCGATTTTGGACCCGCCTCCCCAGGAGCCCCGGCCCCATAAGCCCCATCGGCCCCATAAGCCCCATTGTTTTTCCCCATGCGTCAGTACCACACTCCGACACTTTGGAGAGTTGTTGAGCACAATGCTTTTGGCTTTTGTCTTC
The DNA here is from genome assembly GCA_041665605.1 of Victivallaceae bacterium. GTDB lineage: Bacteria > Verrucomicrobiota > Lentisphaeria > Victivallales > Victivallaceae > CAIPAT01. Next base: position 35,990 of record JBAYIO010000034.1, on the reverse strand, counting down.
TGTTTTCCCGTTTTTATATTTTTCAATTTTCAGCTTTCAATTTTCAATTATCCTTACATATATAGTAATTTTGTCAACAAAAGGCTGTGCAGCAGATAGTCAAAGTGTTTGTAGGTAAGCTATTGCGTCAGTAAAACAATGATTTTTTACCGCGAAAATATTAGCGCGGCATAGCTGAAAACAAAGGGATTGCGCCTGGTGAGCCGCCGGTGACGAGTTTTAAAGGCCATATTACTTGAATAAATCAGTAAATATATTAAAATATTAGAAATAGTATTGATTTTTTCTAATAAAAATGTATATTGTAACTAATATAAAGGTGGAGGGGTAGAGGAGCAATGAACCTGATATTCTGGACTAGAAAAGCTGAACGTCAGTTAGAAAAGATTCCGGCTGATTACCAGATAAAGATAATTATCAAAACTCGTGAATTAAAAAAATATCCTGTGTGCAATGCTGATGTCAAGCAACTGCAGGGACAACCGGAAAAACGATTAAGGGTTGGACGCTACCGGGTAATTTTCAACCATGAGGCGGAAATAAAAATTATCCGCATAGAAGAAGTCAAAAAACGGGATGACCGTACTTATTAAAGAAGGAGGCTTAAACCATGAATACTCAGTACATTTACAACAATAATAAAATCGAATATGTGGTGCTGCCTTACCGCGATTATCTGCGCCTGACTAAACAGCCGGAACCGGCCGCCGCGACGGAAAATGATGATAACGCCTTGATCCCGCATGAAGTGATCGAACTGCGCTTCCTCAAGGGCATGTCGAAATTTGCCGCCTGGCGCAAGCACTTGAAAATATCGCAAAAAGAACTTGCCCGCCGCGCCGGCATGACTCAGGGTGCGGTTTCTCAAATCGAAAAGAGCAATTCGCCGCACCGCGCAACTCTGGCAAAACTGGCCGCCGCCATGAATATCAGCCTCGCTCAGCTTGCCGATTAAGAAAGATGTACTTAACAGGCTTTTCTGCAATCTTTCTTCCTGTCAGGCGCTCCGGCCTGACTTTGGAGTGCGGCACTCCTGCGCCGCTTTATTTTGCATTTGCCCCATAGCGTGGACAAATCTTAACTCTTGGCCCGCGTCCGGCACAATCCAAAGTGACACCTGGGTGTCGCAATGCAATCATAATGCAGAAGCAATGACATCATATCATTGAGTGGACCCTTACTGGCGTCTGTTTGTGGTTAATGGGTAACGATGCTCGTGGAATTTTATAACCAACAGTTTAATCTTAATCTAATTGTGATTGAGTCTTTTTTGATCTGGTTGCTCTCATCTGTTTGCCAACTAAATCAAAAACAGCTTTTACTTTTCCATGGAGAAATTTTCTCGATTTATATTCATTGAAATCAATTTCTAACCAAGAATCTTTAGCATTTCCCATGCCTATAGCGTTAAATAGTTGGGCTGGGCTGTCAATGCCTGGATCATCATTAATTTTTATTGAAGGAGTTTGAGTTATGTATTTAACTTATACATGTACCTTCATAAGGCAAATGCCAAAGAGCCCTATTTTTAGGACTAATTGCTATTTTATCATAAGGGTCTAAAACAAATGCTCTTGAGAAAAATTCCATTCCACAATGTACTCTCACTGAATGAATAAAAACTGGAACTTCCGACGTCTTGTTTATGATTTCTACTTCAACAATAGGCTTTCTTTCCCGCATTGAACACAATACGTTGACTTTAATAGGGTATTTATTGGTAGCCCAATTTGTTAAATGATTGTAGCCAGCCATAAGTATTTCTTTAAGAATATTGAAAACCATTCAAGCTTCTTTTGTTATATCAGTTATAAGTATCTGGTAGTGGATAAAAATAATATTATTTAATATTTCTGTTTGTCAAGGATGTTATTGCGATAGTATCTAGGAATAAGCTTTTTAACCGATTGGATATGGCTCGTAAAGTTGCCGAATTTGAACGAAACAGACGGTTCAATAATAGATTGCGGCTGACGGCATCAAACGTTTATAGCACAGACTGGCATGGGCTCGTGCGGCCCCGAAGAGGCTTTAGAGGCTTTTCTTCTATAAATATTATACCCCATCGGGTGTATTTGCCATTATATATTTTCAATTATACCCTATCGGGAGCAATCAGAATTTAAACAGTGAGCCGAGTTTTTTGCCGGTCAGCCGACCGGTACTCCAGGGGTAAGTTATTTCGCGTTGGGCAGGCGGCGGTAGTTGCCGGGAGTGCAGTTGTAGAGTTCTTGGAAACGGTGATGCAGATGGCTTTTATCGGTGAAGCCCCATTTTAAGGCGATTTCGTCAATGCTCATGCTGGTGGCGGTGAGGTCTGACGCCGCGCCGTTCAGGCGGTGGCGGAGCATGAAGTCGGGGAAGCCGATGCCCATTACTTCGCGGAATTTGCGGCTGAACAAATTGCGGTTCATCCCTGCTGCCGCGGCGATTTCCTCCACGGAGATGAAGTTGTTATGCCGGAATGCCGTTTCCAATATCCGCGTGATCAGGCTGTAATCTTCATTGCCCAGGCGCGGCGCGGCGGCGGGGCCGGTCTGCCAGTTTTCCAGCAGTAACAGCAGCAGTTCCACGGTTTTATTGGCCAGCCATAATTCAGCGTATTTATCCGGTGCGGCGATGACTTCGGCCAGTTTCCGGGCGATGTTCAATACTTCCGTTTTTTTCGCGTCCGGCATCCGGGGGCGTTCCGCGGGGGCCGCCCGGAACGGGGCGAACAGGTCGCATTCGCCGCCTGCTTTTGACAGGAAGCCGGGCCAGACGACCAGGATCAGCGCCCGGCAGGGAACTTCCAGCACTTTGTAGCCGTGCGGCTCCCAGGGGCCGCACAGCCAGACATCTCCGGCTCGGCACTCGGTTTCCCATTGCCGGTAGTATCTGGTCATGCCGCCTTCCAGCAATATTCCCAGCTCCAGCGCGTAATGCATATCGAATCCGCTGTCGCTGCGCGATAGATGTTCATTCAAAAGGCATTTGACCGGGTAATTTTCCGCAACCCCGGTTGCCAGCCGGTTGATTTTTTTATCAATCAGATAATCCATGATAAAATCCTTATAAATTCAGAATTCTGGCATTTTTATTAATTGCAAAAATACAACTCATAGTATTAACTATACAACACCGATGTATTGATTTAAAGCGTGTTTGCCGTTAAAATATATGTAATGATATACAACATTATGGAAAAGGTTGCTATGAAAGATAAAATTAAGATCGTATTGATCGGGGCGGGCAGCAAAACATTTGCGTCAAGCGTGATTAACGACATCGTATCAAATCCGGACCTGGCCGCAGTCAAGGTGGAGGTGGCTTTGGTGGATATCAATGCCGACAGTCTGAAACGGATGCTGGATTATGCGCGGCGGGCCGCCGCTTACAGGAAATCGAATGTTGAATTCAGCGCGACCGCCGACCGCCGTCCGGCGCTTGCCGGCGCGGATTTTGTGATACTGGCGGTTGACGCCCGGCGCATGGAACTCTGGGAGCAGGATTTCCGGGTCGGCGCGGCGTTCGGTTTCCGGCATGTTTTCGGGGAAAACGCCGGGCCGGGGGGGCTGTTTCACGCGCTGCGGAATCTGCACATCATCATGCCAATCTGCCGCGACATCGAAGCGATCTGTCCCGAAGCCGTGGTGTTCAACTTCACCAATCCGGAGGCGATCATCCTGACCGCCATTCTGACGCTGACCAGACTGCGGGCATTCGGGCTCTGCCACGGCTTCTACGCGCTGTGGGAATCGGTCAAACGGCTGCTGGGGCGCGAACCGCAAACGCTGGATATCCGCACCGCCGGAATCAATCATCTGTTCACATTTTACAAGATCAGCGACCCGGTCACCGGTGAAGACCTGATACCGGAATTCAAGCGCAAAATCGCGGAGAATATCGGCAGCTTCGACAACCTGACCAGATTCCTTTTCGAGAAGTTCGGAGTGCTGGGTTATCATCATCAGGAACACACCGGGGAATTCATCAGTTATGCCGACGAATTTTGTGTGCCGCTGTGGGATTTCGGGATTGAAACCTGTCCGGTTCCGCCGCAGCTTGACCGGGCGGTTACCACGTCCGATTTATACTGGGCCAGAGGGAAAGACGACCGTAAAGACCTGGCTGCATTTCTGAATGACGGTAACAAAGGTCAGAAAAGATTTGATGCCTACATTAACGGACAGCGTCCGCTGGACAACGAATTCATGATGCCCAGCGGCGAACTGGCGATACCGATCATCTGCGACATCGCCTTTGACCGGCATACCCGCCGTCCGGCGGTGAATGTGCTGAACACCGGCAGATATATTCCGAATTTAAGCGGGGACGGCTGCATCGAAATTCCGGCGGTATTCTGCGGGGCAGGGGCCGTGCCGGACCAGGCGCCGCCGCTGCCGGAAGGCTTCGCGGCGATACTGCGGGTCCAGCATTCCGTGCATAAGCTGATGGTCATGGCTTATCAGGAGAAATCCAGGTCGCTGCTGTTGCAGGCGCTGCTGACCGACCCGGTGACGAATTCGGCGTTAAAGGCGGAAAAATTCATGGATTACATGCTGGAACTGCAAGCCCCGTATCTGCCGGAAATGAGATAATGGGGAAGAGGAGAACCGGAAGACAGGAGACAGGAGACAGAATAAATCCTGAAAGCAGGGAAGAAATGCGGGAAAACCGGAAGACAGTACCGCTGGTAAAGAGATTTCGAGGTTTGGTAGTTATGCTTCCATTCTGCATTTTCATTCTGACTCCTGGCTTCTTTAAAAATATAATACTACAACACAAGGAATTTTTTTATGCATACTTCAGTATTAAGTCCGGCGCAGATTGAGACGATTCATCAGGCATCGCTGAAAATATTGGCCGAAATCGGTGTCGAAGTTCCGCATCCGGAAATGCTGGGCCGGTTCGCGGACAGCGGGGCGGACGTCGATTTCAAAAACAGCCGCGTGAAAATTCCGGAGCATCTGGTTAAATCGTCAATCGCCAGCGCCGGAAAACAGTTCACCATTTACGGCCGCGATTTGAACAAGAAAGCTGAATTCGGCTTCGGCAAACGCAATTTCAACAGCATTGCCGGGGAGGCGCTCTGGCTGGACGAAATCGGCGGCCAGCGCCGTTATCCGTCATTAAACGACGTGGTCAGCGCCACCCGGCTGGCCGACGCGCTGCCGCATATCAACATTCCCGGATCAATGGCCGATCCGCATGAACTGCCGGTGCGGTGGCGCTGCGTGGCGGTGGCTGCCGCCATGCTCAAAAACACCACCAAGCCGGTAACGTTCTGGTTTCATGACCGGACTTCCGCGAAATATCTGGTTGAACTGCTGATCGCATTGCGCGGCAGCGAAGCGGAAGCCGCGAAATATCCGGCGTTTTATCCGTTTTTCGAGCCGATCAGCCCGCTGCGTTTCCCGGTCAACGGCATTGATCTGCTGTTCGAGACCGCCCGGCTGAATCTGCCGGTGCCGATCGGCCCGATGGCGCAGATGGGGATTTCCGCCCCGGCGACGATTGCCGGGACGCTGGCGCAGGAAAACGCGGAAATACTGGCTGGAGTCTGCATCACCCAGTTGATCCGGCCGGGCATGCCGGTCTGTTACGGCGGCATCTGCCATGCGTTTGACATGGGCACGACCCAGATGATCTTCGCCGGGCCGGAACAGGCCGTTTTCGGGGTCGCCATGACCCAGATGGGCAAGCATTACGGATTCCCGGTTTATGTCAACACCGGCCTGACCGATGCGAAATGTCCGGACGCCCAGGCCGGCCTGGAATCCGGCATCACGCTGGCGCTCTCCGCCGCCGCCGGGGCTGACATTTACGGTCACATGGGGATTTGCGGCGTGGACCAGGCGACCTCGCTGGATATGCTGGTGCTGCAGAACGAAGTGATCGGTTATGTGAAAAGCGCCATGCGGGAGCTGGATTTCTCCGACGAGGCGCTGGGCTTTGACGTGGTTCGCGACGCTGTCGCCGGAGAAGACATTATTGCCCATGACCATACGGCTGAACATTTCCGTCAGGAACTCTATTTCCCGCCGCTGCTGGATCGCGCATATTATCAGGGCTGGCTGGATGCCGGGGCCAAAGACCTGGCCGCCCGCTGCCGGGAACGCCGCCGCCAGTTGCTTGCAACGCATCAGCCGGAACCAATCGCTCCGGAGTTGTCCGCGCGGCTGGACGAAGTCGTCAGCGCCGCGGGACAGGATTCCGAATCCAGATAAAACCGGTCAGAATTTAAACAGCGATCCTAGTTTTTTGCCTAAAAGAATTGAGGCTGCGATCAGGGTGCAGGCCAGGAAGGCCATGGCCCAGAGGCCGAAGGCACAGGCGATGTAGGAACCTTCGCCGAGAATCTGCGACAGTTCGAAGATGGCTTTCGTGATCGGATAGAACGCGCTCTTCTGCGCCAGAATCAGGGAGTCGGAGACTTCCAGCATCGAGAAGCTGAAGGCGAACAGCGCGCCGACGACCAGATTGGCCCCGATCAGCGGCACGACTATCCGGCGCAGCGTCATCCAGGAGCTTGCGCCCAGGTTGCGCGCCGCTTCCTCCAGCGTTTCGGGGGTCTGTTCGAGCCCGGAGGCGACGGCCCGGACGACATACGGCAGCCGCCGCATGGCATAGGCGGCGGCCAGCAGCAGCGTGGGATTGGCGACGGGATCGAAAATCTGGTTGAGCCACGGGTTTCTGGCGCACATGCTGAGGTAGCCGAACGCCATGATGATACCCGGCACGGCCAGCGGCATCATGATCATGACGTCGAACAACTGCCAGCCTCTGGGCCGCCAGCGGACAATCAGCAGCGCGGCAGGCAGTCCGATCAGAATGCAGACCAGCATGGCCAGCGAGGAATATTTCAGACTGTTGATAATGGACGGGATGACAATTTCATGCGATAATGCGCCTTCGAAATGCATCATCGTATAGGATCGCGGCAGCACCGAGCCGTACCAGTCCAGCCCGAACGCGCCGAAAGTCAGCGCCAGGTGCGGCAGCACCGCGCAGAAGGTAATCAGCGCGAAAACTCCGGAACACAGCCAGGCCTGGTAGCATTTGAGCGTTCTGGTGACGGTGCCGACGGAGCCTTTCATCATCTGGGCGCTGCCGCTGCTGCCCAGCGCCAGCCGGCTGAAACTGTACAATCCGGCGGAAAGCAGCAGCATGATAACCACCAGCGCATAGGGCAGGGGATTGGTTTCCAGCTCGGTGATGCCGTTGAAAATCTGCACCGTGGTCACGGTATTATATCCTAGCATCAGCGGGGTGCCGAGTTCGGTGAAACTCCAGATCAGCACAATACTGCCGCCGGCGAAAATTCCCGGACGGATCAGCGGCAGCGTTATTTTGAAAAATCTGCGGAGCCGTCCCGCGCCGAGGTTCCTGGCGGCCTCGTCCAGCGACGGATCGACATTGGCCAGCGCGGTGACCAGATTCAAGTACAGGATCGGGTATAAGTGCAGCGCCTCGATCAGGCAGACCGCATAGAACCGGCCTTCGCCGCCCAGCCAGTCCACCGGCGCGATGGATAAATATTTCAGGGCGCTGTTCAGCACGCCGTAATGGCCGAATATCTGCTGAAAGCCGAGCGCCCCGACGAACGGCGGCAGGATCATCGGCAGCATCATCATAATATTCACCAGCGGTTTGCCGGGAAACTCAAAACGGTCGTACAGCATCGCCAGCGGCAGCGAAATCAGGAATACCAGAAAGGTGGTGACGATGGCGATCCTGAACGCGTTGAGCAGCCCGGTCTGATAGACAGGCGAGGACAGCGCCTCCCCGATGATCGCCGGATTCAGCCCCTGGCTGACCACGGTGTAAAGCGGCATCACCATGAACACGGTGAAAAAGACAGTCAGTACAATAATTGTCAGCAGTCTGAACGGTTTCATTTGCCTGCCCTCGCCAGTTGTGCCGCTTTGAGGTATTTATCCCGGCAGAATTCGCTCCACCGGCGCTGCGTCCGGAGGACGCTGCGGACCGAGTTGCCGGGCTTGTCCGGGTTTAAATCGTCTTTGGCTTTCGCGATATCCGCGTAATCAAAGGGCAGTTCATTGAAAACTTTCATGGCTTCCGGCACGGCCTGCGGACCGCCGGCGCGGATGATCGCCTGCCATGCCTCCTGCAATTCCGGCAGCGTGTCCAGCGCAACGCATTTGATGACAATCCGGATCAATCCGAAATAGGGTCCGGTCCAGGCCGGCCGGTATTCGAACCCTTTGCAGGTCTGATATGGATCGGCATTGGCGTCAGCCATGTATCTGGTAAATTCCGGCTTATAGATATCTTTCCGGATCGGCATCCGGCGCAGAACGTATTTTTCCGGCCCCCCCGGAGTATCCTTGCGGAAATCCCAGACTTTCTGGCCGTCAAGGGACAATACAAATTCAATAAAATCAATGGCAATTCGCTGGTTCGGCGCACCCCGGAGCAACTGGATGGGATCGGCGGATACCGAGGTGCCGTTTTCCGGTGTCATGAATGTCATGCGGTCCGCGCCGCCGCCTTGCACGGCGGCCCATTCCGCTTCGCTTCTGCCGTAGAAATCAATGCAGATGCCCGCGGCGGCATTGCCGCCGGCGACGTCGTGCGGCACTTTGCTGGCGGAGTCGGTCACATAGCGGGTATTGGCGGCAATCCGTTTAATCAGATTCAAGCCGTTTGCCCAGCCGCTTGAAAGGCCGTGTTCAGCATCTCTGCTGAAAGCTTCGCTCATCTGCTGCTGGATCAGCATCTCAAAACATTTGTTGACGGAACCGGACTTGGTCGGGTCGGCGACGGCGATCTTCTGGAAGAAACGCGGTTCGCCCAGGTCCGCCCATTTGACCGGCGGGGACTTATCCGTCATTTCCGCGATGCGCTGATTATTCCAGCAAATGCCGAACGCGGCCAGGCAGACGCCGTAGTACCGGCCCTGTTTGTCGTAGAATATTTCACCGCTGAAACGGTATGGAATGACTTTATCATCGAACCATTCAGGATGTTTCTGCTGGATGCCTGCATCAATGGAATAGCCTTTGGCCGCCTGCCGCTGGTGATCGTACTGGCCGCCGCCGAAGAACAGATCAATCCCGATGCCGGTATCGGAGTCAAGGAATTTTTTGCGGGATTTCAGCGCATCCTCCGGCATGCCGCTGCCGGCGACTGCTTTCGGGTTGTCAAAGTTAGCTGCGACCGTCGCAGTCCAGGGGCCGTTTGCCGGATCGTCCTGCCAGACGGTGCGGAAGGCTGCTTCGTAGCGGTCGTCAATGTACTTTACAATATCCGACGTGCCGCCGGGCGTTCTCCATTCGATGCTGACTTCTTCGCCGTACTTGTCCTGGTAATATTTCCGGAATGCCCGGCTGAATTCATAGCGCAGGGATTCGGAATGCGGCGTGATAATCACCACTTTGGCGGCATCGGGTTTGGCCGCCCGGGTCCGGTCTTCCGCTTTCGGCTGTAGCAGCAGCGGAATGGCGATAAGCGCCGCCAGCGGGAGAAATGCCATCATCAGTTGACGATACATAAATCATGCCTCCGGCAGAAGAACGATGTTTTCCGGAGCTACCGCGATCTTGACCGAACTGCCTCTTTTGCGGTTGCCCGGCCGCAGTTCGCAGAGCGTCAGGAACAGATCGTTCGCAATGACATTCCACAGGCTGATTTCACCTAAAAACGCGCCGGTATGCAGCTCGGCTTCAAAGATATTCTCTCCGGCCGGAACGTTGCTGAACGTCAGGAATTCCGGGCGGATCATGGCGGTGCACTTCAATCCTGGCTGTACCGGCATTGGCGGCTTTACCGCCTTCAGCGCGGCGAAAGGCGTTTCGATCAGGCAAAAATCCTTTTCGATGGTTTTCACGGTGGCGGGGAAAAAGTTGGCGTTGCCCAGGAATTCCGCGGAGAAACGGCTGTTCGGGGAACGGTAAAGTTCTTCCGGCAGACCAAGCTGTTCAATCTGTCCGTTGTGGATTACGGCGATCCGGTCGGCCATGCTCAAGGCCTCTTTCCGGTCATGGGTCACGTAGACTGCGGTAAGTCCGCTGTCTTTGCAGATCCGCCACAGTTCAAACCGCATTGAATCGCGGAGTTTGGCGTCGAGATTGGACAAAGGTTCGTCGAGCAGCAGCATTTTCGGCTTGACGGCGATAGCTCTGGCCAGCGCCACGCGCTGCTGCTGTCCGCCGGACAGCGAGGCCGGTTTGCGGTCGGCAAGGTCTGCCAGCCGGACCATTTCCAGCGCGGTCATGACCCGGTTTTTCTTTATTTCGCCGCGGATGTCCCTGGTTTCCAGTCCGAAAGCCACATTTTCAAATACGGTCATATGCGGCCACAGGGCGTAATTCTGAAACACCATGGCAGCATCGCGCTTTTCCGGCGGCATCGTGGTTACGTTGTGTGAATCGAACAGGATAGAGCCGCTGTCCGGCTTGATGAATCCGGCAATGATGCGGAGCAGGGTGGATTTGCCGCAGCCGCTGGGGCCGAGCAAAAAGAAAAATTCGCCTGGAGTGATTGTCAGGTCAATAGGTTTCAGCACCGGCAGTCCGGGGGTGTAAGATTTGCTGATACCCTGAATTTCAAGTTTTACCATATCACCATTTTTCCCAATGTATATTGTTAGCCATAAAACGGGTGTGTTTGTCCGGCATTTTTTCCGGATGTCCTATCGCAATTACAGAAACAGGCACGATGTTTGCCGGCAGTTCAAAGAATTTGGCAATTCCGGCGATCCGTTCCGGCCTGGGATGCACGCCCAGCCAGCAGGTTCCCAGCCCGAGCGCCACGGAGGCCAGCAGAATGTTTTCAATCGCCGCACTGCAATCCTGCAGCATGTATGATTCGCTTTCGGCATGAGCCGCGTTTATATCGCCGCAGACTACAATTCCGGCCGGAGCCTGCGCCAGGAATTTTCCGTTCGGCAGCAGTTCCGCGATCTGCCGCAGATTTTCCCGGTTTTTGATGACAATAAACCGCCATGGATCTTTGGCGCAGGCGGACGGCGCCGCCATCGCGGATTCGAGCAGTTCCGTGATATTTTCTTCGGAAACGGCTTCAGCCGTAAATTTGCGGACGCTTCTTCTGTTGAAAATAAAATCGAGTTTACTGTTCATCGCCGGTTGCTCCTCTTGTTTAGCTTATTTAGTATGGAAATAGCCGTCGAAGTATTTAAGCCGGCACGGCGAACGCAGCTTTTCCAGAATTTTTATTTCCAGTTGCCGTATTCTTTCCCGGGTGAGATCAAAATGTTTGCTGACTTCAATCAGGGTCAGCGGCTGATAGCCCATCAGCCCGAAGCGCATGATGATGATCTGCTGTTCGCGTTCCGGCAGGGTGCCGAGCACTTCATGCAGCTTTTCGCGCACGACTTTCCGGGCTATCAACTGAACCGGATCGTCGGAGTCGATATCAGACAGGATGTCTTCCAGGACGGAGCCGGTTTCCGAGTCGCCGATCGGCGCCTGCAGCGAAATCGGCTGCCTTGCCATTTTCTGAATGGCGCTGATGCGGGATGTCGGGATTTCCAGGAGCAGGGCCAGTTCGTCAACCGAGGGTTCGCGTCCGTGTTCCTGAATGAACCGCTGCTCGGAGTTATTCATCGTATTGATGGTGTTGATCATATGTACCGGTATCCGGATGACGCGTGACTGTTCGGCGATGGCACGGCTGATGGTCTGTTTGATCCACCAGGTGGCATAAGTGCTGAACTTGTGTCCCAGCCGGAAATCGAATTTATCCAGGGCGCGCATCAATCCCAGATTGCCTTCCTGAATCAGGTCATTGAACGGCAGTCCCTTGTTGCGGTAGCGCTGGGCGATGCTGATCGCCAGCCGCAAATTGCCTTCCAGCATGATCTGCCGGGCTTTTTCAATATCATTCCGGGCCTTGTCCAGGTCTCTCAGGAGAACAAAAAATTCCGGCAGCGTCATCAGAAACTTCTCTTCCAGAAATTTGTGTTTATCCTGCGGGATGTCGGATTCCACGGCTTTTGAAGGATCTTCTATTGCCGGGTTGGCCAGCTTTATGTATTCCATTACCACCTGGTTCCATTCCGCCAGATGATCGTAAACAACCGGATAACGCATCAGCAGTTCCACCGATTTTTCGCGCAGCGCAGCTACTTTCGGCGATTTTTTATCGAAAGCATGTTTCAGCTTGACAAAGTGCTCCAGTATCTCCTTGTTCCATTCCGGCACCGCCAGCAGAAAATTTTTATAGTGCTTTGAGTCATTCTTTTTGAGCGCCGACGGCAGAAAATGATCTTCGGTGTTCTCCGAATCGAAGTCGGCGAGAATCCTGGAATGTTCGGTAAGCACGAATCCCGGCAAGTACAGCTTTTCGCGGTATTTAGTGATTGTATCTTCGATTTTTTCGGAGACTTCCAACTGTTTTTCGGTGGGAAGCAGCGGAATATTGCCGATCTGCCGCAGATAAATCCGCAGCGAATCGGAAGTTTCCCCTGAAACGTCTTCCGAATCTCTGTCTTCAGAAACTGTCGGCTCAAAAAGCTCTGGAGACTCTCCGGTTTTTTCTGTATCTTCGAAATCTGAGATATTCGCTGATCTATTTATTTTTTCGGGCATCAATTTCCCCTGTATCAGATATTACCGGTTTGATTATCGACGTTACTTTTTCGGAAAACTAAACGAACTTTTCCCGAATTATCATAATCAATAACGTTTAATCTAATTTTCCGGCGATGATTTTTCAAAATCACTCTTGATTTTTTATCGAAAATAAGTATTTGTATAGACTTGACAATCTAGCAGAGTTATTTTTAGTTTTATCCGGGGCTGTAGCTCAGTTGGCTAGAGCGGTACGTTCGCAACGTACAGGCCAGGGGTTCGAATCCCCTCAGCTCCACCATTTTTACTCATTTGAAATAACTCATTTGAGGTTTTTCATTCTCTCCCGGTTTAAACAGCATGTTTGCTCTCAACCAGTTCTTCATTGCTTCATTGGTGCGGCAATTTGGTATAAAGGGTTAATGATTGTAGAATTTTCCAATAATGACGCTATATTCTCGTTCCAGCGGATTCACGTTATTATGCAAGCATCAACAATGCGGGAGTTTAGATGCGGGAACGGCATTTATTTATAACTTTCTGTCTCACACTGGCGGCGATACTGCTGTTATCTTTGCCATTGCGGGCGGGATTTATTGAGCAGCGCGACGGCAGGACAATCATTCATGTGAAAGCCGCCTATCTGCCCGATCCCAATAATCCGGAGACTTCCCAGCGCGCTCAAGTTGAAGCGGTTAAAGCATTTGTCAAAGATTTCCCGGCGATATTTGCGCAAAAATACCGATCCATATATAAATCAGACCCGCAGAAATACGGGGATTATGACTGGGACAAGGTTGAGGTTCAGCTTGATAAATTTTCCGCGCTTGTGGTGGAAGGGGTGGAAACCGATCTGCTGGCGATTGCCGGCGGCATGGCGCCGGATATCCTATATATAAATTTTCGCAAATCTGATAATTACATCCGCAACGGCTTTTTATACCCGCTGGATGAATATTACCGGACGCTGTCCAGGGAGGAGATAAATTCCAGGATCAACAGCAAGATATGGCCGGTGATTGACCGCAAAGGACCGGATGGCAAAAAACATATCTGGGCATTGCCGTTTGACGGCGCCCTGGGCAAGGTCCTGGTATTCCGCAAAGATTTGTTTGATGAGCACGGCATTCCGTATCCTGATGAAAACTGGACATGGGATGATTTTTACAATGCATGCAAAAAGATGACTGACCCGGCAAAGGGGATTTATGGCGTCGGATTCAGACGCGGCAAGGATGAATCATGGAACTGGTGTACTTTTCTCTGGTCTGCCGGCGGCGAGGTCATGGAACATGATCCGGCAACTGACCGCTGGAAATGTATGTTTGATTCTGACGCCGCGGTAAAGGCGCTGGACTTCTATACCCGGTTGAGCGCGGAAAAGTGGATTGACAAGACAGGCAGGGTACGGCGCGGTTATGCTTATAAAGACGCCCGTGATTCCGGGGCAAAATGGACGCGCGGAGAAATTGCCATGATGTTTGATTATGTTGATGAGAAGATGCTTTCCACAATCAACCCGGAAACGACCGGAATGGCTCCGGTGCCGAAAGGACCGGACGGTCATCGCGGCGCGGAACTTAACAGCAGAATGTTCGGGCTCTTCGCGGACATCAGCCAGCCGGCCGTCCGGGATGCCGCCTGGGAATATATGCTTTACTGGGACAGCAAAAAGGCTATGGAGATTAAAACTCGCGTGATGGTTGAAGGCGGGTATGGCCGCTTCGTCAATCCCAAATATCTGAAAATGTTCGGATACAATGATATTATCCGGCTGGCCCCGAAAAGATGGGCGCGTGCATTTGAAGTTGCCATTGAGACCGGGAAACCTGAGCCTTACGGCAAAAACAGTAATTTTGCGTATGAGCAGATGTCTATTCCGATGCAGGAGGCGGAGCAGAAAGAATTGGCGGACGAACTGCCGGAGGCGGGAACTCCTGAAAGAACTGCGGAATTGAAAGAGATTCTCAGTGATGCCTGTGCGGAAGCCAACGAGGTCATGATCGGCAATGTTTCCGCCAGAGACCGGTTCAACCGCAGTGTGCTGGCATGGGTGGTTCTGGCCGGGATTGCGATTGCTTTCGGCTTTGTGTTTAAGAAGATATTCAAAGTGTTTTCGCCGAATGAAGAGTATGCAGGCAGGGGTGGCTGGCAGTTCCGCAAATACCATTGGGCCTATATACTGTTAATCCCGGCGGTGCTGACATTAGTGATATGGCATTATGTGCCGCTGGCGCGTGGAGCGTATATGGCATTCCTCGATTACAAGCTGCTCGGTCATTCCATCTCTGTCGGAGTTGACAACTTTGGCGATATGCTGGTGGATAACCGCTGGTGGATGTCGTTTTATAATGCGCTGCGGTACAGTTTTTTGATTCTGGCGATGACTTTTCTGCCGCCGGTCATTCTGGCTGTTTTGCTGGATGAGGTGCCCAAGGGAAAAATGCTTTTCAGAATTGTTTTTTATCTGCCGGCGGTTATTACCGGACTGGTTTCAATGGTTTTGTGGAAGCAGTTCTATGAAGATTCCGAAGCCGGGATGCTGAATCGAATTGTGCTGAACATTCCAGCCTGGGGTTTTATTCTTGCCGGTCTGGTTGTAATGTTGATCTGCCTGGCATTCGCGAACCGTCTCCGGTTTTACGGCAAATGGCTGCCGATGCTGCTTTTTATAATTGCCGGAGTCTTGCTTTTCGTGACTTTTGCCGGAATGGCGCAGCCGATTATGATTCATGGCGGTGAAACATGGCTGACGTCACTAAAACAATGGCTGCCCCGGTTATTTCAGTATACGCCGGAGCCTTACCGCTGGCTGTCCGATCCGAATACCGCCATGGTCGCGTGCATACTGCCGATGTTATGGGCCGGCATGGGGCCGGGCTGCCTGATTTATCTGGCGGCGATGAAAGGGATTCCCGATGATTATTTTGAGGCGGCCGATATTGACGGCGCGACATTTATTGATAAATTGATTTTCATCGTTTTCCCGATGCTGAAAGTGTTGCTTATCATCAATTTTATCGGAGCGTTCATTGGTTCCTGGTACAGTTCCGCTGATAATATTCTGGCGATGACCGGCGGCGGCGCGAATACTGAAACTGCGGCGCTGCATATCTGGTTTACGGCATTTACTTATCTCAAGTTCGGCCCCGCTGCGGCGATGGCCTGGATGCTGGGTTTCATTCTGATTGGATTCACCGTCCACCAGCTTCGCATCCTGGCCAAAGTTGAATTTAAAACAACAGGCAAACAGTAGATATTATATAAGGATTATCGAATGGGCATGATTTCTGAAATCGGACGCAGGTCTTTTAAGGTCAGGCTGCTGCTGGGCGCCGTTTATTGCTGCCTGCTGTCCGGCTCTGTTTTTATGATTTATCCCTTCTGGCTGATGCTGACCGGTACTTCCAAGAGCAACGTGGATGTCAAAGAAAATTCGCTTATTCCAGCTTTTATTATTGACAAAGATGCTTTTTACCGCAAAGATGTCGAGGCGTTATTCAATGAAAGCAGTATGAATTTTCAAGCTACTTATGCCGAAACCTCGGGCGATTTTCAGAAAATTCAGCCCCCCTTCAAAATACGATATAAATTTATTGATGAATGGGGGGATTTCATCAAAAACAAAAATTATCCATTCTACTATTTCGGCATTGGTTACACCGGGGTGTGGGGATCAGGAGGAACCAACCCCATGCTGATGCGCGGGTTCAAAAACCGCATTTACCAGAAATATAACGGCGATATTGAGCTGATGAACCGGGATCTTGGAACTGATTTTGTCGCCTGGAATGCTTTTCGTCTGAGTATGCAGCCTTATCTGGAACGGCGCTGTATGCCTGATGCCATGTCTAAATTCAATAAGCGCTTCTATGAGTTTTGCGTGGAACAGCCTTTTGAATATCGCTTTTACTACAGTCCGGAAGGCTTTTACAAGACCATTTATCTCATGACCCATTATTCCAGAAACATAGATACTTATAATCAGGCTCACGCGACCAGCTATTCAGCCTGGGACCAGGTCAAGCTGCCGCGCACTTATCCGGACAAGAACAGTTTCACCGATCAGGAACGCGCTGACTGGGCTGATTATGTCAGAAACGTTCTCAATCTTTTCTGGATTCGCGCCGACAGCCGGGCGCTGCCCGTTTATCAGGAATATCTTCAGTCAAAATATCCGGATATTGTCGAATTGAACCGCCTTTACGGGTCGAATTATAAATCTCATGCCGAGATCCCGCTGGTCGAGGAAGTTCCGTTTTTCGGTTCCAGGCTGTCCGACTGGGCTTCGTTCATTCAGGGATGGTACAACCCGTTGACGAACCGGCTGTACCAGTTGCCGCTGGAAATGACCTGCATCAACAGCACGGAATTTGATTTTCGCGATCACCTGAAAGCTAAATTCGGCACGATTAACGCGGTCAATAAAGAATTTGCCACCTCATTCCGGGATTGGCTGGATATTTTCCCGCCGCAGCAGGAATATCATTGCTATTACCTGATGAAAGACCGTACCGCGCTTACCTGGGAATTCATCAAGCGCAATTTTGTCACGGTGGCGGATTATATTCTGCTTCACGGGCGCGGCGTGCTGAATACTTTCATTTACTGCGGCATTGCCATTCTCTGTTCACTGATTGTGAATCCGCTGGCGGCATACGCGCTCAGCCGTTACCGTCCGCCATCCAGATATAAGGTGCTGCTGTTCCTGATGCTGACCATGGCATTCCCGCCGATGGTGACTCAGATTCCAAACTTCCTGCTGCTCCGTGAAATGGGGCTGCTCAATACTTTTGCCGCGCTGATTCTGCCGGCCATGGCCAACGGTTATTCCATTTTCCTGCTCAAAGGCTTTTTTGACTCGCTGCCGCAGGATATTTATGAAAGCGCGGAGATTGACGGTGCCGGTGAATTCAGGGTATTCTGGGAAATTACGATGAGTCTGTCCAAACCTATTCTGGCGGTTATCGCGCTGAATGCCTTTCTGGCCGCGTATTCTAACTTCATGATGGCGATGCTGGTCTGTCAGGATCAGAATATGTGGACGCTGATGCCGTGGCTTTATCAGCTTCAGAATACCAGTTGCACCGGCATTATTTTATCCTCGCTGATTATTGCGGCCATTCCTACATTTATCATTTTTACATTTTGCCAGAACATCATCATGCGCGGCCTGATTCTGCCGGTGGAGAAATAACGCAATGAAGTCAAATATCAGATTATTGATTATGTTGTTCGCCGGGTTGTTCAGCAATGCGGCGATGATGCTTTCCGCACAGGAAATCACGATTGATGAACAGAACAGGGCCTTTGCTGAAAAGTGGGCTGCTGTCGCCTCCGAGCTGGAGCGGCTCAACCCCGGCTGGAAGGCCAGTGAGAATGTTGAGTTTTTTGAACAGAAAAACGACCGCAGAAATATCATTTCGCTGAGGAGCAGGACCACGGTGATAACCGGGATTGAGTTGATCGGGGAAAAATTGCAGGACATATCGCCATTGTGCGCGTTGCCGGTGCAGAATCTGGCTTTCAGCAATTGCAAAATCGCGAATCTGGCGGAATTGGGCAAAACTGAACTGGAAAACCTCTGGATCATTGACAGCGAGGCTAAAACCGATTCTCTGAAAAAATTGAAGATAAAAGGTCTTTACTGGGATGGAAAGAATTTCGGCGATAAAGACCCGGCCCTGCTGCCGTCAACCATTGAAACCCTGTATCTGAAAAATACCGCGGTCAGTAATCTGAATTTCAAAACTGATGCCAGAATCAGGAGATTATACCTGGCGGCCAACGCCGGACTGGCGGATTATGCGGTTTTGAAAGATTTCCGGCAATTGAATGCGTTGACGATAAAAGACCAGCCTCAATTTAAAACTATTAATTTTCTGCCTGCATTGAATCAACTGGAAGAACTCGCGCTGATTAATACCTCCGTTAACAGCCTTGATTTGCTGAAAGGACGGACATTCAACACTTTAGTCATCCGCAATTGTCCGGTGCTCCAACTGGATGTGCTGGGTTCGCTGAAAATCAATAATCTGACCATTGGAGAAATGGATATAAATACAATTCCTGATTTGGGGAACAGCGGCCTGGAATCTTTGACGATGGTGAATATGCCGGTGAAAACCCTTGATTTCATCGAAGGCCTGCAAATAAAAACTTTGAACCTGATTAATACTCAGATCAAGGATATTTCGATCATTCATGATATGCCGGTTGCCAGTCTTAATATTCAAGGCAGCCCGGTTGAAGATATTTCATGGCTGGATGGCAAAACTCTCGACTTCCTGGACCTGTCGCATACGCCGGCCGGTAAAAAGGAATTGCCCAAAACCATGAAAGTGAAAAAGCTGATTAACATCCGTACCGGGCCTAAAATCAATAATTTTTAACCGGGTGAAATATATTTGCAGTATAATGGCAATGCCGCACCTTGCGGTTTGAACGAATGCAGGAGAACGCAATGAGTTCCAATGATGATTTTTTTATAAATTTTGACGCTAAAAAACTGTCGGAAGCCGATCTGGTCCGGCTGATTGAATATCATAACCGCTGCTACTGGGAAAAGGGCGAGCAGGAGATTACCGACGAGCGCTATGACGAATTGCTGCGGGCGCTGGAAAAACTCAATCCAGAGCATCCGCTGGTGCTGGCGGTTCACGCGCCGGTTGTTGCCGGTACCGGCAAGGTGACCCATGCCAGGCCGATGCTGTCGCTGGACAAGGCTTATTCGCTGGAGGAAGTGCTAGAATGGGCCGGCAAGTATATCCGCAACGAAGACGAAATGCTGCGGATTCAGCCGAAATATGACGGTATTTCCGCGAATTTCGCCAACGGCACGCTGGCGACCCGCGGCGACGGCGAAACCGGGGAGAATATCTCGGATAAAATACCGCTGATCGAACTGGAAACAACGGATTACAAGGGCGCTCTAAACCGTCCGGTGCGCGGCGAAATAGTCATCCGCGACGATGATTTTAAAACCATTTATTCGCACATTGTCCGGAAGGGCGGCGGCGCTTATAAAAACTCCCGCAACGCGGTTGCCGGGATCATGGGCTTGAAGGATATTACCGACATGCTGCGCCAGCGGGCAAAACTTACGCTGGTTGACTACGATATGATTTCATATTTAATCCCGTTCAGGCAACTGAACGCGGAATGGCCGCGGATTGTCGCCGAAATCGAAGCGCTGCCGTATCCGATGGACGGGATCGTGATCAAACTGGCGGATGCAGCTTACAGCGACTCGCTGGGCAATACCGCCCATCATCCGCGCGGCCAGATCGCCTTTAAATTCAGCGGCATCCGCCGGGAAAGTCCGCTGCTGAATGTCCAGTGGAGTTTCGGCAAGAACTGCCTGACGCCGGTAGCCGAGATCGAACCGGTGGACATCGGCGGTATCACCATTCGTCATGCCAGTCTGCATAATGCGCAGAATATCATTGATCGCGATATCCATATCGGCGATACGGTCACGGTGGAGCGCGCCGGCGATGTCATTCCATATATTGTCAGCGCTAAACCCGGCGATAACCGCAAAGTCGCGCTGATTGAGCGCTGTCCGTGCTGCGACACGGTGCTGCAGCGCAGCGGACCGGAACTCTGCTGCCTGAACCCGGATTGTTTCGAAACGCTAGTCCAGAGGCTTTGCGCCTCGGTGAAAAATATCGGCATTGAGCGTCTCGGCGAACCCAATATCCGCCGGATGATGCAGGTGCTGGGAGTGCGCACACTTAAAGACATCTTCAACTTGACCATGATCGATATCCTGAAGCTTGAGGGTTTTAAAGAGAAGTCCGCTTCTAATCTGTTGCGCGAAATTGCATCGGCCCGCAGCGTTAATGATTTCCAGGTGCTGGCTGCGCTCAATATTCCGAATGTCGGCGTCAATGTCGCCAAAGCGATTCTAACCGGATACACTATTCAGGAACTCAGGGGTTTGTCTATCGAAAATTTATCTGAAATCAACGGGATCGGCCCGGAACGCGCCGGAGCCATTTCCCGCGAACTTGCCGCGCAAAAAGATTTTCTGGATGAACTGCTGGAATGCGTGGATTTAAAACAGACCAAGGGCGCTGATGGCGGCAATCTGCCGAAGATATGTTTCACCGGCAAAATGCCGGAGCAGCGCAGTTACTATGAAGAACTGGCTGCACGGCGGGGATTTGAACCGGTTGACGCCGTAACTCAAGAGTTGTCGCTACTGGTTGCCGCTGACATCAGCGCCTCCGGCGGCAAACTGGACAAAGCCAGAAAAGCCAACATCAAAATCATTGCCCTCGACGACTGGCTGAATTCCGCCGGCACCGCTCCAGTTCCGGAGCCGTTTGCAACCTCTGAAGAATCATCCGCCGGCATCCCCAAACAGCAGGGCTTTTTTAACTTTTAAAATCCCTGCCCCGTATCAGTCCTGCAGGATTTTCCGGATTATGCGGCGGGCTACGGTTTTTTTGTCGGAGAGGGCAACTTCGCAGACGTCGCCGTTGGCGGAGATCATGGTTACGGCATTATGATCGGAGCCGAAACCGCGGTCATGACGGCTGACGTCGTTGGCGACAATCCAGTCGAGGTTTTTCTTTTTCAGCTTTTCAATGGCATTTTCGACGACATTGCTGGTTTCGGCGGCGAAGCCGACCAGTTTCTGATCGGGGCGTTTATGCTTGCCGAGATTCAGCAGGATATCTTCCGTGCGCTCCAGCTCCAGCATCAGGTTGCCCGGTGTTTTTTTCATCTTCCCGGTAAACGTTTTTACCGGGCGGTAGTCCGCGACAGCCGCGGCCATGATGATGATGTCCGATTCAGGGGCGTATTGATGAACGGCCTTGGCCATTTCGGCGGCGCTTTCCACCTTGACGAAAGTGACATTTTCCGGAGGTGTGAGCTGAGTCGGCCCGCTGACAAGCACAACTTCCGCGCCGGCGGCTTTGGCGGCCGCCGCCAGGGCATAGCCCATTTTGCCGGATGAGTGATTGCTGATGAATCTGATCGGATCTATTTTTTCTCTGGTTGGTCCGGCACTGATTAGGAAACGCATAATACTCCTGTTATTTGAAGCTTGGGTAGTAATTTTTGAAAGGGTATTTATTAGGATGACGCAATATCCGGCATTGCTGGCACATGAAATTCTCCAGCCCGAAAATGATTGCCTTTTCAGGAGACTGGCGGATGCAAACCTCGTCGCCTTCATCCAGCTTGATTTTTTCCGGTGAATTGTCCGCGACCATGATGGCCGGACCGCGCATAATTTTGATGCGGACAACGGAACTGGCCGGGATCACCAGATGATTTACCGCTTCGGTGCTGTTGCTGAATGCCAGCCCGAGCCCGACCCGGAAAATGCTGTGGGTGATGCTGCGGTAATAGGCCGTGCTGCCGTGGACTGTGGCCAGTCCGACGCCGTCGCCGACGATCTCGTTGGCATAAAGTTCGTCATCTATCCATACCTGATAGCGCAGCGCGCTTACCCGTTCGAGGTTATGGATGAAAATATCATTCATTCCGGTGATTCTGTATTTGTCGAATTCGCCGGAAAGTTTCGTCAGTTCGGTTCTGGCGGTTTTGCCGTCGCAGAACATTTTCAGTTGTTTCTCGTAGGAGTGTCTGGTGCATAGCGGCGCCGTGCCGCTGTCCCTGAGCGGGAGTTTGGGAATTGACGGAAAATCTCTTTCCGCCATCAGCAGCGTGCCGTCGCCGCCGTGAGCCACGATCAGTTCCGGCCTGCCTCTGGTCTGTTTAAAGCCCATGGCATCCAGCAGCGGGATGATGTCCCCCAGATTTTTGCCTGATAACTTTATTTTCATGTTACCGATGCTCCCTTTATTCCCGTTTTTGCTATTATTGCATAGAGCACCGCGGCGGCGCTGTTGCCGACATTGATCGAGGCTTTATCGCCGAACATCGGCAGACAGACTGTCGCATCACATGCCGCGATGGTTTCGCGTTCGATCCCCAGCGCTTCATTGCCGAAAACCAGCGCCAGCGGGAATTCATAATTGAACTCCCATGCCGGAACTCCTTCCGGGCCGCTTTCCACCGCCAGTATCTGTTTGACGCCTTCCGCCCGGAGCATTTTAACTGCCTCCAGCGAAGTCTCCGCCTGGCGGCAGGGCACCATCTGGTCCGCGTTCATCGCGGTCTTCGCCAGTTTCGGATGCGGCGGGGCAGGGGTATAGCCGCAGGCGATTATCTCTTTCGCCCCGACAGCTTCCGCGATGCGGAATATGTTCCCTGTATTATGAGCGCTCCGCAGGCGGTCCAGCACCAGCGTTATTTCCGGTGGTTTCGCTATATTTGCCATATCTCTCGTTCTTGCTGATTTCTATATCATTATATGATAAAATACCGTTTAAAGGTCTCTTTTGCAATCTTCGGGGAAGAGATTGAGCGCAGTTTTATATTTGCAGAAAGTAAGAAAGGACAAAAAAAATGCTCCCGGACGTGTTGATAGTCCGGGAGCATGCCGTAATAAATCGACTCATTCCAGCTCTATTTTATTGGGTGAACAGAGATATAAGACCTGGTCGTTAAGGAGGATTTCCCCGCCGCCTTTCAATGCCTTTTCCGCACCCATGGCGTCAATCATCAATATCTCGCCGCCGTTGTCCTTTATCCGGCATTTGCCGGATCCGAAGATTGCCATACCGTTGCCGCGTTCCGCGGTGAACGTGTAATATTTGATATTGCCCGAATCATGTCTTTGGATGCCGGTTGCTCCGGTCAAAATTCTGGCGGCGGTGCAGATGCCGGCCAGCTTCTCATTCGGCGACCCATTGGGATGCAGCAGATTCAGTCCGTCACTGGGCGATACGATGAAAAACGAATAGTGGGCGATGCCGTTTCCAAGGAACGTAAAGCAGTGCTCCATGTATTTGCGCATGTTCCTGGCGACTGCCGCGGGAGTGCCGGTTTCGCCGTCCGCGCCGACTTCTGTCTGCCAGAGCGGCATGTCCGCCTTGTAAGCACGGACAATGTCAATTTCCTGTTTCGCCGTAGCCCAGGAAATGTAGGCGTGGAAGCCGTAAACGTCCATGTATTTGCCGCCGGAATCAATCAGTTTGCGGGTGAAATCCGGCACGGTGTATTTCTGATTTCTGGAAATGCCGCCGGAGATGATTTTCGAATCCGGGTCCGCCTGTTTGGCGGCTTCGTAAGATGATTTTAGCACTTGCAGATAGTATTCCGTCGAGCCCCAGAAGTAATAGGCGAACGGCCCCTGCCAGTCAGGTTCGTTCCATATTTCCCAATACTTTATGCTGTCTTTATATCTGCCGACAATTCTGGAGACATATTGCGACCAATGCGACAAGTCGACTGGGGGGCGGTGCTGCAGCAGATAGGCATGCCACGGCGCTTTGACATCCAGCGGCGGATCAATCTCCCAGGCCGGCGGAAATTGCAGCACCGGCAGGATGGTAAGGTTGGCGGTTTTGGCCCAGCCGGTGATGCAGTCCAGCGCTGAAAAATCCCAGACCCCGGGTTTTATTTCCAGTGAATCCCAGGTGAAATTCCACAGCCGCACGGTCTGGATTCCCGCATCCGAGAGGCTCTTGAACATATTGGCTGATTGTGAAATATTGTCAATGTTAACGCCGATCAGAGTGGAGCCGCGGCGACTGTCCGGCATCGCGCAGACAATGAAGGCATCATTCAGTTTATCCTGCAATCTGCCGTCCTGGAACAGTGACACTTCCGCCTGGTAATAGCCTTTATCCAGTTGTCCGATGTTGAGCGGTACGGTTTTAAGCCCGGCGCCGGTTTCGAAGTCGCCGGTCTTCTCCAGGATTTCTCCATTGTTCTTCTTCAAGACCACTTTGATCTGCACCTGCCGGCCCGGTGCGCCGCTGGAAATAAAGTAGCTGAGATTGACAGTCTTGCCGGCATCGAATGTCCACGGTGCATTGAACGGGCGGGTAACGAAACAGCTTTTGTCATCAAGATTGCAATTGCTCTCCGTTACCAGATCGCTGATGAGGAACTGCACCGCCGGATCGCCGTTGAATTGAAAATTGTCGATGTATTCCGGCAGCAATTTTTCAGCTTTATTCTGGATACAGACGAAATCGCTCAGATGATAGGATACTTTCACCCATTTGTCCGTCAACGGAACGCTTACGCGGTAATGCTTATTTTTCACTCCGGAGTAAATAGTAAGGTTGACTGCATTCATCCCGGAGACTCTTTTCACCCAAAATGAAAACTGCCTGATTCTGTCATCCGGCCTGATTCTGAAAATGAGTTCCCGGTCAACCTTGCCGCCGGATTCAGGGAAACAGATTTCGCCGACGCCGACGCCGCCGCGCTCCGGATCATCCTTTTGAACCATATATCCGCGCAAATATTCGCCGCGCTTCTGAAACGTGATTGGAGCTCCGCCCAGGCCGAGTTTATTGCCGATGGCCGGTTTGAAATCATCCACGATATCCAGAATGGCATAGGGGTTTTTCGTTTTGGACTCCGTAAGTTCTTTTGTCCTGGCGGCAAGTTCCTGACCGGACATGGCCGCCAATAAGTTGTTTTCCTGTCCATTGTCACAGATCGCGATCCAGTCCAGGTCCATCGTGCCGGCGCAATAAAACATGCCGACGGATAAAACTGCTTTCTTAAGGTTTTTACAGTCGGCAGCTTCGGAATAACCGACAGTCCAGCCGGAATCGCCGGGTTTCAGGCAGATTGTGGGATAATATTTATGTCCGTCCTCATATTCCAGCGTCAGCCAGCATTTCGCGGCGCTGAATTGTCTGGCGGCATCCGGCTGAATATCTTTGCCGCGCGTCCGCATGACAACTTTTATTTTGTGTCCGTTCAGTGAACTGACTGGAATTTCCTGTGAGATCGCCAGAACTTGACTGCCTTGGGACTGCAAGGTTGTGTAATCGCAGGATTTTTCACGTCCTGACGGCAAAGTCGCGCCGCCGGGCGTTGTCCAATTCTTAATGCCGTCAGGCAAATCGGATTGAAACATCGCTCCGCCTGTTTCCGCGGCTCCGGCGAACTGTGCCGCGCAAATCATAATCATCATGCTTAACCATTTTCTCATTTTCAATTCTCCATTTAAGTATAATTATAGAAGTTACAAATTTTCCACGCAGGCATTGACCACTTCGTTCAGCGAACCGGTAGCCAGACATATTCTGGTATCCGCGGCGCCATAATAGAGTTTCAGTTCGTCCCTGGCATGATCGGCAATTGCGCCGCACGGGAAGACCACATTGTCGACCCTGCCGCGGGTCTCGCAATCCATTTCCGGCGAGAGCAGCGTACTGTAAGTTTTCCCTACGACCTTCCAGGGATTTTCCAGGTCGAGAAGGATTGCGCCGATGCTGTAATGAGGACCGTCGCACGGTGTGGATACGCCGTGAATGATGACCAGCCAGCCTTTATCGGTCTTGATCGGCGGAGTCGGACCGATTTTGGACCAGTTCCAACTGTTATAAGGACGCAGCACCGGGCGGAATTCGCCCCAGTGGGTAAGATTGGATGATGATGACAGCCAGATCGAGCCGAAGCTGCCGGTTCCGCCGCCTGGACGGTCAAGCTTATAATACTTGCCGTTGATTTTTTCAGGGAAGAGCGAGGCCCCGCGGTTCTGCGGAAGAGTTATGACTTCGACCGGTTCATAAGTCTTGAAATCCATGGTTTTGCCGAGTACGGTTGCCGGTCCGTCGAATTCGCTGGTGCAGACCGGGGTGAGAATATAATAGGTGTCGCCAATCAACGTCACGCGGTTGTCAATGACATGCCGGTTGATGATATTGTATGGAAACCGGTCAGTGTCGAGCTTGATGAAAGGTTCTTCCGCCAGCGTAAAATGAATGCCGTCTTTGCTTCTGGCTACTCTGGTTTCAGCGCCGTTTACAGGCTTGAATAGAATAACTGACACCAGAAGAATAGTTTCCCCGTTGTACATTACCGGGGACGGGTTGAATATTTGCATCACGCCGGGATAATCTTCCGGTTTAAGCAGCGGATTGGCGGGATGCCGCGTAAGAATCCCAGTTGCATCGGTTATTTTTTTCATTATTCTGAAGCCTTTCTTTTATAGTTTGACATTTATTGATTTCTCCTGTCAGTAGACTCGCTAATTGCCGGTTTCCAGCAGATACCAGATACTGGGCGGCGACTTTGCGCCGATGGAAATTGTGGTGACTCCATCGGCCGCATTGACTTCATACGCGGGAGCGGCGGCTGACATATCCGGAGACAGCGGCGTCACTTTTACTTTCGGGTATTTCAGCCGGATCTCGGCATTGACGATTTCGGTCATGACTTTGCCGTCTTTACCGCGGTATACTTTCATGCGTTCGCCGCGCACGGCTCCCGATGTTTCCTTAACCGTATTGCCGTATTCGATCCGGTCGGTATCGTTCTCCGCCCGGCTGACGGCGGTAAGCAGCATTCTGGCCGATTTGCTCAGTGCGTCATTGTCCAGGGAACTGACGATAATAGTGGCAAACGGCATTTGGCTCCTGATGGCGATATCGTTAAGTTTTATCCATTCATTTCCGGCAAAGCCGGTGAATCCCTGCGAACGGGGCGTGTTGATTGTAATCAACCCCTTTTTCCAGTCGCGGGTGAGTTCGCCGTTATCGCTGACAACGGAATCGCCCTGAATCCCGCATTCCGGATTCAGCAACCCGGATTTTTTCATGGCGGCGTCAAGTTCGCGCGCCGCAACATTTTTGGGTGTTCTGGCAAAACGGTCATATGGCAGATACAACGGTGCGGGACCGGTACCGGCGAAATCCGGACGGCTGGCAGCCAGCACCACGTCGGCAGATGCGGAATAGGTATTGATGCTGGCTTCAACTCTGGAAACGAACGGCAGATAGTTGAAAGGGAAAACGGCATCTCTTAATGCGGAGTTCTGCAGTAAAAGGTCTTGTCCCTGATAAACAATCTGCACTGTGTTTCTGGCCGGAGAGACATCGCGGCGGTGATAGATCAGCGCCGACGCCGGGAATGTACCTGTAATTGCGGGATCATTGAATTCCACCGTCGGATTCAGGATGATTCCGGTTTTTTCGGCTTCCACCCAGTCGTGACTGAATCCGCCCATGTAACAGAATTGAAAGACTGCATCCCAGTCCTGCAGCGCGGATACTGCCGCGATTGAAACCATGAACGATGAACGCCATTCGTGCGGCCACATGGCATCCAGTTCCGTGCTGGTGACCGGCAGCACCTTGAGTTTGACGGCCGCGATTCCGGATTCGCAAGTCGGGATTTCGCCGCGCAGCAGATCAACTTTAACCAGCGGCAGATTGTTCATATTGCAAACTGTGTTGTTGTCGGAGAATCTGATATGGTCGTAATAAACATTTTGCGATGTATAATCCAGCGTCAGATGAGTTTCCAGTTCCGGTACGTCATACACGATATTGGTGCCGCCAACCGGAACTTTGCAGCCCAGTTCAACAAGGTATTGCTTCAGCGAATTATAATATTTCACCTGGACGGCCTTGAAGAACTCCACCGAATCTTTGGAACGCAGCGTGTTCGCAAAATGCCCGGAATGCAGTGGCTTGACATTGCCTTTAGCCGGATCTTCGTCAGAGTTCAGTTCGCATTTACCGGAAGCATCCGTCCAGGATTGGGACAGTTTTTCCCGGCTGCCGTATTTTTTCAGCAGGAATTCCGAAAACATGCCGGCCATCAGCCGCGTGTAGTAGTCCGGGGTTGCGGCGCGCTTTTCCTCCCAGTCGAAGAAAACCGACTGCTCATTGATCAGCATGACCATCGCCACCGCCGGTTCCTCCAGCAGGGTCTTGCCGGTGTATTTGCCGGTACGCGTCAGCAGTAATTTCATGTATTCCTTCGCGGACTGTATAAGCGTGGTTTCATAATATGCCCAGGGGCGGTGGCTGAAATAAATCTCATGATGCGGAATTTTGCTGTCCGGCATGAAATCCACGCTCGATAATCCTGTCACGGAATCGAGCAGGATATAGATGCCTTTGTTTTTCAGGCATTCGATGAAATAGTCAAAACGGTCAAAGAATTTCGGGTCATCAAGCACTTTCCGCTTCCATGTTTTGGGACTTGGAGTCAGCACGCTTTCCGTCAGGTGAAAACGGACGATGTTGATCCCGTAGCGCGCCAGCGTATCCGCAATGGCTTCGGCCTGCTCCGCAGCCGGATCAAGCGTGTAAACCGAATGAATGTTGGTGCCGAAAAAACGGCCCGGCGTGCCGTCGGCAAAGGCGAAATGTCCATTTTTAGACTGAAGGAAACCGTGTTTCCCTGCGGGCGCATCCAGCAGGCAGGATAAATCTACCAGCGACCTGGGCGACTTCCGGTTCTTGATATCAAAATTGAACCATTGCCGGTAATCACGTTTAGCGGCGATGGATGTTTTCAGCGTATTGTCGCCGGAGGCCGCTGTCATGCCGAGTACGAGCCAGATCACTTCCCCGGGGCCGGCTTCAAACGTAATTGATCTGGTCTCTTTCCGCGGTTGCGGGTTCCGGATGGGGGCGATGAAGAAATAGACGGGATTTTTCCGCGGGCAGATGTCCCGCATCGGCAGCGCGGAAGCATTATTGACGTTGCCGCCCCACCAGTCTCCGACCTGACTGCCGCAGATAACGGTTGTTTTTTCCGAAGTTCCGTCCCGGTAGTTGAAAGTCAGGGTGCCGGCCGGCGCTTTATCGCCGGCCCAGGCGGCGGTGTGCAGCAGATACAGCCAGTCGAATTTAGCTGTCAGCGGAATGTCTACCCGCCTGGCGAAGAACTTGCCATGGCTGCTCAGGGCGACCACTGATTTTCCGCCGTTTTTCGCGGGGTCTGTCAGCGTGAACGGGATGGATGAATGAGTTAGCGTTCCGGGTTTCAAGTCTCGGGCATCGTTGTCACCCTGGTCGGTCCAGCCGCCGAGGCCGTCTCCGGCTGCGTCGTCTTTATAACCGGCATTGGCCGCCTTGGTCAAGTCAACCGGCGAAACGGTGTATTCGCCGAACTGGAGATTGTCCAGATAAATAGTTCCTTTGCGCGAACTTTCATATCGTTCAGGCGAGGCAAATACAAACACCGCCGGACGCAACAGTTTGGTTTCGGGCGGAATCTTGTCAATAATCACGACAAACTCCTGCCATTCTTCCGTCAGTGATATTTTTGTGACAACGATCCAGCCAATATGTTTACCGTCGGCTTCCGCCGCGACTCCTGCCTCCGCCGTGGCGTGATCTTTGTCGTTGCTGCGGACCCAGCCTCTGAACACATATTTTTTGCCCGGCTCAACCATTACCGGTTTTGCCAGCGACACATAAGGATTCAGATTGTCAAGTTCATCCCTGACCATGAGGCATTGCCGGCCCTGATGCGGCAGTTCCTGACTGATGCTGACAATCCGGCTGATGATTTCAGGCTTCATTTCGCCAGACACCCCCCAGGCGACCCAGTCATCCTGTCCGTTTTCAAAATCCCAATATCTGTCCGTTGCTCCGGCATAACCGGCAATGGCGGATAAAATAACGGTCAGGAAAGCTAAAAATCGAACTTTCAAAAACATAGCGTTCTCCGGTGATTATTTTGCTCTGAATACCATTAATGTGATTGAACGCGGCGGCAGTTCCAGGGGCATCGGTTTCTCCAGCGACTGTACTGACTTTAACGGCAGTTCAGCGAGTTTGGCATCGGGAATCAGCCGGTACTCTTTTACGGTGAACTCTCCGGGCGCATCTTTAAATTTAAGCACGGCTTGAACTTTGTCAAAAATCTGGTTGTCGGAAGTGATGATAACCGTATAGCCGCGACCGTCGTCATGGCGGCTGGACAATATGGCTAATTTGTCGCTGTCACAGCTATTCTGAAGTACCGTGCCGTTTTTTAAACGTCCGAGTGCGGCATGCATTCTGAACGCATGGTAGGTCGGGCGGGGAATTAGCCGTCCGTCGCTGCCGTATTCCAGCAGACCCAGTTCCGGCTGGTCCCAACTGTAGAACGAGGCGCGGTCCACTCCGTTTTCAATAATGCTTTTCATGCTGCGCGCCAGGAATGCCGCCCCGGTGAAGTTGAACACGCCCGGGTTGTCGTAATTGCCGGGGGTGATGTTATATTCGCCTAGAAAAATGCTTTTATCAGAGACTCCGTTTACCGCCAGTGTTGCGCGGGCGTCTTTGACATGTCCGGTGAAGTTGTCAATGCTGTAGCAGTTGAAGGCGAAACTGTCCAGATCATTTTTGCAGGCTTTGACGAATTCATCCTTCCACAGGAGTTTATTGTCGGGCCAGGCTTTGGCGTAAAGATTTGCCAGGTCAGGCGCGGCGATCCGGATGGACGGGTCAACTGCTTTCATCGCCATGCTGGCGGTTTTGAAGTAATCAATGAATTCCGGCAGGGTGCCGCCGACCCAGTAACGGACGTGGTCGTCAGGTTCGTTGCCCAGCATCCACAGTTTGATGTCCCATCGCTTTTCAATATTCCAGTGCCGGACTAACCCGGCAATGATGGCGGCCCATTTCGCGTTGTCTTTCGGCGGCGCCCGGTGGATCATCCACAGTCCGCTGTATTTTTCGCTCGGGCGCCGGGTGGACAGCCAGGGCGGACAGTAGAGCGCCGCGCACGGCACCAGTTCAATTCCGGCGTCGCGCAACCCTTCCACGAAGGAATCAGCCCGGGTATAGTCGCAGGGGGCGCCTTCGCTTGGGCAGACGGGGTCCTGCTGAGTATTGGAACCGCTGCCGCCAAGGACATCATACAAGGTATGAAGATATGCACGGAAGAAACTTACTCCGCTGTCTGTCGCGTATTGCCTGGCCTCGCCGTCAAATTTGAAATTGTTCTGGTAAGGATGTCGCAAATTTTTAGTCCTGCTGCCGAAGCCGATAGCTCCCATCTGGATTCCGAAAACGTAAGGGCTGATCCGGCAGGAAGGTTTGCCGGCGTCAACCGCGATATCGGTTTTGAGAATATTTTGCGTCATTGCCGTACCAGGAATAAAGGCCAGCGTCAACTTGACGGTCATGGTTTCCCCTGCTTTAAAATCCCTGACCGGATTGCAGACTGTCCCGGCATGCCAGCGCAGAAGACTGCCGGTATGCTCGAAACTGGCATCGAAAGGCCCGCTGATTACTATTCCGGCGCCGGCTAAGTTTCTGATGTCGCCGATCCCGGCCGATGCTACAGTTCCTGAAAGAAGCATCTCATATTTGCCGTTTGCGGTGGATGCGCCGGGAATTTTGATGGACTTGATGCTGCCATCCTGTCGGGTGCATGAAAGCGTTGATCCGGCGGCAAGAGTCCATTCCGGGTTGATTTCGGCAGTGGCACGCCGGACTTTGACAATGTCTTTTTTCAATTTTAGCGTATAGGAAAGGTCCGCGCTTTCCGGCTTGAAAACATAAAGCGTTTTGCACTCGGCCACGTTGTTGCTTTCGGTGAAGCTCACATACAGCCCGTCAGGCTTTTCCTCCATTAACGGCTTTACTGATGTTAAATTGCTTTCAAACAGTCTTGACCAGGAGTCGCCCCAGACGATCATTTTTGAGTTACTGATCGCCGGAATCCACTTGTTTCCAGCCTTGATTTCGAAAGACGGCGCCATATTGCCGGAGAGCAGCAGGCAGCGGTAGGATGTTCCGTTGACGGTTGAACAGGCGGCGGAACCGCGTTCCAGCCGGGGGATTGGCGGAACATCGGCGAAAGCCGTCATTGCCGTGATTATGGAGATCATAAGTATGGCTGATGATTTTGTCATGTCTTGAAAAGTCCAATTTGCAATATTTAAAGATTCTTAGGAGTCGTTCAAAAATAATTGGTACTTTCTACTGGTGTATCGGGGGCACTTTCGGCTTTGCCGGTTCGTTGCAAAGCTACGGCTTTGCTCCTTGCCGGCAACCCCAAAATTTCTCCCAGATACCCTCGGTATAAAAATACCACTTATTTCTTTACAACTCCTTAACCGGATAATTACATTCGGTTAAGCGATACTTTCAAAAAAAATCCCAGGGGGACGAATTAAACGCTCCTGGGATTATAGCCGCCGGCTGGTATGCTACTGGGTTGCGTATACGTACGGACGCAGGAAATTACTGTGTGCCCCGGCCGCGCCAAGCGGGAATTTGCGGTTGGTCACGTGGCCGTCCACGAACAGAAAATTACCGCTGTTGTTATGCAGTGCCCGGGTGTTGTACTGCGGATTGACCGGATCATACGGCGAATTGGATGTATTAACATTGCCGCCGATTGTGGACGCGGAAGCGGCGCCCATCAGGACGGAACCGGATGATTTCTTGACCTGCCGCTGGACCTGGCCCTGTGTCAGCCATCCCGAATATCCGCTGCCGGGAACCGGGTCGCTCGGATACTGATTCTGCGGTGTGGCGGTAAGCGCATTAAAATACATGGCTTTACCCGCGACATGGGTGCTCGGTCCGTAACTGTAATAGTCGGTTATGCTGAATTGATTATTTCTCACAAGAGGCGCTCTGTCCGCCGGGCAGACGAAGATGCCTTTGGGCTGCGTTTGGACATTGAACAATCCGCTAGGGGTTTTACCGCCTGAGTTGCCGACATATTTCAGCACCTGCAATACACGGGACCAGTAATAGCCGTAAGTATTGTCATACGGTCCGGAACTGGTCATCTGAAATTCCGACGGCACCAGCCAGTCCGCATAATCACCCGCATAACCGATATACCCCAGCCCGACCTGTTTCAGGTTGCTGGAACAGGATGCCTGTTTGGCGGTTTCCCTGGCTTTGTTCAGCGCCGGCAGCAGCATTCCGGCCAAAATCGCGATGATGGCGATCACGACCAGGAGTTCGATGAGCGTAAAATTTGTTCTTTTCATAAGACCGTCTCCTTGCTTTATTTAGGTTATTTTTTTAGTTGCCTGACTGTTTCGCCTTCGATGAATTCCGTTGGCAATATGACTTCGACACGTCCGGTATGAGTACCGGCGATAATCTGTTTAATTTTTTCAACCGCCACTTTGCCAAGCTGGTCAAAGTCCTGTTTCAGGATGGTCGGCCGCGGCAGCAAATAGGGTGTTACACCCGGAGAATCAAATAAAATCAGCGAAATATCCTCCGGCACCCGCTTTTTCAGTAATTGCAGTGTGTACCAGGCCGGCATGGCCAGACCTTCGCCGCAAATTATGAATGCCGTTGGATTGTGAACCAGGCAGATCCTGGCCATCTCTTCGAAAACCTTCGGCAAACTGATGCCGATCAGTTCTTTCAGGAACGGGATGCCGGCGTTTTCGAGCGCCTCTTTATATCCGTCAAGCCGCTGGTTCGTGCCCCAGGTCGGGCCGGGGGCCGACGCAAGATATAATCCGATCCTGGAGTGACCATGCTCTATCAGGTATTGAGTTGCGGTTTTAAGTCCTCCCTTGTGATCGGTGCATACATACGGAAAATCCGGAACAACATTGTTGATCATCAGCACTGGGGCATTTTTAATTACCCTGAGTTTTTCAACCGACTCTTTGTCATAGGTAATACCGATTACCGCCTGCACAAAATTTTCAAACACCAGATCAATGTCGTGCAGGGACACAATTTCAGTCTTGAGCCCGTTTGCCAGCGCATTTCCGACAATCGCGGCGATGATTGCCGAATCATAACTGCCGATCTGCATATTTTTTAGCTCTGCGGCAACGATCGCAACGGTATCCCGGCGCGCAGTCACTTTCGGACTATATTCCAGACTGTTCGCCGCCTCCATCACCTTCTGCCGGACGTTATCTTTGACATAAGGACGACGGTTGAACACCCGTGAAACCGTACTGATCGAGACTCCGGCCGCCCGGGCGATATCATTGATATTATTTTTGGCGTTTACTTTCATTGTTTCTGAAAATCTTTCATATTGTCTGAAAATGATTATAATCTATTTTGTTTGCTCTGTCAATACCCTGTTACGTTTATTTCGATGTTTTCTTGAAAATTTTCTTGAAAATTGTCAAGATTTTTGCTGGATTAAAGCATTGAAAGTGGTTGCTGAAGCAGCCCTCTGGCAGTTTATGATGGAATACATGACGGCATTGGATTTGATAACTGGATTGAACATTTACAGAGGCGTTTGTTAATGTTTGCCAACATAGAAGGAAGGCGATCAGATATTTCAAATAACCATGTTTAATAGTTTAATATTTAATACGACCTTTCAACTGATGTGATCGCCTTCCCGGCGTCTTCCTTTATTTTTAAACCTCCAATTAGGTGTTTTCTATTCCTTGAAGACCCTAATTAGGATTATATATCCGGAACTGTGTTTTGTCAACACTTTTTCAGCAGCCTTCAGCGGCTGTGTCAAGCTCGAAAATGGAATAATTCGCATAAGTGCATAATGCATCGCATTTTAGCAGTTTATGCCTGTATGGAAAGTAATCCTTAAACTGCTTTTTTGCATTTCTCCTGATTTAAGCTGACAATGGTTTCTTCTTTTCTGCATTTCGTAATTTTTATGGCATAGACATGAACTTAAACCTCTTCTAATAAATGATTTGCATGGCTTATGAGTGACAAATTCACTATATATGTAAAGACAAATGCTGAAATTCTGAAGATAAAACTGTGGAGTCATGGAGTTATGGATGGCGAGAGTTCGGCAAAATTGAAAAACATTTTGTTCAACGACTCTCCAATCTCGGAATTGGTTGTCCAGAATGTTTTTGTCTTAGTGCCGTCCGTCCCCGGTCTGGTATGTCCAAAATACGGCAAGGAGGTGTCCGGAATGTTTGTAAAACTGAAAAACAGCACTCCAAAGTATCGGAGTGCGGGCGGTTGCCCGGTTTGTTATGCTGGCCGTATGGGCTGGGCGGGAAGGCGTATCCAAAATGAGTGAAAACTTGAAAGGCATTGTGCTCAACAGCACTCCAAAGTATCGGAGTGTCGGCTGTCCAAAATGGTTTTGTTGTAGTGCCCGTCCGGGCCGGACAGGGGATCGGGCGCCTTTCTCGCAGAGCGTAAGCATTCCCCCGGAGATGTTCTGCGTAATAGTGTCCAGATTGTCCAGAATGTTTGTAAAACTGAAAACCATTGTGCTCAACGGCACTCCAAAGTATCGGAGTGCGGGCGTGTTATGCTGGCCGCATGGGCTGGGCGGGAAGGCGTGTCCCAAATGAGTGAAAACTTGAAATGCATTGTGCTCAACGACACTCCAAAGTATGTGCGCCAAGCAAAGCTAATGTAAACAAGCCGGCTAATCCGGCACGAACAAAGCCTAACCAGCAGTTCGGAACTAAACCAAGCGCATGATGAGGCAACAAATCGTGCGAGGCCTTGGCAAAGGAGTCTGTCAGCCGCAACGCAAGTGAAGGTATCGAGCCCCGAAAACGACACAACAACGCACTGGGTCAAAGGATACATTTCCCGGAAACCAGTATCGATGCGTGCGTCAAAGGTGAGTGCGCATCGGCGTGCCGGGGTCCAAGTCCGCGGCGGGCATACGAACTGTCTACATTGGAACTTGGGAGAACCGGAACGCGCCATACAGAATCCGCCAAGA
>JBAYIO010000033.1:0-46778 GCA_041665605.1 Victivallaceae bacterium | reverse complement strand
TCGGGAAACATATTTTTGTTTGCAGTCCCGCAACTGCGGGACGGACAGTTCCGGGTTCCCCCTTGCATCCCTCCTCCGGAACTATGCCGGACGCAGGGGAAAGACAGATGGGGCCTATGGGGCATATGGGGCCTATGGGGCATATGGGGCATATGGATGGGAGTTTCTGGGACTGGGAAAAATGAGAAAAATGGGTGAGCGATATATCCCAGAATTCCCAGTCTTCTCAGAACTCCCAGATTTCGAAAACCGTTGTGCTCAACGACACTCCAAAGTGTCGGAATGGCTGTCCAAAATGGCCCATAGGACCCATAGGACCCATAAGACCCATAGTACCCAGATTTCGAAAACCGTTGTGCAGGACAGGTGTCCAAAGTGTCGGAGTGAGGAAGCCCGCGAATGCGGGAGTGGAAAGCGAGAAAAGCAAGAAAAGTGAAAGACATTGTGCTCAACGACACTCCAAAGTGTCGGAGTGGGCTGTCCAAAATGTATTGGAAGCGAGGAAATCAGGAAAAGTTATGAAAACAGTGTGCACGAACGGTGTCCAGAATGTGTTCAGCCGGTGTCCAAAATGTCCGCGCGGCTGTTCAAAAAGCACCATTGGCCCCATAAGCCCCGGATTACGAAAACTGTCGTGCGGGATGGGTGTCCAGAATGAGGGTGTACGGTGTCCAAAATGAAGGATTGCAAAAATATGAACTTAACGTTTTCTGACTTTGAAATCCATAATCAAAGGGAGGTGGTCGGAAAAGTCCACTTGCGGAACGGCAAAGTATTCCGGCACTATCTCCTTGGAATGCAGCAGATAATCGAGCTGCTTTTTCGGTTTCCAGGCAGGATATGTCGGCAGTTCCGCGCGGTTCGGATTAATCAGCCCGGTGTCCAGCATGAAATCCTCGAGTTCCTCCGAACCGGACATGGTATTGAAATCGCCGGCCACGATTACCGGGGTATGGGCCGGAATCAAATCCGCCAGCAGCGTCAGTTGCCTGATCCTGACCGCTTTGCGCAGCGACAGGTGGACCACGAAGACTTTTACATTATTGATATCCACCTCGATGACCAGTTTCTTCATTCCCCGGCTGAGAAAATGCAGTTTGGATTCCGCGGTAAGATCGCGGGTCAGCAGCGCATTGCTCTGCTTGTTAAGGATCGGGATATTTCTGGAAAAGGAATTCTCCCCGTACTTGACCGAGCCGAAATGATAATGCTTCAGCCGCGCCGCCAGATCGGCGATCTGGTTATGGTAGCCGGTGCGGTAGGAGCCGGCATCGGCTTCCACCAGGCCGACGATATCGGCATTGCTGCTTTCAATGAAGTCCGATATCTTCTCAAAGTGTCCGCCGTCAGTTTTCAGATAACGGTGCGCGGTCAGCAGCCGGTTATGAACGCTTCCGTTACTGCCTGTTCCGTATGCGATATTATATACCAGTATGCGTCTTTTCATGAATTCGTGCTTATTTTACTTAAATGCAGCCGCCATCGGCTGAAAATAAGGTTTTTGTTAAAAATCTTTGTCTATGCCATTTCCGCTGCCGGCGGCGGCAT
Source organism: Victivallaceae bacterium (assembly GCA_041665605.1). Taxonomy (GTDB): domain Bacteria; phylum Verrucomicrobiota; class Lentisphaeria; order Victivallales; family Victivallaceae; genus CAIPAT01. Next base: position 45,230 of record JBAYIO010000033.1, on the reverse strand, counting down.
GAATTCAGGATTAGTTCTAAAATCCCGAAAACGGATTTGAATTAATTTTCATTATATCTAATATTAACTCATGAATCAAAAAAATCATGCAAAAAACAAAAGGATTTCAAGATATGTCTGCAAAAATAATTGACGGCAAGGTGATTGCCGCACAGGTGAATGAGGAAACCGCCGCGGAAGTGGCGGCATTGATCGCGACCCGGAACCTTCAGCCCGGACTGGCGGTAGTGCTGATCGGGGAAAATCCCGCATCCCAGGTTTATGTCGGCATGAAATCCAGGAAATGCGCCGAGCTGGGCATCTATTCCGAGAAAATCGTGCTGCCCAAAGACGCGACAATGGAGGAAGTCCTGAAACTGATCGAGCGGCTCAACCATGATCCGAAGATCCACGGCATTCTGGTGCAGTCGCCGCCGCCGCCGCAGATCAATGAGGAAAGGATCATCGAAGCCATTGCCCCGGCAAAGGATGTGGACTGTTTCCACGCGGTGAATGTCGGCAAAATGCTGACCGGCAGACGCGACGGCTTTTTCCCGTGCACCCCTTACGGCGTGATGATCATGCTTGAGCGCAGCGGGGTTGACCCCGCCGGCCGGCATGCCGTCATTCTGGGGCGCTCCAACATCGTCGGCAAGCCGATGATGGCCCTGCTGGTGCAGAAAGGGCGCGGCGCCGACGCCACCGTGACGGTCGTTCACTCCCGCACGAAAAACATTGCGGAATACACCCGGCAGGCGGATATTCTGATTGCCGCGATCGGCAAGCCGGAATTCGTAACCGCGGACATGGTCAAGCCTGGAGCCGTGGTAATTGACGTCGGCATCAACCGGGTTGAAGACCCGTCATCCGGCAAAGGCTACAAGCTGGTCGGCGACGTCAAATACGATGAAGTGGCGGAAAAAGCCGCCATGATTTCCCCGGTTCCCGGCGGCGTCGGTCCCATGACCATCGCCATGCTGATGCAGAACACGGTGAAAGCCTGCAAGATGATTTGCGGAGTATAGTCCGCCGGCGAGCATGGGAATTGGCCGCTCCGGTTATATTACTTGATCCAGTCTTCTTCTTTGAATCTGGTCTGAAGCTGGTCAGCTATTACTTTGGCGGTCGACTTGGCCAGACCCTCCACTTTGCTGTTGCCGCTGATCTCGCCGTAGCCCTTTACTACTCCGCCGACGATAAGTCCCGCCGGGTTGGCGTTGGCAATCATACTGACCGCTCCCACCGCTCCGCCGGGAGATTTGCTGCCGACGGACTTCACTTTGCCGGAGCCGAGCTTGCGCAGTCCTTTGGCTGTCATCTGGTAGCCTTCAACCAGAGTCTCCAGTTCGGAGGCTCCATAGCCGAATCCGACGACGACGCGCTTGGTGCTGTCGCCCTGCGATACCGACACAAGATAACCCCGGAGGATGATGTCGTTGACCTGCAGCTTCGTTTTCGGCGAACCTTTCTCGGCGGGCAGTCCCATGTCGCATATCTGCTGGACCAGTTGTGCCGCGATGCCTGCACCCAGTTGTTGTCCGGCCTTGATTTCCTCGGCAGTTGGAGGCGCGGCTTTCTCGGCGGTCTGGCCGGCGACAGAAGAGTCTTGCGGCACGTCCGCGGGATTGGCAACGAAGTCATATATCACAATTTTAGCCGGACGCGGGAGTTTTTCGGTCACGAGCCTCTCGCGGCTGGTAAACTCGGTTGAGGCGCACCCGGCGGCCAGGACCAGGGAGACCAGGCTGGCGGCCAGCACAGGCAGGCTTTTTCGAAGTGACGAGGCGGCGGGTTTAGTCACAGAGTGCAATGTGTTGTAGTTCATGGCTGATTCTCCTTTTTCTCGGGATTGTATTTTTACGGCCGTTGTTTATTCCTCTTTATCCATACCATAAAACGCATTGAAATTAATAAAACCCCTCAATTTGTATTTTCAAGCAAACTTCAGCGGCTGAGCTTATTCCGGCAAACATCACTGCTGTCCGCAATTATTCTTCTAATGCCCGGTTTAACCTCCAGCAGAACAAAATCAAACACCGCGAATGCCGTCAGAATGACGAGTGCGGCCAGGAGCAGCCAGGGACTGTTCAGGTAGTACAGCAGCATGAAAACTCCGGCATACAGCGCAAATTTACGGTCCCGGATGAAGTATGAAAGTATGCCGGCGGACAGGACAAGCGCCATTATTCCGCCAATATACTCTCCCGGAGCCTGCGACGGTAAAACAATCCATTTGAAATAGAGCGGCTGGTAGAAGAATGCGCTGACGGCAAAAATGGCGGCCAGGCATGAGACCTGAGTGCGGTTCAGTTCTTTCCATGGACCGGCGTAGACAAAGGCCGCCGCCAGCGGCAGGAAAACGCTCAGAATGAAACGGACCGGATCGGTGGTGGTGGAAATATGCCCGCAGAAGAAAATGGCGGTCGGGGCAGCCATCAGGATAAGAAAGTTCCGGCAGTATTTATCTTTGCAGAAAATCATGCCCCATACGCCAAGAACAAAAAACAGAAAGTTGCAGCCGATCAGAAATTTGGTATGCATCGGAAGCATAGCCAGTACGAAACCTCTTTCCGTGCCGTTGCCGCACAGCACATACGGGAATGTCAGAAAAGAGCCGACATGCAGTTTGTTGAAAACGAACTGCACCCCGAATGCCAGCAGGAAGCAGATTAAGCCGCCGGCGATGTAGCGCAGTATCTGCGGCCAGGTTTTCCAGCAGGAGTTCAGCCTGTACCAGAAAATAAAGGCGAGCAGCGGAGCGAAAAAGATGTTGTTCAGACGGATCAGGCAGGTGACGCCGAACAGGGCGGAAACCACCGCGACAAGCTGCCAGCGCGGCGGCATGAACAAGGCCAGGGCAATCGTTGAAAAGACAAAAAAAGTTGAAGACGTGTCTATCAGGTTATTATAACTGAGCGCCTGATGCAAAGAGTAAAGCCGCCAACTGAAATGAAATTGCGGAAGCCCGATCAGCGAACCGAACACCTCTTTGTCAAAATCCTGAACGTTGAAGTAGAAGAACGGAATAATTATCCAGAGCAGCACCGCAAAAAAGGCTTTGAATTCCGATCCGCAGACTTTGCGGATAATCAGAAAACCCATGACGAAGCACAGCGGCATCAGCACAAAGCCGTTGAACACGGAAAGTTGCGGCGCAACGTCTAAAAATGATTTAGCCGCCGGGAACAGCCAGACAAAGGGGATATAGACAAAGCAGGTGCCGACTGACCGGTCCCAGGGATTGCTGAAGTTGAGATTCACGATATCCCGGGCCATGTTGAAGTAAGTATTGCCGTCGGGCGACAGCGTGACCAGGCTGCTGTCGCAGGACAGCATGATCAGGAGCTGCAAATACCTGGTCAGCACCAGCAGCGCCAGCAGTCCGGCGGTCTGTTCAGCGGGCGAGATCCTTTTCAACCCGAGCTGCAGCAGTTGTTGCGGGAAGAGTTTTTCGCCGATGAAATAAAAGGCGAGGACCAGAATAATCAACCCGCAGATTACCGCGGCGGCTTTGTAGTTAAAGTTATCCGGCGGAATCCGGTCGATGGCTTTTTTGCCGTTCCGGTCAACCAGCCTGAGCTCCTCGCAGATCCAGCCGTACTGCCCGCCGACGAGTTTTACTTTGCTGAAATCGAAGTACCGCCCGAAAGGATGCTGGCGGAACATGTATCGCTGAACCGCAACGACTTCATATTCGGCATTGCCTGCTGTAAGCGCAATCGCTTTGGCGCCGATTTCAGGCGCGGCCAGGACCGGAATGCCCGGCTCCGGATACAGAGTTGCTCCCGCGGCAATGCAGGTAAAAACCAGGAAGAGGATTATTACTGCCGGAAACTTTTTCATTAATGTTTTACCACAAGTTAAGGGTTGATGCCGGTACTCTGCAAAACATAACATTAGTATGGGAAAATAATTTTTAAATACCGGGAATCAGAAAATTGAGGATTTCTATTCCATTAATGAAGGACTATATTATGCCGCAAGCTTAAACTCAGGGGATTCAGATGAAAGCACGGAAGTTCAAATTTGTAATAATCGGCACCGGCAATATCTCCGCCACTTATTATAAGGCGGCGGGCAATGTTGAAGACGCTGAAATCGTCGCCGCGGTTTCCCGCGGCGGACGGATGCCGGCCTGGGCGCCGCCGGGTTTTGAAGTCGCCACGGATCTGGCGGGCGTCAAAGCCGACTACGATGCGGTGATTATTGCCGCGCCCAACGCGACGCACCACGTCTGGGCGGTCGCCGCCGCCGGGCTCGGCAAGCATGTCCTGACCGAAAAACCGCTGGATATCACAATTCCGGCAATGGACCTGATGATCGAAACATGCGGGAAAGCCGGAGTCAAGCTGGCGGTAGCCTACCAGCGCAGGCTCAGCCCGGATAATATGATTGTCAAAGAACTGCTGGAACAGGGCGCTTTCGACAGGGTTTTTGCCGCTGATCTCAGCGTCAAATGCTACCGCGACCAGGCCTACTATGACAGCGCCCCGTACCGCGGCAACAAAGCGCTGGACGGCGGCGGACCGTTTATTCAACAGGCCTCGCACAGCATCGACCTCTATGCCTGGTTTTTCGGCAGACCGGTGAAGACGGTCAGTATGCTGGCCACCTTCATGCACCGGATTGAAGGCGAAGATCACGGTGTGGCGATCTTGAAACATTCCGACGGCATGATCGGCTCCATTATCGCGTCAACAGCGGCATATCCGGGGTTCCCGCCGGAAATGGCGATCCATACCGAGAAAGGGTCGCTGGTGCTGAAGAATGACATTATCACCACCTGGGAAATCAGGGGCATGGATAATCCCGGCGTTTCCGCCGGCCGGGAAATCCACAGCGGCGCCTCCGGCCCGATCGTCAGCAATACCGGCGGTCACGAGGCCGTCATTGCCGACTTTATCGAAGCGGTGAGGCTGGACAACAAACCGGCGGTGTCCGGCGAAGATGCCAGGCTTGCCACTGAAATAATTCTGGACATCTACAAGAATAATCTGTATTGACCCTCCTGGTTTATAGTTTAGTCAGGACACACATTCCGGACATTCCCTTTACTGTACTGCCTCCGCCGGGGACGGCTGGTTAAGTTTTTCATTAACAAATTCTTGCCCCCACTCCGATACTTTGGAGTACCGTTGAGCATAATGTCTTTATGTCTTTCACTTTTCTCGCTTTTCTCGCTTTCAACTTTTCTCGCTCTTCGTCATTCTGGACATTCTGGACACCGCCTGAGCAGAAAGTTTGCAAAGACAGTCCGGCATTCCGGAGACTTTGGATACTGCCTGAGCACAATGCTTTTCAGTTTTTGCCCCCCACTCCGACACTTTGGAGTCCTGTTGAACATAATGCATTTCGCTTTTCTCGCTTTTCGTCATTCTGGACAGCCGACTCCGAGGGTTTGGAGACCCGTTGAATATAATGTCTTTCACTTTTCTCGCTTTCCACTTTTCTCGCTTTTCTCGCTTTTCTCGCTTTCCACTTTTCTCGCTTTTCTCGCTTTTCTCGCTTTCAACTTTTCATTCTCATGACTCCTCTCTTTCCCCGCTCCGAGCCGTTGAACAGCGCCATTCTCTTTATTGCCATAGTTCCCCATTTAAAATTTATATCAAAGTCTACATATATGGCATTTTTGTCAATGCCAAGCCGCGTAAATAGATTATGATTAGCATGTTAACTCAGCTTTTTTCGGAAAAATAATGAAAACAGGGGGGAGAATTAACAGGATTCTTTTACCACGAAAGATTTATCCGCCGAAGGCGTGGAAGACATGGCGGTTCCGGACAAACTTGAAGTTTTATGGTTGGGGTTGCATAATCTTCAACAGATTCCGGTGAGCCGGATGCGGTTTAATCACCGGGGTTCGCGGGACGGGGCATTCACCGCTCGACACGCACTTGTCCTTTGTCGGAAGCTTTGCCCAATTTAAGCTACGTCTTTTCGCTTATAAGTTTCGTTGAAAATTGTATTCGTCAGCCATTTTTTGAAACTCGGGTTGTCCATGAACTGCTTGAACAGCTCGGTTTGATCGTTTAACATTTCGACAATCACCCGTTCAAGGGCTTTGTCATGTTCAATCCGTGCATTCTGTTTATCATCCTGGCTCATGGCATTCTGATATGCCTTGTCCGCGGAAACTTTGCCCGGCAGCTCTTCGGCTATTATCTGCCGGATTTTGTCGGCGTCTTTCCAGTCGATATTGCCGAACTGCTCATTAAACGTTTTGATGATATTGCTTAATCTGTCGAGTTCCGGTTCCGCTTTGCCGCCGATGTCGCCTACTGGAATGGGGTCAATCTCCGCGTTTTCATCCGCGAGCTGGATTTTCAGCGACTCCTGGATTTCCACCCTGTAACTGTCCATGTCAATGGATTCCAGTATGCCTTTCGACAAATCTTCTTCGGCCGGCGCGGGAAGTTTGGGAATCAGGAAGTTCAGGAAGATGGAGAGCTTTTCCCACCGGGTATTGGTATAAACAATAACCGAGGCCAGGAAATTATAGACCCGGACAAACGACTTGGCTTTGCCTTTGAACTCGACCTGGCCGTCTTCATCGAGGTCGGCATTATAACCGGCAACGCATGAATCCAGAATCGCGTCAATCTTATCCCGCGACTCGCCTTTTAAAAATAGCGAAACTACCGCATCAATCTGCCACTGGTTATACACCTGATAACCGTCCAGCGCGCTTTTCAGGTCGTGCAATTTATTCGGATCGGTTTCATCGCTCAGAACCGTTGTCCGGTAATAATCGGCAAACGCCTCGGTCATCGCCTCCGAATTATTCATGAAATCCAGCACAAAAGTATCAGTTTTCAGCGGATGCGCACGGTTCAGCCGGGAAAGCGTCTGCACCGCTTTGATGCCGGAAAGCTGTTTGTCAACATACATCGTATGCAGCAGCGGTTCATCAAAACCGGTCTGGAATTTATCCGCGACAATCAGGAAACGGTACGGCTCCGACTGGAATTTATCAGGAATATCATTGCCGGGAAAATCATTCAGCGATGATTCGGAGACTTTAGCGCCGCAGTATTCGTGTTCGCCGGAAAACGCGACAATGGCTTTATAAGGGAATTTTCTTTCTTCAAGATACTTGCCGAAAGCATGATAATACTGGATGGCCCGCTCAATGCCGCTGCACACCACCATGGCTCTGGCATTGCCGCCGATTTTATGCAGGGCAAGCACCTGATCGTGAAAATGATCAATCATGATCTCCGCTTTCTGCTGGATGGCGTAATTATGGGACTCCACATAACGGCGCAATTTCTTCTGCGCCCGCTTGGTGTCGAACTCCGGGTCGCTTTCAACGGACTTTATCAGGCGGTAATAGCTGTCCACCGGGGTGTAATTCTGCAATACGTCCAGAATGAAGCCTTCCTGGATCGCCTGTTTCATCGTATAGGAATGATACGGCCGGTGTTTTATGACGTCGCCTTCCGGATAGGCCACGCCGAATATTTCCAGCGTTTTGTTTTTCGGGGTGGCGGTAAAGGCAAAGTAGCTGGCATTGGACAGCATCTTGCGGGAAGTGATGATTCTATTGATTGTGTCTTCGATATCTTCTTCGGAATCACCGGAGCCGTAGACGGCCCGCGGCTCCGCCACGCCGTCAAAGCTTTCTTCCGGAGTTTTGCCGCAATACCCGGCTTTCGGGTCCGCCAGCACCATGTTCATTTTGGAGGCGGTGCGCCCCCCCTGGCTGGAATGGGCTTCGTCAATGATAATCGCGAACTTGTTGTTGCGGTGCTGGTCGCCGATCTGCTCCAGCACAAACGGAAATTTCTGCACGGTGGTGATCACGATCTTTTTGCCCTGTTCCAGAAAACTGCGAAGCTGGCTTGAGCCTTCGGTCACCGCGCCGACGATGGACGACACTTGCGCAAAGCGCTTGATGTTGTCGCGCAACTGTTTATCCAGCACCCGCCGGTCGGTAACGACAATAATCGTGTCAAACAACGCTTTATGATCTTTCTCCAGACCGACTAACTGATGCGCCAGCCAGCTTATAGAATTGCTTTTGCCGCTGCCTGCCGAATGCTGGATCAGATAGCGTTTGCCGACGCCGTCCGCCGGGGCTGAAGCAAGCAGTTTCCGCACCACGTCAAGCTGATGATAGCGGGGGAATATCTGCTCATATTTTTTCTTGCCGGTTTTCTCATCCTTCTTCTCGACGATCTGGGCAAAGTTTTCAATGATGTCCGTCAGGCTGGCCTTGCATAAAAGCTCTTTCCAGAGATAATCGGTGGCGATGCCTTGCGGATTGGGCGGATTGCCCGCGCCGTCATTCCAGCCTTTGTTCAACGGCAGAAACCACGAGGCTTTGTCTTTCAGGTGGGTGCACATCCGCACCTCGTGGTCATCCACGGCCAGATGCACCATGCAGCGGCCGAACTGGAACAGCAGTTCGCGGGAGTCGCGGTCGCGCTTGTACTGCTGAACCGCATCCTCAACGGTCTGCTTGGTGATCTTGTTTTTAAGTTCAAAGGTAATCACCGGAAGCCCGTTGATAAATATCGCCATATCCAGCGCCAGCCGGGTGTTGTCCATGCTGTACTGCAACTGGCGGGTCACGCTGAATATGTTTTTTGCGTAAAGCTCTTTCGCTTTGTGGTTCTGCTCCGAGGGGTTGCCGTAAAATAATTCCAGTTTCACCGGTCCGTCATTGACGCCGAGGCGCAGCACGTCAATCACGCCCCGCCTGGCGATTTCGCCCTGTAAACGGTAGAGAAACTTGGCGCGGCGCGGGTTATCGGTCTCCAGCGCCAGCGCTTCGTATGCTTTGGGCTGGGTGGTTTTGACAAATTCAATGAGCTGATTGAGGTCAACGGCATATTCGCGCTCATAGTTCCGCGGATTCCCCTGCACATATCCGGCGTCTTCAACCATGGATTGAACAATCAGCGACTCCAGTCCTTTTTCCGACATATCACTATGCACGTTGAAACTCCGCTATACGGTTGATGGCCTTGTCAATAAATTCCGGCTTCATAAGCTGTGCTTTCCGGGGATTCCAGTTTTGAACAGCCTTTATTATTTCTTCTCTTTGCTTGACACCTTCGTGTTTGATCACCCAGAACACGGTGGAAAGCAGTTCCATCCCGAACGGAGTTTCATAGCCTTCAATCAATTTCTCAACTAATGACAAACGGTTCAACGCCCCGGCTATTTCTGATTTGTTCGCTGCTAAAAACGTCTCTGATTCGGTGAGCGCATCCGGCAGCAGGCTTATCGTATTATCCGGTTTGTTATTTGAGCCGTCAACAAAACCCTGCGTGTAAGTTCCCTCAAAATCTATCAGCACATGACGCATATTATCCGCATAGGGGCCATAAAGATGTTTAACAAAACGCAGGCGCAGCGGCTCACCGAACTCCTGCAGGAAAAAACAGAGCTTTTGTACTTCAAGCAGGGTCAACTCATAGCCCAGGACGCAATACTGATGAAACAACTTCAAAACCAGAGCGCGGGTAAGCGTCATTTTTTTTGCTTTACCCGGAGCTTTGATTAAAACTTCAGGCGCTCCGGCAGGCTCGTACAATTCCACATTGAGCGAGTTAAAATCTTTCAGGGCATTTATAATAAGCGGCTTTACCGCATTCCAGTTCAAACCGCCGTTGCCGCAGCCCAGCGGCGGGATGGCGATTGATGATATGCCTGATTCTTTTATTACCCGGACAAGATCAACCAGCCCCTGTTCAATGTATTCACGTTTTGACGGACGTTTCCAGTCATCCTTGGTCGGGAAGTTGATAATGTATTTGGGGCCGAACATGGCGTTATTCCGCCACACATGCATTCTGCCGATAACTACCGCGCCGGCTTTTGATGCTTTCCGGTATTCCTCAAACATTTCCGGGTAGGCTTTTTTAAATTGCAGCGCAATGCCTTTGCCCATGACGCCTTTGGTATTGACCGTGTTGATAACGGCTTCCGCCCGGGACTCAAGTATATTTCCATTGATTAATGACAGCATTGAACTTCCCTTTCTAATAATACCAGTCCGGCTCTATTGTAACTGCCAACGGAATAGTACTGTTATTTAAAATCCCCGCAACTTGCGCCTGTGCTGCGGCATTCATTGCGGCAATATGCGAAACCGCTGAAAGCGGGACCGAACCTTCCACCAGAAATTCAGCTTGTTTTCTGCGCTTGCGGTCATTGTCTTCCAGCGTATTTTTCCAACTCCAGTTCCCGATCAGCGGCCAGTCAATTTTATCCAAATCATTCAGTTCATTGTAAAAGCCGGAAAAAGCTTCCACCGCATGACCGTCAGAAAAACACCAGTTGTTGCCGCATTTCAGTAATCGCCCGACATCCGTAACCAGATAGACAACCGCTCCCTGACCACCGGCATATCCATTGACAAATCCGGTGTGAATAGAATACAGCATCGGCGAACGATTCGCAAAATAAAACGGAACAAAATCGCCGATTTTTTTGCCCGGATATAAGCCGACCGGCGTTCCCATCCGGCGCAGTTTAAGCTCCGGATGCGCAATATTAATTGACCGGAACCCCTGTCTGAGCCGCTCACAGTCACACCATAAACCTCCAGCCGCAAGAATGCTTGGAAGATTGTCAATATGGGTAATATGATATAACGGTATCTGAAGCGGATTCGGCGGCATCATGTCTCTTCCTCCATAGTTTCAGCAGCGAAAGGCACGAAATTTAATTTATTCATCGGCTGACTCCTCCATGCTTTTCTTCCAGTTCCATAATCTGCGTCATCTGCGGATTAAATGTAGCGCAAATGACCGGAAATGCAATTTCCCATTGTATTCTGAACTGTTGCGGAAAATGCAGCAGCTCAGGTGTTATTTAAAACTGATGTCCATCGTCAATGACCTGATTACCGGATAAAAATAACTACTTCCGGCGCTGACTTTTGAACTCCAGATTGCGCCAGGCACAATATCCTTCGAATATTCGCGCACAGATTTTTTCCAGTCATCATGGTCTTTAAGCTTATCGTCGCCCCATTCGTCCGCATTCAGAAATCCGAGATAAACCAGCATTACCGGAACTCCCATTGACGCGAGTTGCCAGGACCAGGCAAAACGGTTGGAGATTTGATAATGTTCTTCCGCCGATAAATTCCAGCCGGTCTGCTTGTTAATACCGGCCATCGCCTCGGTAATGCTTGCACGGTTAACCCCGCCCGCTTTGCAGGCATCCTGTTCACTTAGTTCGCCATGATGGGCTTTCGCTTCAATTAATAACAATCCTTTTTCCTCATAAATCTTACAAGTGCTTACTAAATCCCAATTGGGGGTTCTTGGATTATTTTTATGGTTTTCCAGCCACCACTCTTTTAGCTTATTGCGTTGCTTTTCCGAAAGAATGTCATCTGTAACCTTGTCAAGCTCGGCTTCTTTTATCGTTTTTTTATCCCAGACATCATTGCCAAGCAATACTGGTTTCCCTTGCGGCATCCAGAAATCATTCGCTGTAATCTGTACTCCGGCTAAATCAATAATCCCGGTTAAACGGTCGGCAACGGCATTGCGATCTCCGTGCATCAGAGTCAGGCAACGCGGGTAACTGCCCCGTCTCCGATTATTGGGCAATGCCTCTAACCAGTTCATGCCTCCTCCTCATTCTCTATTTCATCCGGTTCCTCATCCGCGTCATCTGTGGACAGTTCTTCCAATACTTCCGGCACGGCGATTCCGCGCACATCCAGCTTACCCGTTACCACATCCGCAATTAGCCGGTCGCGGTATTCCTGCATTAACCCGATTTCGCGCTCTGTGCGGGAAATGACAAGATTAATTAACTTGTTCTGCTTTTCAATTTCAGAAACAATCAGTATTTGTTCTCTCTTGGCAGGTATTGGGCAGTACATTTCCTTTATCATATTTGTATTCAGATTAGGTTGAGTACCGCCCTGTCGCAACTCATCGCGAATACGAGTTGTTAAAGTAGATAAGTAATAATATGCAAACAGCTTATTTACTAAATTTGACAAATTCACATATGCTACTATTCCGTCATTTGCGCAAACATCAATTTTAAGAATTTTAGGGACCCCAAGGGTGGCTCCGCTATTAGTGATTATTAAAGTTCCATTCTGAATAAATCTGCTATTTCTAGCTCCAGCTTCAGTAAGAAACGTCTCCGTAGATTGTAAATATGGGTTATTATCCTTTGTGACCTCTCCAACTGTAACCCATGACATATATGAGCCGTTAAAATACCGAGAGTCAGATGCTGGTCGCGGGGAAGCTCCCCTGATTACTCGCGATAGCGTACTAAATTTTCTCACATCCCACCCGTCCGGTACTTGTCCAAGCCATTCGGCACCGGAGTCTTTGTATTTGGGATAGGGCTTGCCGGTGGTGACGTCGATTTTACCGGTTACCGCGTCATTGATGATTACCTGCTTCTGCTCCTTCAACAGTTCAATCATCCGCTTTTTATCCTTGATAAATTTAGCGATCTGAACAGTTTTCCAGTCGAGATAGCGGACAATCTGGTTTTGTTCTGGAAGCGGTGGGAGAAAGAAAGGCATTCGTTTAAAATCAATCCATGATAGATTCTGTCTTAACCCGGACCCCATGCCATAGAACACTTTCATCAGGTCAAGTCCGTGTAATAAAGTATATGCGTAATCTTTATTGAAAGTCGGTTGCGGCTTTAAGCGCAAGTAGGCGGAAGTAATAATACCTTTATCTTTGACTTTTCCTATTCTCAGACTTGTTTTGTCGTTTTGCAAATCTGTAGCTCGAATAATAATATCACCCGGTTCAACAATTTGATATGTTTCAAAAGATTCAGGAACAAGTCCATGCATCTTGTCCATAGACTTTACTTTTATTTTACCGTAGCTGAGTGACAGCACGGTTTTCTCTTTCAGCCCGGTATTTCGTACTTGTTTTTCTTTCAAAACTGCCAGGCCAGGGTAATTAACCCAATCTTTCGGCACTTGTCCGAGCCATGGCACACCGGAGTCTTTGTATTTGGAGTATGGTCGCAAGTTCATTCAGTTTCCTCGTCATCGATCTGGTCACCTTTGAAAACGCCTTCTTCGATCTGTGCCGCATCTCTGGATATTTTCTTGCCTGTAGCAAATTCAATCTTCTTCAAAATCTGCTCTTTGCGGTCAGCAAAAAAACCTTTAAAATCATCGTTATAAAGGTAGTCAGGTTCAAGCACGTGGGATTTCAGGATGGAATTAAATTCCTCATCCGTTACCCCGGCATTGCTTTTAACCCGTGCCAGATATTTACTTGGAGCATCTCCGCTCACTATGCGGTTGGTTCTGCCGGACAATGGGGTTTTATTGATGATGCTGTTATAATCGTTAATATCTTTTCCGTTTTTTTCGCACCAGGCAACGGGAAAGATATGGTGTATGTCAATGGACTCAGAAAAATAGGATATTAAATCGATCTTTTTGGCGGAAATCCAGTCGCGGGTATTTTCATCCAGCAGTAAAGCGTAAATGCCTTTGTAAGCCGCGCTGTTCCTAGTACGCAAGGTGTTAAGTCTGGACGGCGCAAAATTGGCATCATAAACCGTTTTGGGTTCTTCTTCGTTGTTTTCAATCCAGTCTACCACCTGTATCACATCAAGCGCATAGCGGGTTTCATTGGCAGAACCGTATAATTCACCGAAAACCCCGCACCAGAACCACCGCATAAGCTTATTTCTGTTTCCGGCATTTTCAATTTTGTTGCCCAGGATTGCAAGAATAGCTGCCATCGGCACAAGCTGAGTGTTGTATGGCAAATCCCTGGCATTGTAGATATGATTTTCCACCAGGATTTTGGAGGCTCTGATAAAACCGTCTGCAACCGATTCTGCATTAGATTCGTAATCACTAAGGGCAAGGTTCAGTAAATCTTTTCGTTTGCAACTGACTGCTGGCAATTCTTCTCTGGCTGTTCCCGCAGCTATTTTTGCCATTTTTCGTTTGTAAGTAGTCAGCAGCGAAACCGCCTGAATAACATCGGTATTTCCGGTATTATGAAGAACCTTATGCTCTTTGAACCGGCCTTTTATATATTCCCAGTTGGCTTTCAAATCAAACGAATCAGCGGCAAATGTGGCAGTGAGAAGTTCGAAAACCGTAAGCGATACTCCGCCGGTGTTTACTTTTTCAAAAACCTGACATACCGCTTCTTTTGAATTCTCTTTTTTCATATCTATTACAGGAAGCATATATTTATTAAAACTGTTGATGATCTTGTCTTCAAACGAATCCCAGAATTCAGACTTTTCGCTGTTATGCTTCCAGTATTCATTATACTTCCGTCTCCAGGTGCTGTATTCATCAATCATACAAACCGGGTACATGAGTTTTTGATACTCATGTTCTTCAGTTGATAAATCAAGGACAATATCACGTCCAATATTCGCGGTAATTTGCTTTTTCTCATTCACGGAAATAATTGCTTCTTCAAGATCGCAAGCACTGTCCATCGCCTTCATCATATCAATGTAGTACCATCGCCTAATTTCGTAGCCTTTATCATTCCGGGTGGTAACAATTTCGTTAGTAATAATAGCCTGATAAAGAGAAGTAATGCGTTGCTGTCCGTCGAGAATAAGCCGTTCCGGTTTAACGCCCGGGCTTAGTTTTACGCCCTCAACATATTTTGTCTTAAACTTCACGTTGTCATTTCCAGTTTCAAGAAGCATGACCGCGCCAATGGGAAATGACTTTGCAACGCTGGCTAAAAGTCCTTTGATTCTATTATCGTCCCAAACCCAACCTCTTTGAAAGTCGGGTAACTGAATTTTACCGGAATGCACATCATTTAATATTTCGTATAAACCTTTTTTCGTTGAGTCAAATGATTCCATGATTGAATTCCTATATTATTTTCCTACAATTTCATTTAAAAGTCCATCGGTCTCTTTTTCCAAAGCTCTAATATCCTGCATGATCTCATCCAGCGTCCGCATCTGCACCGGCTTGTAGAAATAGCGGGTAAAAGACACTTCATAGCCGATCTGAGTTTTGCCTGCATCAATCCAGGCGTCCGGCACATAGGGCAGGACTTCGCGCTGGAAGAACGCCTCAATCCCGCCTGTTTCCAGCAGCGGCACCTGTTCCGTGTCGCGCAGATTCGCGTCCAGTTCATATTCCACCAGGCATTTTTTCTTGCCAATAGTTCTTTCAAACAAGCCGTGCAGCGGGTCCGACTTGCCGGATTTGTGAATCTTTTTGATTACCGGTATTCCGTTTTCGTCAACCTGTCCGGCGGCGATAAACGTTTTAATTTCCTTGCTGGAATAGGCGGTATCGGGATCAATGTCTTTCAGCTTAAGCGGTCTTTCCACGGTGATTTTATAATAGCCGAAGGCTTCATTCGGGAATATTTTCGACTGTTCAGTTTCACGCGGATTGATTACCAGATCCGCAATCTGCATGATCTGCTCTTCCGAGAACTCGCAGTTTTTCTTCCCTAAATTTTTTCTCAATGGCACAGACAGGCCGCTGGCGTCAATGAGCTGGACTTTGCCTTTCCGGTTTGCGGCTTTACGGTTGGATAATAGCCAGATATAGGTGGCTATGCCGGTATTGTAAAACATGTTTTCCGGCAGGGCGATGATTGCCTCCAGCCAGTCGTTTTCAATAATCCAGCGGCGGATATTGCTTTCACCCTGTCCGGCGTCGCCGGTGAACAGCGAAGAGCCGTTATGCACTTCCGCGATCCGGCTGCCCAGGGCGGTGTTGTTTTTCATCTTGGACAGTTTATTAACCAGAAACAGCATCTGCCCGTCGCTGGAGCGGGTAATCATTTTGTATTCCGGATCTCCAGCGTAGTTGATAACGAACCGCTGGTCCCGGATTTCGCCTTTGCCGCCCATGCGCTCCTGGTCTGTTTTCCAGCTTTTGCCGTAAGGCGGATTGGAAAGCATAAAATCAAATTCATTCGACGGCAGGCCGTCAGCGGACAGGGTGGAGCCGAATTTCATGTTTTCAGCTTCCGCGCCTTCGCCTTTGAGCAGCAAATCCGCTTTCAGGATGGCGTAAGTTTCGGGCTGCGATTCCTGACCGTAAAGATGGATGGCGACTTCTCTGCCATGTTCTTTAGCCAGTTGCAGCAGCGTTTCTTCCGCCACCGTCAGCATGCCGCCGGTGCCGCAAGCGCCATCATAAACCAGATAAGTTCCGGATTCGATTTTATCCGCGACCGGCAGAAAAATAAGTTTGGCCATGAGTTTGACCACATCGCGCGGCGTAAAGTGTTCTCCGGCCTCTTCATTGTTTTCTTCATTGAAACGGCGGATAAGTTCTTCAAAAATCATTCCCATGGAGTGGTTGTCCAGCCCCGGAATACGGACATCGCCTTTGCCGTTCAGAACGGGATTGGGGCTCAGGTTAATCTCCGTATTGGTGATCTTTTCAATCACCAGGCCCAGGATGTCCGATTCAATCATCGTCGGTATCTGGTTGCGGAATTTAAATTTCTCCAGGATTTCCTGCACATTCGGCGAAAAACCGTCGAGATAGGCTTCAAAGTCCGCTTTCAGCTTCTGCCGCGCGCTTCTCGATTTAAGATCGCGTAAAACAAACGGGCTGGTGTTGTAAAAAGCCTGTCCGGAAGCCTGGCAGAGCGCGGGGTGCTGGTTGGTGACTTTCGCGTTGTCCAGTTGCGTTTTCATTTTAAGCACGTTCTGCTTGGTGCTTTCCAGCAGCGCGTCAATCCGGCGGATAACGGTCATCGGCAGAATCACATCGCGATATTTGCCGCGAACATAGATATCCCGCAGGCAGTCATCAGCAATGCCCCAGATGAAATTGACAATCATGTTGTGCTGGGCTAAATCCATATCTGTCACCGTGTTATGTGTTTTTTTAACGTAAAAAATCGAACCATCTTTTCTTTGTAAAGCACAGGAGCATTTCTCTCAGCCTGAAATATATCCCGTCAAAGCGGTCAATTTCAAATCCGCTGAGCAACAAATCATAAAGAATCCCGCGTATATTTCAGAATAAGCGCGGCGGGAGGACATTCTGCGCCGTCTGGCTGAGTAATCCGGAATTTCAGTCCTTAAATATCATGCGTGGAATATTACGAATCGGGTTTTCGGGCTGGCGCAAATGGCAGTTTCGGGCCTTTGTTTCGTCATGCGGGCGGAAAATAATCGGGAATTTTTGAAAATTGCGGTTTGCTATTTTGCATGGCCTATGTTATATTCATCGTTCCGTTTGTGACTAATGGTGTATTTACGGAAAAAGAATAAGCATAAATTAACATATTAACGAGGTGTTAAAATGGCACATAAAAAAGGTCAATCGAGCAGCAGAAACGGTCGTGACAGTAATCCGAAGTTTCTCGGAATTAAGGCTTACGGCGGCGAAGAGATCAGCGCCGGCAGCATAATCGTGCGTCAGCGCGGAACCAGATTCCATCCCGGCAAGAATGTCGGTTGCGGCAGAGATTTCACTCTCTTCGCACTGGTTGACGGTACCGTTGAGTTCAAGAAAGAAGCCCGCAAAGTCAATGTGCTTCCTCTTGCCTGATCAGCGCGGTCAGCAGTAGATTATACAGCCCGGTCTTAAACTGGGCTTTTTTTTTCTAAAAATTATAACTTTGAAACGGGATAAAAAACATGTTTGTAGATAAAGCTAAAATTTCAGTCAAAGCCGGCGACGGCGGCGACGGCTGCTGCAGCTTCCGCAGAGAGAAGTATGTTCCCCGGGGCGGCCCCAGCGGCGGCGACGGCGGACACGGCGGCAGCGTTATCCTGCAAACATCCGCCAACGAGCAGAGTCTGGTGGACCTGGTCTTTCAGCGCCATTACCAGGCCAAGAGCGGCGAAAACGGCCGCGGCAAGGACCAGTACGGCAAGAAGGGCGAGAATATCATCATCCCGGTTCCGATCGGCACCGTGGTCAAGAATGTCGAAAACGGCGAAGTCATCGTTGATATGGATCACGCGGACATGAATTTCGTCATCGCCGCCGGCGGTCAGGGCGGCCGGGGCAACATTCATTTTTCCACCAGCACCAACCGCGCGCCGCGCGAATGCACTCCCGGCCAGCCCGGCGAAGAGCTTAAAATAGAACTTGAACTGAAAACGATTGCGGACATCGGCCTGGTGGGCTATCCGAACGCCGGCAAATCCACGCTGCTGCGCGCGGTTTCCCATGCCCGTCCGAAAGTCGCGCCGTATCCCTTTACCACGCTGCATCCGGTGGTCGGCATGGTCGAATTCCCGGATTATTTCAAAATGTCCATGGCGGATATTCCCGGACTGATTGAAGGGGCCCATGACAACGTCGGGCTCGGACATTCCTTCCTGAAGCATATCGAACGCACTCATGTGCTGGTCTACGTGCTGGACACCGCCGGGGTTGACGAACGCAATCCGTGGGAGGATTTCGAACATCTGCAGAACGAGCTTGAGCTTTATATGAAAGGTTTGTCCTCGCGTCCCGCGATAATCGTGGCCAACAAGATGGATCTGCCGGAAAGCCTGGAAAATCTGGAAATGCTGAAAGAATCCCTCAGCTCATCCTGTCTGGAAATTATTCCGGTCAGCGCCGAGAAAAGCGAAAATATCAGTTTCCTGGTTGCAAGACTCCGCGAACTGGTCGAGAAATACCGCTAATTTAAATGGTTCCCGCGGAGACCTGATTGTTATCAGGCGCCGCGGGGCCGATTTGCTTTTCCACCCCGTTTAACGCTTCAAATCTTTTTGACCCTGAAACCGCCGGGGGCGTCTTCAACGGCCCAGCCGAGCGATTTAAGCTGATCGCGAAGCGCGTCGGATCTGGCGAAATCTTTGTCTTTTCTGGCTTGAAACCGCGCTTCCGCCAGTTCCATGACTGCCGCGGGCACTTCCGCCTCCCCTGCTTTATCGACATTGAAAACCGCGAATATTTTGTCAAAATCGCGGAACTGGGCGCGGACGGTTTCCGCGCCGGCGGGGGACAGTCTGCCCAGATCCATCAGCCGGTTGGCCTCGTGCTGCAATGCAAAAACCGGGGCAGTCGCTTCGGCGATGTTCAGGTCGTCGGCCAGCGCGGCGGCAAAACCGGCCCGGCACTTTGCCGCGAAACTTCTGATCTCTTCATCCCCGCCGGAACCATTGGCTTCTTTCAGGCGCAGAAAGAGTTCATTGAATTTTTTCAGCACGGTGCGCGCCTGTTCGCAGGCGTCAAAGCTGAAATTAAGTTTTTTGCGGTAATGCGTCCCCAGCAGCACCCAGCGCAGTTCCGCGCCGGCATAGCCTTTCTTCTCCAGATCGCGCAGGGTGAAGAAATTGCCCAGCGACTTGGACATTTTTTCGCCGTTGACGATCAGGTGGTCGCAGTGCAGCCAGTAATTGACATAGCGGCAGCCGTTGGCGGATTCGCTCTGCGCGATCTCGTCTTCATGGTGCGGAAACATATTGTCAATGCCGCCGGTATGGATATCAAACGTTTTGCCGAGATATTTCATGCTCATGGCGCTGCATTCGATATGCCAGCCGGGGCGGCCTTTGCCCCAGGGGCTGTCCCAGCAGACATCGCCGTCGTTTTCGTCCCAGGCTTTCCACAGCGCGAAATCGGCAACGGAATCCTTGGCATATTCGTCGGTTTTGATGCGGGCTCCGGCGCGCTGGTTTTCCATATCAATGCGGGCGAGCCTGCCGTACCGCGGAAATTTGGCGATAGTGAAATAAACGGATTTGTCCTCCGCCTGATAGGCGAATCCCTTGTCCATCAGCGTCTGAACCAGCGCAATCATTTCCTGAATGTGGCCGGTGGCGGCAGGATAGACTTCCGCCGGATCAATATTCAAAGTTTTGAGATCGTCAAAAAACGACTGCTTATATTTAGCGGTAAAATCATTCAGGGAGATTTTGGCGGCACGGGAGTCGCGGATGGTTTTGTCGTCAACGTCCGTCAGGTTCATCACCTGGGTGACTTTATAATTAAAATACTTCAAGGTGCGCCGCAGCAGGTCTTCAAACACATAGGCGCGAAAGTTGCCGATATGGGCAAAGTTGTAGACGGTCGGCCCGCAGGTGTAAAGTTTCGCCTCGCCGGGATTCAGCGGCTTGAATTCCTCCCGGACACGGCCCATCGTATTAAAAAAATAAATACTCATAACGGAAAAATAAACCTTAGTTAGATTGTTTTATTATCCGGGTAATTTACCCGATATTTCAATATCTTACAAAAAAAATCCGCTTTTTTTAATCATGAACGTGAAAAAAAAGTAAAAATAATTGTAAAGTGCGCTATATTTAGCGCCTCATCATAAACGACACACTGCGGAGAGGTGACTGAGTGGTCGAAGGTGACGGTCTCGAAAATCGTTGAAGGGCTTGCCCTTCCGTGGGTTCGAATCCCACCCTCTCCGCCATATTTCTGCCCGGCTGATTGTTAATACTTCACACTTAACAATCCCGGCAGCATCGTATAAAATATTCAAAGATTGTTCATTTCATATTTGAAATACTCACATGAGAAGTATATTTATATTTAAATGAACAAATTTTGAACAATATTAAATTGAGATAATGATGGAACTTGGATTCAAGGCGGATGTGATTTATCAGAAACTGTCTGTGCGGATAATAAATAAGCATTATCCGGCAGGGATGCGGCTGCCTACGGAAGCGGAATTATGTGCCGAATTCAGCGCCAGCCGGAATACCGTGCGGGCAACGCTGGATAAACTGATTGAGCAGGGACTGATTTATAAGATCCGCGGGGCCTGTTACGTCAAAGACATGATTGCAAAAAAGTCCGGCATTGTTTCCGTCATGTATCATGGCGACATGGATATGGTCGTAAAAATCCAGGACATGATTCTCGGCAGAAACAGCTTGATGAGTCTGTTCTCTCAGCGGCAGGAGGGGTGGTCGCCCGAAGTCGAAGCCGTGTTTCTGGAACAGGTTCTGCAGCAGCGGCATCGCGGGTTATTAGCCAGTTGCACTCCGATTCAACCGTATAATGAAAACCTGACGGCAAAACTGGAAAAAGCCGGAATCAGGGTTGTTCACACGGAGCCATACCGTTCCGATAAACTGCCTGCGGAAAATTACCTGATGCCGGACTATTTTCAAGCGGGATATGCCGCCGCTTCGGCGCTGCTGATCGCCGGCTGCCGCAAGCTCGTAATGGCTGCAACCAGGACCGAAGCGCCGTACAGGGTGTTGACACAGGCCGGGTTCGAAGCGGCGATAAAACAGCATGGGGTTAAGAAGCATTGCCTGATAGAAGTGGAAAGCGACTACAGTGAAATCATTGATGCCGTCAGGCAGGACAGCGGTTCCGCCGGCATCTTCGTGACAGTGCATAAAATCGCGCAATCAATCAAGCCTGTAATCAAGCAGAAGAAGCTTGAATGCGGTTTAATCTCCGTTGAACTTAGCGGAGATCACTTCACCGGCGATGACGCCTTTCTTGATTTCAATCGTACAGGATTGTTTGAACGAGCCTTGGATTTTGTTTTTTCAGATCGCGCGGAACTGAAAGAACTGGCATTGCCGGTAGTGGCAAATGCAGAGAAGATAAAAATTTCAAAACAATAAAAAGGCGGGAAAATGATAGTCAACGGCAGTGACATAATTACCAGGCAGCTTTCGCTTGAAAAAGAGACGAAGGTCAATTTTGATAAAAAACATCACACGGTCATTAATCCGGTACGCTTTACGCCGGAACCGGAAGACAGCCGTCTAAGTCTGGACGGAGAGTGGCTGGTCAAATATTATCCTTTTAAAGAAAAAGCCATAACGGAGTCAACCAAACAATGGCGGACAGTGCGGCAGCCGGGCAAAGTATTTTATGCCGATCCGGAAGCTGAAAAACAGCCGATTGAAAACTGGAATAGAGTTTCATTAAACCATATTGACGAAAATGACGGAGCCATTCTACGGAGAACCATCCAGATCCCGAAAAGCTGGCGCAATAAACGCATTTTTCTGCGTTTCGACGCGGTTTATCCGGCGGGAATATTTTATCTGAACGGCCAAAAACTGGGTGCTCATTATTCGGGTCTTACCCCGGTGGAATTTGAAGTTACCGGCCTGGTTGAAGCAGGCGGGAGCGCGGAGATTGCGGTGCGGTTGATCAGGAAACACAAGTTTGTCAAGATGGACATGCCGCGCCATGCGCTGGAGTTTGCCGGCATGGCCCAGAGCGCGTATTTTTTCGCGGTCGAAAAGTCCTGCATCAAGGAATATCACCTGATAGCCGAACTGGACAAATCGCTTAAGCACGGCATGGTCTCAGGTAAAATTACGCTGGATAATCCAGGTAACGGGGCGCTGCTGGTCGAGCTTTCACGCAACGGATCATCAGTCGCCACTTTCAGCGCTGACACTGCCTCAACTCAGGATTGTTATGCCGTATCACTGGAAGTTGAGAATCCGGATTGGTGGAATGATGAATATCCGAACTTGTACGAAGTAAAAATAGTATTTGCCGCCAGCAGGCAGCAACCGCAGCTTTATCGGTATTTCACCGGTTTCCGCCGTCTTGACTTGTCGCCGAAAGGACCGAAGCTGAACGGCAGTTTTATCAAGTTCCGCGGCGTCAATCATCTGACATTTCATCCCGAACACGGTCTGCACACGCCGAAAGAGTGGCTGCGGAAGTGTCTGGATTTAATGAAAAAGGCGAATGTCAATGCCATCCGGACACATTTTCTGTCGCCGCCGGCGCTGGCGGAACTGTGTGACGAAATGGGATTTTATCTGCTGCAGGAGCTGCCGGTAGACTGGGGTACCAATTACATTCATGATCCGGAGTGGGTCGGCCCGGCGCTGATGCGCATCGAGGGCGGCATCCGCCGCGACCGTCATCACCCGTCAGTCATGGTGTGGAGCGTCGGCAACGAGAACATGCCGGAATCCCAGGCCGTTGCGGCAGACGGCTGGAATCATTTGCGTATCTATGACCGGTTCTGCCATCTGCTGGACCCGAGCCGCCCGACCATGTTCCCGCCGCCGGGACCGGCAAACAAGATCAGGGGGATCTTTGAATTGCGGGTCGGTGAAATTGCCGATATTCATTACAGCTTTGTCCTGCAGAAACAGTTCCGCGATGAAGGCAGGATCGTCAACCCCAACAGTTGGGAAGGCGACATGGTCGAGATTACCCGCGAAGAAGCGCTGAAACGCGGCTGGAGCGGATGCTGGTTCAGTTCCGAATATGGCATTTTCTGTCTGGAACCGGATATGATGAACAGCCCGTACCTGTCGGTAATCGCTGATGAAAAGATTGATCCGCTTTCCGGCAAAAATACGCTGGAAGTATTTTATGACCGGCTGAAAGACGAGTGGGGCAATATGCGGCACGATCCAGCATGTCTCGGCGGGGCATATTTTCCGTGGCTCTGTTGCGGCGTCGGGAAAGGCGCCGAAGACAATCCATGGGGCTGGACCAGATGGGGTGAAGATGCCAACTGGGGCGTGGTTACCGCCGATCTGCTGCCGAAACCACAATTCTGGGCGTTGCGGGTACTGTTCGCACCGGTCTGGTTCCCCGCCCGTGTTTCATGGAAAGCAGGCGACAAATACATAAAGTTTAAAATCTCGAATCAATACAATGCCATCGACCTTTCCGGATGCGTCATCCGCACTCAGCAGAATAGCGGCGGAACCTGGATGTGCATGGTACGGCAGTTCCGCGATGTCAAAATCTCCTGTGCTCCGGGCAAAACTGTTGAAATGAAAATCCCGATCTGGTGCGACTCGCTGAAAAACGCGCTGGACAAAGGCAATTTCGGCTACTGCCGCATTTCACTGCTCGACCCGAAAGGATTCTGCCCGGTCAAGGCGGATATTCTGATAATTCCCGAGTCCATGCAGCAGAAAGACGACATGGGCATGCCGCTCGGGCCTGATGCAATCCTCTAATTTAAAGGCAATAATTATGACTGCTGCTCAAAAAACCATCACCGCCGCCGCATTATGCGCCATGACCGCCACCGGATTTGCAGGAGATGCGCTTTATTCCTGCCCGGGCAGAATCAGCGACAAAACTGCCGGCTGGAAATTCATTCCGTCCGCCAATCCCGGCGGGCAAGCCTATAATCAGGCGGAGGGATATTATCCGGATAAAGGCGGACAATTGCTCGGCCCGTCAGTTCCAGCCTGTAAAAATGAGTTTGAATTTTACTCGCTCAGTTTCGACGCCCGGGCGCCGGAAAATTGTTACTGGGGTGTTTTCTTCAATGACAAAGACGGTAAAATGCTGGTCCCGGACATCTATTCCACAGTATATGCCAGTAAGGAAAAACAGCATTACGAACAGGTGATTTACGGACGCGAAAAAGCTGCCGGAATACAGCCTTTTCTGCAGTCGGTAAAGGGCATTGAAGTCTGGGATATGCAATTAAAACCGATTCCGGCAGAAGCCGCCGCAAAATGGTGCGACCGGCTTTATCAAACACTGCCGCCATTGTCCTGTACCGCCCCGGCAGACCGGCTCAAACTGCTGCCCAAGACTGTTGATGCGATGAAAACAGGCAGGCCGTGGCGGGTGGTGATGCTTGGCGACAGTATTATCAATGACACATTCAATTCCAATTTCCAGTCGCTCCTGACGCGGCTTTATCCGAAAGCCGATATGAAGTTTATCTGTTCGGTGCGCGGCTCCACCGGCTGCTGGTATTATCAGGAGCCGGAACATTTCAAGAGTTATGTGTCCGGTCTCAACCCCGATCTGCTGATCATCGGCGGGATTTCGCAAAAAGATGATATTGCCGCGATCCGTAAAGTCATTGAGATGACCAGACAGCAAATCGGCTGCGAGATTTTATTGATGTCCGGCCCGCTGGGTAACGACTGGCGTAAACACGATGAGAAGAAACCGGATGCCGCTCTTCCTGTTCAGACATGGACGCCGAACCCTTTTGTGGAGAAGCAGCGGCAACTGGCCGAAGAACTGCATGTCGAATTTCTGGACACTGCCACGGCATGGCATAATTATCTGGGCCGGTCCGGCAAGCCCTGGCAGTGGTTCCAGCGCGACGCGGTACATGGCGACGACCGCGGCAAACAGATTGTCGGACGTATTGTTGAAGCGTATTTCAAACCATAAGGATTTACCATCATGAGCAACCGGCAGGAACTTGCAGACGCGATTAATCACCGGAAACCGGCGAGGATTCCCTATACCATTGAATGCACCAGGGAAACCAGTGAAAGACTCCGGCAATATCTCGGATTGCCGGTGGATTACGACTTGAGTAAATATTTTGAGTGCAATCGTTTCGACTCACTATGGAGTGGTATCGGCAAGGGTTTCAGCCTTCCTGAGCGGATGGAACGGCTGAAACCGGCCAGTCCCGATGTCAGAGTGGATATATGGGGTATAAAAAGAGAACAAGTCCAGGCCGGCGACGCCCGCTACTGGGAGATTTCCGAATCCCCGCTGGCTGAATGCGCGACCGTGGCCGACATCGAAAATTATGACTGGCCGGTAATTGATGATATCATATTTCCCGAATTGCCTGCCGGATTCGACCTTGTTGAATGGAAGCAGGATAAATTCGTAATGGACATGAGTTATATCTGTCCGTTCGGCGTACCATGGGCTATGCGCGGGATGGAAAACCTGATGATGGATTTATGTCTGAATCCTGAAATGGTCGAGGCAATTGTCCGCAAAGTCGAAGAATATACGCTGGCCTGTCTGGAAGCTGTCTTGAAAAAATATCCGGGAGCCATTGATATGGTCGGCTGCGGCGACGACTACGGTACGCAAAACGGCTTGCTGATCGCGCCGGATGCGATTCAAAAATTCTTTATGCCCAGCCTGAAACGGCATTATGAACTGGCCGCCAAATATGGTGTCGGCGGTTATCATCACTGCTGCGGAGCGATTTTTGAAATCATTCCGATGCTGATTGATGCCGGAGTGCAGGTCTTGAACCCGGTTCAGACTTCCGCGAAAGGCATGTCTCCGGTTAAACTAAAAAAAGAGTTCGGCAAAGAGCTCTGTTTTCATGGCGGCATCGACACACAGGAAACACTGGTGACCGGAACGCCGGATGAGGTGAAGACTGAAGTCCGCTCACGCATTGACGTGCTGGGGCCGGAAGGCTATATCCTCGGCCCTTCGCATGTACTTCAGACCGATGTCGATCCGGCAAACATTGTCGCGCTCTTTGAAGAAGCAAAAAGTTATGGTGCAATATAATCAACAGCACTATTTGTCCTTCATGACTTTAACTTGTCTTTGAAGGATGCCGGCGAAAGCCTCTCATTTTTCTTGAACCCGGCGGCTTTGCGGTTGATTTTTGTAGTATCTTTAAGGTTGATCGTTCAGCCCCTTTACCAGAGAGGAGTTAATCAATTCAAATGCAATGCAGGAGGAGATCGGAGCGTTAGTCCAGCCGGTATAGATGCTGTTGGCCCCGCCTTCGTAGCAGTCGCCGCCGCCCCAGACTCCCGCTTTTAAATCATACATGCCGCGCCAGCAGCCATGAACATGTGATTCCGGGGATTTATCCTGAATCTTCAGCAGCAGTTCTAAAAGTTTAACGAATGCCGTCCGGTAGGTCCTGCCGCCGCAGACTGCATGAAGATTCTGGAAACCCAGCAATGCCCAGTTGATAGTGTAGATAGTGTCCGCCAGATGCTGTCCGGTCGGCGCTTCGTCATGTTCCGCCGGAATATTGCCCGTCGCCGGATCCATCCGGCTGATCAATTTGTCGCCAAAGAATTCCGCCAGCCGTTTGAATTTTTCATCCTTAAAAGCGGAATAACAAAAAACAGACCCGATTATGCCATATGCCAGTTCGCTGGCAATAAAAGTCTCTTTATTTTTATCCAGGTGCGCATGGTAACGGTCTGCAACTGCGCGATATTCCGCCTTTGGCGATATCATATGGGCTTTGGCCAAAGCCATGCAGACCAGCGCCCCCCAATGCGGCAGCTTGAGATATCCGCACCAGGTCGTCTGAAATCCGTCCGGAAACTCGAAATGAGTTTTAAAGGTTTCCGCAATGCTGTCCGCCAGCGTCAGCGCCCATTTCCGCAATTCATATTTATTATCCAGCTCCGGATATTTTTCGCTTATCAGCAATGGAATGATACAGTTCCAACTGTTGTCGTCAAACCAGATCGTTTTTTTGACGTGCGACCAGTACCATGCTCCGCGCATATTTTCCTCTTCCGGAAAGCGGTTCAGCATCCCGCTGCGGCAATAAAGGAAGTCCAGAATATTGACAGCGGTTTCGTGATATTTCTTTGATTTAAACACTTCCGAAGCCAGCAGAAACAGCAGCACCGTCTCAAAATTACAGTCGGCGCGGCGCGGCTCGATGACGCTGTGTTCCGCAAATTCCGTCCAGGCCGGAAACGATTTGTATATTTTATCCATTGAACTGTTACCCTGCAGGACAATTCGTTCGGCGACTCCCCATAATCCGTTGGCCGGAATCATTACCCCTGAATTCTCGAACCACCGCAGATTCGCGCGCAGCGCATCTTTCAACTCTTTTTTACAATACATAACTAATCTTCCTGATTTTTAATATTTAAACCGGTGTACGGAAAGTCATTCCGCAACTGTACTAAAGTGCTTTAGTAAAATAATACAGGTAATTCCTGTTTTTTGCAACATTGATTTCATAATTTTTCCCGAATTTGCGTTTAAGGAGCCGTTATTCAGGGACTTACTATTTTTCCAGGCGCAGTCTGGCGAACTCTTCGTAGAGGTGGAAGTTGGCATTGGACAGTTGCGGACAGGCGCTAAGTTCCGGTTTACGGAGATACACGGAATAATTATAGCGGGCCAGCAGTATCGTCCAGTTGGCGGAATTATCAAACTTTGCGCCCGTGACGGTCAATTCTTTGATCGGAATGGCGACCTCGATGCGCCAGCCTTTGTCACGGTCATGCCGGTTGTTCAGCGTACCGTCCACTGTCGCGGCAACATTCAAATCTCTGGGCAGATAGCTTAAACAACTCGAATACATCGTCCGCTCCCGGACGGGAAAGAAAAACCAGGTCTTTTTATTGTTCGGAGTCCCGTAAATCTCCCAATAGTAGTTTTGGCCTGCCGGTTTGAGAAAAACTTCAATCAGGTCGCCGGTCTTGTACAGATGGGCCTGGTCCTCCGTGCCCTCATTCATGACATCGGAATCTTCCAGCTCCGCACCGACATAAAGATAATTATCGTTCCACAGCAGCTTTACCGTTCCCTGCTCGCGAAGAAAACTGCCAAGTTTTTTCTGCGTGCTTTCCGGCATCCTGGAGAATGATTTTAACGGCAGCACAAGAGAATATGCCGGTGCCGCCGCCCAGGCCTTTTCGTCCAGCCTGCCATCCATTGTGATTGGTTCTGCGGTATATTTTGCGATTATTTCCGGTGCCGCCGCATTGGAGCCGGGAGCGCCGGCTGTTGCGGTGAGCGCCGGCATGGAAGTGAACGCGGCGGCAAAAACCGCCGCTATGAATGCTTTGTTCATTATTTCCCGATAATAATCATGACTGACTCTAAGAATCGCTATTTCTTCACAGTTCCATCATCGCTATTGTCAATCCTTTCCGCCTTGAGGTCGTGGAACAGCCGGAAGGCATCACGTACTCCGCCGCAGAAAATCCAGGCGGTGCAGACAGTTCCCAGTATCAGGCTGAACCACCAGAGCTTGAACCACCAGAACCATGACCAGGATTCATCGGAAACTTTGTAAAAGATGTTGATTACAGTGCCGACAACGAATATACCCCACCATGCCATAGTCCACCAGAACGTGGCCCAGAACAGAAAGCGTTCAAACCGGGAAAATTCTCTGGACACCCCGATAAGTTCGCCGAACGTTTTGCGTTTAACTTTCAGCGCGTCTTTGGCTTCAACCGTGTCATCCTTGATGGCATATTTGCCGCAATGCAGCATTTTGTCCATGTCAAACACGCGTTTAGGACCGAGCAATGATACCAGTACATAGCTCAAAGAAGCCGTCAGCATGGCATAAAAATAAATTTCCTGTCCATTCAAAGGAAAGTTCGTCTTATGTGAAATAACCCATTGCCAGTCCGGCCAGAATTTCAGCAGGATCGGCGCCATGTTAGTTGTCCAGTAGGTCTGGACCAGGATGCCGCCGAACGCCATTATTGTACCGAGAATCAATGCTGTCCAGGCCGCTTCGGTAGTGCCGCGTTTCCAGTACAGGCCGCCGATAATCACCGCGCCGGCGCCGCCAAGGTAGATCGCGCCGGTCAGCGCAAAAAACATGAAAATGAAATCTTTCAGCGGAAACAACATGCTGAAAATGAATCCGAACAATGCAACGCTGAAAATAGACACCCGCAGCCAGAGCAGATGCCGTTTAGGATCGAGCGGCTTGTTGCGGATCGGCATCAGCACATCCTGCACGAAAATCGTTCCCCAGGAATGCAGATAGCTGTTGTCGCAACTGATGGCGCAAGCCACGATGACGGCGGCAAACAGCCCCATCATTCCCACCGGCAGCACATTGGCCAGGAACAGCGGCACGGTCATTTGCTTCTGTATCTGCGGATCGGCAATCGCGGAAATCTGCGCGTGAATCGGCGCCGCCATTTCGGCAAATTTCGGGAGATGCAGCACGGCATAGGCCGCAAGCGGAATCAGCAGCATGCACAATCCGGACGCAATCTGCCGCCAGGAGCCGATGATTCCGGCCATCTGCGCCTCATGGGGGGTTTTGGCGGCGGCATTGAATCCGGAATTGCCCTGCCATGAT
Organism: Victivallaceae bacterium; assembly: GCA_041665605.1. GTDB lineage: Bacteria > Verrucomicrobiota > Lentisphaeria > Victivallales > Victivallaceae > CAIPAT01. The sequence continues at coordinate 15,612 of JBAYIO010000033.1, read as the reverse complement.
CTGGCATTGTAGATCATGCTGAAAACTCCAATCAGGAAAAACCAGATGCTGAAATCCTGCGCGTCTCCGGTTTTGAACGGATTCAGCATGGACTTTCCGGCCGGGGCAGTCAGCAATCCGGCAATAACGTCGTTCCACTCAAATTTGAACATCATGAAGCACATGAGAATCAGGAAAATCAGCATCAGCAGGATACCCTGGTAAAAGTCGGCGATCATGATGCTGATCTGGCCTCCGGTGCAGGCAATGAACAGCGCAATGCTCATGTATCCGGCCATAACCAGCGGCAACGTCGCCATTTCGAAGTTGCCGAGATGAAAATGCTCCGGCAATCCGAAAAAATAGACAATGACACGCGCGGTGATCAGCGGGAAAATCCCGTAATTAAACACGCCCGACACCCAGCAGAGAAAACCGGCGAAATACCGGAACTGGCGGCTGTAACGCATTTCAAAAAACTGTGCCAGGGTCAGGGCGCGGGTCTGCCGGAAACGATAAATGATAAAGCCGGAAATGCCGAGGATAAGCCCGATCGGCATCCCGATCATACCCCACCATTGGGTTGGCAAGCCGGAATTGTACACCATTTCCCAGACCGCAATGATCGAAATGGCGCCGCCGAAACCGCTGGAAACAGTCAGCATATAACGGCCGGCCAGGCGGTTTGCCGCCAGGAAGTCCGCCACGCTTTTCATATATTTTCTGGTATAAAGCGTAATGAACAGCAGTGATCCCAGCAAAAAAACAATTATCGACCAGTCAATCCAGTGCATTTTCATTGATTAAGAACTCCTTCGGGTTTATTATCAAATTTTAATTGATCAAATTGCGGACCGCCGACACCGTCCGGATAATTGATTCACGGCTCCGTCGTCATGGGGACCGTAATCACATACTTCCCCTCTGCGAATCAAAATTTCCGTAACTTGCGGCCATTGCCTTTACCTTTCAATATTTCTCAATATATTTTTTCAAAACATTAATTTTATATCACAAACAATCTAAATACAAATCAACTACAGCATGATTTTGAATAGATTTTGGGGCAGGCATCGCATTTTGGCGCTGATGTAACATTTTCCAGCGAATTCTCTATCGTTATTTCAACCCGAAAATCTTTTCGAGCGCCAGTAAATGTCCGCGCATCGCGGCGTAGGAGCAATGCGAACTTCTAGGCGGATATTGGAATTTGCCGGAATTCAGAATATGATCCGCGGCGCGCTTATTCAGCGTTCCCCGGGCAGTGGTGAGCTGTCCCCAGAATCCGCCGTCGCCATGAATTTCCGTATTCGGCTTGCTTAAATTATTCAGCCATTCGTCCGGGAAAAAGAACAGCCAGCGCGGATTGGAGTTCAACCAGGTAAAAGTGCGCAAAGTGTCGTAGTGATATTCCTCTTCGCTTTTGTCCAGCAGCGTATTGAAGCAATTGATCAAATATGCGGTTTCATTCAGAATCGATTTTGGTGCAATTGCATTGCTGATATGGAAGTTGCAATGGTTCCGCGGCAGTTCCGCCAGCGGGGAGTCGTACTTCAGGCTTCCGGCATTATAACCCTCGGGCGGCTGCAAAGTCGCCGGATAGCTGTTTGCCGCGTAACTCTCCGCAAATTCCTTCGTTGCCATCAGCATGGCACAGACAAATTCCTCTTCAACCGCCCATTGCCGGCCGCATAATGCGGCGACTTCTTTGAACCATCCGGTTTGCTGATAATCAAAGGTATTCAGTCCGAGCAGATACACCCACAGGGCCTCCCGCTTAAGTATTTCAAGCATGGAAAGTTCAGGACAAACCAACTGCCGCCGGAAAGTAAAACGGTATGCGGTTTCGCACATTCCAAGCATATATTCCCGGTGCTCGTCCAGGCTCTTTACAGTATCACGACTCATTGCGCTGCTCCTTCTTTTGACCATTTGATTATGTTTGCGGCATTGTCACGGACAATTGCCGGAATTTTCGAACTCCAGGAACAATTCTGTTCCACTTCACACCAGAATTCATTCCATACGGCAATGCAATCGATAATATCCTGATGATAATTGGCCCGCCCGTAACAGGCGTCAACGCCGAAAACTATTTTATCGGCAATGGTGCCGGACCGGCCGCCGCGCAGACTGGCGACGCTGTCAATATTTTCTTTCATCAACTGCCGGTAAAGCGTCCTCATTCCGCCGCTGATGTCAATGCAGAGATTTGGCGTCCAGGATGCCGCCAGCAGCAGTTCATTACTCCATGGAACACCGAAATGCGCGGCAATCGCAGTCAGTTCCGGGAAAGCGCAGGCCAAATTATACAGGTTGGCCGGTGCCATGTTGGCGGGATGACAGGACAGGCCGGCGGGCCGTTCCGCCAGCGGCGGCGAGCTGACCATGCCGGTATGAAACACGACCGGCAGCCGATAAGAAGCAATCCGCTCATAATATGGGAAATAACTGTCATGGTCATACGCCAGCGGAGGGTAAATCGCTTTGAAACCGCAAAACCCGCGTTCCACCATCCGGTCAACCTGATCCGCCGGCTGCCGGAAATCCAGATAGGCGAACGGCAGAAACAGACCGGGATAGCAGCCGGCGACTTCAAGCATTTCATCTGTAGCAGCCACATTGCATCCTGCGATCTTCAATTCTTCCGGCAAGCCAAGCAGCCAGACTTGTTCGAAAATGCCGCATTCGGCGATTCTGTCCAAGTCCTGCGCTCCAGCCAGCAAATGGCCATGAGTATCAATTATTTTCATTTTTTTTTACTGCTTATGCATTTCTTTAAAAGAGGGCGCAGGCCTTCTAAAAACTAAAAAAGTTTTTATCAGAGTCCTGCAATAAGTGCCCGCGCCGACAACTTATGGCGAAGCGATTACTTACTCTTCCTTTTGAAGTCATATACATATACAGCCCTTTTTTTACTTACCAAAATATTTTAAAATAAAATACATGGGAAAATCGTGATTTATTAATAGTTCCAGCGCAATACCGGACACTGCCGCTACTTAAGAAAACGGCCATAATTTTTGCCCGCATTATATAAAGCTTCTATATTTTCCACCGGAGTACACGGAGCAAGGTTGTTTGCTGCTATTAAAGTGAATCTTTTTCCTTCCATCACACCTGATTCACAAATTCTGCGTACTTCGCCGTCAATTTGTTCAGGGGATCCGTCCTTGACCAGCATAATCGTCGGGCCGCCTTGAATTATCACGTCCGTTCCTAATTCGCGGCGCAATTTCCCGTGATCCACCGGGAATCCGGTATCGAACGAGATGACATTGAATTCATCAGCGAGAAATTTAAAATGGTGAGTGGCGTTCCCGCAAAGGTGGATTCTGCAACCGCTGCCGTCGTGAAACTCCTCGAAAATGCGCTTAATATACGGCAATACAAACTCTTTAAATTGATCCTGAGAGAGCATGGCGATTGAGTCATCGGCATAAAAAAAAGATCCTTTGTACTGCCGGGTTCCTTTATAGCCGGGCTCGTGATCCCAGGTCCAGTCACGATGAGCCTTCATGCGCCGGATTATGTTGCGCGTAATATAATCCATCAGATCATGAAAATATTGCGGGTTGTCAAACATGTCGGTCATGACCTCCATCGCGCCGCGCAACTTGATGGCGCAGTCAAACACTCCGTCGGTTCCCACGCACGGAAACCAATATGGCGGTTTCACGGGAAGACCGTAAAACTCAAAGCCGGCTTCACATTTGCGCTGCATGTCTTCATAAATATCCATGGCCCGTTTCATAAAATCCCCGCGTCCCCAGAATGGGTCCGGATCACTCCATTCATAAAGCAAATCCGGATGCTCCTTGAGGATTTCACTTGTATCCGGAACATCGGTTTCGCCGAAGTATTGTATCGGACATCCGAACCATGCCTGATCGTATGAATTCTGAAAATCCAGCGCAAGCTGCCATTCCTTTTCAGGAAGTCCCATTTCCTTGTCGCAGATGATATTGTGTCTGCTGTAATACTGGTATTCAAGCTGACATTTAATCTGGGCATCGGCCCTGGTAAAGAAATCTTTGAAAGAATATCCGGTCATATTAATTGCAGGATTGCTGAGTAAATTCCGGATGCTTCCTGTTACTGTAACAGGAATTCTTTCATGCTTTAATTCATGAAACTTCCTCATTAAATCGCGAACCCCGGCATTGTGCTTTTCAAAATCCGGCACATTTTCGAGATAGAAAAGATTCTTTTTCATTCAGCGTCTGCCTCTTTTATTTTATTTAAAATACAACATTCGGCTATTCGATACAAGTCCTGTACGCCGGTCAGCAGATAACCGTGAGTATCAATTTTTTTCGTTCTGTTCATAAATAACTGCGTGCGCTCTCCTTTTAAAATACTGTTGACCTCCTCCGGTTCAAAACGATGAATCGGAGGAGGCGGTAAAATAATTGTATTTATTGTTTACTTGATTTCCTGTTTCAAGTAAATCTTATTCACTTCAGCGGCCGTCAGGGCTTTGTTGAAAATCATCACCTCATCAATAGCGCCGGTAAAGGAACTGTAACAAGTGATGCCGTTAAGCGTCAGGCCGCCAATGGCAAGACAGGTATCAGAATTAATATTGCCGACATTGGTTTCAGCGGCGCTGTTAATAAACTGACCGTCGACATATATTTTAAGGTCAGCGCCGCGGGTGGCAACGGCGGCAACATGATGCCATTTCCCGTCATTATATTTGCCGGACGTTCCGGCAATAAGGTTCTGGTAATTCGTTCCGTCTGCAATATGGAACTGGAACGTGCCGTTAGGCATATCCAGTCCATAGCCGGCGGCAACATTGTTTCCGTTGCCGCGTTTGAATACAATTCCGTTGCCGGTTGAAGCGCTGGCGCTTTTCACCCAGGCGCAGATGGAGAAGCTGGAAGTTCCCATATCGAGCACATCACCCATGTTTATGAAATTATTGTTCCCGCTAAACGACAATGCCTTGCCCACTACCCCGTCTACAATGCTTCCGGAAGTAAAACCAACGGGATTGCCCGGATAGTTGTTATCAGGAAAATCAAATGTGCTGTTGGTGTTAATATCGGCGCTGTCGTTAAAACGCCAGAAACCTTGCAGCGTCGTGGTATAATCGATGTTATTCGTGGATGTATTATTGGTGGAATTGTCAAACCAGAACGGATAAAGGCTGGTTAAGACATTGTTATTGGTGATAGTATTATTTGATGAATTGCGCATATGCAGCCCCCTGTAATATGCAAAAGATGTATTTCCATCGAAAGTGCAATAGCTGCTCTCGGCCAGAAACATCGCACGTATAAATGACTGGCGGCATTGATAATAATAACAATTAGGCATGTTTGCGAACCCGGTATAATAGTATCCGTAAATATCCGTGGTATTACCAGTTACCTTAACGTTGCTGCAACTGGCTGCAATGCTGATAGCCCAGGAAGCCCGGTTCAATATAATGATGTTGTTGCTGATTTCGCCGCTGGTCGCACCCATTACTGCGATTCCTTCAGCCGGAGCATTTACGCCGTCATCGGCGCCCGCGCAACTGATTAAATTATTGGTCGCCACTACGCCTGAAGCCTGGATTTTTATTGCCCGCTTCATAAAGTTGTAAAATTTGCAACTGCGGATAGTCACATCCGATGTACCGGACGCCTGTACCTGGATGCAGTCCCCGTCTTCCCAGGGACCGATATTATAGAATTCGCAGTGATCAATAAGCATTCGGGTCACGCCTTGGATATAAATCAGGCGGTTGGCGCCGATACTGTCGCCTTGAACACCGTTGCCGCCGCCGTCAACATCATGTATTTTGGTTTCGACAATACTGATGTCAGAACAAGTGTCGCGGATATCGATGGCATTGGCCGCCGTCGTGCTGTTTCCGGCAAAATTAAGCAGTTCGCAATTTGAAATATAAACATATTTGGTGCCATTCGTCACCTCTATGCCGAATGTTGCCTGGTTGTTGCCGTTGATTACTAAACCTTCGATAGCGACATTTGACGAGCAATTGATCATGACGCCGCAACTGGCGGACGAGTACTTCAAGGTGGCGTTGCTGCCTGCAAGCGTACGGGTGGACAAAAGATTCAAAGCGCCGGTGATTTTGAAAGTGCCGTTCTGCAGCAATATTTCTGAATTGGGATTGTCATTGATGGCATTTTGAATAGCGGTAGTGTCGTTGGCATTTCCGTCGCCGACGGCATTATAAGGGGCCTGTTTAACGTCAATAACGGCGGCGTCAATAACGGCAATTCCCAGCAGGAACAGCATGAAAGTAAAGGAAATTTTGACAAAATTGCCGGCTGCCGATTGGATAGTTTTTATTGTTTCTGACATAGTACCCTCCCCATAACTCCGAAAATATTCAGAGTTCCCTGTTTGTTTGATTGGTTTTGTTAATGTTCTTTACATTTCCTTTTGCGTCTTGTTAAATAGCGGCACGGGAATTATTTATCTTTCACCTCCTTGTTTCCGGCATTTTCTCAATGCCGCGATTAATTTTTAACCGGCTGAAGTTCCATCAGCCGCGGCTGCCTGCGGAAAAACCCATAAAATTAGAGTATAATATTTAGTTTCACCTGTTTAAAATTCAAAAAACGCATATGGACAATTATATGCTGATAATTGCCAGAAGTTTAGCTTCATAAAGTTATTTTTCTCATCCCCCAGAAATCTCTATAAGCATTTACCATGGCAAAGTAATTCTTCACGGGAATGCTGTCTGTTATCGCATTGCTTGCCGTAAAAATATGACCTCCATTTCCTAAGCCGTCCTCAAGACATTTGACAGTCGCGTTTCTTATCTCATCAAGGTCTTGAAAGCTTAACGTGTTACCGCAATCCATGTTGCCGAAAAGTGTTATTCCGCTGCCATATTTTGCTTTAAGCTTCGCCAAATCCATTCCGGCATGTTGATCAATTTCCAAATAGCCGTCAACGCCGGTCGCAATAAGGAAAGAATCAATTACGTCCCACAGATTACCATCGCTGGCATTAACCGCATATCCATTGCCCGAATGAATCTGATTGGCGAGAGTTTTCAATTCCGGCGCAATGAATTCATTATAGAGCGCAGGGGAGATGAGCGGCTTGTTGCCGGCGAAATCACCACCGATCCCGATCATTTCCACATTCAGACCGAGATATTTATCGACAAGTTTCAGAGTGTCACGCGTCGCAAGTTTAAAATGCTCATGCGCCGTTTCGGGAGATAAGAGCATGGTTTGCATCAGATTGACATTTGTCCATATCCCGTGAGCATATGCCGGAGCAAGCAGCGAAAGGCGGATGCCGCGTTTATCAAATTCTTCATGAATGAATTCATAAATCAGGAATTTCCTTTTGTCCGGGCCCCCTTCGTATTCTCTCCGTTCTCTATTCTTCAACGCTATTGCAGCAACCGGGTCTTCTTCTGGCGGAGTTTCTGCCGGCAGTATGTGTGCGGAATTTATGGTGGGCAAAGGATTGGGAATCACATACATCATATCATGCCCTAAAAAAAATGCAATTTCAATCTGGTCTATTGCAAATTGGCGAACCGCTGTTTCCCAGCCGGCTTCCTTTTCCAATTCTGTCCAATGCAACCATGATGCCGGTCTTCCCAATATCAGTTTAGTGATATCTTCTGAATTAAGAACATATTCAAAAATTGGAGTCCGGTCCGGTTCCTGGTGAGCCAGCGCCTTTAAAACTCTCTCTTGGCTAATCATTTAAACTTTTCCTTTTTGAGGATTGGTTTTGACATATTTTCAGTTTTCCATTCATAATCATTCGTACTCAACATTTTTTGCACTGAACCTTTACAATAATTAGATTGCAGGATCACCGGTCTGGTTATTGAATCGCTGTCATGTCTCCGCGAGACATGACAGCGACAGCTTGATATGCGTTCAGCTTTATTCCAGAATCAATTGCGGCGGTTCATTTTTTTCTTTAAACGGCGCTATTGACATTGCCGTTATTTTACCGTCGCTTACCCGCGCCCAGGCCGCTTTCCCGGATAATTGAAACGGTCCGATTTTAACGCGTTCATCCGACTCGTTGTAAAGGAAAAACTCCGTGCAGCCGGCTTTAGTTACTTTCAATCCGGCGGCGATTTTATCCGGCGTTATCGCCGTTTCAAATTTCTCAATATTTTTGACTGTGCCGGGGCTGTCATAAAGGTCAAAGAAAGAAACAAAAACCGCAGTCTGCGCGTTTACTCTTGCCACAACCATCGGCGCCTCGTCGGTCTTGTTGCCGGGGGCCATGCAGTCAAAGAACGTCGCCGGCTTGTCGGAGAAAATCGAAACGCCGATCTTATGATCAAACGCCGGGGCGGGGTACGTCCAGCAATTACTGTAATTCAATTGCAGGCCGGTTTCATTCAATACCTGCGCAAATTGATAGCCGTTGCCCTGCCCGAGCGTCCTTTTGCCTTTGCTGTCTGTTTTATTGTTTACCCAATTGCCTTCAATATGGAGCGCATAATCATACTGGTGCGGATTAGGTGAACGGCAGATAAAGAAATCGGCAACGCCGCCGGCTCCGGAAATGAGTGTTCTTTCCAGGCAGACCCCGTCGTATGCATTATTGGTATATGCGCTTACGGTCTGCATATTTTTATCCGCGTAAAAGAAATTAAGTCTGCCGGTCAGCGGTCGCTGCGCCGAGTCAAAGGATTCGGCCAACTGGCTGCTCTCGTCCACGGTCACCGTATTGTCGCAGATAGTCTGCTTTTCATAAATATCTTTGCGTCTGTAATCCACTTTAAAAACCGGCACATAACGGTTGGCGTAAAGCAATATCGCCAGTTTATCCCCGTGATTATGGCCTACCCCGAGCGGACCAAAGGTAAAAGCCACTGCGTGCGCATCCGTGTTGTCCGCATCGCTTCGCAACACCGCAATTCCTGTAGACGGGAACAGCGAACTGCCGTTTTCGCAGATGCCGTTATTGGCAAATTTTGCAGTTCCCGGTTTGAAAGGAGTTCCCTGCATCAACTCGTCGGTTCCGCAGAAAATTTTGATCCACGGATAGGACCTGTCCGGGCAGAAATTTATTTTGGGATCATTATAGACCGCCGAGGCGATCAGATTGTCATTCATCACATATGGAAAATCACAGGAATCGCCGAAATTAAGCGCTCCGCCATCCGGAAACATTGCATACAACGGCGCTTCAAATGCCATCTTTAAGGTTTTCGGCCCGTTGTCGCCGTCCACCGCATAGTTGAAATTGTTGGTCATCTCACTGCGGTCGGGAACCGGAGTATTCCACAAATCAATGTTGTTGTTATGTGCCGCCCTGGCCAGTTCTATGAGCGGCGGCAATGCGGTTGTAACATGATAAGCAAGACCTTTTTCCCACCAGAGGCCGTCGTCCCTCAAACCGCCGGCCAGCAACGTGAAGAATCCGTATTTGCCGCTGATCGCCCAGTCAATATATTTCTGTTCATTCAGACAAAAGCCGAGTTGTCCGACCGCCGCAACCGCCATGCACTGGAAATTGATATAGGTATGAAATATGCTGCCCTCGCCCCGGCGCGGCATCATCAGATCATCAGCCAGGGGGCGCAGCAGGTCATTTTCAATGTGCTGTTTGTCCTTTTCGGTCAAGATTCCTGAATTATATATCAAATCATAAGGTTCAGATGCATTGTATCTCGCAAAGCCGTAATCATTCATCTGCCAGTCGCCGATCCTGGCTTCGCCATTCTTAAGCGGCAGGCTTTTATATCTGTCGGCATAGTATAATAAGAATTCAGCCACCTTTGCCCCGTATTTTTTTTCTCCTGTCAAAACATAGGCATAAGCCTGCTCCTGCTCAAACTTGTTCTCTGCCGGCGGGGATTTCATTCCTTTTTCAGCTTTATTTACAATCTGTTCCAGAGCGCTCTTTGCCCACGGATATTTAGCAATGTTTTCCTTGCCCCTGGCAATATCCGCCTCGGTGAAAAGCACTCTGGGGTGCGGCCTCGCTCCGGTAGAATTTTTATCCACTTTCAACGGCACGGGAACTTGCCACATGCTGTTCTGGTAGCCAACCATCTCTTTCAGTCTGTTTCCGGCGAACTGCAGCGGTTCCGGATTTTCCGGCTGCCTCCAGTATACAGGACTTTTGCCAATGGAATTCTCCGCAGCAACGGCGTATTCAGCTCCTTTTTCGGTGACCTTGTCGCAGAAGAACAGTTTGTCCCAGTTTACTTCACCGATTTTCTCTTCTTTGCCCTGGCTGTCTTTACGGGAAATAAGATATCTGGACACGGTGCCGGCCGCCGGCGGATACCAGACCAGCGAAGTTCCGCCATCCATCCGTTTGCACGCAAACAGGTTTCTTACTTTTTCCGGGCTTGCCTGCCGGCCGGCGGCAACGTTCACAACTTTGCCGGAAACGCCTTTCCGGTCCTGGCCGGTCAACTTTACCACTATTTTGTAACTGACGGTTTTATCTGTCGGCAGTGAGATATCGGTAAATTGCTTATCTTCCGTTTCCGCTATTTTCTCCGCTTGTGCAATATCCGTCCCGCTTGACCGCCATACTTCAAATTTGACCGCACCGGCTAAATCGTCAGCGTAGTTCCAGGCAAGCTGAACCCGGCCGTCAGGCTTTGAAAAGGCCATGAAATTTTCCGGAACCGGAATGTCGCCGGCATTCAGGTCCGTCAGCACAACATTGCCATAAGCATAGTTGAAATTATTATAATGCCTGAACCCGAACAGGCTTCTTCCATTCCGTCCTTTCAAAAAATTCTCGTCCGAGAAGACGGTTTTTTCAGGCAAAGCCGAATTACCGGGACGGCAATATATTTTCACGCCGCCATTTATACATACCAGCCGCATATCATAAGATTGTCCGATTTTGAAGCTGCCGCAGTTGAGCCATATTATCTTGCTGTATTTGTAGCACATGTCCTTGTCTTTGCAGCCCGGGGCGCCGACAATTACCTGAAGCCGTTCATTGCTGCCGGAATCCTCAAGCCGCGTCATATTCCATTGCACAATAAAGTCTTTAAAACGGAGTTTGGTGGCCAATATGTTTTCAGGAAGAGATTTCCCGTTGCTGGAGGCAATTAATCTGCCGCTTTCAATCTTAAATGCATTGCCGGGAGTCTCCCAGAATTTATCCCATATCGGAGCAGTTTGAAAACCATCGGAAACCCGCTCGAGCGGACCGCCGACAGCGTATGCCTGCGACAGAATTATGCTTAACCCGAACAGAACCAGGACGATGAAATTTTTATTCATTTAACCATTACCTTTTAATAAATTATTTCTCAATTGTTTACTAAACTATTTCTTGTTTTTGACCGGACAATCAGGCGATGCGTTCAAGCATGTTCAACACGATTTCACAGGTTGGCGGCAGCCCGTCCCGCCAGCGTTCAAATTCGTTCAGCATGGCATCAGCCATCCTGACCACTTCGTTGCCCGTGGAACCGGCGATGTGCGAAGACAAAAAAACGTTGTTTAAAATATAAAGTTTTGATTCCGCCGCCGGCGGCTCCGGAAACGTGACGTCAAGCAGCGCGGTGAGGTCCATCCTTTTTTCCAAAACTTCAATCATTTCATTCTCCGCCACCTGCCTGCCGCGTCCGGTGTTGATGAAAGTGGCACCGGGACGCATTGACATGAAATGCTCCCCCCGGATCATCCTTTCGGTAGAGGGAATATCCGGCAGATGGTTGCTGACAATATATGCGCGCTTGAATGCATCTTCCAGCGTGACTTTTTCCGCCCCGATGCCGCGGACTTCCGTATCTGAAAGATAGCCGTCAACCACCAGTATTTTCAGATCGGATATTTTTTTCAGCATTTTAATCACATTTCTTGCAACCATGCCGCAGCCGATAAGCGCAACCGTCTCGCCATAACCGCCAAGTCCCGCAGGCAGATGCGCCATTCCACGATGGCGCATAGCCGGATTCCGGCAGGCCCTGGAGTTTTGAAAATAGCATTTGCACGACAGCAGTATCTGGCTGACTGCAAATTCAGCGACGGCTATCGCGTTGGCATGCCACGCGGAGAAAACCCGCACCCCCCTGGTTAAATATGGCTGACCGAACATTTTTACGGAGCCTGCCGCATAGAACAGCGCTTTCAGATTCGGCAGTTGCGCTATCTGCTGTTCATTTAATACCGGCATGCCCCAGGTGGAAAAAATTACTTCCACATCTTTCAGCCTGGAAGCATGGTCTGAAAAATTGCTGTCGGCAATTATTTCAGGATAAAGTACGGTCAGTTGCCGGAGACGCTCCAGCCGTCCATTCTGGAACACGTAATCAAACTGACCGGGATGGTTGTTAAAAATAGCCGCTTTTATCATTGCATTCCTTATTGCTTGCTGCTTCGCCGGAAAAACCTTTCCGGCACAATCATGTTGCAGTTGATTCGATATTATTGCAGAGTAAACTGACTGATAATATTTTTGCGATATAGATTCCAGTCTGCGGAATCTTCACTACCGCTGCTGACTTCAATTTGCGTACTCTCTCAAGCGCCTGTCTTGAGAGAATTCTCTTCAATGTATCCGGAAAACGATATTCTATTCCTGTTTCTTCTCTTCTTTTTCGTATAACTTCAAGTCATCCACATATATCTTCAGCGGCTTTTCGCCGAGAACACCGCAGATTTTGATTGACCAGCCGATGAAGAAAGTATCTTTCAGAGAGTATTTGTCTTTCTCGCAGACCTTGCTGATTTCCGGCAGCAGTTCGACATTGAAACCATACCAGTTCTGCGCTGACTGCGGTTCCAGTTCGTCGGTCGGGGAATACCCCCCGGGCATGTATTCGAAGAAAGTTTTCTTATTGTCTTTCAATCTTATGGTCTCAAAACGCGGACATACTTTTATCAGCATTTTCGAATCAATTTCACTGCCCCTGTACAAATACCCGGAAAAATATAAATTGGGCTTCAGCGCAATTTTCTCGCTCAAGGGTTTGCTGTGAAAATAAAAGAAATCTCCCAATTTGGCGCTGATCTCAAGTTTCAGCGATTTTTCCCCGGAAAACTTCTCCTCGGCAGTGAGTCCTTTGAATATTATCGTCATATTGCCGCCGTCGCCGCATTGCCGGTCGGTAACTTGCCACTGACAACTGAAACCCGTCAGCGGTTGTCCGAAACAGCCGCTCCAAAGGTCTTCGTTTTTTTCAAAATCGTTTTGCCACAGCACCTTGTCCGCCATGACCGCATGAGTCATGAACATGGCTGATCCCAGTAACAGAAGTTTGCCTAATTTCATTGTTTATTTCCTTTTTTGTTATTATTTAACGAATTAAAGATCATCGATGACGCCAAGCGCTTTGGAATTGAACGGAACATAACCGATTGACGTTGCCTGCCAGTAACTGTTGAACTTTATCGCGTTCTTTTTATTAACATGCCCGTCAACAAACAGCATGTTGGCGTTGGTCAAACCATGCCTTGGCGCGAATATTGACCAATAGGTAGACATAACGGAAATCATATTAAAACCATAAGCCGGGGTATTTTTATGCCAACTGTCTGACAAAACCATGGTTTTACTGATATTCTTTTTTATCTGCGAAAGTCTGGCGGGCGGAGCATCAGTTCCGCCAGTCCACGGCGCAACCTGAGGATTTGGAAGCCAGTTGCAGACGCCATAAGTTAGAACGCCATAACCGGGATTGCTGCGGCCGCCGGAAACCTCCGCGGAGGGGCACATCAAAATCGAATTGGCGGTGGTCCAACTGAGTTTAGCGTCCGGATATAAACTTTGAAGTGTTTGATTCCAATAATATGTTCCCGGATACTTTGAGCCATATGCATAAGGAACATAGTATTCCATGTTATCCATTACATAATTATTGAACACCAGCCCCATCTGCTTCAAATTGTTTGCACATTTAATCTCTTTGGCCTTGTCGCGCGCTTTGTTCAATGCCGGCAGCAGCAACGCCGCAAGTATTGCGATGATAGCTACCACAATTAAGAGTTCGATGAGCGTGAAACGTTGTTTCTTCATTGTAAAACCTCCTTTTAAGGTTAGTTCAGCGCGGCATACAGACTTTCCGCATACGCGCTTTTGTTTATATTAGAGACTTTTTGTTCTTTGCTGGCGGAATCCGAGGATCTCCTGATCCGCAGCACCGGTTTCAACTTAATAATTTCATTGCGTCCGCTAAGCAGCAGATCAACCGCCATTTCTCCCAGTTTTACAGGCAGGACGTCAATACTGGTAAGCGGGATTTCCGCCTCCTGAGTCCATGGCGTGTTGTAACAGCCGATGAAAGCAATGTCTTCCGGAACTTTTACTCCGGCGCGCAGCGAGAAAGAGCATAATTTGGCGGCCAGATAGTCATAGTTGCAGATAATCCCTTCCGGTTTTGCTCCGATGATGCCGGAGGCTATCAGATCGAAATCTTCATCAAGCGGAGAACATTTAATCCAGCGGCAGGAGGCCCCCGGAAACTCTTCAACCGCCCGCCGGCATCCGGCGTCCAACTGCCATTGATGGTGGTTGGCCTGATGCGACGGGCTGGATGATACTTCATCCGGCGGCTTATGTGTAACCAGCATCAGTTTTCTGCGCCCGGATTCCAGCAGATGCCTGGCCGCCAGGTAAGCGCCGTGTTCATAATCAACAAAAACCGCACCCCACGGCGGCACACCGTCATAGTCATAGAAATCAATGAATACTGAACGCAGGCCGGGGCGGTTGGCCAGTACCGGATTACGGAAATAACCGGCGCCGTGAAGCAGCAGTCCCTTTATCGGAGAATTCAGCAGAGCATTCAAACTGGCGGCTTTGGTCAAAGTTCCGAAAGTTCCGAAATTGATGTTATAACTTATTGGAAACAAGTCGCGTTCCTGAATATGCTGTCTTACACTTGCGGAAAGCTTGCCGTAGTAATGCCCTTCAGTCGCCATAATGATTACTATCATGCGGTGCATCAAGTCTGTGGTATTTACAGATGAATCGCGGTTGATGAAAGTGCCGGTCCCTTTTACTCTGGTCAACAGCCCTTCTTTGACCAGCAGATCCATTACCCTGAGAATGGTTTTGCGGCTGACATTAAAGTGCCGGAGAATGTCTTCCTCCTTGGGCATCAGATCGCCGTTTATCTCGCCGGACATAATCATTTCCCGCAATTTGTCGGCAACTTCTTCATATTTAAATTTGTATGTCTTCGTATCCATAAGTACCATTGGGTTATTTACGATGGTTATTTACTGATAATTATAATGCATCTTTCTTAAATAGTCAACACCTGTTTCAAAAAAAAATTGATTTCGTCCAGCCCCTTAATCCGTACTATCTCGCTTCCCGCAGCGTCAGTTTATTGCACCTGGATAATACCAGCGTGTTTTTGTCTTCGATCAGCCACTCGAAATCCTCGCCCTTTTCCATTTTGATGGCCTCCGCGATGGCGGTGGGCATCACCACCTTGAACGCGCGGTTGGTCGGCCGCTGACCCTTTTGAATTTTCACTTTATATCCCATGTATATGCAGTTCCTCATTATTTTGCAATGACAAAAACCTTTTCCAGAATGTTGTTGTTTTCGTTTGCTTCCGTGACCTTGCCCGTGCTGTCGGCGACCACCCTCACCTTGCAGGTCCCGGCAGTGATGGTGACGTTGTTCAATTTTAATGCAGCGGTCGCACCTTTCGCCAGATCATCGTAGTTTACGGTACCGGCAGGA
>JBAYIO010000032.1:0-46889 GCA_041665605.1 Victivallaceae bacterium | reverse complement strand
ACTAACACATGAGGTTAAAATGACAGATGTACAAAGCTTATCGCACCTGATAATGGGACTTGTCTGTATTATGCCCTTCTAGGGCTGGTGCATACCACCAGTTCAACTGGTGGTTTTGATTTTCGGTTTCTTTTTCGGAATTTGCGGCTTAATTGCAGAGATTAAAAGAAAAAATGATGAAGGTAAGATTATATGCGTCCTCTGTACGTTTTTTAGTTTTATTTTTATTGGACTTTGTTTGCCGCCGCTAGGCGCTGCCTACGAAGGGCCGATGCGTATGTCTTGCGCAAGCAATATAAAGCAGATTCGCCTTGCATTACTGCAATACGCTGCTGACTATTCCGGTAATTTTCCACCTGCAAACGGAGCTGCCGGGCTGGAGTATTTGAGAAAATACGATTATCTGATTGACTACTTGGTATATACCTGTCCAAGCTCTTTGAAGACGAAAGGCAAGGGAAATCAGCCGTTAACCGAAGATACGGTAGATTATGTTTATATCGGCGGTTTGAATGATAAATCCGATCCGAATACTCCTATTCTCTATGACAAGCCTAATAATCACGAATTCTTCGGCAACATCGGCCGGGTGGATGGAACCATCAATGGCATTTACGGAAAACCGTGGATGGAAAAGATTAGAAAATAATGTAACTGCGAATATGCCGGCCTCCATGCAAAATTTTGACTTCATGGCAACTGCCGCTTTGAAAATGTCTCAATGAAAAGCGGTTATGATGTTGAAATTCCGCAAATATTGAGTACATTAAAAGGCGCTTAAAATATTTAACACGGGATTGTTTTAATGATAGCAGCAGCCAATATTTCGATGAGAATCGGACAACAGATATTGTTCGAGAATGTTTCTGTAAAATTTACTCCGGGCAACCGTTACGGACTGATCGGCGCCAACGGTTCCGGCAAGTCCACGTTCATGCGCATTCTGAGCGGACAATTGCAGGCTACCACCGGCGAGGTTGTGATCGACCGCGACTGCCGGGTGGGCTATCTGAAGCAGGATCATTATAAATATGAAAATGAAACGATTCTCGACACCGTGTACATGGGCAACGAGAATCTGTGGAAGATACACAAGGAACGGGAATACCTGTTCTCCCAGTCCGAGTTGACTGACGAGGAGGAGAACCGGGCCAATGACATTGAAGATCTGTTCGGCAATGCCGGCGGCTACACGATGGAGGCTGACGCAGCCAAACTGTTGGTCGGGCTGGGCATTCCGGAGGACAAGCACAATATGCCGCTGTCAACCCTGACCGGCGGCTTCAAGCTGCGGGTGCTGCTGGCCCAGGTGCTGTTTTACAATCCTGAGATACTGCTGCTGGACGAACCGACCAACCATCTTGACATGAGCAGCATTGACTGGCTTTGCGGAGTATTGCAGCAGCATAAGGGCACGGTCATCGTGATTTCGCATAACCGCTATTTCATTAATGAAGTATGCACCCATATCGCGGACCTGGATTACCAGGAAATACGTCTGTTCAACGGCAATTACGACTTTTTCATGACCGCCAGCGCAATGGCGATCGAGCTGCAGTTGAAAGACAACAAGAAGAAAGAAAAGCGGATCGAAGATCTGAAGTGTTTCATCAACCGTTTCAGCGCCAACGCGTCCAAGGCCAAGCAGGCGACGTCGCGCCAGAAGGAACTGGACAAGATTCAGCTCAATGAGATCAGGCCGAGTTCGCGCGTATCGCCTTATATCCGTTTCACCGCCGGACAGCGGCTGGGCGAGAAGGTCATTGAAGCGGAGAAAATCGACAAAGTTTATGATCACACGCTGTTCAAGAATCTTTATTTCTCCTGTGCGAACAATGAGAAAGTCGCGATTATCGGGACCAACG
Organism: Victivallaceae bacterium; assembly: GCA_041665605.1. Lineage (GTDB taxonomy): Bacteria > Verrucomicrobiota > Lentisphaeria > Victivallales > Victivallaceae > CAIPAT01. Next base: position 45,024 of record JBAYIO010000032.1, on the reverse strand, counting down.
GCGCGGGCAAGACGACCCTGCTGAAGATTCTGATGAAACTAATCGAACCCTGTAACGGCGAAGTCGTGCACGGCGAAACTGTAAAAATCGGTTATTTCCCTCAGGACACCTCGGATATGCTGAATACCGAGGAGCGGTCGATTGACTGGCTGGCGCATTTCGGCCCGGAAACCGGTCTCAGCGAAATGGAGCTGCGCTCGTTCATGGGCAAGATGCTGTTCAGCGGGGATGAAGTCTATAAGCCGGTTAAAGTGCTTTCCGGAGGCGAAAAGGCCCGTCTGATCATCGCTAAAATGATGCTTGAAGCCGGCAATGTGCTGGTGCTGGACGAACCGACCAACCATCTGGACCTTGAATCCATCGAGGCGCTGAATTATGCGCTTTCCCTGGTTACCGATACAATAATATTTGTCAGCCATGACCGTGAATTCATCAGCAGTCTGGCGACCAGGATTATTGATATTGATGACGGCAAGGTTGTTGACTTTCCCGGAACGCTCGCGGAATATGATGCTTATAAGAAGAACCGGAAAGCGCAATAATAAAATCCGGACTTCCGGATTCCGCCGGTCACTGCGGCATGGTGAACTTGAAGGTGCTGCCTTTGTCCGGTTCGCTTTCGGCCCAGATTTTCCCGCCGTGTTTTTTCACGAAATCGCTGCACAGCATCAGGCCCAGCCCGGTTCCTTTTTCGTTTTCGGTGCCGGGGGTGGAGTTAATGATGTCAAGCTTAAAGAGTTTGTCAACCGCTTTCTGAGTCATTCCGGTGCCGTTGTCGCGGACGGCTATTTCAATCTGCTGATCGCACGGCGTCGCGCACAGCTCAATTTCACCGCTTTTCGGCGTGAATTTAACGGCATTTGAAATCAGGTTGCGCAAAACCGTTTTGAGCATATCTTTATCTGCCGTCACGGTTAACTTATCCGGGATGCAGATTTTTAATTCGATATCTTTCTGTTCGGCGCTCTTGCGCAGCACGGCCAGTTCCTCCTCGATCAGTTCGCGTAAAACTACCGGGGCGGGATTGAACGGTATTTTGCCGCGTTGCGAGTTTGCCCATTCCAGCAGGCTTGCGAGTATGTCATAGGTTTGATGCGCTGAAGAATTAACCATGTCGACATACTGTTCAATTGTCTCCGGATCACTGGTTTTTATTTCCGATTTCAACAGATCGCTGAACCCCAGAATGTTATTAAACATGTTTTTCAGATCATGGGCGATGATGGAGAAGAATTTATCCTTGGAGACGTTTAATTCCTGAAGTTCCAGTTCATATCTTTTATGTTCGGTGATGTCCTGGGCTTGCGAAACAAAATACAACGGTTCGTTATTATTATTTCTGACCAGTGACACGCTCAGCAGAACCCACACGACATGCCCCCGCTTGTGAATATAGCGTTTTTCCAGGTGATAATGGCCGATTTCCCCCGACAGTATTCTGCTTATGTTTTTCAGGTCGTTTGCCTGGTCATCCGGATGGGTGATGTCCTGTATGTTTTTGGAAAGCAGTTCTTTTTCCGGATAGCCGGTAAGTTTGCATAGCGCTTTATTGACTTTCAGATAGTTGCCTTCCGGCGAGACTATGGCCATCCCGATTGCAGCATTTTCAAACGCCGCCTGGAAGCGCTGATCGCTCTCAATCAGTGCCGTTTCAGTCCGGCGCTGTTCCTGCAGCGCCAGTGAGTCTCGAAGTTCACGTTCCAGCGCAGGCACCAGCCTGGAAAGATTATCCTTCATGATATAATCTTTGGCGCCGGCCTTCATCATGGCCACGGCGGTCTCTTCGCCGATACAGCCGGATACCACCAGGAACGGGATATTAAGTTCAGCCTGCTGTATGAGCGTGAGTGCGGACAATGCATCGAACTGCGGGAGATTGTAGTCGGAAATCACCGCGTCCCAGCGCTCCCCGGACAATGCGGCGCACATTTGGCCGGCGTCTCCGACTATTTTACTATGAACTTTATAGCCGGCCTGCTCCAGCAGGCGGACAATCATGGCCGCGTCGCTTTCCGAATCTTCGACCAGCAGCAGATTAAGTTGCTCGTTCATAAACATCCTGTTTCCGCTTGTCTCCGGGCAAGGACTTTGCAGAGGGAAAAGCGGCAAAAATTATGCTGAAATATTAATTACTTAATATTATAGCATAACTTCTGTTGTTCAGGAAAGCAAGCGTTATAAAAACTATGTGCCTAATAAAGATTTGATCTTCAGCGGAATATCCGCGACTTTGACAAATTCATCTTCAGTTGCCGGAGCGGAGAGTTTTAAAGCGTTTTCATCCGTCGAAAGGCCGGTAAAGAACAGGCATACGTCTTCCGTGGTTTCGCCAATCCGTTTTTTCTGTCCCTGCAGTCCGATTTTCGCGACCTGGTGTCCGGCGCATGAATTCGGGCAGCCGGATATTCTGACATGATCAGTCAATGTGCGCAATATTTTAACTTTCTCCGGGGTGTCAGCCGGCAGCAGCTTGTCCATTTCGGCGCCGACCGCATCGGCAATGTCCGGGGATTTCAGGATGCCGATTTTACATACGCCCGAGCCGACGCAGGAGACGATATGGCCTTTAAACGATTTAAGCGTCAAGTCTGTTTCAGGGAAGTCGCGCAGAAGCGAATTGTAAATTCCCGCCAGATTGGAGGAATGCGCCAGCGGAATCAGGATATCCTGAGACGGCAGCAGCCGCAGAAAGCCGCAGTTCAAATCTTCAAAAAATCCGGCCAGTTTCACCAGTTGCCGCGCGGTTAAATTGCCATACGGAACATACAGCCGCACCGAGGAAATGTCCGGGCCCAGGTTAGTCGGAATGACCGCGTATTTCTTCCACGAATCATACCCGGCTGCGGGAACAGGCGGCGTTTCGGCGCGTCTCACCTTTTCCGCCAGATGTGCATAGCTGACCTCGCGGAGCAGCGGCAGCGGATACGCCGGAGTTTTAGCATAATACTCCTGAAACAGTTTCTTGAATGACTCCGCGCCAAGCTTTTTCAGGATAAAACGGATTCTGGCCTGGTTGCGGTTGGCCCTGTCGCCATGATCGTAAAACAGGTCGGTCATGGCCGCCGCGCAGCGGATGACATCGGCATCCGGCAGGAAATCAAACAGCACCACGCCAAGAGAACTTTCCCGGCCCATGCCGCCGCCGCCGTAAACTTTGAACCCTTTGCGGCCGTCGCTGGTTTTTGCGACAAATCCCAAATCCTGAACTGCGGCGTTCAGGACTTCTGACTGGTTGCTGAAAAAGCCGGCTTTCAATTTTCGCGGCAGGCCGAAAGCTTTTTCGTATTTTTTCAGGAAACTGTTCAGTTCATCCACATAGGGCTTGACGTCAAAGATTGAATCCTGGCCAAAACCGCTGTCCGCCGAAGCGATGATGTTCCGGTAGGTGTTGCCGCCGCCGCCTTTGAACGGAAAGCCGCTCAAGTCGCAGCTTTCAATGGCTGAAAAAATATTTTCAGCGGGAACGTCGTGCAACTGGATGTCCTGACGGGTCGAAAGATGGGCGGAACCGATTTTGTTCCGCTCCATGATTCCGGCGATATCCCGCAGGGTTTTCAGGGCAATGTGGCCTCCGGAAATCCTGATCCTGACCATGAACAGACCGTTGCGCTGTTCGTAAATCCCGAACGGCGCGGCAAACGGTTTAAGCTGGTCCGCCGTTATCCCGCCGGACAGATATTCGTCAATCTTAGCTTTAAGCTGAAGATACAGATCGTGAAATTCCGCGATGCTGTTCGTCATTGCCGTCTCCTTATAAAATAAGTTTATGTTCTAATATAAAACCATTCAATTCTTTTCAAATGTCAGATGCAATATTCCGGGATAATATTTTTGGCGGACAACAGCCTGATGATGGACTGCAAGTTATCCTCCAGGCTGCTCTCCGACGCCAGATTCACATCAACCTCAATGGTCTTGAAGTTTGATTCGTCCAGGTTGATAATCAGCAGTTCACTGGGCGAATTCAGGACTTTCAGCCGGTTCAATTCATAATCGCCGGCATCGGTCAGCGCGGTGATGAAAATCAGCCCGGCGTCGGTCAGGATTCTGGATAGTTCGCCCAGCCGCCGGACGCGTTCGTCGCGTTCAATCAGATTGTTCTGAATATCCGCGTCGAGCCCGTTGCTGATGCTGGAAATACCCAGATAGTACGAATTCATGTTCAGCCGGAACAGCCGCTGCTCCAGTTTCGTCGCCAGTTCCTGGACCGCGTTGTTATTGCCGCCGGTGACGACGATTGTTTTGCCCATGTGGCGGTTGCGCAATATCCGCTCCCTGTTTGCCACCAGGCCGGTTTCCCAGTAGAATTCCCGGCGTTCCACATGATCCTTCAATCTGGTTTCGGTGTCTTTGATTCCGTCGTCCTGCTTGGAGTCAAACGACAGCCCCTCGATGATCATCCCGGCTCCGGCCGTGGCGTTGGTTACCGGGTCGATCAGTACGAAACTGCCGGTTTCATGGTTTTTGGAATAAGCGTCGAAATACAGCGGTTTGGTCGTGCAAATCACGACTCTGCCGATTTCATTGAGCCCCAAACCTTCAGTTTTATTTTTCTGCAGGGTGTTTACGTCAATATTGTAGATGATGGTGTCAACCCTGGATTTGACGTTGCGCCCGGCGTGGCGGATCAGATAGTTGCCGCCCGGTTTCAGTTGCGTGTCCGTCATCCAGATCACGACCGCCTCAAAGTGCTGACTGACTTTGGGCTGGTTATTGACGTGGACCAGCATATCGCCGCTGCTGATGTCAATTTCGTCTTCCAGCTCAATCGTAACCGCCTGCGGCGGGAACGCCTCGTGGAGATTGCCGTCGGCGGTGACGATATTTTTGACTTTGGACAGCTTCAGCGAAGGCAGAACTTTAATTTTATCCCCCACTTTCACCACGCCGGAGGCGACAGTGCCGGCGAAGCCGCGGAAATCCAGATGCGGACGGCTGACGTACTGCACCGGAAAGCGGAAATCCGTGAAATTGCGGTCGCTGGCAACATCCACCGTTTCCAGAAATTCCAGCAGGGAGTCGCCGCTATACCACGGCATGACGGCGGATTTTTCAACGACATTTTCCCCCTTCAGCGCGGAGATCGGAATATATTGCACATCGGGAATGTCCAGATGCCCGACAAATTCCGAGAAACTCTGGCGGATGTTGTTGAAAACTTCCTGGGAATAGTCCACCAGGTCCATTTTGTTGATGGCCACCACCAGATGCTTGATCCCGAGCAGCGAAATGATGAACGCGTGCCGTTTGGTCTGGGTGACCACCCCGTAGCGGGTGTCAATCAGGATAATCGCCAGATTCGCGGTTGACGCGCCGGTCGCCATGTTTCTGGTGTACTGCTCGTGTCCGGGGGTGTCCGCGATAATGAATTTCCGTTTCGGCGTGGAAAAATAACGGTATGCCACGTCAATGGTGATTCCCTGTTCGCGTTCAGCCTTCAAGCCGTCCAGCAGGAGCGCGTAATCAATCTCGCCGGCGCCGGTGGTGCCGTTTTTCTCGCTGTCGCGGCGCAGGGCGCTCAACTGGTCCTCATAGATCAGTTTGCTGTCGAACAGCAGCCGTCCGATCAGCGTTGATTTGCCGTCGTCCACCGAGCCGCAGGTCAGAAACCGCAGCAGATCCTTCTTTTCGTGCTGATTTAAAAATTTATCGATATCCATGATTTGTACCTGTATTTTAAAAGTTTATAAAATTTTGGGATTCATTCATACATAAATTCGGGAGTCAGGAGTCAGAAGTCAGGAGTCAGAATGGAACATTTAAAATCTGAATCCGGAAGACGGAATTCGGAATTCAGAATAGAAACATAATTATCAAATTCAGAAATTTCTTCACGGTTTGTTCTCATTTTTTCTGTCTCCTGATTTCCGGCTTTATTATTGACCGTCTCTGCCCCGTTGTGACTTCTCTTTCCTGACTTCCCGCTTTTGTCTTCTGTATTAAATTCTGACTCCTGACTTCTGACTCCTGACTCCTGACTCCCCTGTCCTTAGGCTCCCGCCTCAAAAGTATCCTTCCCGTTTCTTTTGTTCCATTGATGAGTCGCCGTCGTGGTCGATAACCCTGGTCGAACGTTCGCTTTGCCTGGTCTGCAGCATCTCCGCCACAATGTCCTCTATCGTCTCTGCGCCTGATTCAATCGCGCCGGTCAGCGGATAGCAGCCCAGCGTGCGGAACCTTACCAGTTTCTCCACCGGTTTTTCGCCGGGATTCAAACGCATCCGGTCATCGTCCACCATGATCAGCGAGCCGTCGCGCTCGACTACCGGACGCTTTTTGGCAAAATACAGCGGAACAATCGGAATCTTTTCCAGCCGGATGTACTGCCAGATATCCACTTCCGTCCAGTTGGACAGCGGGAACACCCGCACGCTTTCGCCGGGATTGATCCGCCCGTTGTACAGCGACCACAGTTCCGGCCGCTGGTTTTTCGGGTCCCATTGATGGTGGCGGTCGCGGAAAGAGTAGATCCGCTCTTTGGCTCTGGATTTTTCCTCGTCGCGCCGGGCGCCGCCGAATGCGACGTCGAATTTTCCGGCGTCCAGCGCCTGGAGCAGCGCCTGGGTTTTCATGATGTCGGTATATTTTCTGCTGCCGTAATCAAACGGGTTCACCCCGGCGGCTTTGCCTTCCTTGTTGTGATGAATCAGCAGTTCCAGCCCCTGTTCCGCGCAGAACCGGTCCCGGAATTCGATCATCTCGCGGAATTTCCACGTTGAATCGATGTGCAGCAGTTTGAACGGCAGCCGTCCCGGATGAAACGCTTTCTGTGCGAGCCTGACCAGCACGGATGAATCCTTGCCGATCGAGTATAAAAGTATCGGGCGTTCAAACTGGCCGACCGCGTCGCGGAAGATATGAATGCTTTCCGCTTCAAGTTGTTTTAATTGACTGAGACTGTATTCTGACATTGGATTTACTCCTCAATTTATGCTTTTGCTTTTCTGACAAGTTTGCCGTCCACTACATGCAGCCCGCATTCTTTCTGTTCCGGGGTTTCCCACCACCAGCGCCCGGCCCTGACGTCTTCCGTGCGATTCACCGCCCTGGTGCAGCAGGCGCAGCCGATGCTGGGAAAGCCGTCATCATGCAGTTTGTTATACGGCACTTCGTGAGCTTTAATGTACTCCCAGACCTGAACTTCCGTCCAGTCTGCCAGCGGATTGATTTTTACTAATTGATTTGCTTCGTCCCACTCTATGGTTTGAATTTCATTTCTGGTTACGGACTGTTCCCGGCGCAGGCCGCAGATCCAGGCTTTATAACCTGACAGCGCCCGGCGCAGCGGTTCTATTTTCCTTACCCGGCAGCACAGCTTCCGGTTTTCCACGCTTGCGCGGAATAAATTGACGCCATGTTCCGCGGTCATCGCTTCGACCGCTTCCTTATCGGGGAAGTACAGTTTTACCCTGATCCCGTATTTCTTCTCAATATCCTCCAGCAGTTGATAACTTTCGTTGAACAGGCGGCCGGTGTCCAGCGTGATTACCGGGATTTTAAGCCCGCTGCGGCTGATGATGTCCGTTATCACCTGATCTTCCGCCCCCAGCGCGGAGGCAAACAGGACGCCGTCGCCGAATACTTCGCCGACCCGCGCCAGAACCGCTTCCGGGCCCTTGTCCTTCAATTCTTCCTGCAATGCTTTTATCTGCGCCTGACTCATTTTTGCCCTCGTCTTTATCTAAACATTATTTAAACTGTAAACATTAGATTTATATGTATTGTCGCTAATCAGTATTGAGCTTGTTTCATATATTATAACATCTTTACTGCAAAAGTAAACATTGAAACAAGAAATTATTGAAAAAATATTGAAAATTTCCAATGCATCCAGTTTTTTTGCCTCCGACTCCGACACTTTGGATAGTCCTTGAGCATAACACGTTTCCAGATTCCCAGATTCCCAACTTTCCACTTTTCTCGCTTTTCTCTCCCGCATTCGCGGGACCCGCAAGCGGGGCACACTCCCGCATTTGCGGGCTTCCCCACTCCGACACTTTGGAGTGTCGTTGAGCGGAGCCATTTTCAGTTTTACAACCATTTTGGACATACCATTCCGACACGGACGGCCCTACACCAAATCCATTTTGGACAGCCCATTCCGATACTTTGGATAGTCCTTGAGCATAACACGTTTCCAGATTCCCAGATTCCCAACTTTCCACTTTTCTTGCTTTCCACTTTTCTCGCTTTTCTCTCCCGCATTCGCGGGACCCGCAAGCGGGGCACACTCCCGCATTCGCGGGCTTCCCGACTCCGACACTTTGGAGTGTCGTTGAGCACAACCGTTTTCAGTTTTACAACCATTTTGGACATACCATTCCGACACGGACGGCCCTACACCAAATCCATTTTGGACAGCCCATTCCGACACTTTGGAGTGTCGTTGAGCACAACACATTTCCAGATTCCCAACTTTCCACTTTTCTCGCTTTCCACTTTTCTTGCTTTTCTCTCCCGCATTCGCGGGACCCGCAAGCGGGGCACACTCCCGCATTCGCGGGCTTCCCCACTCCGACACTTTGGAGTGTCGTTGAGCATAACACATTTCCGAATTCCCAACTTTCCACTTTTCTTGCTTTCCGCTTTTCTTGCTTTCCTCTTTTCTCGCTTTTCACATTCCGGAGAGTTTAGAGACTGCTTTGAGGCTGTCGCTATTCTGTTTTTTCATTTTCAATTTTCAATTTTCAAATTTCCATTTTCAATTGTCTGTCCGGTTAAGTTTAGCCTTTACCAAATTTGCTCAATACCGCTACATTAAAAAACACGTCTCTTTACATATATAGTAAAAGTGTCAACTAAAACTGAGAAAGCAAGTTCAAATAATGCGGTTAAATGCATTTTGAAAAACATAAGCTACTGCTGGTAAATTTTTAAACACTATATATATTTCAAAAGAATTTGACACACAATCAAAACATGTTACGGTATACATGAGGATGGAACAAACCAATTACTTTAAAATTTAAAATGCTGATATTCTGAAATTAGCAGTTATAACAAGAACGTTCAAAAATGGATAAATCACTTTTATATTTACATACACCTTCAACGTCAAAGATTGAACCACCTATTGATTCAACCGTTAATGAATTGCCTATTGAAAAATTAGAATGGGAAGACTTTGAAAAGTTGTGCCTAAGAATTGCTCAAATAGAACATTCAATTGATGATTGTGAGATTTATGGAGTAAAAGGACAGAAACAAGATGGAATAGATATTTTTGCGAGGAAAGATAACGCGAAATATATAAGCTACCAATGTAAGCGTTATCAAAAAATTACTGAAAGCATTTTAAAAAAAGCCATAAATGAATTTAAAAAAGGAAAATGGTTTTTAAAATGTGATGAATTTAAATTCTGTACGACATTTTCATTAAATACAGTTCAATTACAAGATAAGTTTAGCGACTTTAAAATAGAATTATGTAAATCAGGTATTGATTTAATCAAATGGGATAAAATTCAATTATGCCGAATCCTGAAAGATCAACCACAGATAGTTTATGAATTTTTTGGTAAAGAATGGGTAAAATTATTTAACGGAGAGGATAAGCTAAATGAAATAAAATTAAACAGTAAACTTGATGCTAATGAGGTAGCAAAGTTTAGAAAAGAGCTATATAACGTTTATTCAACTGTATTCCAGCAAAACGATCCCAGCATTCCTTCTCAAGAATTTAACGATTTCTCATTTCTATTGCAGGAGCGATTTATTCTTCCAGATGTATTGGAAGAAAAAACAATGAATGAAGCTTTTATTTCTCCAGAAGAAATAAAGAAAATCAACAATGAAAATATTAGACATGCTTCATTAGACATGCCTGATAATAAATATCAAAGAAAGGAGCAGAGTTTAGTTAAAGAAGAGTTTCGATTTATAAGTATAGAAACAAGAGTAAGCATTGATGCAATATTACCGAAGTATCGGCGAACAGTAATCTTGGGAGACCCGGGTTCAGGCAAAAGCACATTATTGCACTATATTGTTTTAGACCTTTTATCTAGCGAACCTCAATTGATGAATATTTCTCAAGAATGGGGCGGTTTATTGCCTATTTGGTTGCCATTTGCATATATAACAAAGAATTTAACTATAAATGAAAATCTTAACATTGCAGAATTGCTTGAAATGTGGTTTAAAAGTATTAATAGAGAAAATTTATTTTGCGTTGTTAAAGATGCATTGGATGATAATAGGCTTTTATTGATAATTGATGGCATAGACGAATGGACTAGTACGTCAGCTGCAAAACAAGCAATATCAAAAATTGAAATTCAAGCAAACATAGCTAAGGCAATTATAATCTACTCAAGTAGGCCGTATGGTTATAGGCTTTTAAAAGATTCTTTTCAAAATGTGCATGAACTACAATTAGCTCCATTTTCTGAAGAACAACAAAAGAAGTATATCTTTTATTGGTATGAAAAATGGACAGCGTTTATTAAATATGCTGATCCTGATTATGCGAGGAATGAAACCAACAATTTTCTTGAAGAGTTAAATAAAGCTAATGATTTTAAGCTATTATCTGAAAATCCACTATTGCTTAGCATATTAATAGCACAACGATTTAAAGATTCTGTTATTCCCAAGAATAAAATCACAGCATTAGAAATTATTACGGATCATTTAATTAGTAAGCATCCCATAAGGCGAAGAACATCAGCCAATATTATAGATGAAGATAATTTAGATTTTGAATTAGGAGAGGTTTTTTCTGAATTAGCTATTCATATTCAAAAAGAAAGTCATGAAGGAGTGATCTTAAAAACAGAGGCTCAAAAAGTAATTGAAACCTATCTAATTAAATTAATGGGCTATGAGATTCCCAAAGCAAAGAAATACAGCAAAAGTCTTTTAGATATTGGGGCTAATAACATAGGAATTATCGTTGAAAAGTCAAATGATGAAATTGCATTTATGCATAGGCAGTTTCAAGAATTTCTTGCCGCAAAATATCTTTTTGAATCTGATAGATCGGTAACTATCCAAATACTTAGAGAGTACTCAAATAATCAGACTTGGAACCAGGTAATTACATTTTTATTTGGGCTGATCCCAAATAGGAAAGGGAAAGACTTTAAGGATTATTTATCATTTATTGATACCTCTCGGTCTAATGACGCAATTTCATATTCAACATTTTTAAAGTATGAACTATTATTGAATTTGAACAATGCCCCTGTCGATATTGCGAAAGAAAGCCTTAAAGAGATTGTTAATAAATTTGAATACGAGACAAACAAAAATACAAAAGATATCTTATGGAAGATCATTTTGGAGTCAATCTACAATGCAAAAATCAAAGACGATGTTTGTAATTACTTATTTACTTATTTTCCCAACAATTATAAATTCAATGATTACAGATTAAATTCTTTACAAAATATTTCCTTGGGCAATATCACACAGGTTCAAAGAGCGTTTATACTAAAATCATTAATTAATGGGAATGAATACCAAAAACTTGATGCATCAAACACGATAAAATTTTTTATAAAAGATGAATGGCTTTATTCTAAGATTATTGAGATATTAGATAAATGTTTCAATCCTGAGATATTGCCTTATGCTTTAAACTGTATTATAACAGAAAATATTGGTAAAGAAATAAAATTTTTATATTTAGAAAAATTTAAATCTACCGAGCACCCATGTATAGCGTTATTTGCTACAAAACTCAAGATTCATTTACAACAACATACAGAAGATGAACTTAATTATTTTATTGAACTTCAAAAGATGACCAGTTATACTTTAGATGATGAAGTTTTAAATATTTTTATTGACGGTTGGCCTGAAAATGACAAGCTACTCGAAAAATGCATCGCTTCTGTGGAGCGTAACAATCATCGTAGAGATATTAACAATAATATTGCATGGAAAATTTTATTTCACTGTTTCAATAAAAAGTCGTTAGTGGTAGATCGAATTATTGATGAGTTAAAAAATGAAAAATTTCCATTTCTTATGATGGAAGTACATAAAAATTGGCAGTACCTTGTAAATTATTTTAGGAACAATGAAAAATTAATTCCAGTAATTGATGAATGGATTAAGCAGCAAGAATTTAAGGAGATGGAAATTGCATATGCAAGTTTAGTGGGAAGAACTGAATATTCAAGGAGATATTTGCTTGATAACTTACCTAAATCAGATTTCCCTCATTGGCCTATTATGGCATTAATAGAAGGCTGGAAAGAGGACATAGGAGTACAAGAAGTTCTAGAAAATTATTTCAAAAGTTCCAATAAACGTAAATGTTATGCTGCTCATTTTATTAGTAGTGTATTCAGAAATAATAAACAAGAAGGTATTGAAATTCTTGAAAATATTATTTTCAACAAGGAATTACCCTTCAGAGATAGAGCGATACAATCTTTAATTGCACTTGATAAGGACTATTTTGAAACAAAAATCCTTGAGAAATGCATTGAAGAAGAACTTGAGTTATTACCCCGTGGTTCATTTAATGAATATTATAATGCTCAATATTGCATTGTTGAAAATTATAAGGATTTACCTAAAGTAAAAAATTATGTTTTATCCCACTTGAAAAACGCATCAGAAGATATTGATATTCTCATAAGATTTTATCCCGAACAAATTGACATTATTGACGACCTTATAAAAATATCTCAACCACTGGCGGTAGACTATAGATTGAAGTTAGTTGAGAAAATTGGAGAAAGAATTTCAATTGATACCCCGATTGCAGAAAGGTTGACCATGTTCTCGCAAGAATCAGAGGACGTAATTAAATCAACAGCTGCAATTAATTACTTTAATCATCTTAAGACCTACAATCCTGATGAAATAACTCTTATTTGTAAGAATAATGTCTTTTATTGCGGATTTGACCTTGAAGTTCAGAGACAAATAGCATTTTGCGGCTACTTTATAACAAAGCATCTTTCAGAATATTTTGCATTAAAGGAAGAGAAATCTCAAGAAAGTGCTAATCCTCATTTCTCATTTGAATTGTCTTTTCATGAAATGAGTCCGGCCATGATTAAGTTGTTAATCAACAATTTTGATTACCTAATTTCAGAGGTTAGATCGGATTTTAATCAGTTGGTCGCATATGGTAGTTATGACTTACAAAAAATATGGGGATTTTGGGCTAAGTATTCTGATAAATCGTCCTCATCTTATTCACATATAATGGATTACATTATTTCTAATGAAGATAAAATAAATGATCAAAATTTAATTGATTTTCTCAATAGAACTTCACCCAAAAGCAAACTTCTAAAAAACATAGTCCTAAGACTTGTTAATGACACGAACGATTCAATTGCAACTTTAGCCGGTCAGATATTGGGAGGCAATTTTAATGATGATGCTAAAATATATGAAGTAGTTAATAAACTAGACAATGATTCCCTGAATGATGGAAAAGTTGTGGCTTTATGTATTGGGTGGCCGGCATCCCCAAACTTGAAAATAATTCTTGAAAAATTAAAGGACCCTCAGTATCAAATTAATGAATTTGCCGTTTTCCATTTAAAGTTCTTATTTCGTGACGTAGATAATATTATGGACTTTTTTGATAAAATATTTGAGAACTATAATGAGGCTAAATGTCATCATAAAAACTTTATTAGTCCTATGCTTACAAGGATTAGGCAAGACAAGGAGTTGCAAGGGAAAATAAAAGAGCAGTTATTGAAGTCAGAATCAATAACTTGTAAGGTATCTTTTTATTCAATTCTAAGCGCTGTAAACAATATTGATAAAGACATTATTGCTTGGAAAGAAAAACAAAATATAAATCAAGAAAACGTTGGTTATGGTTATAATATAATTACTAACAATTTGACCCCATTATCAGAAATACTGTATGACGCAAAATATTGAATATTGTTGAATAAGTAAAGATATTGCGGTTCATGCTAAAGATCACCGCTGAAAACTATTAAAAAGACAAAATTGCCTTTTTAAAAGCAGAATTAGCTAAGTGCTTTAAGGCATTTGTTCTTGAACCATTGGGCAGTATTTTTAGCAACAAGGAAAATCATAGATGAACGAAACTGCAAATACAGTAATATTGCTGGTGGCGCACGGGGCTACGGCGGAAACGGCCTGGCGGGCGTACCGCAATATTGAACGGGTGGTTAAGGAGGCGTTTCCGTTGCTGCCGGTGCGCTGGGCGTTTACTGCGCCGGATACGGTGGCGGAGGCCATTCATTCAATCCAGTCCGAAGGTTTTTCCTGTGTTGCGGTGCAGCCGTTATTTGTCGCCGCCGGGCGCGAGTATAATTCTGTGCTTGGCAGCGTTGAGAAGAATGAGCACATGAAAATCAGCGTTGGATGCCCGTTGCTGGATTCCACAACCGATTTAGAACAGTTCATCGAGACCTTAATTAACGTGTTGCCGCTGGAAAGAACTAAGGATGAGGCTATAGTTTTGATGGGCCATAATAATGCCGGCGGCGGCAATGATCAGGTTTTTAACGATTTGGCGGGTGCGCTTAAACAGCGGGACCGTTTGATTTTTACGGCAACGCTTAAGGGCGCTTTGGACTTTGATTCCGTCAGGCGGGATATGGTAGAGCATGGGGTCAAAAAAGCGTATCTGCTGCCGCTGCTGATCGCCGCAGGCGGCCATGTGCTAAAGGATTTGGCCGGAGACGGCGAGGCGGCCTGGCGCGTCAGGCTGGAACGCGACGGCATCAAATGTGTGCCGGTGCTGAAAGGGCTTGGCGAATATGATGAGTTTGCGGCGTTGTTTTGTGATAAGCTGAAAGAGGCGGTAGAAACTTTGGAGAAGTCAGGAGTCAGGAGTCAGGAGTCAGAATAAATCCTGAAAACAGAGAATAATGCAGGAAATTAGGGAACAGAAGTCAGGAGTCAGAATAAATCCTGAAAACAGGGAATAATACAGGCAATCCAGAAGAAAGCGCCAGCGGCGCGGCATATTAATAGTTTAAAAAATTCATAAAATTGTTTTTAGCTCCATCGGAGCGACATATTAATAATCAAGAAGTTATAATAAGACAATAATACAGAAGACAGAATAAAGACGGAATACGAAAGCGAGAAGTCAGGGAACAGAAGTCAAGAGAATGGAACAAAGACGGTCACAAATGAAGCCGGAAATCAGGAGACAGAAGAAATGAAAACAAACAGTAAAGAAACTTTGGGATTTGATAGCTACGTCTCTATTCTGAATTTATACTTCTTTCTTCCGGATTTTGATTTTACGTTTTTCATTCTGACTCCTGACTCCTGACTTCTGACTCCTGCTGTATAACTTCTGACATTTAATAAACCTTTAAAACATATTGATGCTAAAATAACGAGACTGATACGAGAGTGCAATGAATACTTTTCCTGTAAATCTGCTGCTGGGAAAACGGAAATGCCTGCTGGTCGGCGGCGGCAAGGTGGCTTCGCGCAAACTGCTGAAGCTGCTGGACGCCGGAGCTGAGGTCACCGTCATTGCTCCGGAATTTTCCAGGCAGATCGGCGCACTGGCGGCAGAAAACAGAATCGTTCTGCATCCGCGCAATTTTCAGGACAGCGATCTGGACGGAGCTTTTCTAGTCTACGCCGCGACCGATGACCATGCGCTGAACTTGAAGATCACCGGACTGGCGGAGCAGCGGAATATCCTGGTGTGTTCCGTGGACCAGAACTGGATCGGCGGTTCGTTCATCACGCCCGCGACCATCCGCAACGCTGAGATCACCGTGGCGGTTTCCTCCAGCGGGGTCGCCTGCCGAAAAGCGCGGCTGATCAAGGACAACCTGTCCCGGCATATCGTGTCGCTGGAAAACACTGAACTGCTGGTGATCGGCACCGATCACAACTATATCGCGCAGCAGCGGCGCGAACCGCTGCATCTGGGGCGTTCCGCGCTGGAGCGGGCAGGGGGCATGATCGCGAACCTGTGGGGAATCCAGGGGTTTGTGCTGCTGAACACCTGCAACCGGATAGAACTGATTGCGGCGGCCCATATTTCGCCGCCGCTGATTGATACTTTAAAACTGATTCTGAACTTCACCGGCCTTGACGAAGAACATTACTATGTCAAAACCGGCTTTGAGGCTTTTGCCCATCTGTGCCTGGCGGCCGGTGGGCTTTTTTCGCAGACTCCCGGCGAGAATCACATTACCGCCCAGATGAAAGACGCCTGGCAGTTGGCGGATGAAAAAAACTGGGGCGGCAGCCTGATGAACACGCTGCGCGACCATGTGCTGCACGCTTCAAAACATATCCGGAATGAAACTGCCGCATTGCTGAAAACGCAGGAGATTGAAGACCTGGCTTATAATTTCATTGAATCCGCGATGCCGCAACTGTCCGGCTGCAATGCGGTGATTGCCGGCACCGGCAGCATCGGCGCCGTCATGAAAAAACTGCTGGCCGGGAAAGCCGGACGCATTGAATGGCTGTATCACTCGCAATGCCCGGAAGCGGCCGGGAACAATGTTTTTATTTCGGAATTGAGCAGGATAAAAGCTAAACTGCCGGCGGCGGATTTGCTGGTTACCGCGCTGGCCTCGGAGCAGCCGGCGATTACCGCGGAACTGGCCGGACTGTTCAAGGCCGGGGCGGTGGTGGTGGATCTGGGCGTGCCGCGCAATGTGGCGGAAGCGGTTGCCGCGCTGCGTCCGGATATTACCGTCACCGATATGGAGGATCTCAAAAAACAGCAGCGGCATAATGATTTCACGATGGAAAAAGTTTTTGCCGCGGCCAGTCAAATAATCGGGGAGCACCGGGAACTATATGAAAAATTTGTCCAGAGCTATACTGACGGGAACCAGGGACAGCAGGCTTTCGCTGGCGCAGACGCGGCAGGCGATTGACCGGCTGTGCGGGATTTTTCCGCTCCTGAAATTTGAACTTGTCAGCATGTCTTCGCCGGGAGACCGCGACAAGGCGACCGATCTGCGGCTGACACCGGGCGATTTTTTCACCCGCGACCTGGATGAGGCCGTGCTTGAAGGCCGGATTGATTGCGCGGTGCACAGCGCGAAAGATCTGCCGGAGGAACTGTGCGCCGGAATTGATCTGCTGTATCTGCCGTGGCCGGAAGACCCGCGCGACGTGCTGATTCTGCCGCCGGGCGTTTCCCGGATTCCGGATACGCCGCGCATCGGCGTGAGCAGCGCCCGGCGCGAAGATTACTGCCGGAGGCGTTTCCCGCAGGCGGTGATGCTGTCCGTCCGTGGCAATATTGATCAGCGGATCGCGCAACTGGACAAGGGCGGTTACGATCTGCTGATCATGGCGGCGGCCGGGCTCAACCGCATCGGCATGGCTGACCGTATTTCCGAATATATTCCGCTGCATGAACTGACGCCGCCGCCGGGGCAGGGGCTGCTGGCGGTGACTTTCAGACAAGGCGACCGCCGGTTTAATCTGCTGCGCAAACTTTTTGTCAAACCGGTGATTTTCGCCGGGGCCGGTACCGGAACGATTGATAATGTCACGCTGGGAACGGTCAATGCTTTGAAGCACTGCGATATCTGTTTTTATGACGCCATCTGCCCGGCCGGACTGCTGGAACTGCTGCCGGCTGGCGCGGAAAAAGTGGATGTCGGCAAACGCAAGGGGCGTCACGCCTTCTCCCAGGAGGAGATTTCCCGTAAACTGGTTGACGCGGCGCGGCGCGGCTTGAATGTCGTCCGGCTGAAAGGCGGCGATCCGGGCATTTTCGGGCGTCTTGCCGAGGAGGCCGGGTTGCTGGATGAATATGAACTGCCCTACCGGGCGCTGCCGGGCGTTTCCAGCTTGAATGCCGCGACAACCGCCAGCGGGCTGCTGCTGACCCGGCGCGGCTTGTCCAGAGGTTTTACCGCGGCCACCCCGCGCAAATCCGGATCGGATAGAATTGAATGGTTTTCCGCGGCGGAGGAGAAGGCATTCTCCAAAGTATTTTTCATGGCGGTTTCCGGGATCGGCGAGGTCATGGAGGAACTCGAAGCTGAAGAATATCCCGCTTCGCTGCCGGTGTCGGTGGTGTTTGATGCAGGCGGCGACGAGGAGTTGATTATTTCCGGCACGCTGGCGGACATTGCCGCCAAAGTTCCTGACAGCAGTCTGCCCGGCATCGTCATTGCCGGAGCCGCCGCCGACGGGAGCCTGCTCTTTCCGAAGCATGGCGCGCTCGGCGGGATGCGCGTGCTGTTCGCCGGCAGCGCGGCTTTGTCGGAAAAAGCGAAAGCGGCGGTCCTGGATTTTGACGGGCGTCCGGCGCTGCGTCCGATGATTGAACTGATGCCCGCCACCAATGCGCCGGAGGCGCTGACCAAAATTGCCGACGCGGACTGGCTGATTGTCACCTCCCCATCTGCCGCGAAAATCCTGCTGGACGCGGCATGCAGGGTGAAATTTGACCTGCGGCAACTGCCGTCGCTGGCGGTTTGCGGGCCGGGCACTGCGGAACCGTTTATCACGCACGGCATTTACCCGGAAGTTTACGCTCCGGAGGATTTCCGCACTCAAGGTCTGCTGGATGCGCTGCGCGGGAAAATCCTGCCGAAACATACCGTTCTGCGGCTGCGCTCGGATCTGGCCGGCGAGAAACTGTGTACGGAGTTGCGGAAGATGGCGGCATCGGTTACTGATTTTGTGCTGTATAACAACCATCCGGTGCATTACGACAGACTGCCGCCGTTTGACGCGGCGCTCTTTACCAGCGTTTCCTCGGCAAACGCATTCTTTGAAAATTTTCCGTCATCAGTATTGGAGAATAAAATAATCTGCGCAATCGGCAATCCGACGGCTTTCAAGTTGAGAGAACTGCTGCCGGGGGCTGAAATCGTGCAGGGAGCTGAAGCGACGGTTGAATCGATGATTTATGCGCTGGCAGTTAAAAAAATCAGCAGTAAATTAACAGGGGAATAGAAGTCAGGAGTCAGGAGTCAGGAGTCAGAATAAATCCTGAAAACAGAGAATAAAACAGGAAGGCAGAATAAATCAAAACAGAAGACTGATTAAATGAAGACAAGGAATAAAAGCGGAAGTCAGGATTTGGTAATTATGTCTCCCATTCTGACTGTTGTTTTTATGCCTTTCA
Organism: Victivallaceae bacterium; assembly: GCA_041665605.1. GTDB lineage: Bacteria > Verrucomicrobiota > Lentisphaeria > Victivallales > Victivallaceae > CAIPAT01. The sequence goes on along the minus strand of JBAYIO010000032.1, from coordinate 25,988 downwards.
TTCTGACTGCTGACTCCTGAATTCTGACTCCAATGTATTAAATAATGAGGTTAAAAATATGTCTAAAAACTTTGCCGGATTTCCGGATTTGCGGCTGCGCCGCTTGAGACAAAACGCGACGTTGCGCAATATGCTGGCCGCGCCGCTGCCGGGGCCGGAGAAATTTGTCTGGCCGGTGTTCGTGGTGGAAGGCATCGGCATCAAACAGCCGCTGGCGGCAATGCCGGGGCAGTTCCGTTACTCCGTCGACACTCTGGTTGAAGCGGCGGGCGAAGTCCGTGCCATGGGGATCAAGTCGCTGATGATTTTCGGCGTGGTCGGGCCTGAACGCAAGACCCCGGCGGGTGATTACGGCTGGTCGCCGGACGGCGTGGTCCAATGTGCGGTCAGCGCCTTGAAAATCGCCTGGCCGGATCTGGTAATCTTCACTGATGTCTGCCTTTGCGAATATACTTCCCACGGCCACTGCGGCGTACTCGACGGCAGCGGCAAAGTGGTTAACGACCCCAGTCTGGAACTGCTGGCGAAAATAGCGTTGTCCCATGCCGCCGCCGGAGCTGACGCGGTTGCGCCCAGCGCCATGATGGACGGCCAGACCGCCGCCATCCGGCAGGCGCTGGAATGCGCCGGTTATCAGGATACGCTGCTGCTGAGTTATTCAACTAAATTCGCCTCCGGCATGTACGGACCGTTCCGGGAGGCGGCAAATTCCGCGCCGTCGTCCGGCGACCGCAAGTCTTACCAGGCCGACTGGAGAAATCTTCGCACCGCCATGCTTGAATCACTGCTGGACGAAAGCGAAGGCGCGGACATGCTGATGGTGAAGCCCGCCCTGTTCTATCTGGATATCATCTGCCGCCTGAAGGAAAGCACGCTGCTGCCAGTGGCCGCCTATAACGTCAGCGGTGAATATTCCATGCTGATCGCCACCGCTGAACGGGGTTGGGGCGATCTCAAGACGCTGGTGCGCGAGTCCGTCGGAGCCCTGTCCCGCGCCGGTACCGACATCTTTATTTCGTACTGGGCCAGTCAATATGATAAACTACTGAAAGAATAGGATTGATATGACCGAATCACAAAAGCTTTTTCAACGTGCCTGCAAACATATTCCCGGCGGCGTCAACAGCCCGGTGCGGGCATTCCGCGCGGTCGGCGGCGACCCCGTTTACATCAAACGCGGTTCCGGCGCCCGCATTTACGACGCGGATGACAATGAATACATAGACTTCTGCGGCTCCTGGGGGCCGCTGGCGCTCGGACATGCGCATCCGGATGTTGTTTCGGCGGTCATTTCGGCGGCAAAAGACGGTCTGAGTTTCGGTGCCTGCAATCCTTATGAAGTGGAGTTTGCCGAACTGATTTCCGGTTTAGTCCCGCATGCGGAAATGGTGCGCATGGTTAATTCCGGCACGGAGGCGGTGATGACCGCGCTCCGGCTGGCCCGCGGCTGTACCGGCCGCAGCCGCATTGTTAAATTCGACGGCTGTTATCACGGTCATGCCGATTATCTGCTGGTTTCCGCAGGCAGCGGTCTGCTGACCAACTCCATGCCCGCCTCGCTGGGCGTTCCCGAAAGCGCCGTCGCGGAAGTCATTTCCACGCCGTACAATGATGTCGCCGCCCTGGAAGACATTTTTCAAAAAGAGGGCGATACCATCGCCGCGGTAATCGTTGAACCGGTCGCCGGCAATATGGGGCTGGTCGTGCCGGAGCCGGGTTTTCTGGAAGCGCTGCGCAGGCTTTGCAGCAAACACGGTGCGCTGCTGGTGTTTGATGAAGTCATTACCGGTTTCAGATTCCATGCCGGAGCGTATGCGACGCTGTCCGGCATCACGCCGGACATTACGACTTTCGGCAAGATCGCGGGCGGCGGCATGCCGCTCGGCGCAATCGCCGCCGGCCGGCAGATCATGGAGCAACTGGCCCCGCTCGGGCAAGTCTATCAGGCCGGCACCCTGAGCGGCAACCCGGTCGCCGCCGCCGCCGGGATCGCCACCCTGAACGCCCTGCGCCGACTCAACCCATATCCGGCAATGGCAGAACTGGCCGATGTTTTTGCCGGCGGCATCAACCGTTTCGCGGTAGAAAAGCAGCTCAATGTTCATTGTGCCGCTTATAAAGGCATATTCACCGTATTTTTCACCGGCCGGTCGCCGTTGCGCAACCTGGAGGAAGTTAAAAGCTGTGACACCGGGACGTTCGCGGCATTTTTCCGCCACATGCTCAAGCGCGGTTTTTACCTGTCCCCCTCGCAATTTGAATTGAACTTCATTTCCGCCGCCCATACCCGCGCCGAAATAGATTCCGCAGCAGAAGCCGCGATAGAATTTCTGGCGGACATGCCAAAAATGAAGGATTGAACAGTATATATGACAAGTGATTTTAAATGGGTCAGGACTATGGTTGATTGCGTGAAGACGAACCGGCCGCAGGATTATGCACTGCAAAAAAATAGAGGATGAGGGTGAAGACGAGGGTGATTTGGCTTCCGGACACGACTGCGTCAATTTATTGAACGGAAACAAGCCTTCTGTGCAGATATATTTTCATCAGGGAGATGATTCCGGTTTTACGGCGGTACTGGATGAAGGCTAACAGCCATAAAATAAACAGTCAAACATGTGTATTTCAAAAAACAGGAGGAGTCTGAAATGAAGTACAATCAAGACAAAATCGATGAAGCGACACTTGCATTGCTGTTCCTGAACATGTGGGACGAAGACAGAGCCTGGAAAGGGTTCGATTGGGACACTTTGGATCGCCTTCATCAAAAAGGATTTATCGGCAATCCCAAAGGGAAAGCGAAATCAGTCATCATAACGCCGGAAGGACGGAAGATGGCCGAAGAGTTATTCCATAAACTCTTTGACTGAAATCAAAATAAATGAGAAAAAATAAGATGACGGGCTCGCCCGGTCGATATATTCCATATGCGGAGAACATTAGGTAATGGCGGGTAAAATGCGCGGCGGATTAACCAGAGAGCAGCGACTGGCGGTGGCTCCGAAAAGGCATTTCATGCAGTCTCCGGATTTGATTTACCGGATTCGGCGTTATGCCAAATGGTTTTATTTGAAGCCGGAAACAGCGATTGAAGAGTTGCGGCTGCTGGGGGTGGTAATTACCCCGAAAGACGTAAAGGCTTTCAAGCAATCGGCCGCGACCATAAAGCAAGCCAAACTGGAACGACGCGAAAGACTCAAATACGAAAAGGAACATGTGCTTGCATTGCTTGAAAACAGCGATTCGGATGAAGACTTTGCCTTTATCGCCGGGTATACCTCATGGGGATTCCCATATGGTGTTACCTGGGAAGAACAGGAAGAACTGGAACGCATATAACGCTTAATGAACTGCGGGAGGCGATGGCCCGCTACTCTGACGAGTTCACCGATGAGCAGCGAATCGAATTGCTTCTGCGCTTTGCCACCGCGCAACCAACGCTAGCCTACAGCCTTGATTTTCCGGAAGATGAAAACTGCACTGACATCGCAAGAGTGAACGTGTGTCATTTTGCCGCAGTAATTTATCTGCTGTTCAAAGATCGGAAAATAAAATGGTGGAGCATGTTCAAATTAAACGAAAAGTACCTCTAGCATAAAGAGATGGTGTAATTTATTGATTTTCAGTGTCTTATTAGCCCTGGAAGAGATTGTTAGCCGTTTTTCTTTCAGAGGAAATCACCTTTAAATCCGCTTCCATTTTTATCGTCAGTTGTGGGGTAGTTTCATCAGGAACGTAATCATCAAGGATTAAACAATACCATTCCATTCTCCGCAGTAGAAGTCGGGAATATTTCTGGTAAAATCAAAACCAGAGAACGGCTTGGCGGACCTGCTGAAGTATTACTACCGCCAGGCGGCGTAACTGATTTTCGTCCATTACCCTTTTCTTCCGGTTTGCTCCCGGCTGGACTATTATTGTCTGGTTATGTAAATTGAAGCAAAAAAATCATACAAAATCACAAAACTGCTTGAGAAGTTTGTCTGTTACGAGAAAAATTCCTTGGAATATTTGACTTGCGAAATGACGGAAAGCTTTTAAAGCGCCGTCATTTTCAGCGTATGAGTTTTTTTACCCTACGGTTGTTTTTCATTCAAGTTAAAACCCGCAGAATTGTCATTGGCGGAATTACCACCCATCCCAATGGAGAATGGATGGCGCAGGTCGCCAGAAACTTGACCGGTTGGGATGGCGAACTTCAGAACGCAAAATATCTGATTCATGATCGTGACACAAAATATACTGCTCAGGTTGATACGATAATGAACACAGCCGGAATCAAAGCCTTAAAGCTTCCGGCAATGTCCCCAAATTTGAATGCTTACGCGGAGCGTTGGGTAAAGTCAGTAAAAGTTGAAATTCTTGACCGGCAGGTACTGTTTGGCAAAAAAGCCTTACAATATACTCTGAATGAATATATCAGTCATTTTCATCAAGAACGTAATCATCAAGGGTTAAACAATACGATCCCATTTCCGGCAGAAAAAGTTGGAAATTGCTCTGGTAAAGTCAAAACCAAAGAACGACTTGGCGGATTGCTGAAGTACTACTACCGCCAGGTAGCGTAACTGATTTTCGCCCATTATCTTCTTTTCCGGTTCGCTCCCGGCTGGACTGCTATTGTCTGGTCATGCAATTTTAAGTTAAATTTATTCCAAATCAACAAAAAGTCTGAAATAAATTTGCCTGATACGAGAAAAATCCCTTGGAATATTTGACTTGCGAAATGACGGAAAGTTTTTAGATAGCCGTCATCTCTATCAGATGAGTTTTTTACTCTACGCCATTTTCCGCGGATGAGCTTTTTTACGCTACGGCGAGGCCCGCGTGTTACTGCCTTTACCGGTAAATGTGAAATCATTATGCGTTGCATTATCGCGTTCCTCTCTCGTTAATGGCATTCAAGCATTGACAATGTCGACGGATGTATTCATCTTCCCACTCCAGATTGAAGTGTAGCCACTGCCGCCCGGTCTTCACACATTCCATCCATGCCTCGAACAGCAGATCGACTTTCTCAAGTACAACAATCTGTAACGGCAGGCCATGCAGCCATTGTCGCAAGGCGTCGATTTCCGCGACCGTAACCCCGATGCGGTAATAACGGTCAAAAAGCTCCTTGAACCGTACCAGATATTCCGCCCATAAAACGAGTGCGCGACGAAATTCGTCATCCGGAGCGCGCTGCCGCAAGACGTCGGCTAGAGCATGAAGTTCCCGATATTGTTCGATTGAGGTACGACGGAACAAGGCATAGGGATAGGGGATATGGCAAGGTCCGGTACTCAATACCATTTTTTTTGTTGCGGCATAAAATTCGCCGGCCATGGCCGCGTCATCTCCGAAAATGCCTTGCAAGGCGGCTGCGACGGCATGCTTCTTATCGGCGCCGTAAGCGGCTTTCGCCATCAGGTAATAATTAAGTCCATAACTGGTCCAGTTGGCGAAATGAAACTGGGTCAGGACGCCGTCAATGCCTTTTTTCGCATACCAGGCCATTTCATCGAAAATATCCTCATGATGAACCATCGGCAGTCCGACATACAGGTTGATCCCCATGTAATATTCGTAAATGTTGACTTCTCCACCGTTTTTTACGTTCAGCCATTGGTCCAGATCGTCGGCGTAACGCGAATTGATCGGACAGTCCGCATCGTCGATCCGATGGTTGATACAACGCCAATATGGGGCGAAATGCACCGTCAGATTTTTTTCCAGTCGGAAGCCTGGAGCTGGAGTGCAGTAGTTTACGTAGGCACAGAAGGTGACGTTGACGTCAGGAAGCAGTTGTCCCAGTTGAGCGACGATATCGCGGACCATGTCATGGTAAATTTTGTCCGCTTTATAAACATGGGCCGAAACGCTGTAAAAACCGCCTTTTAGATTTTTGTCATAAAAACTGGAACACCGTTCACATTCGCACCAGCCGAAACCATCGTTAGGGATCAAGGAAATGGTTCTGATTTCAGGGTGTTTTCGACAATACTTGACCATGTTTTTCACGATTTCCGCCCGCAGCGCCGGATTTGTCGTGCAAAGCTGTTCGCTCAGCAGCAAGGCAGATTTGTCCATGGTCGGACTGATTCTTCTGCCGGCGAGAACCGCAAAGAAGTCCGGATGGGATTGATAGTATTTTTCCGGCGGTATCCAATAATTGAAATTGTGATGGCCGCTTTCAATCTCAATGCCGCGCAAGCGATAAAACGCCTTCATCGCTTCCGGCATTTCGTCGTAGTACTTCATCCAGGTCAACAGATAATTCAGCTTATTTTTGGCCATCCAGTCGCCGATTTCATAACTGTATTCGCCGAACGGGAATTCCTGGATAAAGCCGCGCCGGACAAGGCCGGGCTGCCCGGAGGCGAGCAGCCTGCCGTCGGGCAATTCCACGCTATCAGTTTTGTGGCTCACCCGGTCGACGCCAGGTTCGAAAAAGCAAAAACCAAGCCATTCCTCCGCGAAATCGTATATCGCATACAAGATATCAACCGTGGTCGATGCCCGGAACGTTAGGCTGTCCGAAGCGACATGAACGGAAAATCCATTGGTTGCCGGACTCAGTACAAAATCTATTTTTAAAACTATCGGTGCGTGTTTGGTGCTCAAATCGCCGAACCGCTTTTTCCAAAGAATCTGCAGTTCATTCCAGGCAAGCGCCAGCGTATCATTTTGTTGGTTTGGAGCCTTAAGAATAAGCTCGTTACTAAGTTTCATTGAAATAATCCTTTTTCATAGTGTGCGGTTATGCCTCGTTGAACGGTTCGGGCATGACGCCGGAGCCGATGCCTTGTTCCGCCAGGGCCTTGAGCGAACGGCTGAAGAAATCCCCGGCGGTTACCAGCCGTTCCCAGATTACATCGCATTGCCGTTGCAGCTCCGGCAAGGTCGCGTGGTTACGGCGCTGGTTCCAGGCAGTCACGAAAAGTTCCGGGCTGACATTGCCGGGCACCGGCACGCAGCCGGACGCGCCAAGTTGCGCCAGTTGCGCGAAATCCGGACGCATCCCCTGATAAACCCTCATGCCGTGCGCCTGTCCGGCGCGGCAGAGTTCGGCAAAATAGACCGGATCGCCGGAACTGTCCTTGCAGGCGGAAATCCAGCCGCGTCCGGCCAGTTCGGCCAGGAGGCCGGCCGGGATGGTCGTGCCGGTGCACATCGGGATGTTGTAGACGGCCAGTTCCAGGTCGGAGGCCTCCCGCAACCGGCCGAAGTGCCGCCGCAGTTGCGTCTCGTTTCCGGCCCGCAGATAGTATGGGGCGACCACTACGGCTGCACTCACGCCGCTGCGTTCCAGAAATTTCAGATATGCCGCGCCGCGCATGGTCGACGGTTCAAGGACTCCGGCCAGTACCGGCAGCCGTCCGGCGACATGTCCGACAGCTTCCTCGATTGTTTCGCAGTACTGTTTTTCGGTCAGCACCGAGCCGAATCCGGCGGTTCCCGCCACGAACAGAGCGTGAACCCCGCCGTTGATCAGTTTATCCAGCAGATGCCGGAATGCCGCGAAATCGACGTCCTGATTTTGTTTGAGCGGGGTTAACACCGGTGGAATTATACCTTCAGGAATCATGTTGATCCTCATGGTTTAGAGTTGGTTGACTTGACCGGGGGTCATGGCCAGCGACGCGACGCCGTTCGCACGACAGCCGTCGATGAACGGTTGCGGATCGGCGGTGTTGACCGCGAACAGGCCGTAGTGCATCGGATATGCCTTGGCCGGGCGCAGCGCTTTCACCACCTCCAGCGCCTGTTCCATGGTCATATTGCCCAATTTGCCGTTGATGCAGATCAAAATCAGATACAGGCCATGGAGTTGCGGATTGGCGATAATGGCGGGATCGAATTCGGTATCGCCGCTCAGGTACAGTCGTTTTCCGCCGACGGAGATCACCGCCCCGATGGCGGAGGGATCGGAATGTCTGGCGAAAACCGGCAGGATGTCGAATCCGCCCAAATGCTGCGTCTGGTCGCGTTGCAGCAATTTCCGCCGCGCCTCGGGAATTCCCAGTTCGCCGAAGTGACGGTACGAGCGTTCGGAACCGGCGAAAACGCAGTCCGGATACGCCGCGGCCACCGCCGTGACGGCATCGGGATCGAGATGATCCAAATGATCGTGGGTAGTGAGAAAAACATCCGGGTTCAGGTCTCTCAGCTCCAGCGGAAACTGCACCATGCGTTTCATGCCCCGGGGTTCCAGGCTGTCGCCCATGTAGGGATCGACCAGCAACCGATTATTGCCGGATTCAAACAAAAATCCGCCTTGCGTAAGCCATATGATATTCATTTTCTACCTCTCGACAAGTGGGTTAGACATCCAGATCGGCTGGGAGGAACTGGATCGACAATCCGCCGTCGACGGTCAGACTGGCGCCGTTGATCCGGGAAGCATCGTCGGAGGCCATGAACATTACCGCACCGGCGATATCGCTGCCCCGCGCTTCCCGGCCCAGCGGGATATTGGCCCGGCGGCGTTCCGTCACGCCGTCAGCCAGCACCGGCCAGCGGTCGCTGTAGATATAACCGGCGACCACACAGTTGACGCGAATGCCCTGCGGTCCTAGTTCGACCGCCATACCCCGGGTCAGCGAGTTGATCGCCCCCTTGCTGGACAGATAGACGCTGCGGTTGCGCAGCGCTCGTTCCGCCGTGACCGAACCGATATTGACGATGGCGCCCTTGCCGTTCTTCAGCATCAGCCGCGCCGCGCCCTGCGCGCAGTAGTAGGTGCCGAACACGTTGATCCGGAATACCTCTTCGAGAAACTCGGGCGGGGTGTCGACCAGCGAGTACCCCATCCCCTGCACAATGGCGTTGTTGACGAGGACGTCCACGCGGCCGTATTCCCTGTCGATCTTCTGGAACATGCCGGCCACCTGATCCGGCTCGGACACGTCGGCGGGGACTTCCAGCACGGTAGCTTTACAAATTTCGCGGATCCGCATGGCCTCGCGGGCCACATCCCCGGCTTTGCGGCCGTTCAACGCCACTATCGCACCCTCCCGGGCAAACGCTTCCGCAATGGCCAGTCCGGTATTCCGGACCGCCCCGGTCACTAACACAACCTGGTTTTTAAAACGCATTTTCTTCATTCCTTAAGTTATAATTGGATTCCGGACGCATGGTCCGGGATCGGATAAACTATTCGATTGCTTCTATCTGCCGGAGCCATACCATCCTTGACTGTCACGGGGCCGGATCATGGTCAGATCGCCGTTGTAGTGCCGCAGGTTGTGCGGCTGGTAGGGATGTTTCAGCAACTCTTCCTCGTTGATGTCAATGCCCAGTCCCGGCAGCTCTGGAATCCGTATCATGCCGTCGGCGAAATCCACCTTCTCGGTGGTGAGCAGATGGCGGTAGGACACATCGTTGGACATCGTTTCCAGCAGATGGAAGTTCGGCGTGCAGGCGGCGATCTGGAGCGTCGCGGCGTTGGTGACGGCTCCCAGCGGGTTGTGCGGACAGCACGGCAGAAAATAGCATTCCGCCATGGCCGCGATCTTGCGGAGTTCCATGATACCGCCGCAATGCGAAACATCCGGCTGGATATAATCGGCCGCTTTCAGCGTGAAGAGTTCCCTGAAATCCCAGCGGGTGTAAAGCCGCTCCCCGGCGGCAATCGGAATATTGATCCGTCTTTTCACCTCCGCTATCCCCTCGAGATCGCCCGGCGGCAGCGGTTCCTCAAACCAGGTGATGTCGAACCGCTCAAGCGCCAGCCCGACCCGCACGGCGGTCGGGACGTTGAACCGCCCATGCCCCTCGATCAACAGATGCACCCCCGGTCCCACCGCCTCCCGGACAGCGGCCACGCAGTCGATCGCGGCGGCAAACTCGTCCACGGTCATGGTCAGGTAGGCCGAACCGAACGGATCCCATTTCAACGCCTTGAAACCCGATTTTACGGTTGCCTTTGCCTTGGCCGCGAATTCCGCCGGGGTGCGTGAACCGGCGAACCAGCCGTTGGCATAACACGGCACCGCATCGCGCACCTTGCCGCCCAGCAACTGATAGACCGGTACGCCCAGCACTTTGCCCTTGATGTCCCACAAAGCCATCTCGATACCCGACAGCGCCGTGGTCAATACCGGCCCGCCCCGCCAATACGCGTCGCGATGGTTTTCGGACCAGAAACTTTCGATCCGGTGCGGATTCTTGCCGATGAGATAACGTTCCAGCTCGCGCAACGCCGCCTCCACCGCCAGTTCGCGATGCTCCAGCGTGGCCTCGCCGACCCCATACACCCCTTCATCCGTAAGCACCTTGACCAGCACCCAATTGGTGCGGTACACATCGCAGATAAACGTCTTTATTCCTGTGATTTTCATATTCTCAGTCCTTTTTACTGTTTTTTATTGCTGCTTCAGCGCCAACTGCAACACCGGCAATACCGCGCGATAGATACGATAAAAACCCAAATCGTTGGGGTGGCAGCCGCAGGCATCGCGATTCTCACTGCCGAACAACGTCTCTCCGTCGATGAACCACACCTTTTTGTCCCCGGCCTTGACGGCGTTTTCATAGGTTTTACGGATGACCTCACGACGTTTGATCTCATCCTTCGTACCCTTGAAATCACATTTGGACATGATGATGACCGGCAACTCCGGCTGTTTTTCCCGAAGGGCGCGGAAAAAGGACTCGTGGGTCCTGGCCAGATGATTCACGCTCGGCGCGTTGTGATCGTAATCCATGACCACCGCCGACAGTTTCAAATCGGCTACTGCACGGGCAATCGCGATCTCACCGCAACCGCTGCCGGAGAAACCCAGATTGATCAGCGGCGCATCGACCGCCCGGCATAACATAGCCGCATAGTTGTTGCCGGTACGGGTGGCGCAGCCGCCATGGGTGATCGACGAACCGTAGAACAACACCGGATTATTCACAGCGCGGGGTCGGCTCCTCCAGCTTCGTCCCCGGCGCTGCCGTTGCGCGCCATGTGGCTCATCTCATAATACGCATCCATCTCGGCGCGCAACGCAATAACCGGAGAATCCGTCCGGAAACGGATCATCCCCCGGAAGTATGACCGGCAACCAGCAGCGCCCGCTTGTTCACCTCCTTCTCGGTGAACGCCTCCGGCAAACGATAGAAGGCCCCGGACGGCTTGCGCCAGGGAAATCCGGACAGTTGAAACGGCGCCGTATCGATATTGAAACAATTGATAGCCGTACCGCCGATTTTGGCCACCTTGAAATTAGGATCGACATCCTCGATTTTCATGGCTCTGGATTTCTCCGCCCACCCCGGCAACGCCAGACCGGCAAGCATCACGCACAACAACATCTTTTCCATGATAAACGCTTTCCTCGGGTTTCAAATATTATTTTACTTCCGCATGTGTCCGCCCCCGGCGGATTTCGAGCGGGGCTTCTCCAGGTCAATTCTCAAAATAAGGTTTCAACTGGACAAAATTCAGCAGCAGCTCTTCGCCGGGCGCGCCGTAATCGCTGAATTTTATTTCCTGCGTCGGCGACGTCGCCCGGAAGACAACCCGGTGCAGGTTGATTCGCCCGAAGTTATTATTAATCTTAGCCCCCGATTCGGTCGCCTTACGGTTGTCGACATGGATATAGCTTTTCTCGGGGATGATCGCCGCCTTGTCCAGATCGACCTTGAGCTCCAATTTGCGGGGATTGACTCTGTCGGCTTTCACATCGGCCAGATTCGCAACCGCAAACTGAAGGGAATAGAGCCGGTTCGGAATCAGTCCGGTCGCGGTCTGACTGAGGGTGTTCGCTTTTTCCCCCCGCTTGAATACGGCGAAATCGTCGCCGAGGCCGGTGGCCGCCATCCACAACCCCATATTCTTAGTGCCGAATGAAGGATGCGAGGCTACCCGGATATTGCCTTCGGCGTTCCAATATTTGAGGTCATGGGAAAAATCGCAGTTCCGCAGTAGGCCGGGCAAATACTTGTAACCGTATTGTTCCGAAAGCATCGCCGTTTTCCCCTCGATCGCATAATGGCGGAGCAGCCGGAACGACCACCGCGCCATTTCCTCGTCGGAATACATGAAGCTCCAGTAACCGACCACCGCCAGACCGCGGCATTCGGGATGATTCGCAATGATGTTCATTTGCAGATCAAGAAAATATTTGTAATCCACATCCGGATGATGATCCAGCGAATAGGGCATCAGCGTAAAGTTGCCCAGAATGATTCCCAGTTTGGGGGTCGCTCCCGGCATGAATTTATTCATCTGGCGGATGACGGTCAGAATTTTATTTTCCACAAATGAGCGCGCGTCTGTTTCAGTGGCCTGCGAGGCACAATATGCTTCGAACAGCATAACTCCGCGACCGCCGGAAACGTTCATTGCCGTGGAAATGAAATAGTTGTGCAGTCCGGGAATGGAGGGACTGCCGACAAACCAGGTATAAATGTGTTTGTCGGCGGGATTGCGGATATTGCGCAACGCGTCGGAGTAATGAATAAGACTTTCGGCGGAACGATAGAAGAACAACTCGTCCATGGTCGTGCCGCTATAGCTCGGGTTCGTAAAAGCGGCTCCGTTCCCAATTTTTTCCGCCAGCGCCTTGCCGTCCATGGAATCGACATATTTACTTACGCCGATATTGGCGAACCATTCGACCCCCGTTGCGGCGGCTTCGGCCCGGTGTTCCGGCGGAATACTGGGGCCGTTCAGGATATTGCACGCGTCGAGGACATATTTTTTGTGGAAATTCCAATCCAATTCTCCACCGGGCGAAGCCGAGGCGCTGGTACAGGCCGGATATTTAAACAGTCCGGGAATGGCCCGGACAATTAAGCGACCGGAGACTGCGCCAGGCCCCACACGGAGACGATGTGTGCCGGCCTTAAGCCGCCGCATGGTCTCACGACGCGGACTATCCGCCGCTATCAACGGCGTTTTTTCGCCTTCCAGCGTCAGTTCGCACACTCCCGGAGTTTCAACGGCAAAGAAAAGCCAGCCGTCGCGCGGATTGACAAAGGAAATATCATTCGCCCCGCTGCCGACCGGCTGATTGACGAGTTCAGTGACCAGACTGTTGCAGGCTCGCGCGCCCACCGCCTCGGGAAGCACGGGCGCAAAACCGAAGGCGACGTCACAAACCCTGGTTTCTACCCCCGCTTCTTCCGGGACAACGCGCGCCTGCAGCCGATGTTGACCGGCGGACAACCCGCGCAAGGGTACTTTGACCTGGTAGTTCTCGATTTTGGCCGGCGGGCAAGGATGATCGTCAATGGTGATCTCGCAACGGGTGTCCGCCTTAACCGGGTAGCCCCAGAACAATGTCATTTCCTGTTGCCCGGCGGGCAAGGCGTTCAGACAAGGCTCCTGCGGGATCAGGTAACGCCCCTTGAGGTTCCCCATCGGACTGAACGACGATTCCGCGGCTTTGGCTGTCAACGGCTCAAGGGTGATATCGGCAATCGAGATTTCACCTTTGGTATCCGCCAGATAAAATATCACATCATAGCGGCAACTTTGGGACTCGAAGGCAACAAATTCCGCTTCAACGCGGCACCAGGGGGAATCAGCCGGAAAATTCAGAACGCCGGCGTCATGGTACCAGCCATAGTCATGAACAACCAGCCGACCGTTCCTGCAGGAGAAATTTTTCGTCCGGATCATGGCGCTGATACGGTACCTTTCTCCTTTCACCAGCGTAATTCCGGTCTGGTTCAATTTGAACAGCGAAGTCGGACGGACCGTAATCATGGCTTTGCCGTCCGGGCCGCCGGTGCGCTGATACCACACCGCGTTCGTGCTCATCAGCCAGTTGTCCGGTTCCAGGCTCTGATCGCTGGACAGGACGCCGTTATCCACCAGGTTAACGCCGTAAAGCGTTACCGCGTTTAGGCTCAGCAACAACAGTAATATCTGCACAATTCTACTTCTCATCATACTTATTCCTCCGTTAATAATCTTCGGTCAATTTTCAGGTAATTCAAATTCATGCCATCTGCTCGACAGGGACACTAAAACAAGAGCTTCAGGATCAGCGGTTCCTGAAAGTTAATGGAAATTTTGCCTGACAAACGCAAAATTCCACCGTCAAAACTCAACTCCAGCGAGGATTTACTCCAGTATCCGTCCTGGGACAGTTGCAGCACTTGCGCCGGTTTACGGTCCAAGGTCAGCTCACCATGAAACGTCGTCCACGGATCCGGGGAAAAATTGAATGCCTCCAGCAGGATGAAGTCCGCACAATCCTTGCGCAAGGCCATGGTCCAACTGCCGTCGTTGGTAACCAGGAAATCTGGCTTGTCGCCGCTGGCCCAGCGAATTGCATCCTGCATCTGGAGAACACGGACCGGCGTACAGAACGCTCCGTTATTCGTCTCCTCAAAGTCGAATCCCCAACCACAAATCCGTCCTCCGAGTTCATTTTCATAACGGAACGCGCTCACCTGATGGCACACGGCATCGAAATCGGCCAGACGGCTCATGATGCGACAAGAGCTGTCCAGGGCAAATTCGGTAAACATCGGTTCCAGCTCATTACCGAAGCGTAGACTATTATATCGGGATTCGCCACCCAGCTCCAAGCCCGAATCAAGATATTCTTCAACGCTGTAGGGGCCGAACTGATAAATCCGGTCACGACGGATTATCTTCTCCACCCCAATCAACCTGCCATAGCCCCGGTCGACCAAGGCCGCTGCCGCAACGGCATCCAGCAGTACCCCGCTGCTGAATATTTTTCGGATCTCGGCATCGGAATACGCCCGGATGGTCTGTCCGGAGACCATGGTTACCGAAGAATCGCCGTAATCATTGGCAATTCCCATACCCTCCAGCAACATTGCCGTATTGAAACCGTCTTCCTTGATATCCTGCAACCGGCGGCCGGCGACATTGCGCGAAAGAAAACTTTGGTCATGGTGCAACAGCCGTACTCCCCGCCACCGTCCCGGGGTTTGGGCTGTCGCGGCCAGTGCGTTAAGATAATCTTTTCCGGTCGCAAGCATTCTGCCATAACCAGGAGCCACTTCCATCATGGTTCCAAGATGGTCGAAAAGATTCATGGCTACACCGCGGCACCCCAGTCCGAACGACAAAGCCAATTGCAGAAAAGTTCCGCTGACGCTTTTGGCAAAAGGCGTATACGGATAATTTTCAACTTCCGTCTGTTCGATGGCATCGGGCAGGACATGACGCGTCAGCTTGATAGACACCGCACCTTCGCGGAAATTACGCAGATTGGTTTCCGTATAATTATCCCCCAGCGTCGGACGGCTGTACAGTTGTTTTCCGTCGGCAAGCGCAGCGGCAAACGCGTTCCAATTGCGTCCTTCAATACAATGGATGTGGGGACCACTCGACATCAGCCCGACCATGGTATCGGGTGAGAACGCGTGAACGGTCCGGCTTAACATCCGTACCGTGTCGATCATAGTCTCGCGCTGCATGTCCAGATAAATCCCGCGCCACGGATGCGGTTCACCCGGCGCAGTGATAGCGGCAACCAATTCCTCCCGCGAAACTTCGCGATTTACCCGGCGGGAGAATTCCCGCAGATGTAACTCACAGAAACAGCCGTATTTTACCGGTCCATGCCCAAAGGAACGGATATCGTCTTCCACCCAGATAACATGGGGCATTGTCCGGGCATAGAGTGTCCAAAGCTTTTTCGTGTGTTCCTGCCAGGCGGTAGAAAGGGAACAGGCGCAGGCGGTTGAACGCTGTCCTTCAGTCCCGACCATCGTCACTAGGCCCGGAATCACGTCTTGTCCGCAACGGCCGCGGTCGCCGTGCCCGTGGGTAATCCAGGGATTGAGCGAATAACAGATTCCGCGTTTTTCCAGCTCGGTTTTTATTCGGAACAGTTTTTCAAGATAGCTTTCCAGATACCAGAGCGGCAACTGTCCATGTGAAAATTCCTCGACATCGACTTTGATGATAACCTCGTCAAGCCGGTAGTCTTCCGCTTTCGCTATAAGCTCATTGAAATTTTCCTCAAATCGCCATAGCGGCAGGGTACGGCGAAGCGCATACCACGCGGCGGGCACAGTTTTCTGCTTTCCACAATTCATGTCCATCTCCGAATGTTTTCCTCGGTTTTTCAATATGTAACTACGCTTATCTTCCTTGCCGCCCCAGAATTGCCGCGGTTACCTTCCGATGATATTCCACATCGCGCCACAGCGTCGGGAATTGCGGGGAACAGAAGTTTGAGGAGCAGTTGAAGCTATAACCATGTCTTCCGGCAATTTCCGCAGCAAGCAGACTGACGCCCTTTACCGATTCCCAGCTCAGCAGCGGATGGTCGTACCAGAATGCATTGGCCCAACCTTCCGTAGATCCGTAGCGTACCACCCCGAACTGCCGGCAAAACGCTTCAACCTTGGCAACTTCCGCCTCCAGCCAACCGATGATCTCATCCCGGCGGGTATGCCAGTATTGCAGGACATGACCGTTTACTTCCTCCAGAACGGCGTCAATGGGGTGGAGATGGTCATAGGCCGGGCTCGACAGTTCCGGGGACGGTTCGTAGCTCCTGGTGTGCCGCTGCCGACTCAGTTGTTCCCGATCATTGAGGTCAAGCAGTGACATGAACGCCCAGGAATGGTAATCGATGAAATCGCAACAGGAGTAGTCAATGCCATCCACGATCCGGTGCAAACTGATGCCGACAGGCACCCCGGGCCAATTCTTCTTCAGCCCGCGCACCGCCGTCTGAACCAGATTATCATCGAGCTCGGCCAGCTTTTTGCGCGTCGTTTCGCAATCGTCCGCGGCAATGGCTTCCGTCAACTGCCTACGTTGCAGATGCAGCCATTCGAAACAAGGATAGCAAGGATATTCGTTCAAGATATCGAGGTAGTAAATAATATCAAGGAAACCGTTGTCCGCGATAAATTTCATGGTCTCGTTCCATATGCGCAGAAAATCATCCGCGTTCCTGATGGCACAGTTCCGCTTTTCCTCCAACGGTTTCACCCAGGTGCTAAGCGCAACCTTGATGCCATGCTTCCGGCAGACGGCAAGGAATTCCAACAACTGTGCCCGCGGGCGGACAATGGTCGTCCACGGCCCGCCCCATGGTGCAATACCGAAAATATTGAATCCGTATCCCGGATAATAATGGAACGCCTCGGCATTGGTTCCGTCATTACGGTTTGCGATATAATGAGGAAACACATCGATCCGCACGGCTGTGTAACCCCGTTCTTTCAGTTCGGCCACAATACGGTCATAATCTTCGTACTCACCGCCCGGATAGTGTCTGGTAAGCCATGATGCATCCCACATGGTAATGGCTTCCGGGTTTTCCCAATTGTTCACTTTAATCGACTCCGCTTGCTTACGTTTCATGACAACATTATTCCTGTTTTATATCTTGAATTATATCTTCCCTGACCAACCACGGTTGATTAGGAAGTTGTTTCGGTTTTATTTTTTTGCAATCTTGTAAAGTCTGACCTCATTAGCCTGGAACGTATCCTTAAACCCGTCTTCCGAGATCGGAATCGAGTTGGGGCTTTTCCAGATTTCCACCTTCTGTGCTGCGGTGTGTCGATTCAATTTCAGGTTTTGCCCATTTCTGCCGAAAATACCGTCGCCCCAGTTGCACACCCCAATCATCGCCGATTCGGGGCGGATTATTATGCGAACCGGTCGTGAGGTTTGTCAGTTGCGACAAACCTTTCCAGGGAATGGCAATTTCCGCGCTCCATCCTTCATCAATATCCGCGGGATTATTGATTGTCCCTCTTACCAATACGGCGGTTCTGATATCCTGGCAATTCCAATCCAGTCGGGCATATGGTTCTTTTTCCTGCTCCCATTGGTTTTGATAATTCAGCACATGCGTCAAACTCGGATGTTCGATATGCGTATGCTTGAAAAACATGTCCCTGAAAGAGTTTGCGGCATTCAAATGCATTTCCACGAAATTTCTGCCGTCCATATCGGGATCCAAATATATTTTTAAAAACCCCTCACAGTTGTAATGAAACATGAACGTATAGCGAGGGTGGCTTTCGTTCCAGACATTCGGATCGTCAAAATCGAAAGCTATATATAGAAAATCATCATCCCATAATACTTTCGTCTTGCTGGAAAAGCGCGGGGCCTGCCCCGTAAAAGCATCGCCAAAAACACGCGTCCAAGGCACAACCTTCCAAGCCGCTTCATCCGCCTTGCCGTCAATCGTAATTTTGCCGGCCGCCCGACAACACTTGTACCATCGATAATCCTCGTCGGAAGGAGCTGGGGACATCTCTGCAGCTGCGAGACGGCTGTGGCAAAAAAAGAAGAACATCATCAATACGTAATGCATCAACATCAGTATGCTGATTCTGAATTCCTTTCTTATTTTCGCTAAGAGATCATCCCTATATTCTGTAATGTCACCGCAAAAATTCAATTTCAAAAAAATGCTTGTCCTCCACAAAATCGACATTTTTTCGAACCGGTCTACTTGTTGTTCATGTTCGCTCATTAATTAAGGCAACTCCTTGACTTCGCTTTATTTTTCTTTATGGACCAAATACTTATTACCCGCTTCATGCCCCCGAAATAAACAATAATTTCGACTATTCATTCTCAATAGAACTCGCGCCGTTAATGGCCATTTTATTGCGAAATAATGCGGATTTTTCCATTGATGTCTCCCCGCATCAGGGAATAATGCGAGACCGCCATCAGCGTTAATCTGCGACATCGGACTTGATCCGGTTTTAAATTAAATACTCAGTCGTAGGTTTCAGAGTCCCGCCAGGTATAGATCAGAACATAGCTGTTTCGCTGCTCGCGATAATCAATTCCGGCGGCATGACCGTCTACAAATAGTATATTCGCCTGTTTCGCATGGGTGCCCCAGCCGATCACGCCGTTGCCGGGATCTCTCACGCTGCCCGATCCGTAGCCGAAATAGTAGGAACAGGGATTGGTACTGGGGGAGTTGTAATCGGTATTGTCGGCAAACACGATGGTTTTGGTCGTTTGCCTGATCCTTACGCTTCGTCCACCCCAGGTTCCGGCGGCTATTCCGAGACTGCCGTTATAGGCATAATCAATGCTTTTCTGCTGATAACCGATTGTTTTCGACGGACAGTCCAGCAATGTATTCTTGTATTCGTCGTTCGGCTTGTAGACGATGCCCAGATAATAGCCGAAATAATACGGCTTCCAATGCATCCAGCCGGCTCCGGCGGCCAGATTATATTTTTCGAAAAAGTACTCATTGTTATCCTGCAGATAAAAGGCGGTTTTCAGTCCGATCTGCTTGAGATTGCTGGCACAGGTGATCTGATGGGCTCTGGCGCGAGCCTTGTTCAAGGCTGGCAACAACATTGACACCAAAATCGCTATAACGGCGATCACGACCAGGAGTTCGATGAGTGTGAAATTCCTTTTCCACATGTTCTACCTCTCATTGTTTTTGTTGAAAACTATTTTGCATACAAAGCCTCAACGGCGGTTGGAGCTATGGACGGCTGTCCGTCCGGTACAACCCCAACAAAAAATTCCCCGTCCGCCTGGGCCGGCTTGAAATAACCAAATTACCTTTAAAACTGCTGATGTGCATTAAGAGTCAAATATCCTTTCTTAAATAATATAGTGCTTTCCCCCGGAAAAACCTTGATAATCAAGACAATTTTCTGTACAATACGGACATTTTATCATGTGGTCATTATCATCGTACCGCGCTCCTCCCGCGCACACAGCGGCGCTTTCAGTATGAATTTTCCCTGACCCATCCTTTAAGACACGACAGTTGCTTGGCCTTGGATATGGCCGGCAGCAGCATGGTCGCCAGAATGGCAATAATCGCGATCAAGACCGGGAGTTCGATGAACGTAAAATTCTTTACCCTCATTTTCTTCCTCTCCTCATTTTTGTTGAAACTATTTTGCAAACCATGCTATCAAGCCGTGTTATTTTCGTGGATGCCCATTCCAGGCATCCACGGCGTTACCGCCGTGAATCAGTTCTCAAAAACATATACATTGTTAACATTGGCCATCGGACCGGATACGCTGGTGCCGTCAGAGAAATATACGGTTGCCGTGAGCGTACCGGGCGTCATCTCCAAGTCGCACGACCCGTTGGCATTGGATGCCGATTCAGCCGGCGCAAGACCATCATCGGGGAAATTCAGCAGTGCATAATCGGCGAGGATACTATCGTTGGCCGCCCCCGCATTGCTTATCACGCTGAACCCCGTGCCGCCTGCAAACAAATCGAAGACCTTGTTGGAGGAATCAATTCTCACCCGTTTGATCCGGACGCTCTTCGAATTGTTCCATACACAACAATACCCGTCGATGCCGTTAATTTCAACTCTTGCCTTTTTGGTATTGGAGAGTTCGGCGACATAATGTATCTCATTGTCATCGTCGGAATCGCCTTTATCCCGGAATATGCCCTGCAGCCGATAACCGTTGGCGAAATAGACTGTGCCTGTCATCCCGCCGGCATATTCAGGAAAGACTCGGTTTGCCGTCGTGGAAGCAATGCCTCCGGCTTCCAGTCCCGGGGAGAAAACAAGTACAGCGTCTCTCCCGGAAGGATAACTGTAACAACTGATATCGTCAAAATAGACCTGCCCCGTCGAATAATGTTTAAGGAAAAGCCGTACATACGCATGATCTCCCCCGCTGGGACAGATGCCTTTCGCCGAGGCGAATTTCCATTCACGGGTACCAGATACTCCAGAGGAGTAAATGCCGCTGCTGATATAATTGTTGTTCGCATCATACCATTCCAAGCCAATCCTGGCACCGTCCATTGCGCTTGGCGATATCCCGACATTTTTAAACCAGCCGCCCAGCGAATAACTGACTCCCGGAGTCACTGCCGACAGCGTTTGCGACGTGAATACGTATTCGTTGGCATCGCTGCGGCTGTAATACAGCGATTTGCTGCCGCTGTGCTTATAATCGGTCACAACCGAAAACTTGCTGTTCTTTGACCAGCCGGATGCGTCGTTTTCAAACCCAGGATTTACGATGCCCGCATCATTTTCAAACGCCAACACGCTGACATCGTCAAAATCGATCGTTCCGGTGGTATTTCTTGCCACATTAAGCACGATATATCCTTCGTTTACGCCATTCGGACATTCGGACGTTATCTGAACGAATGTCCAATCGTTATTGCCCGTCAATCCCCGGGAATATTTTGCCGTAATAAAGGCGGAGGCGGCCCCATACCACTCCACCCCCAATCTCCCGCCGCCATCGTATCCGACTTCCTGGACATCGGTTGTTTTAATCCAGCAACCGACATGATAAACGGTTCCGGGACGGGCTTGGATCGGGATACGCTGAACCGTAAACTGGCATGGCTGTCCGTCAGGTATCACCGATGCACGATAGCAACGCAAGCCGTTGCCGCCGTTGCGTCCTACCCCTGCCTGAATCGCATATCCGGTACCTGAAGACCAATATTGTGGCGTAGTTTCAAAGCCCGGATTGTTGATGCAGTTCGATGGATTATAATTTAATGGCGGTACAACGCTAAAGGTTTGGGGGGACGGCGTATTAAACGTGCCGAAAGTGGTTATATCCCCTGCTCCGCTCAGTACGACCCTGGAAATTCCGGACGCGGAGGCGGCATCGTTTTGTACGCTGAAATCAAACAGTCCGTCGTTGCTGGTCAGATCAATCTTTAATGTACACGCCTGGATTGGCGTAGTGGAAGGGATTACCGGCTGCCCGGTTGTATCCAGTTCATATATATGGGCCTGATAACAGGTAAAACTATCGAAAAAGGCCCCGGATGATATCGCGACGGCGCCGCTCTCTCTTGCCCCGACGCGAGTCGCCAGACTATAGGTTTTGTCCAGATTCAAGGCGAATTCAACATTGCTCACTGTGGCATTGGCCGTATTCAATGCAAAAATATAGGTTTTATTGTTTGAGGGGCTGTAGAAAACCTTGTCCATGATGTTTGCATCGGATACCGATTTAAGGCCGCCGACAATTTCCCCGTTTTCAATGGCATCACCGTAAGCCGTTAACTCGTTTATGATTGCATCGAAAACCGAATTGGCGCCGGGACCGAGCCATGTTACCCCATCGTAAGGATAAATTTCCGCCGGCAACGCAACGCTGGTAAGCGCTCTGGAGTGAGCATACCATATCAGCCGTTTGACGTTGGTCTGAATCCCCAGGTGTGCTTGCGCCCGCGCTTCGTTAAAGGTCGGCAGCCGCCAGTTTTTATATAATTCATATCTGGAATCATTGGTCGGCTGCGCCCCGAACGCCTGCATTGCCGGACAATATTCTTTCCCGAGGTCGGCGGCCATACCGGCATATATCGCATTGAGCTTCATCCAATTCCAATAATAACTGAACACCTTGAACTCGGCATTTCTTCCCGGAACATTACTGTTATGGCAAAGGTAGGTATCGAACATCAGGACATCATATGATGCCGCGTATGCCAGCGCATTGCTTTTACTGCGCGGCTCGATGTATCCGTACAAGCCGGCAAAACACATATATACCTTCAGCGGACTGAGACTTTTTATCAGCGCATAGGCGGCAGCGGTCTGCGCCGGCGAAATTCCGGTAAGTTCCGGTTCGTCAGCCAGATACCACCCTATTGCGGCCGGATGATCGCACCCATTGGTCTGCAATCCGGTTATGTAATTCCGGATCGGATTCAGGGTCGCGGGGGTGTTCGGATCGACCGCCGCTACCATCGTTGAAGGAATGTAGACGATTACTTTAAGCCCCGCGGCGTCGAAGGAATCCAACAGGGGCTTATTGAAGGATCGATACGCCATTGCGAAATTGACGCCTCGGCTCGCGAGCGTGGCTGGCGAATCAGTATCGCTGCAATAAAAGCCCCGGTTTTGCGCCATTGAACACCAGGAAATGCATAAAACCATTAATAGGCAGCCAGGAAAACAACTTGGTGTAAACAATACTGACCACTTTCCCAATAGTGATAAACAAGTCTTTCTGGCATAATGGTTCTCGGAGGCCTGTCGTGCTGGTTTCATCTTCAGATACCTTTTGTTTTTCGTTTATGAGGCATTTTCTTTCATCGCTACCGAACTGCATATTGCAGTTCATGTTTTTCGAATCCCAGATAGTTTCCAAACGCTTCATTGAGGGCAATTTTATATTTTCCCGCCGTGATACTGACATGATGCCGGAAGCCTTCTTTCCCGATGCTGGTCAGCATATTTTCGAGATGCGGGATTTCGGCGACGGCGCCGCAGCCGAAATAGCCTTTCGGCAATTCCTGATCGATGAACTTGCCAGTTCCGGCATAATAGTGCAATGCCCCGTTCCAGGTCGCAAATGAAGTGAAGGTAAAATCCATCGGCCTGATTCTGCCGACGTTGCATCCGTATCCGATGCCCTTGCCGTATGCTTTGGCAAACATGGGATGATCGACGATTTTTCCCGGCGTACACATCATTTTCTTCGGCACCGGACCACAGTGGAAAAGTATGCATTTATCCTGTTCGTCGCCATAGTTGTTATTCCAGTCCAGACAGGTTGCGGGTTCTTTCGAGGCAAGACCGAGCGCATACATCGCTACCGCATTGCCGATATCCAGTTCACAGGCGGCGGGAATGCCGCGGTTGCCGAGCATTCCCAGCAAAACGCACGGAGAAATTTTCAGATTCTCCTGCAGATCGTTCCAGCAACGCAACGCAATCGCATTGAAATTATGTTTGCCGATTATCAGATCCAGCGCAATGGACAGTTTGGCCAGCGAATCAATCCGGTCTGACGGAACTTCACTGAAATCAGAATATGCCACCAGCTCGGCTCGCCTTGTCATGAATTCCGCCGTCGCGATATCTACCCGCTGCGCCAGAATGAGCAGATCGGAATTGTCAAATGCTTCTACGGTAATGCCGTATCTCTGCAACGCCACTTCATCGCATCTGACGGTTTTAAAGGCGGTCGGACGCGCCCCGATGGCGGCAATACGGCAACTTTTCAGACCTTTGACAATGCGGCATACCGCGGCAAACTGTTCCAGGTGCTCCATAAACAACGGCACCGACGGCTTGAGTACGTGCGGTCCCCACGCGGTGAACCGAATGCCATATTGTGTGAAAACATCCATGATGGACAGCTTGCCGCAGAAGGCGTCGCGCCGCTGGGAAAAGTCCATTTTGCCCAAATCATCCGGATAGGCAAGAATATATATCGGCACGCCGCAGTGCCGCAGTGCTTCCGCCGCGCCGTTTTCATCTCCGAAATTAGGAAGGACAAGGATCACCCCGTCATAGTTCCCCTGATTCTGCCGCAGGAAATCCGCATAGGCCATGCCTTCTTCAATCGTTTCGACCGCGCCGTATTTGGACTTTTCCACCGGCGGCATGATAACACCGTATCCGGCCGCGCCGATAACCTTCAGCAGTTCATTTCTGGTCAAGGCAATCAGTTCTCCAGGGAAAAATCCCCGGTTGGCAATACAAAGAGCCAGATTCATAAATATCTCCTGTTTTAATACTTTCACCTGTATTGTAGGATATTATATCATTTTATTCAGGAAAAAACCTTGACAATCAGGACATTTTACTTTATTATATGGACAAGTTATTGACTGGGCATGTCGTTTGCGGCCAACACCCGGTTCCACTGGTGATAATGCCGCACTGACATCGTTGTGTGCATTGCGCCGGAGAATAAAAATATGAAGAAAACAGCCATCAATCTTTCAGGAGAGGAATTTTTCCCCATCAGGGGCTTTCATTTATCAGTGGTACCGGTGGAGGGACAATGTTCGCCGCACGACTGGGAAAATTATACATTCGTCAATCACTACCATAAGTTTTCGGAACTGATCCTGATTACCGCGGGGACAGGTATTCAAAACATCGACGGACGGGATTATCCGGTCAGTAGCGGCGATCTTTTTGTATTGATGGGCAACACCTGCCACTTCTTCAAAAAGAACGACCGCCTCCGACTGATCAACCTGTTATTCGATCCGGCCATGTTGCCGCTGCCGTGGAAATACCTGTACCGGATGCCCGGCTATAAAATGGTATTTTGGCTTGAACCGCAGGCCAGAACCACCCGCAACTTTAAACATAAGCTTCATTTGAACTGGACTCAATTGTTGAAATTGCAGGATATGCTGATGACCCTGTATGAAGTGTTCTGGCAGAAAAACGATTATCGCGAAATCGTTGCCATCACCCAGTTGATCAATATTATGGTGACGGTATCGCAAATGTATGATGCCAATCCCGTGGATAGGAAAGCGGTTCTGCCGAAAATCGACCATATCATCATTCTGATGGAAAGAGATTTTGCCCGTAATTTCACGCTGGAAGAATTAGCAGCAATGGCCTGTACGTCGCCGCGAAACCTTACGCGCCAATTTCGGGCGGCCACGGGAACCAGTCCAATTAATTTTCTGTTGAGTCTGCGACTGAATCATGCGGCAGAAATGTTGAAAGAGAAGCACCTCCGCATTGCCGACGTTGCTGAACAGTGCGGATTTTCCGACTCCAACTATTTTTCACTGAAGTTCAGTAAAAAATTCGGTATTTCTCCGTTGAAATACCGTCACCAGTGCCTGTTATGACGGTCAGGTGTTCACTGAAATTCGCAATCGTCCAGCTACATGATTCCACGCGTATGGTAAAAAAACTCGGTCCAAGATAAATTTTAGCTAAGATTCTAAAATTCATTGATTTCTGTTCTTCTACACATATATTTCTGTTTTATACTGAAAAGAGGGAAGGGGAATAGTTTGAAAACAGATTTCTGGAGAGCGGCGAAGCTGCCACTAGCGCGACTACTTGTAACCGGTTTAATAGCCCGAGCTGTGTAAACATTCACTATGAGACAGAATTTGTTTTTGCTTATTTGACTCCAAAATACTTGGTTTTCATTTTAATGATCAGGGTAAATCATGTTATTTTATGATATTTTTCAGGTAATAACGCCAAAAAATATATACTGTATTAGTTTAAAATATTAACATTTTTAAAACTCTGAAATTCACACGTCAATAGTGTTTCTAGATCATGGAGTATCTCGGTTGTTTGATTTTCCAGACACTCCATAATTGCTTGCTT
>JBAYIO010000031.1:0-47356 GCA_041665605.1 Victivallaceae bacterium | reverse complement strand
TCCACATTCACAAACTTCGCTCCCATCGTCAAATCCTTTTTGATCGTAATATATCACTACACAATTTTCATGCTATATGGCCTTTGGAAAAAAGTCCGACAGGCTGCTAGGATCGCGATGATGGCGATCACCACGAGGAGTTCGATGAGTGTGAAGTCCTTACGGCTGTAGTCTTTGTGCATGATTTGCATCTCCTTTTTTACGGCTGCCGGTTGAATTGGTTTTATGGTAAATAAGCGCCCAGTTTATCGCGCATTGCTGCCCGCAACTGGTCGGTTTTGACTGCCCTGGTGATACATTGACGGCTCAAACTCAACGCCGCCGCCGTACCCGCCGCCTGGCCGGTGATGAAGCAGGCCGGCATCACTCTAAGCGACGACTGGACTTCACGGTCGCAACTGATCGAGCGTCCTGCCACCAGCAGATTGCTAATACCTTTCGGCAGCATGGCCCGGTATGGAATGCCATAATTTTCGCCGGACTGGTAACTGGTTTCCTGCATCCGGTCTTCAACCCTTTTCTGTTCTTCCGCATCAGTCGAAGAGGAATGGATGTCAACTGGATACGAGTAGCGGCCTATTTCATCCGGAAACACCGCCCGGCGCAGATAATCTTTGAAGTTGAGACAGTAATCGCCGGTAATCCGGCGGGTTTCGCGGACACTCAGAAGCGATGCCGTATTCACCAGTTCGGAATTCCTGAACCCCGGTACATGTTCGCGGAAGAAACGGTGAATGATCCCCGCTATTTCACGTCCTTCGATATAACCGCGGGTTACGTCGGTTTCGTTGATGCCGTTGACGCCGTAAATATGCCCGAGATTGCCGGTCCCGACGCTGGGGCCGGTCTTGAAAATACCGACAAAATGGCGTTCCGGCAGCGGCGCTTTCCCCGCATCCATCAGTTCATGCCAGATTTTCTGATAGTTCCGCCCGGCTTTTTCAGAAGATAAATATTCATCCCAGTCAATTCCGGCATACTGCACACAAAGCGACGGGCTCATTGTTTTTCCGGTCGCATCGCCGCATTCGAACGGCACTCCGGCAAATGCGGACACGGCGGCATCGCCGGTCGCATCGACGAAGACTTTTCCGGTTATGCGCTTCAGTCCGCGCGGCCCGGCCACCGCAACGGCAGTGACCCGGTCGCCGTCCCGTTCCACTGCGGCGATTTTCTGGCTGAAATACACGTTGATTCCGGCGGCGGTGACTTTTTCATCGCAAACTTTTTTGAATATTTCCGGATTGATACTCTGCCAGGAAGGATTGATTTGGCCGATTCCCATCCGGGCGACAACTTCCCCGGCGATTTCCATGCAGACTCCGGCCGCTGTGATGTTCACGCCGTCAGAGGTGTAGGCCAGCATGGGGACCAGCCCGATGCTGGCCATGCCGCCCAGAGCGCCGGATTGTTCCAGCAGCACTACTTCCGCCCCGTTTCGGGCTGCCGCCAGAGCTGCCGCCAGTCCGGCGGGACCGCCTCCGCAGACGATCACGTCGGACTTCACCAGCTCTTCCAGGTTATTGATCCATTTATCCATAATTCCATATTCCATGCTTTCTCAGAACTGATACTGATTTTATCTGTATGAATAAAGAATACATTAAAAAAAATAGATTAGATATGGACTTTTAAACAATTTTAGTGTATTTTTTAATAAAACATGGATTATACTATGGATTTCATCGCGCAGGAAAAAGAAAAAATCATCAGAGCGATAAAAGCCTTCGAACAGGAATTCGGCTGCTATATCTGTATCCATGACTATACCGGCGGGATAGGGGAAAACATCCCCGAACTGCCGAGATTTCATTTGAACCCGTTCTGCACGGTATTGAAATTGAAAAATGAGTCTCTGGCGACGTCATGCATGGCATTTGACGGTTTAGCCGTGCAGCGGCATTTGACTTTTAATCCTGAGCCTTTTATGAAGGTATGTCATTGCTTTCTGCTGGAGGCGGTTATTCCGATCTATATCTTCCAGCGTCTTTCCGGCGTAATCTTCGCCGGGCCTTTTCGGGGCAGCGCCGGGATGGCTTCCGGTAAAATATTGTCTCCCGCCAAAAGTCCCGTCTTCAAAATGCCGCCGGACGGGTTCAAGTCTTTGCATGAGATCGATCACCGTAAAATCCGGTCGGCGCTTGATCTCGGGGAACTCATCGGAGACCGGATCGGCGCGTTCATCACCAATTTACAGGCAGACCAGCAGCGGTCGCGTGTCAGAGGACGGGCGGAGACGATCATGACATTCATAGACCGCCGTTTCATGGATAATATTTCCATCGGCGACCTGGCGGATGAGCTGTGTCTGAGCTCATCCAGGACGTCTCAGCTTTTGCAATCCCTTTTCGGCAAGAGTTTTCCGGCATTATTGAATGCAAGTCGGCTGGAAAATGCCGCCACGCTGCTGAGAAGAACTGTATTCAATGTCGATACTGTTGCCAGTTATTCCGGCTTTCCGGATCAGGCCTATTTTCACCGTGTTTTCCGGAAGAACTTTAAAATGACCCCCAAGCAATACCGGATTAAATCCAAGTCCAATACTGCTCTCTTTGAAGAATAATTCAGACCATTGAATTTTGCAGGGCAGTCCCATATTTTTCATTCTCCCGGATTTTCCATTGCCGGATAAAAACCGCAGGATGGCAAAAATCCTTGAATTTTCGTTGACAGTGTTTGAATCACATGTTGAAAATGCGGTATTTTCAGATAACTTTAGCATGATATAAAGAATCAGATGACTCCTTGATTAGGGATAAGTGAAAATGCTAAAGAGTTACAATACAAATATTCTCAGCAAAGCGACATTGATGTCGCCCGGCGAGATAAAGTCCAAGTTTCCAATTTCGTCCGATGCCGTGGCGAAGGTGATCGAGTCGCGCAAAACGATCTGCGACATCCTCGACCACAAATCAAATAAACACATGATGATCGTCGGCCCATGCTCGATTCACGATCCCGATTCCGCCATCGAATATGCTGAAAAGCTGAAAAAACTCAGCGATCAGGTGGATGACCGCATCCTGCTGCTTATGCGCGTTTATTTTGAAAAACCGCGCACCACCGTCGGCTGGAAAGGTTTGATCTATGACCCCGACCTGAACGGCACTTACAATATTGAGAAAGGCATTCTGCAAGCCAGAAAACTGATGCTGAAGATTGTGGATATCGGGCTGCCGACTGCGTCGGAAATGCTTGATCCGTTCCTGCCGCAATATCTGGCCGACGCCGTCTCCTGGGCCGCCATCGGCGCCAGGACCACCGAGTCGCAGACTCACCGGCAGATGGCCAGCGGGCTTTCCATGCCGGTGGGGTTTAAAAACGCCACCGACGGCAGTTGCCAGGCTGCGATCGACGCCATCAACACCGCCCGCAACAAGCACAGTTTCATCGGAATTAATGAAGACGGGATGATCGGCGTGTTCCGGACCAGAGGCAATCCGTATTGCCATATCGTGCTGCGCGGCGGCGACCGGCCCAATTACGGCGCGGAGTATATCGCTTTTGTCAAAGTGGCCATGACTAAGGCGGGGCTGGTTCCGAGCATTATCGTGGACTGCAGCCATGCCAACTCCAATAAGGATTATAAAAAACAGCGGATCGCGCTGTACGATGCGATAAACCAGATTGCCGATGGCGAAAAGGCCATTGTCGGCACCATGCTGGAAAGCAATCTGCTGGAAGGACGCCAGGACATTGTTCAAGGCACGAAGCCGGTTTCCGGCATATCCGTCACCGATTCATGCATCGGCTGGGATGAAACTGAAGAACTTATCCGCAGCGTTTATGATAAACTTTCATCTGTAAAAAACTGAATTATCCTTCCATAGTAAAAGGAATTTGTCAAATGGAAAAATCTTATCTGGCTTTTGATCTCGGCGCTTCCAGCGGACGGGGAATTATCGGAAAAATCAAAGACGGAAAGCTTCATCTTACCGAGATCCACCGGTTCGGCAACGGCCCTGTCGAAAAAGACGGCGCGTTATACTGGGAATTTGACAAGCTGTGCAAAGAGATCAAAACCGGCATCCGTAAAGCCGTCGCCACCGGGGAGAAAATCTCCAGCATCGCCATTGATACCTGGGGCGTTGACTATGTGCTGTTCAAAAACGGCGCACCGGTCAGAGCGGCTTATCATTACCGCGATTCCAGAACCGATGCCGTTCCGGAAAAGGTTTATAAAATCATTCCGCAAAAAGAAATATATGCCCGTACAGGAATCCAGTTCATGCAGTTGAACACCCTGTACCAGCTCTATGCGCACAAGGAAGCCCATCCGGAGGATTTCAACGGCAGCGTGATGCTGCTGATGCCGGACGCTTTGACTTACATGCTTAACGGCGACATCAGTTGCGAATACAGCGAAGCCTCAACCAGCAATCTGCTGAATCCGGGCAGTCGCGACTGGGATTTTGAACTGATTAAACGGCTTGGCATTCCTTGCTCCGTATTTCCGAAAATCGTTCCGCCGTGCTCAAAATCCCTGCCGCTGAAAAAATCTGTTGAAGACGAGATCGGCTGCGGCCCGATTCCGGTGGTTAAAGTCGGCAGCCATGATACGGCGTCGGCCGTTGCCGCGGTTCCGGCCCCGCTCAATAAGAAATGGGCGTATATCAGTGTCGGCACCTGGGCCCTGCTCGGCGCCGAAATCGATGCACCGATCCTGACTGAAGAAGCTGGCGAGGCCCCGTTCACTAACGAAGGCGGCCTGAACAGGAAAATCCGTTTTCTGACCAATATCATGGGAACCTGGCTGTTCCAGGAAACCCGCCGCGTCTGGAATGAGCAGGGACGCAATCTGGGCTTCGCCGACATGAATAAGATGGCGAAAGCCGCACAGGGACTGCAATTTTTCATTGATCCGAATGACAATGCCTTTCTTTCGCCCGGAGATATGCCGGCGAAGGTGGCGGCGTTCTGCAGGGAGCACGGCCAGGGGGATATTCCCGGCGACGGCGCTCTTCTCCGCTGCATTTACGACTCGCTGGCGCTTTATTTCCGGATCAAACTGGAAAAACTTCAGACGATGCTCGGCGTGAAATATGAATGTCTCAATATTGTCGGCGGCGGCACGCAGGACACCCTGCTGATGCAGCTTACCGCCGACTGCCTCGGAATTCCGGTTATCGCCGGTCCGGTCGAAGCCACCGCCATCGGCAATATCATGGCGCAGGCCATCGCCGGCGGCGATATTTATTCGCTGGCGGAAGCCAGGGAGATTATCCGGAAATCTTTTGAAGTTCAGGAATATGTTCCTGAACAGTCAACTAAAAAAGCCTGGGATGCGGCGGCAAAGTCTTTTCTCAAGACCTGTAAATAACCCATAATCAAGGGAAAATAAATGAACTGGTCGGAAGAGACAGTGACCGTTTTCGGCGGCAGCGGTTTTCTTGGAAACCGGATTGTCCGGCAACTGGTCAAGCTGAATTGCGGCAGGATCAAATGCTTCAACCGGAGCGCCGCTCCGGAGCTGGAAAAACTCGGGGTTGAGATTATCCGCGGCGACATCCGGGAACCGGGAGCCGTGAACGATGCCTGCAAGGGCTCCTCCGCCGTAATCCATACTTCCGCCAAAGCCGGAATATGGGGTTCCTGGAAAGAATATTACGGAATTAATGTCGAAGGCACCATGAACGTGCTTGCCGCCTGCAATTACAATAAAATACGTCATCTCGTTTATACCAGTTCGCCGAGCGTGGCATATCCGCCGACGCGCGATATTGAAAATCTTGACGAAAACGCGCCCTATCCTGATTCCTATATCGCTCATTACCCCGCGACCAAAGCGATTGCCGAGAAGAATGTCCTCGGCTCGCCGTACAAGGAACTGTCGGCGGTTGTTTTAAGGCCGCATCTGCTCTGGGGGCCGGGCGATCCGCATCTGCTGCCCCGGATTGTCCGGAAAGCCGCCGCCGGAAAACTGGTGCGTATCGGCGACGGACATAATCTCGTGGACCTGACCTATGTTGAAAATGCGGCATTTGCCCACATCAAAGCGCTGGAATATCTGAAGAATTGCGTGCAGCCGCGGCGGAAAGTTTTTTTCATCAGCGATAATTCCCCGGTCAGGATTTGGAACTGGCTGGACGAACTGCTGGCCAGGCTGTCCATTCCGCCGGTAGCGAAATCAATCTCCTACGACAAAGCTTATCTGGCGGGAATTATTTTTGAAACTATTTATCGCGTCATTCCGTTTCTGGGCGAACCGCCGATAACCCGCTTTGTTGCCGGGCAACTGGCGTTTTCACACTATTTTAATATCAGCGCCGCCGTCAATGAACTGGGTTACCGTCCGGTTGCCATTCCGGCAGTAGCGATGGCGGATACGGTTGAATGGCTGAAACAAAACGGTTGAGAGTATTATCATGAAACTTAATATCAGAATATTCACGGCGTTTGTCGCGGCGGCTGTTCTGACGCTGTCCGGTTCCGGTTGCGGCGAAACCGGGGAAGCCGGAAAAGTCATGCATCTCAGCGCCGGCGGCAGAGTCAAAACCATGGATCCGGCGCTGGCCGCCGACCTGGCCAGCCGCAATATTGTGGCGGCTTTTTACGATACGCTGCTGCAATACGACTATACGGCGCGGCCCTATAAACTGACGCCTTCGATGCTGGAATCGATGCCGGTGATTTCCTCCGACCTGAAAACCTTCACTTTTAAACTGCGCCCCGACCTGCTTTTCCAGGACGACGCCTGCTTCAAGGACGGCGCGAAGGATCGCCGGGTCACCGCCCGTGACGTGGTTTTTTCTTTCCTGCGGATCGCGGACGCCAGGCTGTACAGCCCGGTATTCTGGATGTTCCGCGGCAAAATAAAAGGCATTGACGATTTCCGGGAAGCGACATCACTGCTCAAGCCGGGGGATTATTCGTTGTATGACCAGGGCATTGCCGGACTGCGCGTCATTGACGACCGGACATTTGTCATCCGGCTTAATGATCCCGATCCCCGTTTCCTGTTTTCGCTGGCAATCCCTTACTCCTCGATTGTCTCCCGCCGGGCGGTTGAATTCCACGGCGAAGCCATCGCCGGACACCCGGTCGGCTCCGGGCCGTTCCGGCTGGATAAGTGGATCCGGGACTACCGGATCACGCTGTCGCGCAATCCCGAATACCGCGCTGAATTTTTCCTGACGGCGGAAAGTCCGGCCGACCGTGCCCGCCCGCTGCCGCTGCTGGATAAAATCACCTGCTACCAGATCAAGCAGCCGATTTCCGCATGGCTGATGTTCCTGCAAGGCGAACTCGATATGAGCGCCCTGGACAAGGACAATCTGGACGCGGTCATCGGCGAAGACCGCCAACTGGTTCCGGCGCTGGCCAAACGCAGCATCAGACTGCTGCCGGTGCCGTCATTCGAAATCCGCTATATCGGGTTCAATTTCACTGACCCGCTGCTGGCGGAAAACCTGAATCTGCGCAAAGCCGTCAGTCTGGCGTATGACACCAGTGCGCGCGTTAAACATTTCAATTATCAGTTGATGCCGGCGCAGGGACCGGTGCCGCCCGGCGTGGATGGATACGACCCGGATTTCAAAAATCCGTATTGCAGTTACAACCTGGAAAAAGCGAAAGAACTGATGCGGCTGGCGGGTTATCCCGGCGGCATTGATCCGAAGACCGGCGAACCGCTGACACTGGCGTTCGACCTGGCCGGCAATACCGCAGTCTACCGCCAGCTTGCGGAACTGATGGAGCGCGACATGAAACAGATCGGCATCCGCATCACGCCAGCGCTGAACAGCCAGCCGCGTTTCTTCCAGAAACTGCGCCAGGGCAAGTTCCAGTTGTTTCTGCTCTCATGGGTCGGCGATTATCCCGACGCCGAAAACTTCCTTCAGCTTTTTTACGGCAAAAATGCAGGCAGTTGCAACCGGATATTTTTCCGTGACGAGATATTCGACCGCATGTTCGAAAAAATCATTCCCGTGCCGGAGTCCCCTGAACGCACCGCCCTGTATAAAAAGATGATTGAATATGTCACCGGACAATGTCCGTGGATTTTCGAAAGCATTCCGATGACTTTCCAGTTGAACCACAGTTGGCTGGAAAATTACCAGCCCCATGATTTCGCCTTCAACCAGTGGAAATATCTCTCCATCGATACTGCCAAACGCGCCGAGATGAAAAAGTCGTTCCGTCCCATTGAACTGAAAGACCTGCGCCAGTAATTTATAATTTGAAGCACGGGTGGACTGTATCCGTCTTTCCCGCAGTAATTCGAAATTCTAGATACCGGTGATGTCACTGAGCGCGACCATGAATTCCCCGTCCTGCGCGGGAGCCGCCTGCAGATAACCCCGGAATGAAGAGCCGTCCGCGTGCAGCATGCGCAGAGGCCAGGCCTGTTGTTTGCCCGTTGCCGCAAGCGTCTTGCATTTAAGGTAGTAGATGTCCTGGTCTTCAGGCAGAATAAAGCGGGAGATCGGCTGTTTTAGCAGTTTATCCCGGGTTACGCCCAGCATGGCGGCCGCGGTGACATTCGCCTCCAGGATCATCCCTTTGGCGCTTAATGTGAAAAATCCCGCCGGGGCCAGATCGTAGAGATTGAAATAGCGTCCACGCAAGGCATCCAGTTCCAAATGCGCCCGGCGCAGTTCCTCGTTCTGCATCTCAAGTTCAACCTGGTGCACCCGAAGCGCTTCCTCCACGTGTTTGCGTTCTGTGATATCGGTGGCGATGCAATAAATCAATTTTTCATCAGGTATCGGCGCCGACGTCCATAAAAAATAGCGGACGGAGCCGTCTTTGTGAATATAACGGCTTTCGAAGTCCATGGACAGATTGCCGGCTGCAAGTCTCGTCATTTCGGCATCGTTTCCGGCGCGGTCATCAGGGTGAATAAAGCTTGGAAGCGGTTTGGAGAGCAACTCCTCGCTGGTATAGCCAAGCACTTTTTCCCAGGCAGGATTAACAAATTTTAAATAGCCGTCCATTCCGGCGACGCATATCAGATTAGGCGACATATTTACGAGGCGGTCATATTTTTCCTCTGCTTTCTTGTGCCCGGTAATATCTTTGACGTAACCTATCAAGCCTTCGATCTTTCCTTCAAAATCATAAATGGGAATTTTCGAAAAAATACCCCATTTGGTTTTTCTGCAGCCGGGAATGTAGTCTTCCTGATTTAGAATGCTTTTCCCGCTGGCAAGAACCGCTTTGTCCATTTCACTGTTAATTTTTGCCTCGTTTGCAGGAAAAAAATCATAATCTGTTTTTCCCGCAACATCATAATTTTTATTTAAGGACAGATTTTGTAAAAATGCTTCGCTGGCAGTTATATATTTGAGATCCGAACCTTTAATATAAAAAATAGCGGGCAGCGCGGAAATCATCGTGCTGATAATCAGTTTAGCGTCGGACAGTTCCTTGATGGTATTCATAATGCCGGAGACCAGATTTGTCTGCCGGTTCAGGTTTTTTTCTTTATCCCTGTGGAGAACGGAACTGATGCTTGAGCCCAAGGGGGCAAGGTTAATTTCCGATATTGTTTTATCCGGGGTCAAGTCAGAAATCTCATCAACAGCAATATTCAGCGCTTTCGCCAGCATTCTTATTTTAGACTCGGCAGGGATTCGCCGGGCGGTCTCCCATGCGCCAATAGTTACTCTGGACAGCCCCATTTTCTTTGCCAGTTCTTCAGCAGTGATTTTTTTCTGCTTGCGGATGGTTTTAAGTTTTTTAATATACAGTTCCATGGCAAGCCCTTTGCTTTGAATGCATTTTTAACGAAAATTTTTCATATAATGATAAAAATATCGCATATAATGTAATATTGCAAGATATATCATATCATTTGAACGTTTTTTACAAGTACTCGCGATATATTGTTAAACAGACGGCGGGAAAGTTTAATTGTCAGAGACAATTTTAAATGAAGCAGAGAAAAATGCATTAGAAAGCGACGGTCCTTGCATATCAATTAGAGGATATGCAAGGGCCGGGCGCAGATTGTGTGGAGGGAATCCATATCCCGTGGAAAAATTATGATTCTATGTTTTTTACTTGACATGGTTTTCATTTTATAATATGTTATATATTATGGAGAATGCAGGCATCGCTTAGCTGGAATGTACAGGTCATCAACAAGGAAATGAGGAGTTCAATCATGAGACACGGAAACTTTGTCTTCACGTTCTTTTTCATCGCCGCCTTTGCGGTCGGGTATACTGCGCGGAGTGAAGAAAACGCGGAAAAGGTGAAAGAGGAAACGAAAGCAGCAGCGGACTCCGC
This sequence comes from Victivallaceae bacterium, assembly GCA_041665605.1. Classification (GTDB taxonomy): domain Bacteria; phylum Verrucomicrobiota; class Lentisphaeria; order Victivallales; family Victivallaceae; genus CAIPAT01. Next base: position 37,123 of record JBAYIO010000031.1, on the reverse strand, counting down.
GAAAGACTATGCTTTTACGCAAAAAACTGAATTTATTGCAAAAATGAAGCGCGAATTAGCCGAAATCAACATCCAGATAGACAAGCTTTCAGAAAAGGCCGAAAAGGGCGGCGAAGCAGGACGGAATGAAGCCAAATCCAAACTTCAGGCTTTGCGCGATCAGGCGGCTAAATTGAACAAACAGCTTGACGAGGCAAATAATGTCGCCGAGTCCAAGTGGAACGATTTCAAAACCGGCTTCAACAAATCTTACAGCGATATGAAAGATACGTTCAAGCAGTCGCGTCAGTGGCTGAGCGAGAAAATAGCTCCCTGATACGGACGGCTTGGCACATATTGCAGAAAATAGAAGATCAGCCGGGTTTTAATGTTTTCAGTAATTGGAATACGGGGAATTTAAAATTTATTGTCAAGCACTTGTATTTTTTTTAAAAAGCAATTATTATATTTAACAAGAGAAAATTGTCGCCGCGTTAATTTTTTGCATCAAGTTCATTTAGAAATTTGATGTTTGAATGCCTTCCTGGCAGAAATAACTGTAATACTGCATAACGCGCGTAATAACAATAGCTTGGAAAAACTGAACAGAAAGGATGTCAGATATGCTGTACATTTTAGCAGTCGTTCTGATTGTGCTTTGGCTGTCGGGAATGATTTCGTCATACACAATCAACGGTTTTATCCATATTCTGCTCGTCATCGCCATTATCGTGATTCTTGTGCGTATTATCAGGGGCAGAAAAGCACTTTAACCGCCACCAACCCGAAAGGAGTATTGCATATGAACACCATCGTCTCAATTGCGTTGCTGGTCGTCGGGATTTTGTTGATCATCCTGGGCGTCAGCGCCTCGGAGTCGTTCAGTTCCGATGTGTCGCGGTTTTTCACCGGTTCTCCTACCAACAGAACTGTCTGGCTTCTGATTGTCGGGATAGTCCTGGTCAGTTCCGGACTATTCGGCACGTTTCGCGGGACAAAGGGAAATTGAATAGCAGTTTCATATACTTACAGGCGGGGGAGGCCCCGCGGAAATGTAGAAATACCAATGCCGGGAAAAAAAGGGGAAAGGGCCGCTCGGTTGAAACTGTTTAGAGAACAAGCATCATAGGGGAATTACCCCGCAACAACGAATAAAAGAGGCAGTAGTAATGAAACAGAAAGCAATGTATTCCATGGCGTTTGCAACGGCGGCAATCGCAATGTTCGTAACCGGCACACCGCTGCGTGCGTCGGAGTCTGATGACAGGATCGAGTCATCGTTCGAGAAAACCTACGTCTATAAGATGTATCTCAAAGATGATGCGATCAAGACCGATGCTCAGGACGGGGTTGTTACGTTGACTGGGACTGTGTCTGAGGAATCCCACAAAGCATTGGCCCAGGATACCGTGGCGGGGCTGCCAGGGGTTACCCGTGTGGAGAATAAACTGGCGACTAAAGCCGAAGCTGCCGCAGAAAACACTGACAAATGGATTGGCAGAAAGGTGACGCTCTCACTGCTGTTTCATAGTCACGTCAACGCCGGCAAGACCGTTGTTGAAGTGAAAGATGGAATCGTGACGCTGAAAGGCGAAGCTTCAAGCATGGCCCAGAAGGAACTGACCGCCGAATACGCCAAAGATATCGAAGGCGTGAAAGCAGTGAAGAATGAGATGACCGTGGGAGCGACTCCGGAAACGGCGGCCGCATGTGAAAAGATGGATGATGCGTCAATCACCGCCCAGGTTAAAACTGCATTGTCAAACCATCGTTCGACCAGCGCCGTTAAGACTAAGATCGAGACTCGGAATGGTGTGGTAACGTTGACCGGCATTGCCAAAAACGAAACCGAAAAAGCACTGGTGACCAAGCTCGTCACCGATATTCGCGGAGTGATTAGTGTGGATAACAAGATGACAGTCGAATAGTTCAAAATCAAATAATCCGGCAGATTGCTGTCAGTTGGCGCATTCCGGCATCAACTGGCGGTAAAGCCAAACATAAATGAAAGGAACTGCAACATGACTATCGGAACATTACTGCTGATTATTTTGATTCTTATTCTTGTGGGCGCATTGCCGACCTGGCCTCACAGTAAAAACTGGGGTTACTATCCGGGCGGCGGGATTGGTCTCGTTGTCCTGATCCTGCTCATCCTGGTTCTTATGGGGCGGATTTAGAGAGCTGGCGCAGTAAAATGAAAATGAGGGAAATTCGATGAATGCCATATACCCCAAACACTGGGCGAGGCGGGCGGACGCCCGTAAAGAAGGCCGGTTCGGTCCTCGAACCATCAATCCCTTCGGCGCGAAATATCATTCTGTTTCGCGTGGGCATGTTGTCGAAATTTCTGCGGAACGCGCTTTCATGCACATCGCAATAAATTACAATAAAACAGGGATGGAGGAAGAGCATGCCTGACAGCACAAGAAATATGAACAACAGACTGGTGACGTGGGGGCTTCGGCTTTTGACAGTCCTGGCGTTATGTTTTATTGCCGGTTGCCGCATGTTCACATTCAGTTGAGCTAACTCAAACAATAAGCAAGAAATAAACAATGAACAAGGAGAAACAACCATGAAGAAGCTAATCGTATGTCTGACCGCTGTTTTGGTTTCAATCGGCGCCATGGCCGAAACCAAACCGTTTATCACTACCGATACTAAACCGTTCAACCTCAGCATTACTCCGGATGTCGCCATTTACGGACGGAACGTGATGATTGAGGGCTTGACCCTCAGTATCTGGGGCGAAAACCAGCAGACGTCGCTGGCCCTGGGTATTGTCAACGGCTCTTTTGGTAACAGCGCCGGCCTGGATTGGGGTTTTATCCTCAACTACGCTGATAATTACAAGGGCGTAAAGTGGGGATTGGTCAACTACACGAAAAAAGATGCTTTGGGCTGGGATGCCGGTTTCGTGAACTATACAGAGGGTACCGTGAGAGGATTGTATACTGGCGTGGTGAACTACGTCGACCGTCTGAAAGGCGTGGAGTTCGGACTCGTCAACTATGTTGACAAGGCGGATGCCGGATTCCAGATCGGGATCATCAATATCATTCACAATAACAAAAGCTGGTTCTCCGATCTGCCGAACAGCCTGGCGCCGGGAATGATTTTGGTCAACTGGCGGTTCTAGATTCTGCATAAGCTGCCTGCTGGCGCGTTTAACGCGCCAGCAATACCAGTAAAGTAAAATTAAAGTCAACTGCTTATTAGATGATGTCATGCAGATGTGTGCGATAATGAGGGGGGGGCACGATGAAAAAAACAACAGAGTTAATCCTCTCCGACAAAGAGTTGGCCCTCCAAAACGAAGAGAAAGAAAAACGCGTAGCAGATTTAATCATTTCTAAGTTCGATGCCGCAGTTACCAGCGAATATATTAAAGAGCTGGCTTTTCAAAACGAAGAGAAAGAAAAACTTGCCGCAGAGTTGATTGTTGTCGACAAAGAGCTGGCCTTCCAAAACGAAGAGAAAGAAAAGCGTGCCGCAGAGCTAACCCTTGCCAATAAAGAACTTGCATTCCAAAATGAAGAGAAAGAAAAACGAGCCGCAGAATTGATTATTGCCAACAAAGAACTGATTTTTCAAAACAATCAGAAAGAAAAGCGTGCAGCAGAGTTAATCATTGCCAATAAAGAACTGGTTTTTCAAAACGAAGAAAAAGAAAAGCGTGCGGCAGAGTTAATCCTTGCCAACAAAGAACTGGCCTTCCAGAATGAAGAGAAAGAAAAACGAGCCGCTGAGCTGATTCTCGCCAATAAAGAACTGGTCTTTCAAAACGAAGAGAAAGAAAAACGAGCCGCTGAGCTGATTCTCGCCAATAAAGAACTGGTCTTTCAAAACGAAGAAAAAGAAAAACGAGCCGCTGAGCTGATTCTCGCCAACAAAGAACTGGTCTTTCAAAATGAAGAAAAAGAAAAACGAACTGCTGAATTGATTAAAGCCAAGGCGAAAGCCGAAGAAAGTGATCGCTTGAAATCAGCTTTTCTTGCCAATATGAATCATGAAATCAGAACTCCCATGAACGGCATTCTGGGATTTGCCGAATTACTTAAAGAACCGAAATTGACAGGCGAGGAACAGCAAAATTATATAAATATAATTGAAAAAAGCGGTGACCGTATGCTAAATATCATCAACGATATAATCAGCATTTCAAAAATAGAGTCCGGACAAATGGACGTTTTTATTTCAGAAACGAATGTTAACGAGCAAATCGAATACATTTATTCCTTCTTTAATCCGGAGATGACGCAAAAAGGAATACAGAGTGCCTTTAAAAGCGCCTTGCCGCCGGAAGAGTCCATCATCAAAACAGACCGCGAAAAAATTTATTCCATTCTTACCAATCTGGTTAAAAATGCCATTAAATTCACCAATACAGGTTCCATTGAATTTGGCTATGAGAAAAAAGGCGGATACCTTGAATTTTTTATAAAAGACACCGGCATTGGAATCCCCAAAGACAGACAGGACGCTATTTTTAACCGTTTTATTCAGTCCGACATCGGCAACAAAAAAGCTTTTCAGGGAGCAGGATTGGGGTTATCCATTTCTAAAGCTTATGTGGAAATGCTGAAGGGGAAAATTTGGGTGGAAAGCGAAGAGGGAAAAGGCTCAGTCTTTTATTTCACGATTCCCTACATCCATGATAATGCTGAACCGGAAGATAAAAATTCCATCGAAAAAGTTGTTCCGGCAGATGAAACTGAAAAGCAAATTAAAGACTTGAAAATATTACTTGCTGAAGATGACGAAAATTCAGAAATGCTGATTACAATAGGAGTCAAATTTTTGGGCAGAGAAGTTATAAAGGCAAGAACCGGAACTGAAGCTGTTAAAATCTGCCGTAATATTCCTGACATTGATTTGGTGCTGATGGATATTGCAATGCCGGAAATGAACGGATATGAAGCAACCAGGCAAATCCGGCAATTCAATAAAAAGCTGGTAATTATTGCGCAGACCGCATATGCTTTTGCGGGAGAAAGAGAAAAGGCAATCGCTGCAGGATGTAATGATTATATCGCAAAGCCTTTCAGGATAAACTCATTGATCGCATTACTTAAAAAATATTTTTAGCTTTACATAACATGAAGGAACAGTCTATGAAGAAACTAAAATGGAGTAAATATGACAGATATTAACACATCCCGGGTCCACGATCACCCTGCTCAGAACGGACATTCAGTTGTCGCGGTTTTTAACGTGCACACGGAAGCGGAGGAAGCAGTAAAAAATTTACAGAAGGCTGGTTTCGATATGACGAAACTTTCCATCATCGGCAAGGACTATCACGCCGAGGAGCACGTTATCGGGTACTACAACACTGGCGACCGGGTGGGATACTGGGGTAAGCTGGGCGTTTTCTGGGGAGGATTCTGGGGGTTGCTGTTCGGCTCGGCGTTTCTCGTGGTGCCTGGCATCGGCCCGATCGTTGTCGGCGGTCCGATCGTCGGGTGGATTATCGGCGCACTTGAGGGGGCGGCGGTTGTCGGCGGGATAAGCGCCGTGGGCGCAGCGCTCTATAGCATCGGCATTCCGAAAGACAGCATTCTCAGATATGAAAACTCTCTTAAATCGAACAAGTTTCTGGTCATCGTACACGGAACCACTGGCGAGATTGGTCAGGCGCGTGACATCCTGCATGGCGCCAAATCCGTCGAAACCAATGTACATCGAGCCAGGCATCAGCCGTCAGAAATCGTTATTTTATTGAAGTAAGAGACTTAATAAATATGGGTGATTCTGCTGCAGGCAGAAAGATGTGATAACGTAAATTGCAGGACGCGACTTCGCGGAAAGAAATTTGTTTACTATGAAAAATCATCATGTGAAAATTAAATCAATCAGGCACATTACTCATGATGTGCTGCAGATTGAGGTTGAAAAACCGCAACCGTTCGACTTCATACCCGGTCAGGCCACAGAAATCTCCATAAACAAAGAAGGCTGGAAAACTGAAAAAAGACCATTTACTTTCACCAGTCTGCCGGATGATGATTATCTCCAGTTTACCATTAAAATCTATCCATTGCATAGAGGCGTTACCGGCGAACTTCTGCAACTGAAAACGAATGATGAACTGATTTTGCATAGCGTCTTTGGCACAATTGCTTACAAAAGCGAGGGACTTTTTATTGCCGGCGGCGCCGGCGTCACTCCCTTTATTGCCATCTTCAGATATCTTCATTCAAAAAATGAAATTGGCGGGAACAAACTGATTTTTGCCAATAAGACAAAAGCTGACATTATATTGAGAAGTGAATTTAAAAAATTATTAGGCGATAACTTCATCAATATTTTATCGGATGAAGATGTAAAAGGATGTTCGCACGGGTTTATCACGGAAAAATTTCTCAAAGCCAATATAACTGACTTCAATAAAAATATTTATATATGTGGGCCTCCGCTAATGATGGATGCAATGGAAAAGTTTTTATCCCATTTACATATTGATGAAAAATTCATTATCAAAGAAGTCTTTTAGGTAAAATCAGGGACTGAAAAAATAAACTATTGAAAGGAAACCCTGCCATGAACACGATCATCACCAAAGACGGCACCAAAATCTACTACAAGGACTGGGGCTCGGGACAACCCGTTGTTTTCAGTCACGGCTGGCCGCTCAGTTCCGATGCCTGGGAAAGCCAGATGGTATGTCTGGCATCGAAGGGCTATCGCTGTATCGCTCATGATCGTCGCGGTCATGGACGTTCCGGGCAGCCCTGGGGCGGCAACGATATGGACACCTATGCCGCCGACCTGGCGGAACTCTTCGAAATGCTCGACCTGCACGGCATCACTCTGATTGGTCACTCGACCGGCGGCGGAGAAGTAGTCCGCTACATCGGACGTTACGGCACCAGACGCGTTGCCAGGGTCGTGCTGATGGGATCGGTGACGCCGTTGATGCTCAAGACGGACGCCAATCCGGACGGTCTGCCGATCAAAGCTTTCGACGATATCCGTGCCGGCGTTGCCGCCGACCGTTCGCAGTTTTTTAAGGATCTCGCGATGCCGTTCTACGGCGCCAACCGGCCGGGTGCAAAGGTCAGCCAGGGCGTCCGCGACGCATTCTGGTTGCAGGGTATGCAGGGCGGTCTCAAAAACGAACTCGACTGCATCAAGGCATTTTCCGAAACGGACTTCACCGGTGATCTCAAAAAGTTCGACATGCCAACGCTGATTATCCACGGTGACGATGACCAGATCGTACCGATCGGCGCCTCGGCTTACGTTTCGTCTAAACTCGTCAAAAACGCGATTCTGAAGGTCTACCCGGACGCCCCGCACGGTCTCGCCGACACGCACAAGGAGAAGCTGAATGCAGACCTGCTGGCCTTTCTCAAGTCCTAGATACTTTGCCGGCCAACTGTACAACAAGTAAAAATTTCAAGGGGAATAACATGCCAGAGTTCGGATCGCCATTTTCAGGGTTGTCAAACGGCAGAAAGCTCACGGATAATGAACTTGTCAGAGCCATTCGCTTCATGGTGGCTGCGGAGTACGAAGCAGTGCAATTGTACATGCAGCTTGCCGAGTCAACTGACAACAAACTTGCCAATAAAGAACTCCGAGGGATCGCTGACGGCGAACGGATCCACGCTGGAGAATTTCTGAGACTGCTCCGCGAACTTGACCCCGATGAAGAAAAATTTTATAACATGGGTGCAGAAAAAGTGGAAGCAGAAATCAGGAAAATGAAATAATGCTTTAGTCGCGCAATATGCGCACAGTAACCGGAAAAATAGTAAGGAGAATGAAGATGAATCACAATATTGCAAAGTCTGTAACTGGTCCGGCTGCTGCCGGCGAATCACCTGCGTTCACGCTGCCGTCGCTGCCCTATGTTCAAGGTGCTCTGGAACCTTATATATCGGCTCGGACGATGGGTTTTCACTACTCCAAGCATCATCAGGCCTATGTGGACAACCTGAATAAGCTGGTTGCCGGTACGCCGTGGGCCACTGGATGTCCGCTGGAAAAAGTTGTTTTGGAGAGTGCGGGCATGCCGGACAAGACAGCCGTTTTCAACAATGCGGCGCAGGCATGGAATCATACCTTATTCTGGAAGAGCATGGCACCGGGCGGCGGCGGGCTGCCTGCCGGGCGGCTGCTGGAGATGATCGGGAAGTCATTCGGCTGTTTCGATGAGTTTAAAAATGCTTTTCTGGCTGCGGCTGTCGCACAGTTTGGCAGCGGGTGGGTCTGGCTTGTACAGGATGGCGACGCGGTGAAAATAGTCAATACTTCCAACGCGGATACCCCGATGGCGCAAGGGCAGACCGCACTGATGACCTGTGACGTATGGGAGCACGCCTATTATCTAGACTACCAGAACCGCCGCAAGGATTTCGTAAAGGCCTTCCTGGACTATCTGGTGAACTGGAAATTCGCATCGTCGCAATTGAAGTGACGTATGTGGATTTTTCCCGGGCGGCGCAATCAGGCGGAAGGAGACGGTGAAAATGAAGGTGAGCTGTAAGACTGTCCGCGGAATCTTTTTCCGTATGTGGTCACGCCCGGGCGGAAGCGTCCCGGCACAAAAATATGCCAACGATGAACTGCCGCTTCGAGCTGAACTGCTCAGCGCTGATCAGATGGAGCAGCATGGCAAGGTACTTGCGGGGACGCACCAGTTGATGCCTGAATATCCTCGAGACCTGCTTCTGACGCGACTGTCCGGCAATGAAAGCCTCCTGCTTGAAGTTCACAACTTGTTGACCGGGGACGTCAAAGAAAACCGCCGGATAGCGCCGGCGGGGGATTGGCTGCTCGACAATTTTTATTTGATTGAGGAACAGATCCGAACAGCTAAGCGACACTTGCCGAAGGATTACAGCCGCGAACTGCCGCGCTTGTTGAACGGTCCGTCGGCCGGGCTTCCGCGGGTGTATGATATCGCACTGGAAACAATTTCGCATGGCGATGGCCGGGTGGATGCGGAGAACCTCAGCAGTTTCGTAGCCGCCTACCAGTCGGTGACCCCCTTGAAACTGGGCGAACTTTGGGCCATCCCCATCATGCTGCGTCTGGCCCTGATCGAGAATCTACGGCGTGTTGCCGCCAGAATCGCCGCCGCCAGGATTGATCGAAACTGCGCCGGATATTGGGCAGACCAGATGACGGAGATCGTCGCGAAGGATCCGAAAAGCCTGATTCTGGTGATCGCCGATATGGCCCGGTCAAACCCGCCGATGGTTAGTTCGTTTGTGGCGGAGCTTACGCGCCGTCTACAGGGACATGGGCCTGCTCTGGCGTTGCCGTTCACCTGGATTGAACAGCGACTGTCCGAGTCCGGCCTGACTATCGAACTGCTGGTGCGTTCGGAGATACAGCAGCAGGCTGCCGACCAGGTCTCAATGAGCAACAGCATCGGCAGTCTCCGTTTCCTGGGGGCGATGGATTGGCGCGAGTTCGTCGAGACGATGAGTATGGTCAAGCAGATACTGGATGAGGACCCCGCCGACGTCTACGGCAAAATGGATTTTGCATCCCGCGATCGTTACCGCCACGTCGTGGAGAAGATTGCGAAGAGCAGTTCGCGCTCCGAAATAGAGGTGGCGCGTCAGGCGATCCATCTGGCGCAGGAGGCTGCTGCGCGGAAAGGCGGCGACGACCGTACGGCGCACGTCGGCTTTTACCTGATTGACGAAGGATTGACCCGGCTCGAACGAATAGCGGAGGTGCGTTTATCGCCTGCTGAGTTTATACGCAAAATCAGCCGTCGGATTCCTTTGCTGCTGTACGGCGGGGTCATCCTGCTGATAACGGCGGCCGTTGCCGCTTACCTTGCGGCAACGGCGTATGCCGACGGGTTGCAGGGTTGGGCGCTCGTGCCGGTCGGACTGCTTTTGCTTCTCTGCGCCAGTCATATGGCAGTAGCCATGGTGAACTGTCTGGCAACGTTGCTGGCGTTGCCGCATCCGCTGCCGAAAATGGATTTCTCCAAAGGGATTCCGCAGGAATTGCGAACTCTGATTGTGGTGCCGACAATGCTCACGAGCGCTAAAAACATAGAGGAACTGATCAAGGCGCTGGAAGTCCGTTTTCTGGCAAATCGAGGCGACCACCTCCACTTCGGGTTGCTCACTGATTTTCCTGATGCCGCCGAAGAGACGCTGCCGGAGGACGAACCGCTGTTGCGAATGGCCCGGCAGAGGATTGAAGAGTTGAATAAAAAATACCGGAGCCCGGAAGGCGATGCTTTCTTCCTGTTTCATCGCCCGCGCCTATGGAATCCGCAGGACCGTATCTGGATGGGTTTTGAGCGCAAGCGCGGCAAACTTGCGGATTTGAACGGGCTTTTGCGCGGCGGATCAAGAGATCGTTTCTCGTTAATCGTCGGAGAAGCCGCGATATTATTGAACGTGAAGTATGTGATCACCCTGGATACGGATACGCAACTGGCGCGCGATTCCGCGTGGCAGCTTGTGGGCGCCATGGCGCACCCGTTGAATCGTGCGCTCTATGACGAAAACCGGCAGCGTGTCATTGCGGGATACGGCATTCTTCAGCCGCGGGTGGCGGTGAGACTGTCCGGCACGAACCGGTCGCGGTATGCGCGCATGTGTGCCAGCGAGTTCGGCATTGATCCATATACGCGCGCCGTTTCCGATGTTTACCAGGACCTGTTCGGCGAAGGCTCTTTCATTGGTAAAGGCATCTATGAGGTTGATGCATTCGAACGGGCGTTGGGCAGGCTTTTCCCTGACAACCGGATACTCAGCCACGATCTTCTGGAAGGGTGTTACGCCCGGTCCGGACTCCTGAGTGACGTGCAGTTGTACGAGGAATACCCGTCCAGCTACAGCGCGGATGTGAGCCGCCGGCGCCGTTGGATTCGCGGCGATTGGCAGATTGCGCAATGGATAACGCAGCGTGTTCCAGGCCACGATGAGCGCTTGCGGAAGAATCCGCTTTCAACGCTGTCCCGCTGGAAGATATTCGATAACCTGCGCCGCAGCCTGACGGCTGCGGCGTTGACGCTGCTGCTGCTGCTGGGCTGGACCGCGTTGCCGGAGGCCTGGTTCTGGACTTTGGCGGTGATCGGCATCATCCTGATTCCTTCTTTAATAGCCTCTGTACTGAATGTGCTTCAGAAACCGGACGATGTGACTCTGGAGCAGCACCTGGCTGCCGCAGTGCGCGCGGCCCGCCGGCACTTCGTTCTGGCGGCATTCGCGCTGGTATGTCTGCCATACGAAGCATTTTTCAGTCTGGATGCGATTGTGCGCACTGCCTGGCGGATGCTGATCACGCACCGGCAACTGCTTGAATGGAATGCGTCGGACAACTCGGATCGCAATAAACTTGCCGGCTTCGCTGACACGTGCCGGACCATGTGGATCGCCCCGGTCATGGCCATTGTCGCGGTGATTGCGCTTGCGGCGGCAAAGCCGTCCGTGCTGGAGGTAGCTTTGCCCATACTGGGCCTCTGGTTTGCCTCCCCCGCGATTGCCTGGTGGATCAGTCGGCCGCTAGCTCACCGCCGGGAAATGCTGACCGCGGCTCAAACCATCTTTCTGCGGAAGCTTTTCCGGAAAACCTGGGCGTTCTTTGAAACTTTCGTCGGCCCGGAAGATCATTGGCTGCCGCCTGATAACTATCAGGAGCATCCCGTTGCTGTAATCGCGCATCGCACGTCGCCTACCAACATGGGGCTTGCGCTGCTGGCGAATTTGTCCGCATACGACTTCGGCGTCATTTCGGCCGGGCAACTAATCAAACGCACGGCAAAGGCGCTTCATACCATGGAAACCCTGGAGCGGTGCCGGGGGCACTTCTACAACTGGTATGACACACAATCTCTGAAGCCGTTGTCGCCACTTTACATTTCGTCGGTGGACAGCGGGAACCTTGCAGGTCATCTGCTGACATTGCGGCCGGGGCTGCTCGGGCTTGTCAATCATAAGATTCTGGGAACGCGTTTATTTGAGAGCCTGAGTGACACCCTCGGTATTCTTGCGGATGCGGCGGCCGCCGTTCCGGAAGTATATGCCCAGGTACGGCTCGCTCAACTTCAGCAGTATCTGGAGTCCGCGGCCCTTTCCCGACCCGTCACGCTTACGGCTTTACGGCTTCGCATTGATCAACTGGTAACGTCCGCTGTGACAATGGTCACCGACGTGGAAGCTCTTGATGCCGATCGCAGCAGCCAGTTGCGGTGGTGGGCCAATGCCTTCGCCGCACAATGCCTGGACGCCCGCGATGAACTGACGTTTCTCACTCCGTGGACAGAGCTCTTGTCTTCTCATAACATCCTCGGTGACTTTCCTGATCTCGATAGGATTCCGACACTGAACGAACTGGCAGAGTTGGAAGAAAAGCTCCTGCCGGAGATCGCACATCGGCTCAGTTCTGCCGCCGCGCCGGCGGAGAGCGCCTGGCTTAGTAAGCTTCAACGCCTCATCACGACAGCCGTCTATCACACTGAAACAAGGATTACGGCTATCAAAGGGCTGGCGATGCGATGCGCTGCACTGGCACAGATGGATTATGACTTTCTGTATGATAAAACGCGTCATCTGCTGGCTATCGGATACAACGTTGATGAACGCCGCCGGGACTCCAGTTTCTACGATCTGCTGGCTTCGGAAGCAAGATTTGCCAGTTTCGTGGCGATTGCGCAGGGACAACTGCCGCAGGAGAACTGGTTTGCCCTGGGACGTCTGCTCACTACCGCCGGCGGAGAACCGATCCTGCTTTCGTGGAGCGGTTCGATGTTCGAATACCTGATGCCGCTCCTGGTGATGCCGACCTACGAATATACGTTGCTCGACCAGACCTACAGGGCGGTGGTGGACAGGCAGATCGAATATGGAAGAAAGCGCGGGGTGCCGTGGGGCATTTCGGAATGCGGCTACAATACCACCGATGCTCATCTCAACTATCAGTACCGGGCGTTTGGCGTACCCGGACTGGGGCTCAAGCGCGGGCTCGCCGATGACTTGGTGATTGCGCCATACGCCTCGGCGCTGGCGCTGATGGTGGCGCCGGAGAAGGCGTGTCTGAACCTTGAGCGACTTGCGGCTGAAGGTTTTGAAACCCGTTATGGATTCTACGAAGCGATTGACTACACTCCGTCGCGTCTGCCGCACGGGCAATCGAAGGCCGTGGTCCGGTCTTTTATGGCCCATCACCAGGGGATGAGTCTCCTTTCTTTGGCGAATCTGCTCCTGAACCGTCCGATGCAGAAGCGATTCGAGTCGGATCCGGCGTTTCAGGCGACCATATTGCTGCTGCAGGAAAGAACCCCCAAGGCGACAGCGTTCTATGCGCATACTACCGAGCTATCCGAGTTCCATACGGTTCTCAGCGCGCCGGAAATGCCGATACGCATTTTCAACAGTCCTGACACGCCGAATCCGGAAGTGCAGTTGCTCTCGAACGGCAGATACCATGTGATGGTTACCAATGCCGGCGGCGGTTACAGTCACTGGAATAATCTCGCCGTCACCCGTTGGCGCGAAGACAGCGCCTGCGACAACTGGGGCATGTTCTGTTACATTCGCGACGTGACCAGCAGGAAGTTCTGGTCAACCGCATACCAGCCGACACTTAGGCGATCAAAGCATTTTGAGGCGATCTTCTCGGAAGGAAGAGCCGAGTTCCGCGGACGCGATCATGATTATGACACCCATACCGAGATCGCGGTTTCCCCCGAGGATGATATTGAACTGCGCCGCGTGCGCATCACCAACCGCGCACGGACGCGCCGTGCAATAGATGTTACCAGTTACGCGGAAGTGGTTCTGGCGCCGTCTGCCGCGGATGCTCTGCATCCGGCTTTCAGCAATCTCTTTATACAAACCGAGATTATCCGTCAGCAGCGCGCAATCCTCTGTACTCGCCGGCCGCGCGCCAGAAGCGAGCAGTATCCATGGATGTTCCATCTGATGGCCGTGCATGGAGCGGAGACAGGCGAAGTCTCCTATGAGACCGATCGCATGCAGTTCATCGGCCGCGGCAATACTGCCGCTGATCCGCAAGCGATGAGCGGTAATGCGGAGTTGCTCTCCGGCAGCGAGGGTTCTGTACTTGATCCGATTGTCGCCATCCGCTACAGGATAACCCTGGATCCGGGAGAATCCGCAACTGTAAACATGGTTTCCGGCATCGGAGAAAATCGTGATGCCGCTTTGAGTCTGGTGGAAAAATATCAGGACCGGCGTCTAGCTGACCGCGTCTTTGATCTGGCATGGACTCATGGACAGGTGCTGCTGCGCCAGCTCAATGCCTCAGAGGCCGATGCGCAGCTCTATGCGCGCCTTGCCGGCTCGATAATCTACGCCAATGCTGCGCTGCGGGCCGGCCCGGGCATCCTCATCAAGAACCTTCAGGGGCAATCCGGGCTCTGGGGATATGCCATCTCCGGCGATTTGCCGATTGTACTGTTGCGGATTGAAAATCCGGCCAATATCGACATGGTGCGCCAACTCGTGCAGGCCCATGCATACTGGCGTTTAAAAGGACTCGCGGTGGACCTGGTAATCTGGAACGAAGATCACGCCGGTTACCGGCAACTCCTCCACGACCAGATTATGGGGCTCATTGCCGCAGGCATCGAAACTAACGTGACCGACCGGCCCGGCGGTATTTTCGTAAGACCTCTGGAACAGATAGCGGAGGAGGACCGCATTCTGATTCAAACGGTCGCCCGCGTAATCATCTCTGATCGCCGGGGGACTCTGGCGAACCAGATTAACGGCCGCAGTCTGGCGGAAGTTACCGTCCCCTTCCTTTACACGAGCCGGACCTGCCGCTCCGAGCTTAAGGCCGCCACCCCGTTGCCGCGCCCCGATTTGGCGTTCTACAACGGACTGGGCGGCTTCACCCCGGATGGCCGCGAATACGTCATTACCACCGCGGACGGGCATCTCACGCCGGCTCCGTGGGTGAATGTGCTGGCCAACCCGTTCTTCGGCACCGTCATCTCAGAGAGCGGCCTTGCCTATACCTGGAGCGAGAATGCTCACGAGTTCCGACTCACGCCATGGGAGAACGATCTTGTGAGTGATTCGAGCGGAGAGGCATTTTACCTCCGTGATGAAGAGCGCGGCTATTTCTGGTCGCCTGCGCCGTTCCCTTGCCGCGGCGCGACGCCTTATGTCATCCGGCACGGATTCGGTTACAGCGTTTTCGAGCACACCGAACATGGCATCCGCTCCGAATTGTGGGTTTATGTGGCTATGGACGCGGCAGTCAAATTTTCGGTGCTCAAAGTACATAACGAGTCGGGCAGTCACCGCCGGCTCTCCGCTACCGGATATGCGGAATGGGTGCTTGGCGACTTACGGCCGAAGTCGGCTATGCATGTAATCACCGAAATTGACCAGAGTTGCGGCGCGTTTTTTGCACGCAATCCGTACAACACGGAGTTCCGCGACCGGACTGCGTTCTTCGACGTGGATGATACGATTCGCACCGTAACCGGCGACCGGACTGAATTCCTGGGACGCAACGGTTCGCTGCGCGCGCCTGCCGCGATGACGCGCACACATCTCTCCGGCAAAGCGGGGGCGGCGCTGGACCCCTGCGCTGCAATCCAGGTGAGTTTCGAGCTGGCCGACGGACAGGAGCGTGAAATCGTCTTCAGGCTCGGCGTCGGACGCGATGCCGCCAATGCCAGAGAACTGGTCAACCGCTTTCGGGGATCAACCGCGGCGCGCAGCGCCCTCGATGTCGTATGGCAGCACTGGACGCACACTCTCGGCGCAATAAATGTGGAAACACCCGATCATTCCTTAAACATCCTGACTAACGGCTGGCTGCTGTATCAAACCCTGGCGTGCCGGCTTTGGGCTCGAAGCGCAACTTATCAGTCGGGGGGCGCTTTCGGTTTCCGCGATCAGTTGCAGGACGTAATGGCGCTCATCCACGCCAGACCGCATCTCGCACGCGAGCAACTGCTCCTGTGCGCAGCACATCAATTTCCGGAAGGCGATGTTCAGCACTGGTGGCATCCTCCGACGGGCCGCGGGGTGCGCACCCGCTGCTCGGACGATTACCTCTGGCTGCCGCTCGTGGCGTGCCGCTACGTCACCTCCACCGGGGACATCGGTGTGCTGGATGAGCCTGTACGTTTCATCCAGGGGCGTCCGGTAAAAGCGGAGGAGGACTCTTATTACGATCTGCCCGTTAACTCCGAGGAGACGGCGAGTCTTTACAAGCACTGTGTCCGGGCCATCCTGAACGGACTCAAATTCGGGGAGCACGGCCTGCCGCTTATCGGCTCCGGTGACTGGAACGACGGCATGAATCTGGTGGGTGAACACGGCAAAGGCGAAAGCGTGTGGCTGGCATTTTTCCTGTATGAAGTACTTATGCGCTTCACGGAAATTGCGCGCACTCATGGCGACGTGCCTTTTGCCGGGCGCTGCATCAGCGAAGCGGCAACACTGCGCCGCAATATTGAGCAGCACGGCTGGGATGGTGAATGGTATCGCCGCGCCTATTTCGACGACGGCTCCCCGCTGGGATCGTCAGTTAACCCGGAATGCCAGATTGATTCGATTGCGCAGAGCTGGTCTGTTCTTTCCGGAGCTGGAGACCATGAACGTTCACGCATGGCTATGGAAGCAGTGGATAAGCGCCTTGTCCGCCGCGACCACGGATTGGTCCAACTCCTGGATCCGCCATTCGATAAGTCGGATATGAATCCCGGCTATATCAAAGGGTACGTTCCGGGAGTAAGAGAAAACGGCGGCCAGTACACCCATGCGGCCATCTGGGCGGCAATGGCTTTCGCCCGCCTGGGGGACAACCGGCGCGCCTGGGAACTCTTTACCATGATCAATCCGGTAAACCATTCCAGGTCACCGGAGGAATCTGCTGTATACAAAGTGGAACCATACGTTGTTGCGGCCGATGTTTATGCATTATCGCCGCATACCGGCCGCGGCGGCTGGACATGGTACACTGGTTCGGCTGCCTGGATGTATCAACTTATCGTGGAATCACTGCTGGGGCTGAAACTTGAAGTGGATAAACTGCGATTTACGCCGTGCCTCCCCCCGGATTGGGATGGATTTAAACTGCACTACCGTTATCGGGAGACGGTCTACCACATCACGGTACAGCAAACTTCAGACGTGATTAGCGAAATGCTCGTGAGTGCGGACAGCATTGACCAACCAGATAAGACCATTCCGCTTGTTGACGATCATAAGGAGCACTGGGCCGAGGTGAAAATGCCAGTTAAGGATGCTTGAGAATGCTGGATTGCATCTTGACATTTCAAGTTAATTGTCTTATTTTATAATCCATATTTTAGAGTGAGGAGGAACCATATTCCAGATGGCTGTGAATAATCTGAAAATATCGCTTGCGGCGAACTATGATCCGCAACTTGTTCCGGAGATAGCCCAATATCCGGTGGATGAGGTATATGGAAAACTCCCTGCCGACGGCATCAGCGGAGGCAGGCCGCGCTATATGGCGACCCCCGTTTCTAAAGGTGCGCTGCTGGATTATGTCAGGCTCCTCGATAAACATGGTATAGCGTTCAATTATCTTATCAACGGTTCATGCATGGGCAACCGCGAATGGACCGGAAGCTGGCAGAAAAAAATAATGTCTCTGCTGGGGAATATACAGGATATGGGAATACGGCGGGTTACGGTATCTACCCCTTTTCTGCTGGAACTTGTGAAGAAAAGATTCCCTGAATTCAAGGTCCGGGTCGGCATTTATGCGCAGGTTGACACTCCATTACGCGCGAAATTCTGGGATGATTTGGGCGCTGACTCCATAACGCTTGAAAGTTTCTCCATCAACCGGGATTTCCGCCGGCTGGCGTCAATCCGCAAATCAGTCAAATGCGACCTGCAGTTGATTGCAAATCACGCCTGCCTGCCAAACTGCCCGATGCAGAGTTATCATCAGAACGGTTTTGCGCACGCCTCGGATAATTCGGATGTCCTGTTTATCGATTACTGCTTTCTGCGCTGCTCCAGGAAAAGACTGGAGGATACTTCTCTGTTCATAAAGGCCGGCTGGATACGCCCCGAGGACCTTGGCGCTTACGAGGAACTGGGATATACGACATTTAAGCTGCTGGAAAGAGGCATCCCGTCTTCCGAACTTCTTAAAAGAGTAAAGGCATACAGCGAGAGAAAGTCCCCTGAAAATTTAGCCGACTTGATTCTCTCATGCGGGTTCGACAAACCGCAGAAAAAGGAAAGTTTCTGGGTGTTGCGTAATTTTTTCAAACCATGGCAGGCCAATCCGTTCAAATTGAAAAAACTGTTTGAACTGGCACGTCATCAGGGCATGAGTTTCCCCAGGCTGGAAAGCGATATTAAAATTGATTCGCGCCAGATTCCGGCAGACTTTATCGACGGGTTCAAAAAACGCGACTGCATGATGTTGAATTGCGGCGAATGCGGCTACTGCGAAAAAATAGCAGGCAAGGCGGTTTCAATTTTGCCGTCTTTCCGGGAGGAAGCCCTGAAACGTTTTGCCGGTATCGAAGATTCCCTTTCAACCGGAGGGCTCTGGGGTGTTTAAAAAAAGATCAATGCAGCAGGAGTTTCTGGACAGTCCGGATTGCGATCCGGGGCTTGCCGCGGAGAGCTATCGTTTTATGGAGAAAGTAAACCGCTTTTTCGGGGGAGCCAGGAATGTCCGCCGTTTTATTGAAAAAGAGGCGGCGGGGCGCAAATTATCTTCGCCGCTTCGCATACTGGACATCGGTTCCGGCAGTTGTGATATTCCGGTTGCAATCAGCCGGTGGGCGCGCGGCAGGGGGATTCCCGTTAAGTTCACCTGTCTTGAGATTTTCGACAGCGCGGTAAAAATAGCCTGCGCGAAAATCGCGGAATCGGGAGAAACTTCAGTTGAGTTAATTCAGGAGGATGTTTTTACGCATTTCCCCGAACAGCCGTATGATTATGCCGTGGCGTCCATGTGCTTCCATCATTTTGAAGACGAAAAGATTCTTGAACTTATGGGGCGTCTTCGGACATTTGTCAAACGAGGCGTTTTGATCAACGATCTGCATCGATCGGCGCTGACATGGCTTGGAGCTGTTCCTCTGACGGTCTTCTCGCATGAAGGCGTAAAGCACGACAGCAGACTATCTATCCGGCGGGGGTTTAAAATCCGTGAACTGCGTAAACTGCTGATGCGGCTTGACGATGTTGCCGTTTCAGTGAAACCGGCATGGCTGTTTCGTGTTTCCGCGACAGTCAGATTCGGGAAAGGCTAATTACTGTGAAGATTAAAATTCGTGGGCTGGGCACTGCAAACCCGGATCTGTATATGACTCAGCAGGAGATGCTGGATTATTTCATTGAGAAATTCACTCTTTCCGGCGAAGAAAAGAAATTATATGAACGCATCCTTGCCGGCGGCAGCATAAAAGGGCGTTATCTGGGAATGAAATCGCGAGATGAGGTGATCAACGCAGATCCTGAATTTCTGCTTTCGCGGTTCCTCAAATACGGGCTGTCAACTGCCGCCGCCGCCGCCCGCAGGGCAATGGACGCGGCTGCTGTCGCACCGGAGGATATCGAAGGCCTTGTGGTCAATACCTGTACCGGCTATCTGTGTCCGGGACTTTCTTCATATCTTGCGGAAGAACTCGGATTGAGAAAATCAACCCATGTAATGGACCTGATGGGAATGGGTTGCGGCGGCGCCGTGCCAAACCTGGAATGCGCGGCCGGAATGATTGCGCGAAGAGGAAGGGGGCCGGTGCTGAGTATTGCCGTGGAAATCTGTTCGGCAACATTTTTCCCGAGCCATGAACCTGAATTGATTGTCAGCAACTGCATTTTCGGCGATGGAGCCGCGGCTGCAGTCGTTGATTCGACAGATAAAAAAAGTTCGGGGAAAACTGTCAGCATCCTTGATTTTGAATCCGGTATTTTCCCGGAATACAGGGAGGAGCTGCGCTACAGAAACGACGGGGGATTGCTGCGTAATTTTCTCAGCACACGGGTTCCAGTTATTGGCGCACGTGCGGTTAAGGAAGTGACTTCTCGTCTGCTTGCGCGGAACGGCCTTGCCAGGAATGATATTGACTGGTGGGCGATTCATCCCGGCGGTACTCTGGTTCTGGCGCAGGTGGCGAAAAAAATGGGACTGGACGAAAAAGCGATGCGTTTCTCATACGATACCTTTGAGAATTACGGCAACATGTCGTCTCCGTCGGTACTCTTTGTTCTAAAAAACATATTGGATAAAGGGCATCCGCAACCAGGTCAAAAAGGCTTGCTGCTTTCTTTCGGAGCTGGCTTCTCGGCATTTGCGATACTGGCAGAATTCTGAGAAAACTGCCGGTACCGTGATTTCATTTTAAACCAGTGGAAATGTCTTTATGCTTCCAGCAAAACCGCCATTTTAAAGCGGCCGGGCTTTACTGTGGCAATACCGTCAATCAGAGTGATGACTTGATTGCTCATCAGCTCGGTTAATTTTGCGCTGCCGGGCAGCAGTTCCGGACTGAACTTGATTTTTGCCGTGCAGTCATCGCCGGGGAAAAACAGGTAAGTGACCAGTCTGCCTTTTGAACGGCCGCTTTTTACATAGATAAATTCATCGCGGGACGGCGCCGGGCTGATAACCTCGATTGCCGGTTTTACTCCGGCCAGCACGGAGACTTTTTGAATAAAAGATTCGAAGTCCGGATTGCGCTTTTCCAGATAGGGATTGCCGAAATAGCTGCCCAAATAGATAATCCTGCCTTGTCCGGCTTTGAATTCCGCCGCTAACACCTGACCGTTAAAGGTGCTGAACACCTGAACCGGCGCATTCGCCGACTCTTCCAGCGGAGTAACCCACTGCTCAATATCGAGCGACAATTCTTCATCCAGTTTTAAGGTGATGCCTGCTGTTTCCAGATTGCGCCGTCCGGCCTCGACAATGCCAAACTGAGCGAGAAAACGATCTTCCGGATAGCGGTAAAAACCTTCGCGCCCAAAGGCTCCGCATTCCGATTCAACCAGCAAAGTTCCGCCATTCCGAGCAAAGGCTGCGAGCCGCTCCGTCTGATAATCGTTCAGCACAATTGAACGCGGCAGAATAATCAGCTT
Organism: Victivallaceae bacterium; assembly: GCA_041665605.1. Taxonomy (GTDB): domain Bacteria; phylum Verrucomicrobiota; class Lentisphaeria; order Victivallales; family Victivallaceae; genus CAIPAT01. The sequence continues at coordinate 16,094 of JBAYIO010000031.1, read as the reverse complement.
CAAATGCTGTAAATCATCCAGATGCTGTTCTTCAAGGAAACAGTAGGGAATCGACTGGCGCACCAGCGAGCGGGCGTAACCATTGATGGCATCGCCCATGCGTTTGCCGTCGGCCTCCTGCGCCCACGCCAGATAGTAGTTCTGCGGCGTGAACAATATCCCGATTTCGGCGCCGCCGGGGGTGTAGTGATTGAAAATTTCCGCTTTTTCCGCCAGCAGTTTCCCGGTAAATTTCATTGCTTCAAGCCGCTGCGGCGCAAGCCCGTCGCGTCCGGCGAGCCCGAACCCGGCCGATTCCCGTCCGAAGACCTCATCGCGCCAGCACCAGAATAAAATTGTATCGGCGCCGCAGGCCAGACCGTTCCATATCCAGCGCTGTTGCGGAGCGGCCTCCACTTTACCGTAAATATTGAATCCGACGGCGGCCCGTCCGCCCTGTACTTCGCTCAGCCAGACCCGTTTGCCGTTGGCGGCTGATTTGACCATCTCCACCCGGCTGCCGAATTCGGCGTCGTCAATTCCGCCCCATTGCGGAAAACTGGAGCAGCCGATGCCGTCGAGAGTCTCCGCCAGAGCCCAGTCGTTGCCGCGGTCGATCGGATAACCTTTGTCCCAGCCGCGATAATCCGCACTGGGACAACCGCCGTGGGCAGTCACCGGATGCACCCGGTCAATCGCTTTCATCACGGCGCAGCGCCGGGCGGCGTGACGGTTGGCGCGTTCGGTGATGAAATGCTGCCAGGCCATCATTTCGGTGTACGGCCGGTCCGGCAGTTTGCCCGGCGCCACATCCTCCCGGCAGATGTAGCGGCGTTTCCAGGCGGCATTCAGTCCTTCGAGTCCGCCGTATTGCTGATCAAGCCATAAATGAAACTCCTGGATCGTATGCGGGCAGAAGCAGACCAGATTGTCCGCCTGCACGTTCCAGCGCAGTTCGTTCCAGATATCCCAGCCGTGAAGATGGTCGAGTCCGGCGTAGCGTTCGCCGGTTTTCCTGATGAATTGCGCCATGCGCTCCCATACTGCCGGGTTATCGGTGCAGCCGCCGGGCGTGAGTCCGAAATTGCATTCGCAGCGCAGGCTGGAAATCACTTTATTCCCGAGGTGGTCGATCATTTCGCTGCCGGGAACAATCCGGTGAATCCAGTGCGGTTGAATCTCCGCAATGGTTGAAAGCACCACTTTCAGCTTGTTCCTGGCGGCAGTTTCAATCAGGCGGTCGTAATCGTCATAGTTGAAAAGGTCAGGTGTTGACTCCACCCAGGCCCACAGCACCCAGAGTTGAACGGTATCAAGTCCTGCTTCCTTAATTGCTTTAAAATCGTTTTCCCAATATTTCGATTCAGGAAACGGCGCACGGTAGTATTGCACTCCAAGATTCATATTTGTTCGTCTATAAATTAAGGTTCTATTTTATTTAGTATAGTCTACTTTACTTCAGTTTCTGAATATGACAAGAATGCGCCCGCAAAAAACTATTATGCGGGCGCCAGTCAGTCATGGCGGATTATTTTTTAACTTTCACTCCAGCCATGCTGTGTCTGGGAAGATCCAGCACATACGCGCCGTCAGCCGGCATTAACGCGGAGGTTTCGATTTCAACTGCTTTTTTGCTCTTGCCCCAGTCATCGAAATTCTGGGTGTCGAGCGATTTTCCCGCAAGCAGGGACACCGTTGCGGCGCCGGCGCCGGCGGTTTTCCAAATCACGCGGGTTGCGTGATCCGGGTCCAGATTGATCGCGACAAGATAACGGCAGGCATCGTCTTCGGAGGCGAAGAAATATACGGCAGGCACACGTTCGCCGCCGATGGCAAGATCCGGAACCGCGCCGGACTGTACGCTCATGCGCTTGTCGCCAAGATTATTCCCCCAAACTTGCAGACCGAGAATCGAGGGATGTGCGAGCGGCTCGCCTTGGGCCATTTCCTTCTTGGGCCAGTACCACAAGGTCTGGATATCGGAAAGAGAATGGACAATGGCGATTTCATTGCGGGTATCTTCCAGAAAGCGGCCGAAATAGAATGCCATGTTGATGCCGTTGCCCAGCATATAGTAATATGCCTTGTCGGGTTTTAATTTTCCGCTGCTGCCGGGTATGGAGGCCCCGAAATTGCACGCCCATTCCGTGATGGCGATGCGCGCCTTGGAGGAAGGATGGCGCTGAAGCGCGTCATACTGTGACTTCATGCCTTCATTCTGCCATACTTTGGCCGTTGTTTCAAGATAGAGTTTCTTTACATCGGTGGTGGACTTGTTCCCGCTGGCGTATGGATGCGGCGCCAGATAGTCAAAGCAGCCGTCGGCAATAGTCAGCAGCGCATCATTCCAGGATACCGCATCGTTCGTTACCGCTGTGCGGGGCTTCCAGTTCGGGTCGATTTTGGAGAAGTTGAAGAAACTGTCGGGATTGAACGGCCCGACTTTACTCGATAAACCGCAGGCAATGATTTTGATGGTCGGGTCGACGGTTTTCATCGCTTTGGAATATTCAACGACATATTTGGCGTATTCTTCAGGGAACAGCCAGATCCAGACTTCATTGCCGATTTCCCAGTATTTCACGTTCCATTGATTTTTGATGTTGGCATCCCGCACCCATTCGGCGGCGCGTTGCGCTCCTTTCCGGATCATTTCGATGTTATTGGGATTAATGCGGTTCGCCATCCGGTCAACGCTCATCGTGTTGACTTGAAATATCGGTTCCGCGCCGATGGTCCGGCACATGGTGATAAATTGTGCCGGTGTGATTACCGTGCTTGCGTTGCCGACGATGAAATATCCGGCGGAAGGATCATTCCAGATGTAATGGTCGCAAACGGTTCCGCCCGGAAAACGCAGCATGCGGAACGGAATTTTCTGCCAGGAACTCAGCAGGTCGGGGTCTTTCATTTTCTGCCGGATTGGCGGAGCGAAAAATTCAAGATTTCCGCCGCTGATCAGCCGGATGGGGGTTCCTTCCGGCGAAGTGGTGACAGTAATTGCGTCCGTGGTTTTTCCGGACGGCTCCGCGCCGCTGGCGGTTAATGAACCAATTCCGGCTGCCAGCAGACCGATAAGCCCGTAGCGGATCAAGTTAATACGTTTCATGTGACAACTCCTGTTTTGGTTGTTAATTTGTTATCAATATTATAGAGTTACTGCAAAGCTTCGATGTTTGCCGCATCGTGGAGCCGCTTCATTTCTTCATTCGTCAATGCCCGGTTAAAGACCGCCAGTCCTCCGATTTGTCCTTTTAACGCTTCGTTCAGCATGCCTCCGCAATAACGTGCGCCGATTGTGAAATCGGGCGGACCAGCCGGTTTGGATCTGGCATGCAGTTTCTTGTCATATGCGAAGATGCCGCGTCCGTGATAGTATGGATTCACCCCTCTGGAGCCGCCGTCAGGGCCTTCACTGGTAAAGTAACGGTCATCGCGCTTGTCAACCCCGGGATTGATTTCCCGCTTTTCCATCACTCCGTTAAAATATGCCCGGATATATTTGCCGTCATAGGTAAAACCGAGCGTGACCCATTTGCCGACCGGCACTTCGGAACGGCTGGCCGCGTAATCCGCGCACCACGGCAGGGCACTGCCGTCCGCGCGGCGTGTTACGCCGCCTTCGCTGGATATATGCGGTGTGAGCTGTCGCGTACCGCCATAGGTCGGCATATTGAGCAGCATGGCATACTGGCGGGTGCCGGTATCGTCATTGGCACCGTTGCCCTCACTCCAGATTCCGGCGATAGTGGCTCCGCCTTTCAACTCGCTCAGTCGTACCGTGGCGAACATGCTTACCTGAGCCTGCGGTCCGCAGATATTCAGCGAGCTTAGTTCGGCGCGGGGAATCAGGAAGTAATGCTTGCCGTCAAGTTCTGCGGAGTATCCGGAAAAAGGCCCGCCCGCCACTCTTGGTATTTCCCCGCCAGTATTTTTTAGCGGGAAAACGTCTTTGGTGCCAATCGATTTTCGCCTTTCGTCGTTATCTTCGCCAAATGTCCAGAATGAAATCAGTCCGGGGGTGTTGATAACGACATCCCTGGCGGCCTGCAGATTAACCTGTTTGGACTTGACGATATTGGGCGAATCGCCGACGTCGCCATCGCGCACGGCCCAGACAAACCCTTCGTTGGGATGCGGCATGCCGTCGCGCTGATTGCCTTCGGCGGTGACGAAAATCCAGGCGTTGCCGGCCGGAGCCGGGGTATTGCTTGAACAAGTCCAGTATATGTAGGATTGCAGATTTCTCACGATGCCGATATCAGCCTGTCCGGACCATACCGCCGAGCGCAAACCCAACACGCCGAAGGCCGCAGGATGTTGTTTGCCGTCCTTCAGATACCAGCCGGTCAACCTTAAATTATTGTAATACATGTACCCGAATTCCGAATTTGTGCCGGATATATTATATCCTTCATCGGAGGTGCCGTCGGTACGGAACAGATAGCTGAATTCAGAGCCGAGCGGCTTGACCTTCGGCAGCCGCCAGCCGCGCAGATCCGCATTGCGCACAGAATCATGATAAACAAGATTGCTTAACCATTTGTCGGCCTCCTGCCAGCTCATTCGGCCGGTGGCATGATAGCCTCTGGTTTTGGCATAGTTGGCATCCTGCAGCCAGGTGATGTTGAGCACGTCATCATAAATCAACCCGCCCCCGCGGTCATGGAGCGCCGCCTGAGCGGCGCCGGACAGGCAGACACAGCCCGCCAGCAAAATGGCAACCTTGTTGAATATGCAATTTGTTTCTGTTCGTATTTTTTTCATGATAATGTCCATAAGTTTTACCTTTTCGGTTCATCCTGTTGAGCGGTCGGAGCGGCGGTGACATCGCCGTCGCGAACCGGCCAGACCAGCAGCACATCCCATTTGTTGTAGAAATTCTGATTGCCCCAGTAAGCGTCGAACATCCAGGCGTTGCGCAATGGATAGGACACATCGTCGGTTCCTGTCCAATAGACTGAAGCCCGGAAATTCTTCACCAGTCCTGCATCGGCGCTGACATCCCATTTGCCGTTTCCTCCGGTACCGAAGCCTGGCTGGACTTCGCCGGTCGTGGAATAATAGCCTTTAAGCTTCAAATTCACATAGAACATATAGGCCAGTTCAGAATTCAGACTTGTGATGTTATACCCTTCATCACTGGCTCCGTCAAGACTGAATTTCCCGGTGAATGCGACTCCGTTGACCGGCTTGACTTTCGGCAACCGCCAGCCGCGTAACTCGACCTTGCGCACCGGATCGTAATAAACCAGTTTGCCGACCCACTTCTGCGCCTCCGCCCATCCCATTGCGCCGCCAGGGCTGGCTCCGCATGTCTTGGCGTAATTGGCATCCTGAAGCCAGGTGATGTTGAGCACATCGTCGTACAGCAGACCGCCGCCCCTGTCATGGAGCTCCGCCTGCACTGGCTTGATGATGCCGGCCCATACCGTCAGCATCAGCACTGAGATTAAGTATTTATTGAGCATGAAATGATCTCCAGCTTTTTTGTATAAACTTTGGGATGACAAATGAATATTTGTAGTTTTCCGTTCAAATTATTATTGGTCCGCCGCTCCAGTTAGTTAGCGGGCAAAGCCTTCCAGACATTCAATGGCGCTGGCTAGTTGGATTATGGCATTGACTCTTTCTGATAGGTGCGCCAGTTTTTCTTATAGTCAGTGGTGGTCATTTTCGCCACGTGCAGATCAACAAATAGATAGGAGCACTGGTTGCGGTGGGCAAAGAAGCTGGTGGATGAACTATACATGTTCGTCAGGTTGCCGCCTCGAACAACAGCGATCTGATGAAAACGCTCAGCCAGACTGATGGCGCTGGAAGGCGGTAGTTTGCAGTTGAGATATCTGCCAGCCGTGAAACCCGAACTCCTGGCCGAAGCGCTGGTATCCCACAGATAGCCGTTCGCCTGATAACTGCGGGGGGTGCCAGGCGAGGCAAGCGCCGCGCCGGTGTAGTCAACTTTGTCGCGGACGACGTTGTCGCTGGGACATTTCATCAGTCTGAATTTCTGGTATAGCGTGCCGGGAATATAGACGGTGTTGGCAATCCCCGCCGGATAGAGCCTTTCATCCCAGCCATAACCGTTCGCACTCGCGGGCAGACATGAATTGAAATCGTTGGCATAACTCAAAATCGCCAGTCCGATTTGTTTCATGTTATTGGTGCATGATATCCCTTTGGCGACTTCCCGCGCCCGGTTTAGCGCCGGCAGCAGCATGGCGGCCAGAATTGCGATGATAGCTATCACCACGAGTAGTTCGATGAGTGTGAATTTTTGTTGCCGTTTCATGATCTTTTCTCCTTGATTAATGGGCTAAATCCAATTTTAGTTATATGATTTGCGAAACTTACAATTAAACCGGAATCAGTTCCCGGACCGGACATGATCTTTTCTCCTTGTTTAATGCTTTATTTTCAATTTTGTCTTTTATGGTTTGCGGCTCCACCAGTTCAACCGGCAGCAATTCCCGGATTGGAACCGTGATTCCGCCATTGATTTTATGCAGCAGATTTTGTGCCGCCAGTTCGCCCATGTGGAAGCTGTTAAGTCTGAAAGTCGGCAATGGGAACTTCCAGTCGGTCATCGCGGCGTACTCGTCTTCAATCCGGTCGCCGCCGGTAAGAGTAATATCTTCCGGGATGCGATACCCGTGATTCATCAGATTGTAACCGCAATGCAGCGCGAGTCCGTCGCTGACGCACTGGATGGCGTCGGCGGTGAGCTTTCCTGCAGCTATCTCTTCCGCGATCCGGTTAACGGCCTGACGGCCAATGTTACCTGAAAAGCATAATTCCGGGCGGAACGGAACGCCGGCTTCCGCCAGTGCCATCTGATAGCCTTCAAATCGCTCTCGGATGATTGATATATTCTCGTTGCCGCCAATATAAACGATATTCCTGTGCCCCTGACGGATCAGATTTCTGGTGATTGCGCGGGCGGCCGCGACATTGTCATGGCCGATATAATTCAAATTGTCATAACGCTCGCAATGGCTGTTTATCAGCAGCAGATTATATCCGGCGGCCTCTTCCCAGTAATTATCGTCTAAATGCGCTCCCCATACTATAAGTCCGTCAACACTGTTCTCCCGGAACAGCCGCAGATATTCTTTGTTTTCCACAAATTTATCGTTTTTAAAAATCAGCAGGATTCGGTAATTATTATTTTTCAGCACACTTTCGATGCCGCCGAGAGTGACGTTGAAAACGCGGTCTACCAGGACGGAACTGTGAATATTGGTGCCTTCCATGCCTGGAATGACGACGCCGATCAAGTTGGTTTTATTCTTGACCAGGCGACTGGCGTTGACGTTGGGAACGTATCCCAGTTCTTCGACGACGGCATGTATTTGCTTCCGGGTTTTTTCACTTACCACATTGGCGGCCGGGGCGTTGCTCAATACCCGTGATATGGTACTGGGTGAAACGCCGACCCGGGCGGCGATGTCTTTGATAGTGTAAGTCCGGTTCATCATTTTTTCATCCCTTTGTTACCCCTGCAACCGTTTGCAGTAATTACATTATAATACTGCAACCGTTTGCTGTCAATAGGGCAGGGCATGAAAAATAACATTTTTTTCGAATTATTTATCTCGCCATTAAATTAGGAATCGCGGAAATAAATAGTTCCCGTCTCAATCACCTTATGATACATCGGCCGTGTCATTTAAACTCCGCTTTCCTTGAAAGAATGTGCCTGTGAAACTCACTAATTTGAGTGCATTGTCACGGTTGTGGTTGACAAATTTACTATATGTAGATAGATGACACCGATTACGAATATTAAAAAATGGCGACTATTGCCGGAAATACTATGGAAATATGTGGACTATTGCCGTAACGGCAATATCCGGTGATGTCCAAATTGTGAAAACGCGTCATACTGAACAATTGTCCGGAATGTCCAAAATGTTGTTTGAAAATCTTATAAAAACTTGAAAGCATTATGCTCAACGGCACTCCAAACTCTCGGAATGTTATGTGGCCGAAATGGTTTGAAACTGTAAATTGTCTCGTTCAACGGCACTCCAAACTCTCGGAGTGTTATGTGTCCAGAGTGGTTTGAAACTGTAAATTGTCTCGTTCAACGGCACTCCAAACTCTCGGAATGTTATGTGTCCAGAATGCGCGGAACAGTCCGGGAAAGACTAAATTTGCAATCTTTACTTGATTTTAATGCATTATCCGGTATAGATTATCATCATTGCGGAAGTACGGACGGGCAGTGCCCGGATACGATTAATTGCTTAATACTTATGGAGGATGTTGATATGCTTAAAAGAATAACTGCGCTGATTGCAGTGATGCTCGCTGTCTCGATTTATGCTCAGGACGACAAATCCGCGGCGCAGATTCAGTCAATCCGTAGCGCGGCGGCGGCCGATGTCGCCGATGCCGTTGCCCGTCAGCAGAAAGAATCAAAAAGCATGGACTTGCCGGTGGATAAAACGGTTAAACTGGGCGGCGGCGTCAAGCTTGAACTGGTGTATATTCCGTCCGGAAAGTTTTTTATGGGAGAAGCTAAATTTCCGGTGCAGATAAGCCGCGGTTTTTACATGGTTAAATATGAAGTCACCCAGGAGCAGTGGGAAGCGGTGACGGGAAATAATCCGGCAAAATTCAAGGGTTCGGATCTGCCCGTGGAGACGGTAAGCTGGGATGACTGCAAGAAATTCATTGCGAAATTGAATGAAAAATTGCAGGACCAGCTTGGCGGAGCTGTATTCCGCCTGCCGACAGAGGCGGAATGGGAGTACGCCTGCCGTGCCGGAACTACTGGCGATTATGAGGCGGACAATCTGGACCCGGCGGGGTGGTATGACGGCAACAGCGAAGAAACGACCCACCGGGTCGGCGGCAAAAAGCCCAATGGCTGGGGGCTGTATGATATGCACGGCAACGTCTGGGAATGGTGTCATGATTACTATGGTGATTATGATACGCGGCAGCCGTTGCTGACGGATCCGCAATGCGCTTCCGGCGGCGGTTTCCGGGTGACGCGCGGCGGCAGTTGGGCGGACGACGATGAGGCTTGTCAGCCGGTCTGCCGCGATTACAACAATCCCGGCGACGGCAGTTGCTACGGCGGTTTCCGCCTGGTGCTGACGTGTCCGGCCAAATGAAACGACTGTCAGCGTTGCGGATTGAAGATATTGCGGGACTTGCGGAGATAGCGGCCGGGCGGGTCGCCGTACTGTCGGCAGAAGCACCGCCGGAAATATGAAACGTTGTTGAATCCGGTTTCATACATGATATCGTCTATTTTCTTGCGGGTGTTGCGCAGTTGCCCGGCGGCTTCATGGATGCGGAGCCGGGTGATGAACGCCTGCGGCGTGTCGTTGAAATATTTTTTCATGTACCTGGTCAGGTGTTCCTGGCTTTTGCCGGCGAGTTTTATGAAGGCGGGCAGGCCTGTGATGAAGTTTTCCTTTTTGCGCATTTCGCCGCAGGCGGCGGCCAGCCATTCCGGGGCTGGTTTCGGGTAAAGCGCCGTCCGCTGGTACAGCATGAGCAGGAAATCCAGGATCAGGCTTTTCATGGCGGTGATTTTCATCTGGAGATATTCGGCCTTTTCGCTGAATTTTCGAATCTGTTCGACTTTCTCAGCGAACAGTTTGCGTTCATTATCGGAAGGATTTGTGATAATGCCGGAATGGTCATCCGGATTGAATTTAATGGAATTGTTGAAAAATAGCAGTGTATCAGTGAAAACTTCACGGCTGAAAACGATGTTGATAATCCGCAATTTCACGGTGTCGGACGGATTGCCGATGGCGTGAACATCATCCGGGCGGATGAAACAGATCGAGCCGGGGTTAAGAATCGTTGATACGGAGTTCAGTTTATGGTTCATAGCTCCTTCGAGTATGATAAAAAACTCGTAGAAATCATGTGAATGTTCTTCATAGATTTCATGCGGGAAAAAGGAGGTATCTTGAATAGTTGCCGGATTGATGTCCGAAATTTTTACGATGTTTTTTTGCAGTTTAATCATATTTTACCTTAAAAAATTATAATATATATCAATATAGTATCTTTTTTATGAAAATTGTAGTAGAAAAGTCATTTAATAATATGTATTTTTGTATCATTAGTTAAAAAACAATGATCTTTAAAATATGAGGCGGCAATATGAGCAGAGTAGAGCTTTCAGGAAAATGGAATCTGGAATGTGCAAACCGGAAACTGAAAATTCAGGCGGATGTCCCGGGCGATAATTACAGTGCGCTGCTGGCTGCGGGCAAGATACCAGATCCATATATTAAGACGAACGAAAATGATGTCCAATGGGTCCGGGATTGCGACTGGTACTATCAGCGGGACTTTCAAGTATCCAAAGAACTGCTGACGGGAAAATCCGTGTTCCTGAACGCCGATTGCCTGGATACCTTTGCTGAAATATCCATCAACGGAAAAAAGGCAGGCGCATCTGAGAATATGTTCCGGCGCTATCGGTTTGAAGTTAAAAAGCTGCTGAAAACCGGCAAAAACACGATCCGGATAGTGTTCCGCAGTCCGGTTAAAAGGGCGGCTGCGGAAGCTGAAAAACAGCCATTTCCCGTACAATGGACCGGCTGCAACCAGGTTCCGCACATGAATCTGATCCGCAAAACGCAATGTCATGCCGGCTGGGACTGGGGCGTCTGCATGATCCCTTCCGGAGTTTACGGCGATCTTTATTTGCAGGGCGTTGAGAACTGCCGGATTGAACATGTTTATACTGAACAGTCGCATCTGAAAGACAAATGTAAAGTTACGGTTATAACCGAACTTTTCGCCGCGGCTTCCGGGAAGACGGCGTTGAAGGTTGAATTTGGCGGAATGAAGCAGGATACTGTTGTTTCCTTGAAACCCGGGCTGAATATTGTCCGTACTGTTTTCGATGTCAAGGAACCCCGTTTATGGTGGCCGTCCGGATACGGGGAACAGCATCTGTATAAGCTTTCCGCGGCGACCGCCGGAGAGTGTGTTGAAAAGGAAATCGGGCTGAGGAAAGTTGAGCTGATTAATAAAAAAGACAAAGTCGGCGTCAGCATGACGTTCCGCATCAATGGAGTGGATGTTTTCTGCAAGGGCGCCAACTGGATTCCGGCAGACGGGTTCCCGCAGCGCCAGACCGCTGAAGTATTTGAGCGTCTGCTGCAGGCCGCGGTGGCCGCGAATATGAATATGATCCGGGTGTGGGGCGGCGGCGAATACGAGAATGATGCCTTTTATAATATCTGCGACCGCCTCGGCATTATGCTCTGGCACGATATGATGTTCTCATGTTCGCTGTATCCTTCAACGGAAAGTTTTATGGCGAATGTCCGGGAAGAGGCGGAATATCAGGTCAAGCGGCTTCGCAGTCATGCTTCGATCATGATCTGGTGCGGCGATAATGAAGTGGCCGGCGCGGTAGGCTGGTACGGTACTAAGGATACCCGCGAAAAGTATCTGCTGAATTATGCCAAACTGAACTGGGAACTCGGCAGAGCCGTGAAGGCCGCCGATCCGGAACGCGTCTTCTGGCCGAGTTCTCCGTGCAACGGTCCGGAGAGCTACGGCGACGGCTGGCACGATGACAAGCAGGGGGATATGCATTACTGGGAAGTATGGCATTCCGGCAAACAGTTCGAGGCATACTTTGATGTTGTTCCGCGTTTCTGCTCGGAATTCGGCTATCAGTCATTTCCGGAAATGAAGACGATCCGGCAGTTTGCGGGAGAAGGCGACTTCAATGTGACATCGCCGGTAATGGAGCATCATCAGCGCAATCAGGCGGGCAATTCCAAGATCATCAATATGTTCGCGACTTATTTCCGGATTCCGGAGGGTTTTGAGAACTTCGTATATCTCAGCCAGGCGCAGCAGGCGCTGGCGATCAAGACCGCGGTGGAATACTGGCGGCATCTGCGCCCGGTGTGCATGGGGACGATTTACTGGCAGCTTAACGACAACTGGCCAGTAGCGTCCTGGGCGAGCATTGACTATTTCGGCCGCTGGAAACAACTGCACTATCATGCGAAGCGCTTTTTCGCCCCGCTCCTGATATCCTCATTCCAGAACAAGAGCGGCGAAGTGGAAGTATGGGTGACGAACGACCTCATGGCGGATGCTGAATGTGCGATAACTTTATCCGTCACGGATTTTGCCGGCCGCGTCATGAAAAAGGTCGGGATTAAATCCAAAGTCAAAGCCGGGAGCGCGGCTAAAGTGGCGGTTTACCCGGTCGGCAAACTGATTGCCGCGCCCGAAGCCGGATTCATGTACATGCGCCTGGATGCACAAGCGGGCGGACAGAAATACAGTCAGCGCAACGAGCATTTCTTTACTCAGTATAAACGCTGTGAACTGGCGATGGCGAAGGTTGCCGCCAAAACCGGAAAATGTGACAGCGGGATGGAGATCACGCTCACTACTGACAAGCCGGCATTCTTCCTGACTCTGGAGATGAAAGACATGGACGGCGTTTTCAGCGACAACAGCTTTACGTTGATCCCCGGAGAACCCAGAACAGTCATTTTCACCCCGGCCCAGGGACAGAAAAAGACTGCATCGCCGGAAATGCTGATTATCAAACACTTGCGGCAGAGTTATAAATAGCCTTACAGATTGAACCGCCTGTTCCGGCGGATATAGTAGTGGGTCAGGATCAGATCCAGCAGCACCATCACGGCGTTTAGGGTATACAGCCAGAAAACTTTGTCAAAGTTGTAATATACTTTGTGCATACAGCCTGCGAAGTAGCCGATCAGCACCAGATACAGGAACGGCACACTTTTGCCGACCGGGTTCTTCGCCTTGACTGTTTTGTATATTGCCAGCGGCCAGCTTGCGCCGAAACAGATCAGCATGGTTATTTCAAAGATGCTCATATCATGTTTAACCTTTATGCTTTAAGTACGGTCAGTTCACCGGCCGGAAAATGGCCGAGCCGCGGATGAAATCTACCTCGGCCAGCCTCAAATAAATATAGTCGCCGCATTTATAGGTGGCGTGGCCGCGTTCAGCTTTCAGAATTTCCCCGGACCGCCGGAATTTGCCCGGCAGATTTTCTATCGGCACGAAACCGTAAATGCCAAGGTCGAGGATGTCAACCAGCAACCCGCCGGTGACTATCCGTGAAATCATGCCTTCGTGCAGATTTTCGCCGCCGGTCTGGAGCTGCTCTTCAAGGTAACGCAGTTTCAGCCGGTCGTTGGCGGTATAATAGGCGTCGTCAATATTGACTTCCTTGTTTGAACAGTTTTCCGCTATTTTCGCCATGGTTTGAGAGGATTTCAGCCGTCCGTTGCAATCGCTGTTCCACAACTGCTGATGCACGGCCAGGTCGGTATACCGCCGGATGGGGCTGGTGAAATGGCTGTACTGCGTCTTGCCCAGGCCGAAATGCAGGCCGTGAGCTTCCGTATATGACGCCCGCGGCAGGGAGCGGAGAAACGCGTTAAGGATGACCGGCTTGCGCGGCGAATCCGGCAGATCTTCAAGGAAATGGCAGCAGGCGACGCGGCTGGAGAGATCGCCGGGGTTCATGCCGAATGCGCTGACCATCAGGGCATTGAATTCCTCAAGTTTCGCGGGGTCCGGCTCCGGGTGCACCCGGAAAAGTCCCGCCATGCCTTTTCTGATCAGTTCCCCTGCGACTTCGGTATTGGCCGCCAGCATGCATTCTTCGATCAACTGTTCGGACTCGCGCTGCAATTTACGCTCCAGACCGATAATTTTATTTTCGCTGTCATCACATACCACTCTGATTTCCGGGATCGCCATGTCGAGGAATTTTTCGTGTTTCCGGCGGTAGTCGCGCATGACTCTGGTCAGATCCACCAGTTGGCTCAGTTTGGAGGCGAAATCCCTGGTCCAGCCTTTGGCATTGCCGGTGTCAATGAAGTCCTGCACCCGTTCGTAGGTCAGGTTGGCTTTCACGTTGACCAGGCTGTGGAAACGTCTGGCCCCGAGTATCCGGCCGCTGTGTTTGTGAACGGTGAAGATGATGGTATGGGCGAAGGTGTCCACGCCGCCGTACAGGCTGATTTTTCTAGTCAGCGTTTGGGGCAGCATCGGCAGTGTCCTGCTCGGCAGATAGGCGGTGAAGCCGCGCTCATAGGCTTTTTTGTCCCAGGCGCTGCCGGGCGTGACCCAGGCGGCGACGTCGGCGATATGCACCCCCAGTTCGACTTCGCTGTCGTTTGAGCCCGGCGCAATGGATATCGCGTCATCAACATCTTTGGCGTCGTGCGGGTCTATCGCCACACAGAACAGCTTGCGCATGTCTTCGCGTCTGATCTCCCGCGGCGTCAGATGCATTACGGCGTCATTTTCCTCGGCGGTATACGGGGAGCAGAGTTTATATTCGGCGATAATGGCGTCGATGTCGGCGGTGATTTCGCCGGCTTTCCCGAACGTCTCCGCGATTGAACCGCGTTTTGACTGCTTGGTTTCGGGATTGAAATTCAGGTTGACTTTTACCCAGTCGCCGCGCTTGGCGCCGCACAGGCTGCCGCTGATTTCGATGTCGTCAGGGAGGTGCTTGTTGAGCGGACGCACTTTATGGGCGGTGATCAGCTCGCCGACGATGAAATCACGTGAACGTTTAATGATTTCCACTATTTTGCCGGCCGGGCCGCGGCCGTCAACCAGTTCGCGGCGTTCTTCCAGCAGGGTGGCCTCCACTTCATCCCCGTCCATGGCGCCCTTGAGAAACTGGGGCGGAATGAAGACGTCTTCCGGTTTGGCCTCGTCATTTTCCGCGGCTTCAACCCGCAGGAAGCCGAAACCTCCGGCCGTGATGGTGATAGTGCCTTTTATGGTAGGAGTCTGTGCCTGTTTTCTCTTTTTACGGTCAAACCACTTTTGCGCTTTCGATTTTTTCATTAATTTTTTGCTTTCTTGAACGGATTTGTCGTTTATGCTGAAATATCCGCATTGAAACAATACCGCAATTCCCTTTATTTGTAAAACCTATTTGAAAAAAAATAAAAACAAACTACAGTCTTTACTTCCGGATAACCGCTGAACAATTAATTTCGATGAACGGTGAAAGCTATGAGCAACGTGAAAAAACTGACTGTAAGCTCTTTTCGTAAAATGAAAGAACGCGGCGAAAAAATCGCGGTTCTTACCGCCTATGACGCACCGACCGCCGCGCTGGCGGATGCCTGCGGCGTGGAAATGCTGCTGGTCGGCGATTCCGTCGCCAATGCCGTTCTCGGCTATTGCAACACGCTGCCGCTGACGCTGGCGGAATCGCTGCACCACTGCGCGGCGGTCCGGCGCGGCGCGCCGGAGGCGTTTGTCATCGGCGACATGCCGTTCATGACCTATCAGGCGGACATCAACGATGCGCTGACCAATGCCGCCAGGTATCTTAAGGAAGTCGGCGCCAATGCCGTGAAGCTTGAAGGCGGCGCCGCCATAGCCCCGGTCGTGGAGCGGATGACCGCTTCCGGAATCCCGGTGATGGGCCATATCGGGCTGCTTCCGCAGAAACTGCTCACCTCCGGCGGCTACAGGATCGCCGGAAAAACCGAAAAGGAAGCTGATGCTCTGATTAAAGATGCGAAGCAACTGGAAGCGGCCGGCGCTTTCTGCATAGTCCTGGAATGCATCCCGGCGGAAGTCTCCAGACAGATTACCGCGGCGGTCTCGATTCCGACTATCGGCATCGGGGCAGGGGAATATTGCGACGGCCAGGTTCAGGTGGTTACGGACATCCTGGGGCTGTCCGGCGATTTTATCCCGAAGCACGCCAAACGCTACGCCAATCTCCATGAGGCGATCCAGAAAGCCTTCACCCAATACGTCAAAGACGTCAAAAAGGCCAAATTCCCCGGCAGGGAAAATTCCTTCTGATTGGTCGATTTTGGACATTCCGGACACCCGTTCCGCACAATGCGTTTTCATAATTTGGCCTCGATGGACTTTATGGACCCGGACATTCTGGACAACCTGCACCCTCATTCTGGACAGCCACTCCGACACTTTGGAGTGTCGTTGAGCATAATGTCTTTCAGTTTTGCAATCATTCCGGACATTCCGGCCCCTCGTTCTGCATTTCCAGCGTTCACAACTTTTCTTGCTTTTCTCTCCCGCATTCGCGGGACCCGCAAGCGGGGCACACTCCCGCATTC
>JBAYIO010000030.1:0-48299 GCA_041665605.1 Victivallaceae bacterium | reverse complement strand
TAAGTCTATGTATTCATATCTATGATACAAATTGAAGCTCATGTATTGCAATTATGGGCTGAATAATAAAAAATTTTACTTTTATGAATCATAAAAATCTCAGTCCGACAGGCTCCTAGGAACCTGGGGCAGTTATTTTAAGGGAATTATAAGCAATGCACGTATTTATAAACGCGGACTGACCGCAGACGAAATAAATTTGCTCTATCAGAACAAGGAATAAATCTACGGAGATTTAAATCCAGAAACAAAGACAAACAGCCATAATTTCAAAAAGCTCCTGTAAGAACTAATTAACCGGATACAAACAAAGTATGCCCCGGCATTATTTAAACAAGGTAAAAGAAATGGAATATGAAAAGGATATTTTGGTTGCTGAACCTCCGCAACCAACGGAAAGCGAATGTAGGTTCATTAATAAATTGTGCGCGGCGCGACCATCTGGATCAACACCCAAAAGTGATCTGCTGTTGAGAAAGAATAATAATTTAGCCTATAACAGTAAAAATCAAGAAATCGCAGACAGAATACAAAGCGGGATGATTATCACTAAGGAGCCGGAACAGCCTGAAAACTGGCTGTTTGTTGACGAGCTTAAAGCCTCAAGACATGAAAAAATAGCATGGGGGCGGTGCAAAAAGAAAAAAAATGAAGCTGTTCTTGGTCAAGGCGTAACCTTGGATTTCCGTTTCCCCGACGCTGGAAAAATTCTTGATACCGCGATAGCTGATTTCCATGCATTCATGCAGGCCGCCGGAATCAGTGACGACGGACCGTTTGAAATTATCGTAAAAAAACAAGAGCTGGAAAAACCTTTTGAAAGTTACCGCATCGAGACGAATGGCGATTCGTGTACTATTGCCGCAGCAGATCCCGAGGGCATCCGCCGGGCGCTGTATTTCCTGCAGGACGAGATAAAACGATGTGACGGACCGTTTCTCCCTGTTGGAGCGAAAACTCGTGAACCAATGATAAGAACCAGGGTGTCGCGTTGTTTTTTCGGTCCTGTAAAACGGCCGCCGGTAAACCGCGACGAACTGGCGGATGATATTGATTATTATCCGGAAGAGTATTTAAACCGGCTGGCCAGCGAGGGGATCAATGGTTTATGGCTAACGGTAGGGTTCCGTGACCTCTGTCCGTCGAAATTGTTTCCAGGACATGGCAAAGACAGTACGGCACGGCTGACAAAACTCAGAAGCACCGCACTCAAGTGCGCCCGCTATGGAATTAAAATATATGTTTTCTGTATTGAACCGGACGGGTTTGGCGAGAACCCGGAGTATCTCAGGGCAATGTCATATTTAAATGACAATCCGGAGTTTAAAGGCCACACAAACGAATGGGCCGTGTACTTTTGCCCGTCCACCGGCAAAGCTAAGAAATATCTTGAAGACTCGGCTTATCACATATTCTCAAAAATTCCGGAACTCGGCGGTCTGATCAGCATCAACCTTGGCGAGAGGCCCACGCACTGCTATTCCGCCACCGGCAACTTTTTCGACTGCAACTGCCCCCGCTGCTCTACGCGGCAACCCTGGGAGGTCTTTGCGGACGTCACATCATCAATCTCCAAAGGGATGCGACGGGCGAATCCGCAGGCAGAAATGATTTCATGGCTTTATACCCCATATATGTTTGAGCACAAAGGCAAAAGCATTGAAGACCATTTTCAGGTGATGAGAGACATCGCCGCACATGTTCCGGAGAATGTAACTTTGCAGGTAAATTTCGAGTCCAACGGCAAAGTTATGCAGCTCGGGCGCGAAAGAACCGCCCTTGACTACTGGCTGGCGTGGCCCGGCCCCAGCGAAATTTTCAAAGACTGCGCCCGCGCCGCCGCGCAATCAGGAGCCAGGATGTCAGCTAAAATTCAGGTCGGCTGCTCCCATGAAGTAGCCACTGTTCCTTTTATCCCGGTCCCCGGCAACCTTTACAAAAAATACCGCGCCATGCGGGATCTCGGGGTCAGTTCTGTGATGCAGTGCTGGTACTTCGGGAACTATCCCGGCCTGATGAATAAAGCCGCCGGCGAACTTTCATTTTTCCCGTTCCCTGACAATGAAGACGACTTTCTGCTCTCGCTTGCCCAAATTGACTGGGGCAAAAACGCCGCAAAAGTCAGCAGAGCCTGGAAACTGTTCCAGCAGAGTTACTCGGAATTTCCGGTCAATCTGCCGTTCACCTGGTACGGTCCAGTACATCACGCGGTGGTGTGGCCGCTTCATCTCATACCGGTTGACCAGCCGATATCGCCAAGCTGGAAATTCACGTTCCCGATGGTAAGCGGAGACAGAATAGGCGAGTGCATCTGCTTCGGACATACTCTTGACGAGGTTTTGACTCTGCTTCGCCGGATGGACAGGCTATGGGCCGCCGGATTAAAAATTATGGAAACCGTTGAGTGTGCTTATCAAAACAGCCGCCAGAGACTTCAGGACATCAGCCTGTACAAGGCGCTGGGCATCCAGATAAACAGTTCTCTCAACGTCTTCATGTTTTATGACCTGAGAGAAAAACTCCCTTTTATGAAAAAAGCCTCCCGCATAAAATCACTCGGCAAAATGCGGGATATTGCAGAACACGAAATTGAAAATAGTCTGAAGCTTAAAGACCTCTGCGAACGTGACCCGCGTCTCGGGTTCCATTCCGAGGCCGAAGGCTACAAATACTTTGCGGAAAAACTGGAATGGCGCTCTGGTCTTCTCAGAGACCTTATAAAGACCGATTTCCCCAAAGTTCAAAAGATGATAAAGGCGGGATGCGCGCTGTTTCCCGATTACACCGGAGTCAGGCCTGAAGGCAATATCTGCATATGCCGTAAAAATAAAAAAGATGCCGAATCTCATACAATTTCAGATGGAGTCTCATTCAAAGCCTGGCACGATAATAAAAATTTGCGTGTTTCCATAAAACTGAATAGCAGTGAGGCTGATTTCACTCAGGCAGAACTTGATATTGAGCCGCGCAGGCTCTGGCCAACCCGTACTTACCAGATCAATTCCAAAGGTGAGCGCTGGCATATTCCCAAAGGCGAAGTTGATATTGACAAACGCTGGACAGCGAAAATATCAGACGACGACGGCAAGGAAGTTGAATTTATTATTCCTCTGTTCTGCTTCCGGGAAAACCCGGAAAGCGCCAGACCGTTCCGGTTCAATTTGACAATCCAAAGGGCAGATGAAAACGAAATTTCATGGGTTGAAAAACATCCGCTGGAGTCACGGCTGACTTTCGGAACAGGCAACCCCGCCGACCTGGGCTGGATGCTGCTAAGCTAAAGGGGAAGTATTCTATTTGATCTTTCTGGCAAAACGGACAACCATATAGAGCCTGGAGTCCTTATCGGCAAGATTTTCAATGCTGTGTTCAACGTCGCATTGATACAGCAACACATCCCCCTCGTTCAACACGGTGGATTTCTTGCCGGCTGTGACTTTCACTTTGCCGTCAAGCACAGTCAGATACTCCTCCGTTTCCGGATAATGCGGAATGGAACTTAGTATCGCGCCGGGTTTAAAAGTCAGGGTATAAAGCTCCAGGTCCTCGGACATGGCAATCGGGGAGAGCACCTTGATGTAAACCCCTTCCTCAATCGTATCCAGTGTCGTGATGTCTTCCTTGCGGTTGATGCTGAACTTGCGCACCTTGTCCCCCTCGCCTTTCAGCAGCACATTAAAATCCACTTTCAGGGCGTGCGCAATCTTCCACATCGTTGCGATGGTGGGATTCACCTTGTCGGATTCTATCTGCGAAAGCATTGCCTTTGATACGCCGCTGGCGGCGGAAAGGGTATCCAGCGACAACTGCTGATGCTGGCGCTCTTTCTTGACATTCTTACCGATTGACGGCGGAGCAGGGATATCTCTAGTCATAATTCACTATAATGAAAATTTGTTAATTATTTCGAACAAGCCTATTGCTTTTTACTTTTTCTGTAATTATAATAATAAACAATGTTTAATATATCGAACAAAACGTAGAATTCAATATTTAGAATTATGGAAAGGAGATGAAATCCATGAAAGCAATAATAAAACATGAACGCGGCATCGGCCTGAAAATGGTTGATGTCCCCAAACCTGAATACGGCATCAATGACGTTTTGATAAAAATCAAAAAAACGTCCATCTGCGGCACGGATGTGCATATTTACAACTGGGATGAATGGGCGCAGCGGACCATCAAACCGCCGATGGTCATCGGCCATGAATTCGTCGGTACGGTCGAAGCTTTCGGCAGTAACGTGCATGATGTAAATGCCGGCGACCTGGTCAGCGGCGAAGGGCATATTGTTTGCGGACGCTGCCGGAATTGTCTGGCCGGCCGCCGCCATCTCTGCCCCAACACCAGCGGCGTAGGGGTCAACCGCGATGGCGCTTTTGCGGAATACCTTGTGATTCCGGTGACCAATGTCTGGCACTGCAATCCTTCAATCGACACCGATATTCTCTCCTGTTTCGACCCGCTGGGCAATGCCACCCATACTGCGCTGTCGTTCAGCGTTCTTGGCGAAGATGTGCTGATTACCGGCGCCGGCCCGATCGGCATAATGGCGGCGGCGATTGCCAAACACGCCGGAGCCCGTTATGTGGTCATCACCGACGTCAACCCTTACCGGCTGGCGCTGGCGGAAAAAATCGGAGTGACCCGCGCGGTGGATGTGAGCAAAGAGAAACTTGAAGATGTGCGGAAATCCCTGAATATGAAAGAAGGTTTTGATGTCGGCATGGAAATGTCCGGCAATGCGCAGGCGTTGAACAGCATGATTAACAGCATGTGTCACGGCGGCAGGATTGCGCTGCTGGGCATTCTTCCCGACAAAACACAGGTGGACTGGAACAAAGTGGTTTTCAACGGCCTTACGCTGAAAGGCATTTACGGCCGGGAAATGTACGAGACCTGGTACATGATGACCAGCATGATCGAATCCGGACTCGATATCAGTTCCATAATCACCCATCGCTTCCACTATACGGAATTCGAACAGGGATTCGACGCCATGCGTTCCGGGAAATCCGGCAAAGTGGTTTTAAACTGGGAATAGTCAAACAACCTTCACGGAGAGCATCGATATGTACGGAGCAATGCAGGAACATCTACAGAAAACGTTGCGGGAAATACGCGACAGCGGACTCTATAAAAACGAGCGGATCATTACCAGTCCGCAGAATGCGAATATCACCGTAAGCGGCGGCCGTAAAGTCCTCAATATGTGCGCCAACAACTATCTCGGCCTTTCCGCTCATCCGGAGATCGTCAAGGCGGCGCAGGATGGATTGGCCAGCCGCGGTTACGGTCTGTCATCGGTACGCTTTATCTGCGGTACTCAGGACATTCATAAGGAACTGGAACAGAAACTGTCCGATTTCCTCGGCACGGAAGATACCATTCTTTACAGTTCCTGTTTCGACGCCAATGGCGGATTATTCGAAACTCTGCTTGGCGCGGAAGACGCCGTCATCAGCGACGCGCTGAACCATGCCAGTATTATCGACGGCATCAGGTTGTGCAAGGCGCAGCGTTTCCGCTATAACAACAACGACATGGCCGACCTGGAAGCCAAACTTAAAGAAGCCGCCAACTGCCGTTTTAAAATGATTGCTACTGATGGTGTATTTTCCATGGACGGCTATATCGCCAGACTCGCTGAGATTTGTACTCTCGCGGAGAAATACGGCGCACTGGTCATGGTTGACGATTCCCATGCCGTCGGTTTTATCGGAGCCAAAGGCCGCGGCACCCACGAATTGAACGATGTCATCGGTAAAATTGATATCATCACCGGCACCCTCGGCAAGGCGCTCGGCGGCGCCAGCGGCGGCTACACCAGCGGACGCAAAGAAATCATTGAACTTCTCCGCCAGCGCTCCCGCCCCTATCTATTCAGCAATAGCGTTTCCCCGTCAGTTGTCTGCGCTTCGCTGAAAGCGCTGGAACTGGTCACCGCATCAACCGTGCTGCGCGACAAACTGGAAGAGAATACCACCTATTTCCGCAACAAAATGACCGCCGCCGGATTCAATATCAAACCGGGTATCCATCCAATCGTACCGATCATGCTGGGCGATGCAGTTCTCGCCCAGAATATGGCGGCGAAAATGCTGGAGAAAGGCGTCTATGTCGTCGGCTTCTTCTATCCGGTCGTGCCGCAGGGCCAGGCCCGCATCCGCACCCAGATTTCAGCGGCGCATTCACGCGAAAACCTGGATTTTGCCATCAACGCCTTTTGCGAAGTGAAAGAGGAACTTGGAATATAATCCGTACTTTTCAGGATTCATGCTATTGTAAAAAATGTAAATTGGATTCTTTTATCGCGACTGGTAAAATATTATATCCTGAAGGGAAAGATAATCACAACTACGGAATCTATTCCCGCTTTGCTTGAAAAAGCGATTGCCGCCCGCGGACATCTGCTCGACGCCCGGCATGAAACCGCCATCCGGCTGTTCAACGGCTTTCTTGAAGGCAACCCGGATATCGCGATTGATCTATATGCGGGCACCGCAGTCATCCATAACTACGCCGACCAGGAACATGGTGCGGCGGCAATTGATGAAGCCCTGCGTGCTCTGCAAAGCCTCCTGCCCTGGCTCCGGGTGGTAATACTGAAAACGCGCAACAGTCAACTGGCGGAGGAGAGGCGCGGCAGGATACTTACCGGAGCCATTGCCGACCGGGCGGTACGGGAGCATGGCGTTTGGTATGCGATTGATTTATGCATGAACCGCGATGCCAGCCTGTATCTGGACACGCGCAATCTGCGCGGCTGGGCACTGCAGCATTTAAACGGCAAAACCGTTCTGAACACTTTCGCCTACACCGGCAGCCTCGGAGTTGCCGCGCTGGCCGGCGGCGCAAAGCGGGTGGTACAGCTTGACCGCAGCAGTCTTTTTCTCGATATCGCGAAAAAATCATATGAGATGAATAACTTTTCTGTTTCAAAAAAGGATTTTATCGTCGGTGATTTCTGGGAACAGGTCAGCCGGCTGAAACAGAAAGGCGAACATTTCGACTGCATTTTTGTTGATCCGCCATTCTTTGCCGTAAACCAGAAAGGCGTAGTCGATCTGGTCAACAACAGCACCAGAATGATCAACAAGGTCCGTCCGCTGATTAACGACGGCGGATATTTAGTCACGATCAATAATGCGCTGTATGTCAGCGGTAAAGAATATATGGAAACGCTGAATGAACTATGCGCTGACGGATATTTGAAAATTGCGGAACTGATTCCGATTCCGAATGACTTTGCGGGATATCCGCAAACCCTGACCGGCACTCCGGTCACCGATCCCGCCCCGTTCAATCATTCCACCAAAATCGCGATTCTGGAAGTCCGGCGTAAAAAAGCCTGAATTGCATTGCCGCAGCGTTAAGGCTGGACAGATTTATGAATTCTCTTTTCCGTGTCGTCAACGAGTTTTTGCAGAATATCCCTTTTCCTGCCCTTGGCAGATTCAAGCCCTGCTTTATAGAGTTTCAAAGCCTCCGGCAGCTTGTTCTGCAGACGCAACGCTTCGCCCAGATAATAATAATACTGGCTGTTGTCGTCAGAGGAACCGGGTACAGGTATTTTACGAAAAACACTTTCGGCTCTTGCCGGGTCGCGGACCCCGAGCAAAGATATGCCGTAATAATAAGCGATGCCGTTGTCACCCCTGAATTTGACATAAGCGTCAGCCAGCAGTGAATGCGCCTGCTGATACTGGCCCATTTTTATGAGATTATCGGCATAATTAATATACCCTGGAATATAATCCGGCTCCTGCTCAATCGCCGCCTGAAAGTGTTGACCGGCTTCGTCAGTGGCTTTACCAGCCTGGTATTGGATCGCTTTACCATAGGCCACAAAGTCAGTTGCGCGAATATCGACATTAGCCGGAAAGGTAACCAGCAATACCGCAACCCAAAGCAAAAGCATCGGCAGGATCATTAAAATCGTGTTATGCCGTTTCATCTGGCTGTACGCTCTGAAAAATGGATAAAACATAAGAATTGCGAAAACCGGATACATGATCAGCCGGTATCGTGCCAATGGATAGAAAAAAACTAACGGCATCGAATACGCCAGAATGTAAAGCAGCAGCAAACCTTCCTTACGCATCCATTGCCACGAACACAGAATAAACAGGATCGCCGTGAACGCCAGCGGAATTACAAGCAGCGGCCCGGCCAGATATTGCAACGGGAAAAGTTTATACTTCATGAAATAGTAATTTACGTTATTGGATATTTCAAAAGGTTTAAACAACAGATAAAACTTGCAGATGCAGTTATTCAGGTATCTACCAGCACTGAAACTTTGCCGTGAGACAGTTTTTTCGGGCACAGACGCGGATTCTATTACAGGAGATGCCGACTGCAGCGGACCGACATTCATGTCTTTGGGATTTTCAACTTTACCCAGTTTAAAGGCATAATTCCAGTCTATATAAAACGGCATTTTAGTTGTCGCATTTCGTGCGTTAAACAACATTACCGAACCGAATATTACCGAGCAGACCGCCGCCAGCACACCGATCCTGATAAAAAGTTGTTTAGAAATAAGCCTTTTTCTTTTGTATTTTGAAAATAAATACATCACAATCCACAATGATCCAAAAACCAAAAATGGAGCGGAGGAAACTCTGACCAGACAGGGCAGCGACAGACATGTTCCGGCAACAATCAGTCCGGTAATATCAAAATGGCGTTTTCTCCCCCACAGCAGTCCGAACAGCGACAACGCCGCAAAAAAGACCTGGGTGCTTTCGCGCAGAGTCAGGCATTCGTGCAACAGCGCAGGCGCATACGTTGCAGCGATTATACCGGAGGCCATTGCCCACAGCCGTTTGCCGGTAAGGTGCAGCGCGCACCAGGCAATTACCGGAGCGGCAATAGCACCCATAATGATTTGAATCAGAATAAGGGCTTCCGGAGAATGCTGCCCGTGATTGAAAAACATAACAGCGGCAATCATGAATTTATGGATGGTAAATATCGAGAATCCTTGATAAAGCCAACTGCCGATAATCAGCGTAGTCTGCATATCCAGGCCTAGAATATTGCTGTAATACCTGACCGGCGACTGCAACCAGAACATATATAGAATTGTCCTGATTACAATTGCGGTCAGAAGCGGAATGACCACCACGCCTGCAAGTGTTGTCTTTTTTGATATTTTCAATTCAAATAATTACTTCTTTGAGAATTGCTTGAATAAATCATATACTTTTTCAACCTTCTTACTCGCATCGTCCGGCAAATTTTTAATCTTCAATTCAACGATTGAATCAAGAGATTTCAATAGTTCCGGACGGGTGTACCCGGGATTCTTCCCGAGAGCAGCCTGAGCTTTTGTAAACGTCTCCAGCGCCATCGCTGAATTACCTTTAAAAATCCATGCTTCAGCAGAAGTCAGCAGCGCGCTAATATCATTGTCATTGGCTTTCACTGCTTTCAGCGCTTTATCCGGAGCATTCTGCAGCAGATGCAGCATGCCGACTTTATTCTGTACTTCGGCATTGTCCGGGCTTAGATCAGCCAGTTGAGAATAGTACCAGGCGGCAGAACCCCAATCCTTGCTTTTTTCGGCATCTGCGGCAGACTGCTGCAGAAAAGAAACCGCTTCGTTGTTGGCGGACGCCAGTTTCCCGCTAAGCAGCTTTTCCAGTTCCGGTTCAGGGCTTCCGCCAAGTTTTCTGGATTTCCGGTAAAGCTCTGAAGCTTCACTGGTTTTATCTTTATCTCCGGCAAGCAGCAATGCAAGCTTCTGCATGATTTCCACCGAATCCGGCTTTATCCTTAAAGCAGCTCTAAATTCTTTTTCCGCATTCTTTACATCACCTTTGCTCTGGAGCGCACACCCTAAACCGAATCTGGCTTTAGGGTTGTCCGACTGAGTTTTAATCAGATTTTTAAATGTGTCAGCAGACTGGTCATAACGCTTAGAACCAAGCAGCGCAAATCCGTAATCAGCGGCGCTGTCGCTGTTTTTGCTG
Organism: Victivallaceae bacterium; assembly: GCA_041665605.1. GTDB lineage: Bacteria > Verrucomicrobiota > Lentisphaeria > Victivallales > Victivallaceae > CAIPAT01. The sequence goes on along the minus strand of JBAYIO010000030.1, from coordinate 38,316 downwards.
TCTGCTTTGACGGCGCGTCCAAGATGTTCGACAGCTTTATCATAATCCTCGATCTGAAGATAAAGCCGTCCTAAATGGCGATGCGCGATCAAATTGTTCGGCTCACTTTCCAGTACCATTTGAAAATGCCATAATGCCACTTCCAGATCCTGTTTCTTCTCGGCGACGATCCCGTTGGTTAACAGTTCCTGTATTTTGGCTGCCGGAACTGCCGGAGCCGCCAGTTTTATTTCAGGAGCTGCGGCCTTTTTCTCGGTCAACTGCAACTCCAGCGATTTAATCTTTTCCATGCTTTCCCGCAGATTGACGGAAAGAATATTGATTTTATTTTCCGCGGCCGCATATTTTGCACTTAGAGCAGAATCAACGACTGTTGATTTTTTCTCGGACAACTGCGCTTCAAGCGATTTGATTTTCTCCCTGCTTTCTTTCAGATTAGCGGCAAGAGTATTGATTTTATTTTCCGCAGCGGAATATTTTTCGGTTAAATCTGAATCAGCAGATTTGGATGAAAGCTGCTTCTTCAAGTCTGAAACGACAGAGTCTCTTTCGGCCAGTTGCCGCTTCATCACTGTTACGGCGGAATCCATTGAAGAAAGCTGATCTTTCAGCGCATCTGTTTTAGCGAGTTGAGCAGTAAGACTCTTCTTTGCGCCAGCCTCGCCGGACAGCGAGTTCTTCAGAACATTTATTTCCTCTTTCAGCGCCGGAATTGCGTTATTATTCTGCTTCAGCACGTCGATATCCTGCGACAGCTTCTGATTTTCACTTTTTGACTTATCCAGCATGACAGTAAGTTTCTTATTCAGTTCATCAAGTGACGCCAGTTTATTTTTATCACTTTGCTGGTAGGCATTTATACTTTGCAGCGCCTGCTGGTAGCTTGATTGAAGTTTCTTGTAGTCATCCTGAATTACAGTCATTTCACTGTTTTTGGCGCTAAGAGCGGCGTTTGCTTTTTTCAGATCATCCAACTTGGACAATTCCATATTTATCTTGTCTCTGCTCTCGGTTGCCGCCTGATATTTTTCCTTGTATTCCTTCAGCGACTGTTCCTGCTCGACAATCTGTTTTTGCAGATTTGGAATCGCCGATACTTCACTCTGCAGAGCAACTACTTTCTCGGATAATTCTCTTTTTTCGTTTTTTGATTTATCCAGCATCGCTCCGAGTTTTTTATTCATCTCGTCAGATGAGTTATTGCTGATGCGCTTGATTTGTTCAAGCGCTTCCTGATAATTCGCGTTCAATGTTTTATAGTTTTCCTTGACGTCCGCCATCTCTTTGACCTTGAGCCTCAACTCCGCGTTTTCGTTCTTTATGCCGGTCATGGTTTTGATTTCACTTTGAAGACTGGTGTTTTCCGCAACCAGTTTATCGACCTTTTCCTGAATTTGATTAATCGCCAGATTGCCCTGTTCAAAACGCTTCTTTATGTCCGTCAATGCGGCATTGTCGGATTTAAGGCTGTTCACTGATTGTTCCATAATGCGATTGTCATTTCTGGATTTCTCCAGCGCGTCGGCAAGACGTTTGTTAATTTCGTCAAGCGACACAATCTTGTCTTTATCATTTTTGGAAGCTTCTTTGAGTGAATCCTGTATCTGCTGCTGATTAGCCAGTGTTTTTTTGCTTTCCTCCTTAAATGCGGCAAGCATCTTATCCTTCTCGGCCAGCAGCAGACCAAGATTCTTCTTTTCCGCTTCCAAAACATTGGCCGCCTGCTGTATCTTATCCCCGGTCTCCGCCAGTTTCAGACTCTTATCTTTTAATTCAGCAATGACATTGCGGCTCTTAGCCAGTTGTTCATTAAGCTGCTGATTTTCATCTTTGACCGCCGTCATAGCCTTCACTTCTTCACGCATCTGCGCATTCATTTTATCAACATTTTTCAGGCCAGCAAGTTCAGCTCTTAAAGTCTGAACCTGTTTTCGCGTTTCCTGCAGTTCTCCGGATGCGCCCTGGAGCGTCTCCAGGTCTTTCTTCAAAGCGGCTATTTCTTTACCGGATGCTCCCTGTAGAGCCTCCAGCTCTTTCTTTAAAGCAGTTATTTCTTTATCGGATGCGGCCTGGAGCGTTTCCAGGTCTTTCTTCAAAGCGGCTTCTTTGCCGGATGCCCCCTGCAACGTCTCCAGGTCTTTCTTCAAGGATGCAATTTCTTTAGTAGTGGAATCCAGCGCAGTCTGATATTTATCACGCTGACTGGATATTTCCGCTTTTTCCTTGCGCAGCAACTGATTGTCCTGCTGAAGCGTCTGAACTTCGCTTTTGATGGATGCCAGGTTTCTGGTTTCTTCTTTGAGGCTGCTGTTTTCCGCATTCAGCGCATACATTTTTGCCTTCATGTCGGCAAGCGCATTGGCATTATCCTGGTTCGCTTTATTCAGTTGTCCGTACTTCAAATTCAGACTGGTTAATTCTTCGCTTTTGATGCTGAGTTTTTCGGTAAGTTCAGAATTCGTCTTATTTACAGCCAGAATGTTCTGATATTCATTGGCTGAACGCTCTTCAAGACGCTTCTGTATTCTTTCATACTTGTCCACAAACAGTTTTAGTTCTCTATCCTGCTTGGAATTCTGTTCCCGCAAATTCTGGATTTCCTTCGTGTTCGCGCCTTCCGTCAATATGCCCTGATTATATTTTTTCGTAAGATTATTATATTCATCAACAATGCTGTTTTTCTGGTCATTAATCAGTTTTACGGTATCTTTCATCCGGGTGAACGCAATGTGTTCTTCCAGTTGTTTGTTCTTCAGCTCCTGATTTTCCACCGCCAGTTTTTCGTATTGCTCTTTCAGTGCATCAGATTTTTCGCGGATCGCCTTATTTTCATTCATGACTTCGCCGGCCATCTTGTTCTGACTGCCGTCTTTTTCGCGCAATTCTTCAGTCCATTTATTAAGTTTGCGAATCTCTTCCTGTTTTTCTTTCAGGCTGGCAAGGTTGGCATTATTGTTTTGAGTAAGCTGTTCGATCTGAGCGTTCAATCCTCTGATCTGGGAACCGCGGTCGGCGCTGTCTTTCTCATAACGCAAAATCTGATCATTCAGTTCTCGAATCTTCTGTTCGCTTTGCTGCTGAGTAAATTTTGCTTCAGTTTTATCTTTATACAGATCCGCCATCTCGCGGCGAAGCTTCTCGTAATTATCATCCTGCATTTTCAACTTCTGGCTGAGAATCTCCATCTTCATTTTTTCTTCAAGCATGCGATTCTTCAACTCGTTCTTTTCGGTATCAGGCTGAGTAATTTTATCATTCAAAGCATCGTATTTCTGCTGCAGCAGCGATAACTGCTGCTGAAGGACGCCTTTCTCCTTGATCATATTCTCAACTTCGCGCGAGGCGCTCTGGCCGCGCTCCGCCTGACGCCGCAATTCATCCACTTCAACCAGCACGGCAAAAAGTTTTTTCTTGTATTTCTCCAGTTCAGCTTTGACCTCGCTGGTATCGGAATCCACATCCCGCCCGAATGAAGATGACGATACGGTTGACGGAATCGCCGAAGATGATGATGAATCCGAAGGCGGCCTGGCAGCGGCTCTGGGTGCTGCGCGCTCTTCGGACGCACTGCTATCGGCACGTTTTGAATAAAGTTCCTTTTTCAGGTCACTGATTTCCTGGTCGCACATTTTTATGCGGCTGCCGATGATCTTCTGATTCCACTCAGGACGATTGTTTTGAACAGTGACATAATATTCGCGGGCGCGCTGAAAGCATTTTAGGGCTTCTTCATTATTACCCCGGTTCTTGCTCTGTTCACCTTTCTCGTAATTTGAAAATCCCTGCCGCCACGCTTCCCATGGCGAGAACTCATCATCCTCCGCAAACACCAATGCCGTTTGAACCGTCAGGAACAGCGCCATCAATATTATTATCCACCTTTTTGACATAACATTTCTCCAGGAGCTTAATGATTTTTGTTTATCTTTTCCGGAATCTGATCAATTGCAAAATCAGCCAGTTTTTTCTCATGTGCCTGCCCGATATTAACCGTCATAAACATATTGCCGTCATCGTCATATTCAGAATACAGGATATTACCGTTAGCGTGAATCAGCGCCGCCAGATCATGTCTGGACGGCGGCAGCCTCAAATGCAGCAGCCTGACGCGGTCACTGACAAAACTGCTCATCTTGACTTGCAGTTCATTCATGCCGGTTCCGGCAATCGCGGAAACATAAATCGCATTGGGAAACAGACTTCTGATTCTGGCAATAACGACCGGATCATGCTGCAAATCAATTTTGTTAAATACCGTAATAATACTTTTGTCTTCAGCGCCAAGCTCCTTGAGCACAGACACGGTTGTTTCCCAGTGGTCTTCCACATAGGGGCTGCTGATATCCAGTACCAGGATCAGAAAATCTGCCAGAACCGCTTCTTCAAGTGTTGACTTGAACGCCTCCACCAGCGCATGCGGCAGCTTACGGATGAAACCGACTGTATCAGTAAGCAGCAGCGGCACTTTGTTCGGCAGAATTATTTTCCTGGTGGTCGGGTCCAGCGTGGCAAACAGTTTGTCTTCGACGAGAACATTCGCGCCGGTGATTTTATTCAGCAGCGAGGATTTGCCGGCATTGGTATAACCTACGATTGCTGCATGCGGAATATCCCGGCGGGTACGGCTCTTGCGCTGGGTATCGCGCTGAAGCCTGACCTCCTGCAATTCCTTTTGCAGCATCGAGATGCTGGTTTTAACCATGCGGCGGTCAACTTCGATCTGCTTCTCGCCTTCGCCGCGGGCGCCGGTATTGCCGCCGCGCTGCCGGGACAAGTGCAGCCAGGCGCGGGTCAGGCGCGGCAGCGAGTATTCCATTTTAGCCAGTTCCACCTGTAACTTGGCCTCCCGGGTTGATGCCCGGTCGGCGAAAATATCAAGAATTACTTCCTGGCGGTCAATAACGCAACTTTTGGTCAGGGCCTCCCAGTTACGCTGCTGCGACGGCGAAAGGTCATTATCGAATACCAGACAGTCGGCGTTCAGTTCCTGCTGCCGCTGCATTATTTCTTCGGCTTTGCCTGAACCGACATAAAATTTCGAAGACGGGGTTTTCAGCTTTACCGTAATCTTGTCAACAACTTTAATGTTAAGATTTTTTACCAGGTCTTCCAGTTCAAGCAAATGTTCATCTGCCTCGCGGGGATCTGACTGGCCGTCAAATACTCCAACGAGAATTGCTCTTTCCACAATTTTCCGATTGATGTTAGTGGTATCTATCATTAAATTAAAATAACCTGCCTGTATTTATTGAAACAATAATCTAAGACATATTTGCCGTCTCGGCAAGCCGGATTCATAAAAAAGAATACGCTCTTCATTGAAAATTATCACAACCGCTATTGATTTAACACAAATTCAGGATATTTTTCTCCGCAATGCATGTACAGTTTGCGCGGGTGGCGAAATTGGCAGACGCGCTGGATTTAGGTTCCAGTGTCTTACGACATGTGGGTTCGAGTCCCATCCCGCGTACCATTTCAACCTCAAGTATTGACTTCAATACTGTTTTTGACAGACATGTCTCTCAAAGCCGGTTATATATTTTCTAACACAAGGTGGCTATGACTGGCAAGAACTTTATTCGTAAAAATATTCAATATGCCGTATTTGTCCTCTTGACAAAGCTCCGGATTTGTACTATAATCGTTGTTGAACCGGTTCAACATGGAGTTTTTCAAGTATGCGGGTTTCATTAAAAGATATCGCAGAATATACGGGACTGTCAAAATCGGCAGTTTCAATGCACCTGAACAAGCATCAACTGGCAGAGCGGCTAAGTCCTGCCACGAAGACCAAAATAGATGCAGCCGTAAAAAAATTCGGTTATGTGCCGTCCTATACAGCCAAGGCGCTTTCATCCGGGAAAACTCGAACTATCGGATTTGTGGTGGCCGAACTGGCAGTACCGTCCAACTCGCTGATGGCGGCGACGCTACTCGACGAGACGAGCAAGCATGACGTTCAACTGCTGATTTCAGCGACTAAGTATTCGCCGGAAAAAGAAATAAAATGCCTTGAAGATCTGCGAAGCCGCCATGCCGACGGCATCATCTATTCGCTTGCCACGGATGCCGAAGTATGTAACAGACTGGCTGAAGCGCATTATCCGATGGTAAGGATATTTGACCGGGATGACCGTTTCCATTCCATTGAGAATGATTTCACGGACGCCATGCGAAAATGCGTGGATTACTTCCGCCGTGACGGCGCAAAAGCAATTACCATGATTGCCTATTCCGCCGTAATCCAAAATGATGGACAGGAGATGTGCAGTTCGTTTATAAAAGCGTGCGAAGAGTCAGGATGCACGCCCGATATTGAAGCGGTCAGCCCCCTGAATGCCGCCTCGATTGACGTTTGTCTTGAACGCATCAGCCGGAATCCTCCTGATTTCCTGATTGTCCAAGGGCCGCTGAGCATGACTGTCCTGGCGCACAGATTGCGGCGCTATCAAAATAAATTACCGAGCGTTATCAACATTATTGACAACTGGGAACCGCCGCCGCTGCGCGATGAAATGCTTGTCGGCGTCATTATGTGCTATCCCGATAAAGTTATAAAAGCAGCGGTTGATACTTTGCTGCGGCTGATTAACAGGCCGGAGGACGACAGTCTTCCTCTTCTAGTCAGAGAGCCGGCGAAATTCCTGCTGTCATGGACTGGCGATTCTTCAGAAAAAAATGTTGACGAAATAAAAAGACTGATGGGATATAACGCGGCTAATTGGACAATGGCATGAATAAGTTACAATATAAACAAACAACAACCTTTAATTAAGGAGATACAAAAATGAAGAACCAGAAACAAGCGAATTTCACACTCATTGAACTCCTCGTTGTGATCGCCATTATTGCGATCCTGGCCTCAATGTTGCTCCCGGCGCTGAGCAAGGCAAGAGAAACTGCAAAACAGACCTCATGTTTAGGCACACTTAAACAGATGGCGCTGGCTGGAGTAATATATGCAGATGAGAACAAAGACTATTGGGTTCCGCTTTCTTACGGGGTTCGCTGGCATGACAACGCAGCCTTTCAAAATATCTTGAAAATTACGCCTTGCGCCAGCACAGCCATGAAATTCTGGCCTGCAAACAGGCTCTGCCCCAATGCAATGGCCGCTCATAACGATAACACCATGGCCGGTTATGGTTATACCGGCTGGCGGGGAGCCACCCGTCCGGTTGACGGCAGCTATGCCGGCACCACTTATAACGACGTGCCGGACATTTGGCATTTTGCCTATGCCTTGAAACTTATAAAAAAGCCGGGCCAAAAAGTAGCCTTTATAGATTCCACTGACTGGAGCGCCAATGTCTGGGTCAGTAATCCCACAAGCTATTGGAATAATGGAGAAAAACTTAATTCCGGGGCCGTCGCTTATCGTCACGCCAACAAGCAAACCACCAATTGCGCATTCTTTGATGGTCATGTCGAGAATCGCAGATATGATAAAGTTGGCTATACATATTTAGGAGGAAGCTGGGATAAAACGGAAAAGCTGATGTGGGCTGGATTCGGACCGAACAATTGAGCAGACTCCGCTAAAACAATCAAAATAAATTGAATTAAGACAGGCAAGGCCCGACTCAGGTTATGATCGTTCATAACCTGATACCATAACGCCTGCTTAAGAAGGGAAATTAAAGAGTATGCAACAACAATTGTTGCCCTTGCCAAAAATCCGGCAGATCAGTACCGGCTGCTATCAGGGGCCTGACGAAATTGTAAGTTACGATTATTTTCAAGCGAAACGGCTGGCAGACGAACTGAACCGCCCGATTTCAGGTCACCGCCGTTTTATCCCCGGTAATCTGCCTGCGGCGGTTCTGATAATCAGAAAAGTTGCCTCGGAAACTTTGTTTCCGGGTCTCGAATCTGCTGTTCAGGGGGAAGCCTACCGGTTGAAAATCAGCGAACGGCAGATTGAAATCGCCGCCGTTGACGAGCGTGGCGCATTTTACGGTATCAAGACACTGAAGCGTCTGCTGGCCTGCGATGCGCCGGTTGCTGCCGAGGTAATTACCGACTGGCCGGACCTGAAGTTGCGCGGCTTCCACCTCAACCTTGGACATGCTTTCAATCCCGTTTATTCGTATATAAAACAGACTATTGAGAATCTGGGCGAATTGAAAATCAACACTCTGGTACTGGAATATGACGGACGCTTCCCATGGCGCCGTCATGCCGCCGTCTGCGACAATTCTTTAACCCGCGAAGAATTGCTCAGTCTCCTGGAAACCGCCCGCTCCAATTATATCGAGGTGATTCCGCTGGTGGATTCACTCGGCCATGCCGAACAATATTTGCGGCATCCGCAATATGCGCATCTCAAAGAAATTCCAGAGTCCATTGCGGAGATGTGTCCGTCGCGTTCAGAAACGATGCGTTTCATCCAGGAGTTATGGGAAGAGGTACTGGAACTCCACCCTGATTCGCGCTACGCCCATATTTCCGGGGACGAAGTATTCAGACTGGGACGGTTTTGTCCGGAGTGCGTGCGCCATGCGGCTGATGGGACTCTGGCCGTACTGTATCTGAACTACTATCGCGAACTCTCCCGCTGGATTATCGCTCATGGTAAAATCCCGATAATCTGGGGGGACATGTTGATTAAATATCCGGAAGCGCTGGAATCCTTCCCGCGCGATATAGTCATCAATGACTGGTGCTACAACGGTCAGGAACGGAATATGAAAAGACCTGAGCTTTTCACCAATCCGGCAGGAATTTGCAGTGAAGAGCGGCAAAAACTCTTCAGCCCGTATTGGAACGGTCCGCATGGCGGACGTTACCACCAGTATCCGTATTTCCGATTTTTCCGCGATCAGGGCTTCAAGGTATTGGCTGGCACTGCGGCAGGCCAGGGCAATTGGAGTCCGCTTTCGGCCGGTCGGTCCCGTTTCGAAAATAACAAAAATTTTGCCCTGGTTGCCCATGCGAATCATGGCGAAGGGGTGTTGATTACTTTCTGGCATACCAACGGACCGGTAGCCGGGGCATGGTGCGGAATAGCTGCAGGGGCAGATTTTTCATGGCATGTCAGGGAAGAAACTTATCCAGTTTTTATGGAACGCTTCACTGCTTCATTTCTGGATTTGCCGTCCGCATGCGCGGACAAACTGATGCAGCTTGATCAAAGCATCTGTCATAACGGACCACCAGTAACAGAGACATTGGAACTGTCCGGACCGGCGGCCAGTCCGGCAGCCGCGGATTTCATGGCGATGGCGCAAATTTCCGCCGGTCTTGTTTCAATATATTTCAGGAGCAGGCAATTGGCGGAGCAGCGTTTCCGCCGGGAAGTATGCGGTTTTTCCATACCGCTGGACATAAGCGCCGGTGCCAACAGTACGGCACGAAACTGCCTTCCTCCTCATGTCGAACACTTTGAACTGCCGTCCGGAGAAATAACTGCCGGCGGGATTGATTTTCTCCTGCCGCCGGAAGATCAGCTTTCATGTATTGCAATTCATGCAGGAACTCCGGCGGTATCGCTGCCGGTGAGCAATGAAAATTACGACGGCATCGCTTTGCTCAATTTTGGTTATTACCTGGGTACATCGCAAACTGCTGCACGGATGCGGATAAGATACGCCGACGGTTCCGAATGCGAAATGGCGTTTACTGCCGGAATCAACACCAATGACTGGTGGGGCGTCAGGCCGCTGCTCAAAAATGGATTGTCGGCCTGGGAGGGGGATACTTATGAGGGATCCAGGATAGTTCTATATTTAAGCTATTGGCATAATCCGCATCCTGACCGTGAAATTGCCGCCATTTCCTGGATACCGGAACCGGGATTGGGTCAGGGACGGCTGGTGATCTTCGCCGCCACCGGACTCAGAAGCGGCACAATCAAATCCGCTTCTGAAAAACCGTTTGCCCCACAGGATGTACAACAGATGGAGCAGCAGCTCGACGGAATAGCGGCGGAATTAAAATCCATTTATTCCGGCTGGATGACGAACGAAGCCATTGCCGCAGGAGCCAAACATAACACCGGACCGCTGCGCAGCAACCTCGACGAATTGATTTCATCATATAAAAACAATTAACCATAAGGAGATAGAATATGTACAATTATTGTGAAATGAAAAAAAGTGCTCTCGCTTTCGCAGCCGTCTTGAGTCTGCTGATTCCGTTTACCGGATCAGCCGAAGATACGCAGTATAAAAGTTCCGGATTTTCCGCGGAAGTCACGTCTTACGGAGGAATCAAGAATCTGAAAATCGGCGACAAGGTTTTCATGCGCCATTTTTTTCTCTCCGGAGATTACATACCGGTTGAAGGTGTGGCAAAACACGATCCCCGTTTTTTTCAGTTCCTTGAAAAATCTCTTTGCGACATCAGCCGTCCGGACGCTGACACCATGGTAATCGCAAGAAAGGCCGCAGTCATGGGCAATGAAAAATATCCGCAAGGCGCAACTTATAACGAAAAAATCACTTTAACCCCCAACCGCATCAGTGCCGAATATGAAGTGGAAATCACCGTGCCAATGGCGGCCAACATGAATATATTCAGAGCGCTGTGCGAACTTCCGCTGAGCTTTGCCGGATGCGGTTATAAAGCGGAAACCACCGACGGCAAGGAATTAATGGCCGTAGTCCCGCGCGAATACAGCAAATCCGACAGCCTGAAGGTTTTCGCAAAAAAACTGGCATTCGCAATACCCGGGGGAATGATCACTGTCGAAGGCGATCCAAGCACCGTATTGTTTTTTTACGATGGCCGCAGTTGGAATGACGATCATTTACGCCTGGACATATCTCAACAGACGGCATGGCATGAAAAGCCAGTCACCTATCAGCCGGGAGCCAAATTCAAATGGGCATTTTCAATTTCCTATGCCCCTGTCGAACAGTAAAACAACATTCCGGAATCATTGTAATTACGATCAAATTCATCTTTTATCAGAGGAGATATTATTTCATGACTAAAACTGGACTGTGCCTGATGCTGGCGCTGAATTCGGTATTGGCGTTCGGGGCCGGACAACTTGAACTGGAACCGGCCAAGGGATATGTTTACGCCGAAGACCGGATTCCTGATTTTAAAGCGGAGCGTAAGGCGGACGCAAGCTTCATTCTGGATCAGATACCAAAGGATTGGATAAAACTCCCGCTTGACGGGGAATGGAAGATACTGCTTAAACGCACTGACGGTTTTGTTGACTATTTTAATACCGACCCGAATTTCGGCGTAGATGACATGGCTCAGCTACTCAAGCCCGGCTATGATTTTAATGCATGGAAAAATGTCCATGTACCGCTGCCGCTTGGACAAATAAAAGATAACGGCTATACATACGGTGCCAAAAAACCGGGGTACATTGCCTGTTACCAGCGTTCGATCGATGTACCGGATTTCAAAAAAGAGACTGGCGCGGCCTATCTGAAGTTTCACGGGGCCGGCTTCAGGACTGATGTCTGGATCAACGGGGTTTATGTCGGGAATAATTGCAGCATTTTCGCCCCTTTCGAGTTCGATGTCACCTCTTTTCTGCAACCGGGGCAAAAAGCCTCGCTTCTGGTTAAATGTATCGATTCCCGCTATATGATGGACTACGTCGACATTTTTTCCTCCGGAATTACCGCGCCGGTGGAACTGCAAATCCGGAACGTGCCTTTTGCCGGCCGGATCAAGCTTGTTTCCGACATTGCCGCAGGTAAGGTTGACGGTCAGTTTGAAATGATTGGTAATGTTCCTGCTGCAAAAGCGCAAATCATCATCGAGGAGGCGAAGTCCGGCAAGCCTGCGGGGGCGCTGACCTGCGAAGCGAAAAAAGGCGATGCCAATCGGTTCAGTATTAAGCTGGACAAACCGCATTGCTGGAGTCCGGAAGATCCATTTCTCTACGTCTGCAAAATCAAGCTGGACGGCAAAGACGCCGGAATTGCGCGCTTCGGTTTCCGCACCATGGCGATCAGGGCCGATGCCGACGGACGCCAGCATTTTTATCTGAACGGCAAAAAGCTCTATCTGCGCATTTTCGAGTTCAATTACTACTGGCGCATGATGAAGGACCGGGATAAAAATCCGATGCCGGAAAATGCCTGGGGACCAAACTACCAGGGCCGGCTCGAAGAGGCACTGCTGACGATGAAATTCGCGAATGTCAACACCCTGCGTCCGCACAGCGGACATAATGACGTGGATGAGACTCTGCTCAACCTCTGCGATGAACTCGGGTTCATTATTAATTTCGACTGGCACGGCTCCGAAGCGCAACGGGTAGTACCCAAAACGGCAGCCGACGGGATGAGTTCCGGAACCGGCGGCGGACAGGATTACCGCGTTCCTATGATGGAAAAGAATCTCCCTGCATTCAAGGCGGCAATTACCGCCTGGCACGATCATCCTTCGCTCTGTCTGGTCAGCTTCGGCAACGAGCTCTATGATCATCTGCTCAGTTCCGGCAGCTATGACGGCATCATTCAAAAATACAAAGCGGCGCTGCACGAGGTTGACCTCCAGCAGCGTCCGACCAGCGGTTCGGCCGGGCGTCCGACCTACAAGTACAATGCCAAAGTCGATTTTGTCGATGACCACCAGTATATCGGCGTCTATTACGGTTCTTATATGAGTGTGATACCTTACATCAGGAACACTCCGGCGGCGATCAAAGATAAATTCGGAATGAATCTGCCTTTTATCAATACCGAAACCGGCTATGTGGCCGATGACCGCATCCATCCAGGTAACTACCGGATATTCAATCCTGAACTTTCAAAAGATATATTTGATAAGGATTTGTACATCAAAACGATTACCGGCAAGACTCCGGAACAGGCCTGGGCGCGTCTTGGACTGAACAGCGGCGGCATCCGTTATTATTATACTGATCTGCCGGAATTTAAGAAGCGCAAAGGCGTCCTTCACGTCAAGCGCTATCTGGAAATGTTCCGGATGAACCGGAAATACAATGACGGAGTTTCGTTGAATATTGACCCTGCCGGCATGGCGGCGCTTGCCGATCCCGATAACTGGTATGGCGTTGCAACTAACCCGTGGCCGAAACCTGGCAAACTGACGCTTATTGATCCCATTTTCGCGTTCCGTCAGGCATTCTATCCGGTCCAGGCATTTGCCGATATCGCCAATTATCATCTCTTCAGCGGTGCTTCGACCAAAGCACCGGTCATGATTGTCAATGACTCGCTGTCGGATATGGTTATCGATCTAATCATCCAGTTCCGGAGTCCGGACGGCTCAGCAACATCCATGCTGGAGAAGAAAGATATCTCAATTCCGCAAGGCGGCGATCTGAATGTTCCATTCGAGCTTACGGTTCCGAAAAATTGTCCTTCAGGCAAGTCCGCCCTGGAAATGTATATTCTCGCCGGCGGCAAAAAAATTGCCGAGAACACTTATGACATTTACACCGTGGCCTCGGGCGACCGGATTACACAATTCCCTGCCATTAAACTGGCACTCTATGACACCGCAGGAGACACCTTTGCCGGATTCGGAGCCAAGACCAGCGAAAAAATCCTGAAATCGTTGAAAATACCTTTTACTCAAATTAAAGATTTCAAAGACCTTGCCCGGTACCGGGTACTGGTGATCGGGGCCAATTCCATTGATGAAACGCTGTCTAAAAGCGGAACCGAGATCGCCAGATGGATCGCCGAAGGCGGTCGTTTGCTGATGTTCGAACAATGCGTTACCGGAAGCATCCCATGGTCCAGCGGCGACCGCATTTACCGGATGGGCGACGGTTCATTTGTGGAACACTATTTTAAGAAACATCCGGCGTTTTCCGGTATTGAAAATGAGATGGCCTGGGAATCGCCGTCCGGCAGCAACCGGCAGTTGTTCGAAACTTGTCTGGAACTCAACGATTCATTTATCAGCGTCGCCGCCGTATCACATTACAATGACCCGGGATGTCCCAAGGCGATTATTACCGACCGCAAAATGGGCAAAGGCGAATACATGGTTTCGATGATAAAAGCCACTGACCGCTTCGGCAAAGATGCCACCCTGACCCGGTATGTCGAAAATCTATTGGCCTATATCATGTCCGATTCTATCTCTAAATATGCTATTCCAGGCAAAGATATCGGCCCCGGCACCGCCAAAGTCATCTGCCTGAGCAGGGATGACGCTTTCTATGTTGATATCAGCAGGGCCGTCAACCGCGGCTTCAAAGACGACGGTTCCAGCAGCGGCTGGACCGGCTTTGGCGCGGATGCCGACCTGCGTAATATCAAACCGGGAATGGACGGCATTAGCGGCCTGGTTCCGTTCCGGATCATCGATCCCGCCCAGAACGGCGGCAAGTCCTGCATCGTCCTTGCCGGCCCGAAGCGTGAATCTTTCCCGAAAACATCTCCGGAAATTCCGATCGGACGCAAGTGCAGGAGCCTTTTCTTCCTTCATACCGCCATGTATGTCAAGGGTGCGCCGGGCGACAGTATTCTCGATTACGAAATCACCTATAGCGACGGGTCGAAGATTATCGCTCCGATGCGTTGCAAATCTGAAATCGGCGACTGGTGGGCGGAGAAAGACTATGATAATGCCAGAGTGGTTTATCGTGATGGTGATAAATGTGTCTTTGTCGCCGAATGGGTAAATCCAACTCCGGGCAAAGTCATTGCCTCGGTGAAGGCCATCTCCAAAGGTAACGCAATTCCGATCATTCTGGCCATCTCCGCCAACAGTAATGACCGGCAGTCAAGGAGCGACCGCACAGAACTCAATGACAACCGGAAATAGACTAATAAATAATGAATAATTAATCGGAATACAAAGCAAAGAAAGAGGAAATTAAATGAAGAAAATGTTCTGCCGCGTTATCTGTGCAATGGCGCTGTTAATCATGTTCGCCGCCGTCGCGTCTTCTGAGGAAATCTCATTCAAAAATGCTTTTGCCCCGGCCGGCTCGCCTGGAAAGTGGACTGGCGGCTGGTTTACTTTTGAAACTGGAAGAAACGGCAAATGCGCAGCGATTACTAACGACAAGGAGAATACTAATAATGTGTTATCCATTGCCCTGCCGCCCGATGCCGTTTCCGGGAAAAAAGTATTGGTATCGGCGCTGGTAAAGGCGGAAAATATTTCCGACAAACCTAATCCCTGGAACGGTCCCAAACTCATGCTGGTGATAACGCCGGCCGATGGGAATGTGAAATATCCGGCGGTGGATCTCCTGAATGGAACTTATGACTGGAAGCGCGTATATTTTGTGACTGTAATACCGGAAAAGGTGAAATCGGTCTCATTATGCATCGGGCTGGAGATGGTGAGGGGCAAGGTCTGGTATGATGAAATCGCCGTTGAACCGTATGATGAGAACAACGTGAAACAGTTCAAAGCCGAAACTGTCGCTGTCAAGTTGAAGAAAGAAGACTGGAACGGCAGCATTATGGTTGACGCCGCGGCGGAACTGGGCGCAGTTAACCAGCTTATTTTCGGCAATAATATCCTTGGCGTCAGCACAAAGAGCGGCCCGTGGCCGTCCTCCTGGGGTGTCAACGGCGGCGGGGTATGGGACCCGCAGACCCGCCGTCCGCGCACGGATGCGCTCGAATACTCGAAAGCAATGGGTATAAGAATTCTGCGGTATCCGGGCGGCGAGATGGTGCATTCTTTTCGTTGGCAGGATGCGGTAGGTCCCGTTGAGAAACGCCCGGACTATCAGTTCGGCATTGACGAACTGGTCACGTATTGCCGGACGATAAACGCCGAAGTACTCATGAACGTAAGCGAAGTCAAATGCTCTCCGGAAGAAGCTGCCAATCTGGTCGAATACTGCAACGCGCCAGCCGACGGTAAACATCCGTGGGCGGATAAACGCGCGCTGTGGGGGCACAAGGAACCTTATGACATCAAGTATTTCGAGCTTGGCAACGAAACTTATTCTTTGAAAAAAGAATTCACCGCCGAATCTTATGCCCGCTGGGCTGTTGACTGCGCCAGGCGCATGCATGCGGTTGACCATTCAATTAAAATATCGGCGCTGCTCGACGGCAGTGATGCGTGGAGCAAGCCAGTACTTTCAATTACGAAAGATGACGTTGATTTCGTCGTCGATCATCACTATCCCATCGGATTCTGGGAAGAAGGATCATCCCTGGCGGAACAGACGGATCTGGTTGTACGCGCATGTCTTGCCGCTTCAGATTATTACGAAAAACGCTTCCTGGCAAAACGCCGGGCATTCATCAAGGAAGTCACCGGACGCGATATCCCGCTCGAGATCACAGAATACAATGTCGGCTGTGCCCAGAACAAGCCTCTGCCCTACCGCTTTTCGTTCGCTGGCGCACTCTTCTGCGGTGATTACATCCGGGTGATGCTCAAGCCGGAAAATAACGTAAAATGCGCGAACTACTGGCTGTTCATCAATGAATATTGGGGAATGTTAAGGAGCACTGCATCGCAGTCCGACCTTATCGCAGGCAAACCTTCAGCATGGAAAAGAATGCCGGCATTCTATGTTTTCCAGCTTTGGAATCAGCATTTCGGCAAAACGTTAGTCGCCTCAACGGCTGACGCTCCGCTGGTATCGTTTGAGGGAGGAACGGATATTCCGGCCATGAAGCATCCGTCGCTTTCAACTTGCGCAAGTCTTTCCGCCGACAAGCGCAAACTTTATCTAATTGTTTTCAACAAACATTCGCTCAATGATATTGCGACTACGATCAGAATCAACGGAGTAGTTCCAGCGGCTGTAAAGGTATGGAAAGTGGACGGGGAGCTTACCGCGAACAACCTGAAGGAGGAACTGGTGAAAGAAGTAGTCTCCGGCGCTCCGGTTGCGCTTAGCGGCCCTGGTTTCACACATAAATTCACCGCCCATTCAATGAGTGCTTTCGAGATAGATCTGAAGTAAATAACAGTGTAAAATAACTTTGACCAGATAAAACAACGATGAATCATTGTCAAAGAACAGGAATCCAGTCTATGAAAAGCAAAAATTTCGTCCCCTCGCCTAAATGTGTCTGGGGAGCAGGCAAAATTGAGAACTGTTTCAGAAAAAAGTTCATTATTGAGAAGGCAGTTAAAAAAGCAGTATTAAGAATATTCTGCGACACCGGCTACGAACTGTTTTTAAACGGACGTTTTGTCGCCTGTGTTGACGAATGGAGCAACATGCGCGACTATGACGTGACCCCGTTTATGGTCAAGGGTGAAAATATCGCGGCGGTCAGAGCCTTAAATCACGCCGGACACCGGGGGCTTACGGTGGAACTAAGCATTTCAATGAAAGGCGGCGATACCCTGAGCGTTGTGTCAAATTCCGGCTGGAGGACCATACCCGAAGAGCGCTGGGGCTGGAGAGAGGCTGATTTCAACGACGACTCATGGCGGAATGCCATTGAAATCCCGAACGCCACCATCGGTGCCGAACAGTGGAAAAGCCGCCCCGGCAATGACCCGTCGAAAATAATTCCGTATCTGACATGCAGCCAGTTTTTCCCTGGACAGATTCCCAAATGCGCTCCCGGCACTCCGTTTTACAGCCTGAAAAGGAAAGATTATTCAGCGCCGTCCGGGGTGCTGGAAATCGCCGGACCGGAATATCAGACTAATTTAGACGCTTTTCCGAAAAGCGTTTTGCGCCCTGTTAAAATTGCTGAGACATTTGACGGGAACGGTTCTATCAGCGGAGCGAAGTCACTGCTGGGCGCAGGTAAAAACAAACCTGCGAAAATCAGCGCAAAAGAGCTTGCCGGCGGTCCGCATATTATCATAGATTTCGGCGGGGAAATTGCGGGATATCTCCGGATGAGAATATCGTCGGAAGGTTTTTCACACGCCAGGCTTCATTACGGCGAGACTCTCGACGAGTGCTTGAACTTACCGCCGCGGACAGCGCTGCTGACTAAAATGATTACCGAAGACTATGAAATTGCACCCGGAACCCGCGAGATGGAAAGCATCGTCCGGCAGGGCTTCAGGTTTGTGAAGATTGAGTTTTCAGCATGTGAGAATGAAGTAGAGCTTTCAGATGTTTCCGTCAAAACATCATCATATCCCGTAAACTATCTGGGCTGGTTTTCCTGCTCCGACAGCAGCCTGAATGAGATTTGGCAGGCCGGCCGAAAAACATTACATCTGTGCATGCAGGAATATTACCTTGACGGAATAAAGCGCGACCGTTTTATGTGGGTCGGCGATACCCGCCTTGAGGCGCTTGTAAACTATTATTTGTTTGGCGACGCGGAACTCTTCAAATACTGCTGGCGGGGAGCCGCCGCATCACAGTATAATGATGGCGGAATACCGTCCGCCTTCGGGGAAGGCATGTCAATTCTCTGGGATTATGTCGCATGGTGGATAATCGCGCTGCAGGATTATTATCTGCACACCGGAGACAAAAAATTCATCAGGGAAATGAGCTGTCACACCGGCCAAGCCGCTGAATGGCTTATCTCCAGAAGCGATCCCGCGGACGGGCTTATCAGCATTCCTGACGAAAAAGGTCACGGCTGGTTTTACACGCTCAATGGCATGAGCGGAAAAGATCCTGAGTTTAACGGCTTTTTTAAGCGCGCAATGCTGGCGGCGGCGGAAATGGCCGAGATCACTGGGGAAAAATCTCTGCGGAAGAAATACAGACAACAGGCGGCCCGAACGGAACTCTCACTCTCAAAATTTACGAAACCGGTTTATGATGTCAATACCATCAGCAACAGTCTTGCATCATTTGACCTGATTGAAGAGATGTTCCGCGAAGGCAGGACAGAGGCTGCTATTGAGTTTATCAAAGCCCGCTGGATGCCGATGCTGGATTGCGGCGGCACCAGTTTCTTTGAATGCCTGCCGGTAGAAGAGATAAACAATTTTTGCGAAAAGAAAAAATGGAATAAATACATGTGGGGAAGTCATTGTCATGGCTGGACGGCCGGGCCAGCGCTTTCGCTTCAGGCTGAAGTAGCAGGGATTAAGCCGGTTACCCCCGGCTTCGCTATTTTTGAAGTGAGGCCGCGGCTTGGCGGACTGGAATTTGTCAAAGCAGTGGTACCTTCACCGCACGGCCTGATCGCCGTGTCCATGTGCGCCAAAGACGGGATTTTCGAGGAAATGCTGTTTGTTCCGGAAGGCTGCAGGGCAAAAGTGTATCTGCCGAAACTGAAAAATAAATTTAAAATTTTCGCGGACGGGAAAGAGGTTAAATCTTCGAAATACGGCCCGGCTGACCATGATTATATCTGTCTGGACATAGCAACTCCTGGCAGGCACAGCTTCAGATCAGAGTAATTCCGCAGTCCCGGCGAGCGAGTATCCGTTTAATTTTTTTATCTGCAATTTGCGGGTTATACATTACAAACTTGCTGCAAGTTGCCAATGAATACTTGAACGCCGTTTTTTGCGGTTATCTATTCTGACGCCAGACTTTTCTGATTCTGGTCGGGAGGTCTTGAATCGATTCCAAGTTAACTTTATCGTTGCTTGTCAGCTCACGATATAGCTATACCCCGCCTGATCATATCTGAGACTGGCCGCAGTACCATCAAAAAAGCGCCATGATGTTCAGCCGTACTGTTTCCCGGATTTTGTCTCTGCAGGTCTTACTGGATGGGATCCCAGATTAACTTGTCCGCGGCAGTCCAGCCGCCAGGGATATATGAATATCCCAGCGTATCATATTTGCGGTTCTGGGCATGGCCGTCAAAGAAAACAACATTGGCGGTCTGGTTGCCGCTATGACGGTATGCCACCCCGCCGCTGCCGACTTTCTCGCCGAGGGCCCAGTAACCAGTGGCGCCGGTGGGGTTGCTGCTCCATACATTGGCCTGAGAATCACAGGCGTCCATAAAGGCTGCCTTATTGCTGGGATTCCTTATCTTTACCATGGAATAACCCGCCCATGGCACCCAGGTCAGGTTGCCCATATTGGCGGCGTAAGCGCCGTTGACCGGACGTAAAGCGGCCTTCCAGCCGGTATAGCCATAACCTGCCATAGAGTTATCGTTCTGGGCCGCCATTGCTTTGGGACAGAGTTTGTTTGCCGGCCAGAAATTATTGGCGGTAGACACATTTTGAATTTGCAAAATATTGAGAAGAGCCTGATTGGAATACCAGCGGGTATTGGTATTGGCGTGAAAAATCGGCACCCAGGAGTCTCTATTTTCATTGGCATATATGATTCCAGCCGTACCCAGTTGCTTAAGCAGATTTATGCAGGTGGTCTGGCGGGCTGTTTCACGCGCTTTGTTCAGCGCCGGCAGCAGCATTCCGGCTAAAATCGCAATGATGGCAATCACCACGAGGAGTTCTATGAGTGTGAAATTTGATTTACAGGACCGTGAACTTTGTTTATACATAAGCTACTCCTCCGTGTTACTTTTTTTGGTAAACTCCGTTTACATAGTTAGATAATATTGCCGGGATTGAAATTTGTCAACCGCTGATATGGAAATTATTTGATAATTATATGATATAAGATGATAAATATGATAAAGCATGATAATACAGTAATATTTCCGGCAATTATCATTAACGCCTTTAACATTTAATTCTGACGGCAGAAAACTTTCTCCAATGAGCTGATAACGCGAGATTCAAAAAACATTCTGAAACTCCATCCGGTTTATTTGTTTAACTGTGCATATATTCCACGGGCATTGCCGTGAAGGATTTTCAGGCGTTCCTCCGGTTCTCCCCAGCGGTAGTAGTTGCCGCCGATCATTTCCAGAAACAACTCCCAGAAATCCATCAGTTTGAAGGCATCCTGATGACCTTGTTCGTTGCCATAACATAAAGCATCGGTAGCAAACAGAATTTTATCGTTGAAATACCGTTTTTCATAACCATCGTGACATTTGCGGTCGAGATTTTTAATCAGCCATTCGATATCCTTGCGGTAGCCGCTAAGGTCGTGATAGATATTGGGATAATAATATAAATTCTGCGCGGCCTCCTCCAGCCACGGATAGCCGAGATGTCCGCCTATCAGGATCAAATCCGGAAATGCCGCGGCGATAGCCGCAAGCTGCGCCGGATTCATATTGGCCGGACCGCAGGACAGATTCGGCCCCATTTGGCCGTACGGACATTTTTCCAGCAGGCCGGTATGGAAAAGGATTGGCATGCCCAGCTTGGCGGCGCGGTCGTAAAACGGAAAAAATTCCGGCGATGCATACGGTTTTTCGGGACGATACGCCTTGAGACCAAAAAAACCTTTTTCTTTCAGACAGTCAATGTTATCCGGCGTCCGGCGCAAATCAAGATAGCCGAACGGGATAAAAAAGCCCGGAAAATCTTTTGCCGCCTGCAGAACTTCCGCCTCGGCGGCAAAGGGCTGGGTGGACAGTTCGCAACCGCTGACATCCATCAACCATATCTGCTCCAGGCGTCCGGATGCGGCCACCTTATCGAGATTGCGGGGGTTCCGGCAAAGATGTGCATGTGCATCGATCATCATATTTTGCCTCAAATGATGATTGACGGTGCGGTCGCGGTCGCCCGGTCAGTGGCAACAATATAGTTGCGATGATTTCTGATATGAGTGACAGGATAATCATCGCCGGGTACGCCCAGCGCGGCAATCCGCAGCACAGTATTGGCCCAGTCCATGTCCGCATATTCGTTACGGGTCATTAAGAGCATTTTCCGGGCGCCAAGACACTGTTTCATTCCCAGGGTAATGGCGCGGCGGGGAAAGTTAATCAGGTTGCCGCCGAGGCTGTGGCGCACCGCATCAACAGTACGGGTAAAATCATTGATGGTCAGAATGCGCGGATCGGTGTCCTTGACGCCCGCTTCCGGTTCGTTGAACGCAACATGACCGTGAATTCCGATACCGCCGTAACATACTTCGATGCCGCCGGCGGCGGCAATCATTTCAGGCAGTTTGTCCAGATTTTCCGGCGTCGGAAAAATCCTTTGTCTTTCCGGCATCAGCAATTCTTTATCGACCAGATTGAAGAACAAACCATTGATTTGTCCGCGAAAACTCAGCGGATGAGCGGATGAGATAAGTTTATCGTCATCATCGCAATATTCATCCATAAAGAAGAACCAGCAATTTTTCAGGTTGATCCGTTCTTTATTGATTTTTTCCGCCATTAACTTGTAAGGCTGAGTGGGGCCCACCGGCATGATGAACGCGACCGGATCTTTTTTTGTCATGCTTTTGCGGAATTCAGCCACCATCTGTTCCGCCAGATAATCGTAAAGTTCATTCAGCGTATCCGTCACCACCAGATGCCCCGCGCTTTTTTTCACCAGCTCATCTACGGACAGTTTGAAAATACTTCTGATTTCCTCACTTCGATTAATACCGGTATTTATCTGTTTCATGTTGAAAAAAATCCTTTATTATGGTAAATTTGTTGAATGCTATGAATATTATAGTTGACATAGTTAAGCTTGACAATATGTTTTTTGATGTATTGATTACACTATTGTAGCACAATCAACGGAGATGATGTGATGAGACGGATTATCAGCAGAACAGACCCGAACAAACTGCCGCCGCTGCCATTGCCGCTTTATGTCAGGTCAGTCGGATATAACGAGGCGGAAAATGCATGGACTGAGTTCTTTCCCGCCGAAACTAAGAAATTTGTACAAATATTCTGGGGGGTAAGAGGTGAAGGTGAATTCCGCATCGGGGATTCCAGCTATGTGCTTCATTGCAACGAGGTCATCTACCATCTCCCCGGCGAAGATCATTTTCATAAGTCACAGAGTCCTGTATGGGCCTATCACTGGTTTACTCTGGACGGACCTCTGGCGGTTGCATTTATCCAGGGATTTGGATATTCGCGCGAGGTGATGCCGGCCGGCCGGTGTCCTGTCGATCTCTTTCTTCAACTTGAGACACTGATGCGGGAGATGAGTCCCTACAGCCAGCGTAAAATGTTGAGTGTAGCCGTGGATATTCTTGCTTTGGCCGGAAGCAGAGACGACTCGAAAAATTCATGCGGCCAGGTAGTAAGTCACTTCATTGAACTTGTCCAGGAGAATTATTCGAACCCGTCAGTGAATATCAATGAACTGTCCGACCAGCTCAAAATTCACCGTACGACGTTGACCCGTCTCTTTAAGAAACGGATGCTTGTTTCGCCGGGAGAATATCTGCTGCAATTGCGCCTTCAAAGGGCATTATCGCTCTTGCGCGAAACGGATTATCCGGTTTATGAAATCGGCGAAATGGTCGGAATTCCACACCGCGGCTATTTTTGCCGCCTGATACGCCGCACGGTCGGCGTAAGTCCCGGCGTTTACCGTGAGCAGCTTTCCATGATATGATTATCCATCATCTGCTGCTGACAATCCGGCGGCATAAAGCAGCCAGAGACGCCGCCGGCTTGCTGTCGCAGAAGATGGCATCGAAATCCTGCAGACCGGCAAATTTAAACAGCCCGGTACGACCGAATTTAGTGCTGTCGATTAACAAGTATTTGCGGCATGCCAGTTTCATCGCTTTTTCCAGAAATTCAGCATGGTTCTCATGATAAGTGGTTACACCCTCGCCGGTAGCGCCCACGGCAGAGATAAACGCCTTGTCAATTTGCAGCCACTGCAAGCCTTCAACCGCGCTTTTGCCTAAAAACGAATTAAGCTGACAATTGTAATTACCGCCCAGGCCCACTAACACGAAATGCGGCGGAAACAAACTGAATTCCTGAATGATATGGACTGAATTGGTAATGATTGTGAGGTTCGACAGCGATAATTCCCTGATCCTTCTGGACAGATAAAGCACAGTCGTCGAGGAATCCAGAAAAATAATATCGCCATCCTCAATGTAGGATTGAGCCAATTCTGCAATCACCGTTTTTCTGCCGGGTTCCTTGTTTATCCTTGCCGAAAAAGGGGAATCGATGGTCGCGGCTGCGTCTTTAGCCGGCATCAGCGCCGCACCGCCGTGGACCTTCTGAATCAGCTTTTTTCTGGTCAGTGCGGCGATATCACGATGGATTGTGGCCGGTGACACATTGAAGTGCTTCATCAGTTCGTCCATTGAGCAGTATTTCCGCTCCTTCAGATAATCAATTATTTCAAGTGAACGCAGCGTTTTCATCATAAACCTTTGGTTAATAAAAATGAAGAAAAATTCTAATCACTCTGAAAATCTTCCACCAGTCGTTCTTCATTATTTAATTCATAATTAAGAATAAATGGATTAATGATAATTGTCAAGAAATATTGTCATTTATATCATATTTTATCATTTAATTATCAAATTATTCCATTTTTACAGTTGACAGATTTCAATTTCGGCAATATTATTTAATCATGCAAACGGAGTTTATCAAGTAAAAATGAACAAGTCATACGATCTTATCGGGCTCGGGTACTGCGGTTTGGACTATTTATGTCTGGTGCCGCGCATCCCGGTGGATGACAAAGTTGAAGCGCCGGTCTCTCTCACTCAAGGCGGCGGCCCGGCAGCCACGGCAACTTATGCGGCGGCGAAACTGGGCGCTAAAACCGCTTTTATCGGCGCGACCGGCGATGACGACCGTGGTCTGACCATTATGGACGGGCTGCGCAACGGTGGCGTGGATATTGCTGCAATGGTCACGCGATCCGGCGTGGAATCTCCGGCTGCGTTCTGCTGGACAGAGGAACCGACCGGACACCGGAGCATTGTCTGGACGCGCGGCGGCGTCAAGCCGCTCTTGCCAGAAGAAATCAATTTTGAGATAATCAAAAACACCCGGTTGCTGCATCTTGACGGCCACCAGACGGCGGCGGCGGTCTGCGCGGCGGAAATCGCGTGTGCCAATAACATAACCGTCGCGATTGATGCTGGAACTGTCGTTCCCGGCATCGAGCGACTGCTGGCGTTGTCTGGCATTATCATTGCTTCGGAAAAATTTGCGGAAAGATTCACCGGCGAGACCAACCCGGAGACCGCGGTCAGGAAACTCTTCCATAACAACTGCCTGTTCACTGCTGTAACGCTGGGGTCCAATGGCAGTATAGGTTTTGACGGTAAGATGCTTTATAAACAGCCGTCGTTTCCAGTGAAGGTGGTCGATACCACCGGAGCCGGCGATGTATTTCACGGCGCATTCGCGTATCGTTATTTAAACGGCGGCGACTGGGCCGGATGCCTCCGGTTTGCGGCGGCGGCAGCAGCCTTAAAATGTACTCAATTAGGCGGACGCACCGGTATTCCGTCCTTGTCCGAAGCTGAAAATTTCATGAAAAACAAAGGATGCTGAGTATGAAAAGTTACCCGGATTATTTTAAGCGGCATATAATTTCTCTGGATGGGATTTGGGAGTTTGCCTGGCTCGGCGGCGAGGCGGACTGGAATAAACTCAATCCGGACGGCATTCCTTTTCGCGAATCAATGCCGGTTCCTGGAGTTTTTGACCTTGATCTGGAACGCCCCGGTCATCACGGCACGGGAATCTACCGGAAAAAAATCCGGCTGATACCCCGCAGTGAACGGCTGAAGCTGAAAATTAATGGCATGGGCCTGCTCGGCAAAATATGGTTTGACGGCCGGTTCATCGCGGAATACAATCTGCCTTACTCCGGCATGGAATATGAACTGCCGGTGACGGAGCGGCAGGACGAACATGAGCTGATTATCGCAATTGACAACCGTTTCAGTAACGACCATGCATTGATTTTTCAATCCGGGTACGATTTCTACGGATTTGGCGGCATCTATCGCAGCGTGGAGCTGCACCGGCTGCCGTCGTGCAGTATCGACCGGGTAAAAGTCACTCCCATGGATATCGACACGGGAACAGTACGGCTGGATATCCGACTTGACGGCAGGATTCCGGCGGAATGCACTTGCAGTATCGGGTTCGACGGCGGTACACGGCGACAGTTTACAGCGGCTCCGGTTGACGGACATATCATCCATGATGACGTGGTTCCCGAGTTTAAAGTCTGGTCGCCGGAAACTCCGCATCTGCATACGGTGGAAGTTGACATCGGCGATGATGCGGTATGTGAACGCTTCGGGATGCGCACTGTTCGCGCCGAAAGCGGCAGGATTATGCTGAACGGCAGTCCGCTGCGGCTGCGCGGCTTTAACCGCCATGAATCACACCCGCAGTTCGGTCCGGTTCAACCGCTGCAACTGATGATCGAGGATTTGCAGTGGCTGAAGAAAATGAATTGTAACTTTATCCGCTGTGTTCACTATCCTCAGGACCAGCGTTTCCTTGACCTTTGCGACCAGTTCGGTTTTCTGGTGTGGGAGGAGAGCCTGGGATGGGGCAATAAGGAAACACAGCTCACCAATCCGGAGTTCATCGCGAAGCAGGAGACACAAACCGTTAGAATGGTTCAGAACAGTTGCAACCACCCTTCGATTATTATATGGGGATTTCTCAATGAGGCGGAATCCAACATTCAAGCGGCGCGTCCGTTATTTCAGCGCCTCACATCGCTGCTGCGCGAAGCAGACGGCTCCCGGTTGATCTCCTTTGCCTCATGCCGTGGAACGACTGACTGCTGTCTGGATTTTGTCGATGTGATTTCCATGAACTTGTACCCGGGATGGTTCGGCAACAGCAATAAACATCCGAACTCCTGTATCGCCCCGGACATAAAGCAGCTCGTGCAATTTGCCGGCCGCGACGATCTGCGGGATAAACCGATGATCATCAGCGAAATCGGCATCTGCGCCCTGTATGGCTGTCATGACCTGGCCGGGTCGCAATGGACTGAAGAATTCCAGCGGGATTATATGGCAGAAGCCGTCCGGGCAGTTTTTGCCGAACCGAGAATCAGCGGCATTGCCTTGTGGCAGATGTTCGACGCCCGTTCATTCGGTCCTGAAGGCCCGGATATCCGCGGCAAACCGCGCGGTTACAATTGTGCCGGAGTTCTGGATGAATACCGCCGTCCGAAGCTTTCCGCCATGGCGGTGGGCGGCTTGTTCGGTAAACTCTGAATAATCATTCTGACAGGAGAAATTATGATAAAGCTGAAAGTTGGATATTTGTCGCTGGTAAAAGGCAGTTGGATTAATGACCGGCTGGAAGGGCAGCGGCAGCAAACCTTGAAGGAATTGGCAAAATTAGATGCGGAAATCGTTGACTGCGGTCTGCTGATTCAGAGCGAAGTCGAAGCGGAAGCGGTTTATCGCAAATTCGCGGCGGCGCAGGTCGATGTGATCCTGGCTCATTTTATTACTTTTTCGCTGGGTTCAATCGTGCCGGGCATGGCGGTGAAGTTGCGCAAACCGGTCATTTTCTGGTCGGAGCCGGAACCGCCGATGACCGGCGGACGGATCGCCGCCAATAGTTTCTGCGCCACCAACATGAATGCTCATGCATTGTGGAAGATGGGACTCAAATATAATCTGGTTTACGGCACGGCCCAAACTGCATTGCCGGAGCTGGCGCGGCAGTTCAAGGTGATTGACTGCATCAAAAAGCTCCAGGATGTTCGTATCGGTTCGCTTGGCGGCCGGGTTCCCGGCTTCTACACTTCTGATTTCAACGAACTGGGAATGCGCGGGAAATTCGGCGCTGAAGTCGAAGTCATCACGCTGCTGGAGCTTGTCAACGTGGCCGAATCAATCAAGGGTGAAGAACTTGCCGGCGCAGTCAGGGAAGTCAAGGGTAAAAGCAAATGCCTGGTTTCCGATGACGAACTGAATAAAGGCGCGGCGCTGTTCGCCGCATTCCGGAAACTTACCGGAAAATACCGTCTGGACGCCTGGACCGCCCGCTGCTGGCCGGAGTTCAGCGAAATCTACGGTATCGGAATCTGTCACATTCTGGGTTGTATGACCAACAGCGGAGTTCCGGTCGCCTGCGAAGGCGATGTCTACGGCGCGCTGGCAATGCTCACAGTCAAAGCATTGAGCGGTTCGGATGCCTTCTTCTGCGATCTGATTTCGTTCGATCAGCAGGGTGATACCGGCTTGTTCTGGCATTGCGGCGCCGCCCCGGTATCGCTGTGCAAGCCGGGCTGCACGCCGGAATTGCGTAAGCATTCGATCATTGACGGCGGCGACAAAAAAGGTATCGCCGTGGAATTTCCGCTCAAGCCGGGCCCGGTGACGGTAATGCGTATCGGCGACACCCGTGACGGCAAAGGCTACCGGCTGCTGTCGATCAGCGGCGAAGGTATTGAAACCGAACAGATGCTTCACGGGACACCGTTGAAAGTGCGCTTTAAACGTCCAGCGGCGGAACTGATCGAAAAGCTGGTGGACAGCGGATTCGAGCATCATTACGTGTTATGTCATGGTGACATTGTCAAGGAACTCCGCCAGTTTGCCAAACTGCTCGATCTTGAATTGATCGAGTTATAATTAAGGATTTTTGATTATGGAATATCTGAAGCATTACCAGCCGAAGAGCGGTTTTACCAGGATTTCGACCATCGGCGACGGCGATCTCAAACGGACTGAGTTCGGCATTATTAATCTGAAAAAAGGGGAAGAATTCAACGGCAAAACCGGCAAAAGCGAAGTGGCATTGATCGTCCTCGGCGGTAAATGCGCGGTGACAGGCAGGGATTTTGAATTCAAAAAAGTCGGCGCCCGCAAAGACGTCTTTTCCGGTAAACCCCATACAGTTTACATCCCCTGCGGCAATACTTACAAAATCACCGCGACGACTGACGTCGAGATTGCCTGGACCGCATCGCCGTCAACCTTGAAAACCCGATCTTATGTAATTAGTCCGGAACAGGTGAAGGAAGTTCATCTCGGCAAAGAGAATTATCAGCGCGACGCCTATTTGATGCTTACCGACGCTTTTCAGTCGCAGCACCTTTTTATCGGCGAAGCCTTTGTGCCGTCCGGCAATCACGCCAGTTATCCGCCGCACCGTCACGATTTCGACAATCTGCCGGTTGAGGTCGATATGGAAGAGGTGTATTTCTTCCGTTTCAATCCGGCGCAGGGCTACGGCATTCAGAAGATTTACACCGATGACCGCGGCATTGATTATACCTGCACCGTGCGGCAGAATGACACCACGCTGATTCCAGGCGGTTATCATCCGGTAATCAACGCTCCCGGCTACACCATGTATTACCTGTGGATCATGGCCGGCGCGAACCACCGGAAATTTTTGTCCGTAACCGATCCGGAGCATAAATGGATTCTGGAGCAGAAGTAATGAATAAAGAATTGTTACTTGGCATCGACTTCGGCACCGGCGGCTGCAAAGTCACGCTGATCGACACTGCCGGAAACATTCTGGACAGCCGTTCCGGAGAGTATCCGTCCAGTCATCCGCAACCCGGATGGGGGGAGCAGAATCCCGCCGACTGGTACGCGGTCATGTGCCGGTTACTGCAGGAAATGCAGCCGTCACAGCACGGCCGCATTATCGCCGTGGCGATGGACAGCTATACTCACGGCGCGGTACTGCTCGACGAAAAGATGCAGGTCATCCGCCCGACGATCATCTGGACCGACCAGCGCAGCGTCAAGGAATGCGCCTGGTTGAAAGCCAATCATTTCGACCTGATCTTCAATACTGCCTATCAGGCCCCTGCCCCCACCTGGACGCTGCCGCAGATGCTTTGGCTCAGGAACAACGAGCCGGAGAATTTTGCCCGGATCAAACATATTTCGTTCGTTAAGGACTACATCCGTTATCTGCTGACCGGCGAACTG
This sequence comes from Victivallaceae bacterium, assembly GCA_041665605.1. Lineage (GTDB taxonomy): Bacteria > Verrucomicrobiota > Lentisphaeria > Victivallales > Victivallaceae > CAIPAT01. The sequence goes on along the minus strand of JBAYIO010000030.1, from coordinate 8,792 downwards.
GCCTGCGACTGCATTGAAGCTCAGGGAACTTTGTTCTGGGATATGAAGAACGGCTGCTGGTCGAAAGCTCTTTGCGATCTGGCCGGAATTCCGTTCGGGGCGCTCCCGCGCATCGGCAGGCCGACGGATCGCGCCGGACAAATCACGGCGGCGGCATCCGCCGCCACCGGATTGCCGACAGGATTGCCGATGATTATGGGGGCGAGCGATTCGGCCATCGAGGATTACGCCGCCGGGGCAGTTGCGCCGGGACAATGCATACTCAAGCTGGCAACCGCCGGCAACGTCAACGTAATGACCGCCGCCGCGCATCCGCATCCTGAAACCCTGACCTATTCGCACGTGGTGCCGGGCATGTGGTACACAGTTACCGCCACCAGCGCCGCGGCCGTCTGTCAGCGCTGGTTCCGCGAATTATGCTGCGGCACGGAAAAAATCGAAGCGGAAAAGCGGGGCATCAATGTTTACGAATATCTCAATGAACTGGCCGAAATTGCACCGCCCGGCGCGAACGGGGTATTCTTTCATCCGTACCTGATGGGCGAACGGTCGCCGTACTGGGACCCGGATCTGCGCGGCAGCTTTACCGGAATGAGTATGGGCACGACCAAAGGCGAACTCTCGCGGGCGCTGCTCGAAGGTGTGGCGTTTTCTCTGAAAGACTGCTATCGCACCATTGAAAAAATGGGGCTGGTCACCCATGAGACAATCCTGATCGGCGGCGGCGCGAAAAGTAAAATCTGGAGCAGAATCGTCTGCGACGTCTTCAATACTCCGGTAATCTGTCCGACCGGATGCGACGCTTCGTTCGGCAGCGCTTTACTGGCGGGGGTCGGCATCGGCGTGTTTGCCGACGAGATCAGCGCGGTGAAGCAGTGCCTCAAGCTGGATCGCAAGTTGACGCCGATTCCGGCTAATGCCGAACGCTACCGGCAGTTATTCGTCCAGTATCGCCGGATTCACGACGCGCTGGCGGAATGCATGAAACCATCAACAGATAATCAATAAGAAATAACCGGAGAATATAATGAAACTGAATCAGGAAAATTATTTGCTGTCAATGCTGCATAGCGAACTGGCGGATGCCGTCGGCCGGGAATACGTTTCCGGCAATGCGGCTGACCGGCTCGGGCATTCGATCGACTATTACTGGATTCCGGAAATGTGGCATGACCGCGGCCGGGAGAATCCCAAGCCGGACTTTATTGTCCATCCCGGCTCGGCGGAAGAAGTCGCCAAAGTAATGAAGATCGCCAATCAGTATAAGATTCCGGTCACTCCGTGGGGCGGCGGTTCCGGTTCGCAAGGCGGCGCACTGCCGATTTACGGGGGCATTATTCTTGACACCAAGCGGATGAATAAAGTTCTCGCCGTTGATACCGAATCGCTGACCGTAACCGCCGAAACCGGCATCAACACCCAGCACCTGGAATGGGCGGTGGAGAAAGCCGGATTTTCGACGATGCACTTTCCGGCGTCGATAGCCTGCGCCACCCTCGGCGGCTTTCTGGCCCATCGCGGCACCGGCGTGCTCTCGACCAAGTACGGCAAGATCGAAGACATGGTGATGTCGGTTGAAGTCGTCACTCCGACCGGGGAGATCATCAATACGCTGCCGGTACCGCGCCACGCCTCCGGGCCCGACCTGACCATGATCTATCTCGGCAGCGAAGGTACTCTCGGAGTGATCACCAAAGTCACTATGAAAATCCATCCGATTCCGGAGACACGCAAGTTCCACGCATTCCTGTTCAAAGACATGCACGAAGCGATGATGGCCGGCGCAAATATCATGCGCAGCCGCCTGCATCCCTGCGTGATCCGTCTTTATGATGAACCCGAGACCGCCAAATTGATTAAGCGGGTATTGAATATCGACAAACAGGGGGCGTATCTGGTGTTCGGTTTTGACGGTCCGGAAAAGATCGTTGATCTGGAAATGGAGGAAGCGTGTAAAATCTGCCGTAAGCGGGAGCATGAGGACCTTGGCACCGAAATGGGACAGGCCTGGTGGGATCACCGTTATAAATTCTTCTATCCGCCTTACATGTTTCACCTGCCGCAGGCGTTCGGCACGCTCGACACCGTGGCGACCTTCGCCAATATCGAAAAAGTTTACTGGGCGATGAAAAACGCGGTCAATGATAAATACCCGGAAGCGGTGTTCATCGGTCACTTTTCCCACTGGTATGAGTGGGGCGCCATGCTCTACGCCAGGTTTATCGTGGAAAATCCGCCGCAGGACCCGCATGAAGCCACGCTGTACTACAACAGCATCTGGGACCTGGCGATCCGGGCCGCGATCCGCGAAGGCGGCGTAATCAACGAACATCACGGCGTCGGACTGAAACTCGGACGCCTGATGAAAGAACTTTACGGCCCGGCATTCAACGTTCTCGGCAGCATCAAAAAGGCGATTGATCCCAATAACATCATGAATCCCGGCAAAATGGGATTTTAAGGAGTTTAAATTATGCATATCGACAATTATAATGATACGATTAACGCCTGTCGCTTCTGCTTCATGTGCCGCCATTTGTCAGCGGTCGGCAATGTCACGTTCCGCGAGTCCGACACGCCGCGGGGACGGGCATTACTGACGGGAAAGATGCTGCGGGAGATGAAGGATTTACACCCGGACTACATCGACACGTTCTACCGCGCGGAATTGTCCGCCGCCAACCGTTTTCATTGTGTCAGCCACTATGACGAAGCCGGTCTGATAATGGCGGCCAGACGCGACATCGTCGAGGCGGGTCTTGCACCGGAAAACGTCAAAAAGCTGGCGGCTGAACTGGTGAAAGCAGAGTTCACAGTCGAAGGTTCCGGCAGCACGCTTTATTATGTCGATCTTTACAGCGATAAAGCCAATGCGCCGAAAGACTGCAAAATCATTTCCGGCGGCGACACCGGCAGGGCGCTGGAAGTGCTGGGCTTCGTGAAAGAAGCTGAAACCGTTTGGACAAAATTCCAGACAGCCGTCAAGGCTTCCGGCTGCCGGACTATTGTGACCTCGTGTCCGGCCAGTTATGACATGATGAAAAAACGCCTCGACGGCGTGAAGGTTTTGCATAGTTCGGAATTTATCGAAGGCAAACCCGGCTCCGGCACAGTCTATTATCTGGACAGCGATTATCTGAAAAATTACAACGACAATATGCAGGCCCCGCGTGAACTGTTAAAAAAGCTCGGTTACGAATTAAAGCCTTTCGGCACCAATACTGAAGAATCCTATTCCGCCGGCGAAGGCGCAGTGGTTTACGACCGGCTCTATCCGGAATTGACGGCTAAACTGTGCGGCAGAATTGCCGGACTGGCCGATAATCCCGCCGATGTGCTGGTGACCGCTTCGCCATACACCAGATTCGCATTGAACAAATATGCTCCGCAACTCAGGGTGCTGCTGCTGGATGAAGTCGCGGCCCGGGGGATCAAATAATGCCGCTGGTGACTTTCAACGAAATTCTGCCTCAAGCCCGCCAAGCCGGACGCGCCGTCGGCGCTTTTAATATCGCTAATTACGAAACCGCCAGGGCGGTAATGATCGCCGCTGAAGCGGAACAGCAGCCGGTGATTCTGCAAGTCTACCATCGGTTGATGGCAGATCCGTATATCAGCGCGCTGGCCGCGATGATGCGGAACATGGCGGAAAAATCATCCGTGCCGGTCGCGGTGCATCTTGATCACGGCGCCACATTTGAACAGGTTAAACTGGCAATCGACTGCGGTTTCACTTCGGTGATGTTCGACGGTTCGCAACTGCCATTCAAGGAAAATCTCGAACAGACCCGCCGGGCGGCGGAATACGCGCATAGTCATGGCGTAACAATCGAAGGCGAGATCGGGCATGTGCCGCTGAACGGAACTGAAGCCGCGGTAAATATCCCGCTGTCGACTCCGGAAGAGGCTGCCGCGTTTGCCGCGGCGACCGGAGTTGATGCCCTGGCGGTGTCGATCGGCACCGCCCACGGCTATTATCGCGAAGAACCCCAAATTGCGGTTGACCTGGCCCGGCAGATTAGCGGCGCCGTTGCAATTCCGCTGGTATTGCATGGCGGCTCCGGCACCCCGCACGAAAAGGTCAAGGCAGTAATTAAAAACGGCTTCTCTAAAGTCAATGTCGCCACCGAGTTTCAGCATACCTTTCAGTTGCGCCTGCAAGCGGAACTGCGGAAACTCGAAGGAAAGTTTCTGCCGCTGGACAAGCTGATGCTGCCGGCAACTGAAGAGGCGGCGGCTCATCTGCGCCAGTTGATCCGGATGTTCAGCAATCCGTAAAATCCGGCGCATGTGTGCAGTCCGCATATCATTCTGCTTTTTACCGCTTGACAAATGGATATTCCGGTCTATATTAAAAGTTTGAAATTATTGATAATTAAATAGTTGTTCATAAAAAGGACCGGAACGGCAAAGTATTATCAAAAATACGCGGGGCACAAAAAACAGGCAGTCAGCGGACATGCCGGGCCCACGGAAAAGGATCGCTGCTTCAAGGTGAAGCGATGGTCCGGAAAAATATAAATAATCGCACTTGAACGCAGTGATTATTAAGAAGTAACGCGGACAATCCTTATTCCGGATTTATGAGAACCGGGAAAACCCAGTCAGCAGTCAAATGCGGACGCGGGCATGATAAAAATCTTGCATTGAATGCATTGTCAGGATGACTTAGTTACTTGATTACGAAGCAGAGAACGGGCTAAGTCATCATCAAATACCGCTTGAATGCGGCGCTTAAGTTTTATGATTTGTACAATCTCACTTTGTTTTACCTTATAATCGATCCGCCCGTGGCGGAACTGGAATCACTTTGTTCGTGCAGCAAAGGAAACAGATGAGTGATTTAGAGAAATTCAGACAGTTGGGCATTTCGGAACAGACTTTGAAAGCATTGGCGAAAAAGGGTTTTGAAGAGCCGTCCCCGATCCAGGCAATAACCATCCCGCTGCTCCTGAGCGGCGAAAAAGACATTATGGGCCAGGCCCAGACCGGTACCGGCAAAACTGCCGCATTCGGTATCCCGATCATCGAAAAACTCCATCACGGCAAGAAAAATGTCCAGGCGATCATCCTGGCCCCGACCCGTGAACTGGCAATCCAGATTGCCGAGGAAATGAATTCGCTGAAAGGCGAAAAAGTGCTGGAAATCGTGCCGATCTACGGCGGACAGTCCATCGACATGCAGCTCAGCCGCCTGCACAGAGGCGTGGACATTGTGGTAGGCACCCCCGGACGCGTGCTGGATATGATTCACCGCGGCAGCCTGATTCTGGACAAAGTTACTTTTGCCGTGCTGGACGAAGCCGACGAAATGCTGAACATGGGCTTCATTGAAGATATCGAAGAAATCCTGTCCAAGACCGGACCGGACAAGCGGATGCTGATGTTCTCGGCAACCATGCCGCACCAGATCATCGCCATTGCTGAAAAGTTCATGCGCGAATACGAAGTCGTAACCGTCAAAAGACAGCAGCTCACCACCGCACTGACCGACCAGATTTATTTTGAAGTCAGGCGCGAGGACAAACTCGAAGCGCTGACCAGGATCATCGACATCGAAGACGATTTCTACGCGCTGGTTTTCTGCCGCACCAAAAACGATGTGGACGAAATCACCGAAAAGCTGGTCTACCGCGGTTACGCCGCCGAAGCGCTGCATGGCGACATTTCCCAGGCGCAGCGCATTAAAGTAATTGACCGCTTTAAACGCAAAAAATTCAATATCCTGATCGCCACCGACGTTGCGGCGCGCGGTATTGACATCAATAATCTCACCCACGTGATCAACTTCTCGATCCCCCAGGAAGCGGAGTCATATATCCACCGTATCGGACGTACCGGACGCGCCGGCAAAACCGGCACCGCCATTACTTTCGTCACCCCGTCGGAATACCGCAAACTGACTTTCATCCAGAAACTCACCAATACCGAAATCCGGCGCGAACGTCTGCCGACCCCGAAAGACATTATCGCCAACAAGAAAGTCAAATTCAAAGAAGCTATCGCCAACCTGCTGGTAACCGAAAAGCATCTCGATTATCTGTCGCTGGCCGGCGAATTACTGAAGGATGCCGAACCTGAAGCCGTACTGGCTGCAATGCTGAAGTTCACCTTCAAGGAAGACTTGATGGCAGTCAGTTATTCCGACCTCGGCGCTCATTCCGGCGGCGGGACTGTCATTGGCGGCAACGCCTCTTCCGGCGGTTATTCCTCCGGTGGCGGTGGTGGCGGCGGCAACAGAAACGCGGTTGACTCCAAAGGCAAGACCCGCTTGTTTGTCGCCCGCGGCAAGCAGGACGGCTACAACCCGCGCAAGATCGCCGATATGATCTGGGATGCCGCCAAAGTCAAAGGCTACAAAGTGGAAAATATACAGTGCTTCGACTCTTTCACCTTTGTCACGGTGCCGTTCTCCGAAGCGGAAACCATTATGGAAGCATTCCGCCGCAGGGCCAACGGCCGGCAGTCACTGGTCGAACTGGCCAAGGAAGACAAACCCGTAGCTAAATCCTCCGGTAAAGCAACCCCTGCCCCTGCAGCGATTGCAGCCGAAGAACCGGCGAAAAAGAAAAAGAAGAAAGCCAAATTCCAGACAGTGGAGTAAGACTCCAGCTCACGCTAAATCTATGGGGCCTATAGGGCCTATGGGCCTCATGGGGCTCATGGGATTCTATAGGCCTTATTTGCAAATAAAACGATTCCGCATATAGTAAAGCTCTAAAATAATAGAGGAGTTGCTATGATTAATGGTTTTATACCGGCACATGGAAACTATAAAGACCTGTTGTCATACCAGAAATCCGGGATTATTTATGATATAACTTTTTCTTTCTGTAGTCGTTTTCTGAACAAGGGCGACCGTACAATTGATCAGATGGTACAGGCCGCCCGTTCCGGCAAACAAAATATTATTGAAAGCGCTGTTGCCTCCGGCACTTCCAAGGAAACCGAAATAAAACTCTTAAATGTCGCGAGGGCGAGTCAGGAAGAGTTACTGGAGGACTACCGGGACTTTCTTCATACTCGAGGATATTTGTTGTGGGAAAAAGATTCCAAAGAAGCCCTGTATGTCAGGAAACTAAGTTCGTCCAAAGATAATTCCACAAAGTTTAAGGATTTTGCTGAAACCCGTCCTGCCGAAATAGTTGCAAACATCGCTGTCTGCCTGATACATCAGGCAAATTATCTTATGGACCGGTATCTCAAGCGTCTTGAGCAGGATTTCATGAAAGAAGGCGGTTTACGCGAACGCATGAGCAACGCCCGCATTCAAGTCAGAGGTCATTAGCATTCGCCCCATTCGCCCCATTCGCCCCATTCGCCCCATTCGCCCCATTCGCCCCATTCGCCCCATTGTTTTTCGCTTTCATCCCCCCGCGCTCTTCCCGGCTAGAAAACCGCTGGAAAAGGCCCATTGCAGATTATACCCGCCGCAGGGACCGTCAAGGTCCAGCATTTCGCCGGCAAAAAACAGCCCCTGCACCAGACGGCTCTCCAGCGTATCGGGGTTGACCTTCTTCAGCGAAACGCCGCCCCGGGTGACCATTGCTTTGTCCCAGCCTTCTGTCGCTTTGATGGTAAACGGCATGGCCGTCAGCAGGCGGCAGATGTTCTCTCTGCCCGCCGCATTGAATTCGGCGGCTTTGACATCACCGATATTACCGGCCAGGCCGCAAATAATATCCGCCAGCGCGGCGGGAACATGCATGGAGAGCAGATTGCGAATATGTTTTTTGCCGTTGCCGCGCTGCCATTCGTCAAATAAATCCATCCAGTATTGAGGAGTCCGCCCGGCAAACAGATTGACCGAAAGCGGCACCGCCTGAATTGTTTTAAGCAATTGGGAAATTTCACCGGCAAAATCAATCACGGCAGGGCCGGAAATGCCATGATGCGTAAAGAGCAGATCGCCGGCGGATGACTTTTTGCGGTACTTCGGCAGATCGATAAACGCGGTAACGCTGGAGAAACTTATCCCGGAACATTGAGCAGGCCAGGTCTCAGCCGTCCGCAGTCCGGTCAACCCCGGCAGCGGCTCGACAATTTCATGCCCGGCCTGTTCCGCCAGCGCATAGCCGATCATGCCGCCGCCAAGTTTAGGATAGCCCCTGCCCCCGCAGGCGACAATCACGCGGTCGGCGGCAGCCGTCCCGTCCGGCGTAACCACGCCGGTGACGCGCCCGTCAGCTATCGCCAGCCGGATTATTCTGGCTGACACATGAATATTCACCTTGAGCAGATCGCACTGACGCAGCAAAACATTCAATACATCCGCCGCACGTCCGGATTCCGGAAAATAATGAAACCCGTCTTCCACGATCATCGGCACGCCGTGCCCGGCAAAAAACAACCGCAGATTCTCCGGTGTCATAGCGCTCAGCGCCGGCAGCATGAAACGCCCCTGACGCCCGAACCGCTCGGCAAACCCCGACGGCGGCAGCACATTGGTGACATTGCACTTTCCCCCGCCCGAAGCCAGCAGTTTAGCGCCCGCCTGCGGCAGTTGTTCAAAAACGTCAACCCGGCAGCCAGCCTCCGCCGCCGCCATCGCAGCCATCAACCCGGCCGGCCCGGACCCGATCACCACCGTCTTTATTTCTCTATTTTTCAATTAGTTACCTTATTTAAATATGTTTGAATCCGTATATCATTAACATTGAGAACGTCGCTATACTGTATTAGTTTAAAATATTAACATTTTTAAAACTCTGAAATTCACACGTCAATAGTGTTTCTAGATCATGGAGTATCTCGGTTGTTTGATTTTCCAGACACTCCATAATTGCTTGCTT
>JBAYIO010000029.1:0-49030 GCA_041665605.1 Victivallaceae bacterium | reverse complement strand
TCCCGGGGATAGAGTATATAAGCCCTGTCAGCGGGACGGGTTCATCAGATTCCGGAACGGCTCGGAAATCTGGTTCATCGGGCTGGACGACAAAAGCCGGGCGGACAAAATCCTGGGACGGGAATTTGCCACGGTATACTTTAATGAAGGGGGCCGCCGTTCCGGCGACCAGCGTCTCGGCGCTGGATCTCGCCCGGTGGGCCGCCGCCGGCGAGTTGTAGGGGACTGGGAAAAATGGAAGAGCGATATATCCCAGAACTCCCAATTTTCTCAGAACTCCCAGATTTCGAAAACCGTTGTGCAGGACAGGTGTCCAAAGTGTCGGAGTAGTTATGAAAAATGAAAGTCATTGTGCTCATGGCTGTCCAGAATGTCCAAAATGTCCAAAATGACAAAAATGTATTTTATTAACCAAATTCTTAACATGCAATCCTTATTAGACTTTGAAAATCATTCCGGACGCCGGTGTCCAAATTGTCCAAAATGGCTGGCTGGCCTGGTTATTCCATTGGCGCAGTATCCTTGCATAATTTATATGCCATTGGTTTATTTTAGCAAAAACTATTGGAATGGGTATTGCACTATTCGGAAACAGGCCTTATATTATACTTTGTTAAATCGTTTTACAAAGTATGGAGTTTTTATCGACTCTGACTGAAACAACAGGAGCTATTTAAATAAACATGTTGTTAATTCGAGTTTGACAGATATGTTAATAGAAGTTATCTATTAATGATCTGACTATTTTTAGCCGCTGTGTTTGAAGTTTGAAAAATCGTTTCCGAATGTATATTGGAAATGGGAATTTAAATAAAGTGGAGGGAACTATGATTTCGGGACAGAACGTAATGGATGGAATTGTCAGGCAGCATGCGGAGAAATTAAAGTACTGGTATGACCTGCTGCAGGAAATCATGCCGGATTACTTTTTCAAGACATTCACGCCTTCGCAAATCGAGCAGATACTGCCGCATTTATTCAATATTGACAGCCAGACCGGGATTCAGCGGATTGAATGTGAAGGCAATATCATTCTGATCTACCTCAAGAGCGCCGAGAATAATCTGCTGGTCACCAGCCGGATGATGCGCGTCCACAATATCGCCGGCGCCGTGGTTCATGAGTCAAAGCAGAAAATTGTCATCAACAACGCCCCCCGCACCCTGGTAATCGAATACTATTCCCTGGCCGATAAGATTCCGCTGGGCGGCGAGCCGACGATTTCCTTCAAGGAGCTGTCGGAAGCCTACAAGAAAAAGTTCAAGAAAATAGATCCGGAGTTCAAGGAAATCTACGAACGCATCAACTGGCGCGGAGTTTCAGACCTTAACGCGGAGAAACTGGTTGAGCGCCTGAAATGGGCGCTCGACGCCCAGGACAAGGATTTTATCAATGTCGGCATTGAAAAAGCCAGCGGACGCGAATTGCGCCTGACGCTGGCCCGGACCTGCGCGGCACAGCGCGGCGGCTTCCTCTACAAGCTGATTGAAGCGGTAAGCCTCAGCGGCTTCAACATTGAGCGGGCATATTTCCGCGATCTGACCAGGCAGGACGACGTTCATGAATTCACCCGGATGCCGGTGGTTGTGAACACGCTTTATCTGACCTCGGATAAAGACATTTCCCCGAATTCCAGGAAAGTGACGCAGTTGCTGCGCGAGCTGAAGCTGGTCAACTGGGTTGACATGCTCGACCTGTTTCATCGCGAGCTGGTCACCAAGTTATCCTTCTCGCTGGCGGACACAAACCTGATGCGGTCTGTCGCTGAATTTGTGCATACCCAGCTCGCTTTTATTGACCGCAACGCCTATAACAGCAGCGATATCTACCGTTTCATGGCGCTGTATCCGTCCATCATGTCCGACATGGTCGCTTACTTCTATGCGAAATTTGACCCGGACGGCGAAATCAGCGATAAAAAGGCCGCCAGCCAGGCCCGGAAAATCGAAAAGGAAATAAGCGACATCAATACCGGCATGTACGAGAAAGACACCAGCGTCAAGACAGTCTTCCGCAGCGCCCTGAACTTTCTGCAGAACATCAGAAAGACAAACTTCTTCGTCGAGGACAAAGCCGCCCTCGCGTTCCGCCTCGATCCCGCATTTATGGCATTTTATGAAGGCATTTCAGAAAAATACCGCAGCTCGTTCCCGCCGGACAGTCCGTTTGGAGTTTTCTATTTCTATCGCGAAAACGCGATTGGCTTCCAGGTGCGGTTTTCCGAAATCGCCCGCGGCGGCTGGCGCACAGTCGTGCCCAAAAGCAGCGCCAACGAACTGGAACAGCGGGATAATTACGAATTCGCCAAAGATGAGATCTTCCGTGAAGGATTTGTGCTGGCCCACACCCAGCACATGAAGAATAAAGACATTTATGAGGGCGGATCGAAAATGATCACGCTGCTCAATCTGGCCGAAAACCGGCAGTTTGAACCCACCCTGTTCGAAGCGCAGCGCGCCATTTGCGACGCGTTCCTGTCGCTGATCAATTACGACAAGCACGGCAAACTGAAGAATCCGAGAATTATTGATTACCTCGGCAACAAGGAAATCATCGAAATCGGTCCGGACGAAAACATGTTCGACGTTATGATCGAGTGGATGGGCAATTACGCCGACAAGAACGGCTATACGCTCAGATCCGGACTGATCTCCGGCAAGCCGAACCGCGGCATCAATCACAAGGAATATGGTGTAACCTCATTCGGCGTGCATCAGTATCTGCTGAAGACATTGAGCGAACTGAACATCAATCCGGCAAAGGACGCCTTCTCCATCAAGATTTCCGGCGGCCCGTACGGCGATGTAGCCGGTAATGAACTGCACCTGCTGCTGCATAAAAAGGACGGCGAGTACGTCTATCCGAAACTGAAAATCGTGGCAATTACTGACGGGCCGGCCGCTTTATTCGATCCCGATGGAATCGACCGCGATGAACTTTCGCTGCTGGTGCTGAAATCCAATCTGGACGCATTCAAGCCGGAAAAGCTCAAAGGAGACGGAGCATATATTGTCTATTCCAAACCGCAACAGGTGGAAGGTATAGAAAGACACCGCATGATTTCCTGCCGCAGCGGAAAACTGGTTGAAAAAATGCTGAGCCGCGATGAGTTCATGAAACTGTTCCAGAACAACCTTTACAATTATGCCGATATCTTCATCCCGTGCGGCGGCAGGCCGTCAACCATTGAGATATCCAACTGGCAGGATTACTGCCCGGGCGGCAAAAACAGTTCGCTGGCGATTGTTGAAGGGGCTAATTCATTCATCACGCCGGCAGCCAGGAATAAGCTCCAGGACGTCGGTATCTGGATTGTAAAAGACGCTTCGGCCAATAAATGCGGCGTAATCACCTCCTCCTACGAAATTCTCAGCGGCTTGATGCTTGATCCTGAAGAGTTCAAAAGCGTCAAAAAAGAACTGGTTGCGGAAATCATGAACAGTCTGAAAAACAGCGCCTGCCGCGAGGCCGACTGGCTGTTCTCGCAGTTCAAAGTTTCCGGCAGCAAGCTGACCGAACTGACCGAGCAGCTCAGCCGCCAGATCAATGCCAAAAATGTCGCCATTTCGAACTACCTGACCACCCATCCGCAACTTATCCAGGACGAGATAATTCTGGATCATCTGCCGGAGATTTTCCGGAAGAAGTTCAGCGACCGGCTTGACCGCATTCCTGCGGAATATAAAAAGGCCATCGTCGCGGTGGAACTGGCCACCAGGATTGTTTACCGGCAGTCGGACAGCCTGGAACACGAAATCAAGTCCGTGCTTTAACCGGCATCCTGAAGCCGGATTGGATTGGCTGTAAATGCAAAACGGCTGAGTTTCCTCAGCCGTTTTTTTTGCTTGCCATGCGAACAGGATCACCACTTCAGGAGAATTGAGCCCCAGGTGAGTCCGCCGCCGAATGCGGTCATCAGAATGACATCGCCGGGTTTGACAAATCCGCCTCTGTTCATTTCATCAATGCAGATGCCGATTGAAGCGGCGGAGGTGTTGCCGTAGCGGTTGACGTTCATGTACACTCTTTCTTCAGGAATGTCCAGACGGGAGGCGACGGCTTTCAGGATACGGTAATTCGCCTGATGCGGCACCAGCCAGGTAACGGATGAAGACGGCATATCAGCGAAAGTCAAGGCTTCCTTGCATGAACTGACCATGGCGTTGACTGCCAGTTTGAATACGTCCTGACCGGACATTGTCATATAATGGAGCTTGTCATCAATCGTCTTTTGCGAGGCCGGCATTCTGGAACCGCCGGCGGGAATCTGGAGAATTTCTGTATAAGTGCCGTTAGCTCCGAGATTGGATGCCAGCACGCAGTCTTCAGCGCCTTCCGGTGTTTTTTCCAGAACCATCGCGACGGCGCCGTCACCGAAAAGCACGCAGGTGTTGCGGTCTTCCCAGTTGACGATGCTGGAAAGTTTTTCAGCTCCGATAACCAGCAATTTACGGTATTTGATGTTCGATTTAATCAGCGCATGCGCGACTTCAATCGAATAAATCAGGCCGGAGCAGGCAGCTTCCAGGTCAAAGCAGAACGCCTTCATGGCACCGAGTTTTTTCTGAAGAATACAGGAGGTGCTTGGAAACACATGGTCAACAGTAATGGAGGCGACGATGATGCCATCGAGCTCTTCAGCAGAGGTGTTAGCCATTGCCAGCGCTTTTACCGCGGCTTCGTAAGCCAGATCCGATGTCGCCTGGTCTGCCGAAGCGATCCTGCGCTGTTCGATGCCGGTTCTGGTTCTTATCCACTCGTCGGTGGTATCAACCATTTTCTCCAAATCGAAATTGGTCAATACTTTTTCCGGCACATATGAACCAGTACCAATAATTTTTATGCTCATCTTCTCTCCTGAATGTCTGAAATTTAGAGTAGTACCCGGCGCCGCGAAAGACGCCTTATTCATTTCCCTGAGCAGACTCGGAATTTTCACTCCTGTCTTTCTCATGGATCATCATGTTGGTTTCGATTATCCGCTGGGTAATCTTTTCATTAATATTAAATCTTACGAAATCGCTGGCAACACGGATGGCATTGCGCACCGCTTTCGGAGTAGACGAACCGTGGCCGATTACGCATATGCCTTTGATGCCAAGCAGCGGGGCGCCGCCCTGTTCTTCGGCATCGCCAATCTCCTTGAGTTCCTTGAATGCGCTGCGCGCAAGCATGGCTCCGGTCATGCGGATCGGATTCTTGGAGAAAATGTCTTTCATCCAGTGCATAATGGCTTTGGCCAGCCCTTCGCTGCCCTTCAGCAGAATATTGCCCATAAAACCGTCGCAGACCACTACATCGGCAACATTCTCAAAAATCGTATCGCCTTCAACATTGCCCACAAAATTAATGGACATTTCTGAAAGGATTTTAAATGCTTCCTTGGTAAGCTCATTGCCTTTGACGTCTTCACCGCCAACACTGAGCAGCCCGATCTTCGGCTTTTCATGTCCAAAAATAAGTTTGGCGTAAGCTTCACCCATCAATGCGAACTGCGCCAGATTCTTCGCTTCGCAGTCGGTATTGGCGCCGGCGTCAATCAGAATAAACTGGCCGTGCTGGGCAGGCAGCAGCGCCGCGATTGCCGGACGCTCAATGCCTGGAAGTGTTCTGACAATCACTTTAGTTGCGGCAACCGCCGCGCCGGTGTGACCGGCGCTGACAATAGCATCCACCTCGCCGTCGCGCAGCAGTTTCGCGCATACGGTAATGGATGAATTCTTCTTACCCCGCAACGCCGCGGTGGAAGGGTCGGACATTTCCACCACTTCCTCGGCATGTACAGTTTTGATGCGCGGATGACTTTCGATCCCGTACTTTTCCATATAATACGAAATCTTCCCGAGATGCCCCACCACTACCAGTTCGCAGTCAGGAAAGTCATATAATGCCGCCGTGATCCCTTCGATCACAACAGACGGGGCGTAATCCCCCCCCATCGCGTCAACAGCAATCTTCATAACTTACTTACTCTACAGTTACAACCTGTTTGCCTTTGTAAATGCCGCAGGACGGGCATACGCAATGCGGCTTCGCCGGCTTTTCGCATACGGAACAATAAGTAACCTGTACGCCTTCATAGCGGTTCGCGGCCTTGCGCTGGCGCTTTTTCATCTTGGACATTTTACGTTTTGGAACACCCATTTTTCAATCTCCTGAAAATTTCTTTTTTTATCTACAACTACCAGAAATCATCCACTGTTACGTGGATAACCCTTCAAATCTTTAGTTTGAAACGTTCAATATACATTGGAAATAGATTTTTTCAAACCTCTTTCCGTCAAAATCAATCAGCATTGATATTTCGGATATTTCAGACACCCGTCCACCACAACATATTTCTGCAAGCCGGACCTTTATGAACTTTATGGACCTGTACACTTTGGACAGTCCCGTCCGACACTACAACAAAAGCATTTTGGACAGCCAATACCCTAATCTTGGACACCGGCTCTGCACAACGATTGCCTAATGGGTCCTATGGGCCTTATGGACCATTTTGGACAGTCGCACTCCGACACTTTGGAGTGTCTTTGAACAGAATGCTTTTCAATTTTCGTCCCCGACTCCGACACTTTGGAGTGTCGTTGAGCATGACAACTTTTATATTTCAAACAACATTTTGGACAATCTGGACACTGATGAGCAGAACCGCTCTCCATTGTTTTACTATTCCCCAGTTACCATTCCCCAGTCACATTCTTTACATTTTGGACACGCCTTCCGGCCGGCCCATGCGGCCAGCATAACAAACCGGGCAACCGCCCGCACTCCGACACTTTGGAGTGTCGTTGAGCAGAATGCTTTTCAGTTTTCGTCCCTGACTCCGAGAGTTTGGAGTGTCGTTGAACATGACAACTTTTCTATTTCAAACAACATTTTGGACAATCTGGACACTGATGAGCAGAACCGCTCTCCATTGTTTTACTATTCACCAGTTACCATTCACCAGTCACATTTTTTACATTTTGGACACGCCTTCCGGCCCGGCCCATGCGGCCAGCAGAATAAACCGGGCAACCGCCCGCACTCCGACACTTTGGAGTGTCGTTGAGCATAAGATGTTTCAAATTTTCCCGAACTTCCGCCGCCATAACTCCATGACTCCGTAATTTTAGAACTCGGAATTCCAGCATTCGTCTTTACATATATAGTGATTTTGTTAACCATAAATGATGCAATAAAGATGTAAGATGCTTAAAATAAGCATTTTACAGTTTTTATTTATGTGAAAATAAAGAGTTCAAAACGGAGAAGCTTAAATCACTGACCGGCGCAAGCCGCAAACTCCCGGCGCGGTCTCGCTTTCACCGGACACTGCTCCTGCTTTAAACTGAACCATGCTTCATTCTGCTTTGCCATGACTATCGTGATTTTATTTCCCGACAATTCCAGCGGTTCACTGTCCGCCTCCGCGCCGATCGTGCCATTGCCAAGATAACAGAGCAGATAGAATTTACGGCCATCCTTCAACCAGCCGGTGACGCGTATGTTTTCCGATTCCCCGGAAGAGACTTCCATCAGTGCCGGCAATTCAGACTTTATATTTGCAGGGGTTAACTTTTTGAAAGGATGCAGGGTCAGATGTTCCACTCCATTTACATTTTCAAGATAACACGGCCTGGTGCCGTACTGGCGGACATGAAGTTTCTTGCGGCTGTATTTTACGAGTAAATCCCAGGTTTTCGCGGCCCAGACAGTTGAACCGGGCACTATTATGTGTGAATACGCCGCCCTGCCAACCCTTAATGTTCCATTTTCCATCACGCCGTTTTGAAAATCCGCCTCGTCCAGCAAATGAATCCCGACATGCGATTCCAGGCAGTTCAGCACCAGTCCGGTCAATTCCTCTCTCAGGCCTCCGGGCTCCGCCTGCCACGGCAGATTCTGCATATGGAATGATTTAATCGGCCACAATATTGCGACCGGTGCGATTTGAGCCGCGCCAAGCAGCATTTCCTGGAACGGCTTCAGTTCTTCGGAAAGCCGGCGCAGGCCGCCGCCGAATTTTGACCATGGACTGAAATCCGGCGGACACTCAAATTCCCGTTCCGCTCTCAGTGAATGGAAAATACCATGAATGACTGGGGTGGTCAGCCCCATGACCGTCTGCCAGTTCAAGATTTTATATGCCTGCTCCATCGTGAAATCTTTGCCGGAACATGCAAGCAGTTCGCTCATCACGCCCGGCAGTTCATGCTGCTGCGCAGATGAAACTGCGGAAATTATTCCAATATTGAGCATGGGATGATTTTTATCCCCGACTGCCGGGATGATAAGATCCAGCCCCGCCAGCGACATATGCTGCTGCAGCGGCATCAGATTGGAAAGACACGTCGCCTGTATCACTGGATCATCTTCAGGGCTCATATGCCCGATTAATTTCAACCGGTGCTTACGGCACCAGGCGGCGACGGGTTCAAGCCATGCTTTTTCAAAACGCCTGCCGCACCATTCCCGGTAATTCAGCCTGGTCCGGATGCTTTGCGGTGTTTCAAGACTGGAAAAGAGGTCAAAGAGCCTCAACCTGAGATCATAGCCGTATGCTGCTTTAAAATCATCAAACAGGCCGGGCGTCCACGGCGTTCCGCCGTTATATTTTGCCTCGTCGGTAAATATCGCCGTAATTTGACGGCCGAACATATCCCCGACGCATTCGCGGTATTTTTCATGGGTGTATTCGATAAATTTTTCAGTTGCCGGCGGATTGAGCGTATCAACAGAATATCCCCATTTCTCATTTTCCACCGCTTCAACCGTAAATGCGACAAGCTGCTGTCCCGCCGGTATTTTTCCCGCCTTGACCGCATATTCAGGCGTGTTTGCCATGGCCCGGTCTGAAGTGTAAAGCGGCGTTGCCGGATAATACCATTTGCTGTCCCAGTTTTTCATCATCCGCCAGGAGCGGCGGACCATTCCAACATTACCGGTCTTATCCGAGATCAGTTCAGAGTCTTCGCCGGAAAGCAGTGCGCAGAACAGCAGTTTCCCTTTCGCCGGGAAAAACCACAAGCCGTCTTCTTTGATTTCATCCGGCGATGCCTGATGCATGACAATTTTACGGGCGATGAATTCGGGGTGGTCAAGCACAAGCCGCCCGCCGGCGTTGCCGCTGGGATACGGGTCTTCGTCGTACAGCCAGATCTCGATTCCCTTTGCGGCAAGCTTCAGCGTCGTCCGCCGGATGAAATCAAACCAGTCCTTGCCGCCATAGGGCAGCAGCAGACCGTCACGCGGATGCAGGCAGACCGTCGCTATCCGCGCCCTGCTGAACTCCTCGATCTGCTGATCGACAAGGCTGTCGTCGCAGCAGTCATTCAGGAACCAGAAATAAGTCAAACCGCGCGGCGGAAACCCATGAATTTGCGTCATTATGTAAAATCCCTCCCGGTTGTATATCCAGCGCTGATATCGTTATATTAGAGAGCATTTGGCAGGGGCGGCGATGTCAACCGCGTCTATTTGAAAATCCGCCCATTTCTCCGACATTTCCCGCCATGGCGTCATTAAAAATCCAAGCAAGTTTTCCGGCGTTATATTTTTCCTGCAAAATTCCACCAGCAGCGGATAGTTATCAGCTTCCGCAATATTGCTGCCTGCCGGTATCTGCTTATATCCCATCCGCTCAAGGTCAATGAAGGCTTGTATTTCCCGCTGATGCGTATTGCTTGAATCCAGGCTGAAATTCTTATAGTAGTCCCAATTGCTCTGGATCACGGATTTTGGCATATTAAGTTCAAATTCTTCACAGCCACAACTCCATAGTTTATCCGACCAGCACCAGGCGGCGGAACCGCACTTTTCCACGCACTGCACATAAAAATTAAAATCATCCCACCAGAGCGATCCCTGGCGTATCACCGCATAGCGATAAAGTTTCTGGGAAACCGCATCTTCCTCGTCCATGCCGATATGGAAGAAACGCGGGTTGCCGAACAATTCCACTACCTCTGCAATCAAGTCCCGGCAAACCTGATAATATTCAGGAGTGGAAACCATTCGCGAATATTTTCCCAGCCAGGTGTCATGCGAAGTTGAAAAGTTCAGTTTGGGTATTACTTCGAGCCCGGCATCCCGGCACTTTTTCAATTCGTCACGCAAGCGTGCGGCAGACCAGGCCCCTTGCACTGAAATTTCCGGATGACTATGATACAGAATCCCGTCTCCGAGATCCCATACCGCCATATTCATTTTCCTGTCCCGCATGCGGGTTCTCACCTGTTCCCAGGTGTTATCGCTGAATTCCATATAAGGGGTATAGCCCCGGTGGAATTTTCCGCTGCGCAGCAGATCTTCGCGATCCTCCCACATATTCATGGTTAAGTGAATCAAATTTCCGTGAATCATATTATTTCCTTTTTTTGCATATTGCCCTGATTATTTGACTGTTTCAGGGCAAAGAACAATATCGTCAAAATTAACTGAACCGCGGTCAGCCATCATATTCAGGTAGATTGTTCCATTGTTTTTTTCCGGAACGAATTCCATCGATAGCGCTTGCCAGGTTCCTCCTGTGGTAATCCAGGAAAGATTAATATTGGCTTTGCTTAAAGCGGCATTTGTACCACTTCGTATCCAAATATCAAGCATTCCGTCAAAATCCATCGAAGTAAATACCCATGCCTGTAATTGATATTTTTTCCCCGGTTCCAGGTTATTAAGCGATTGTACCCATCTGGCCCATGTTCCATATTTACCGGCATATTTTTTTGCGGGATCAACTGTGATTACTTTTATTGCACCGGATGCCTGTCCGGAATGAAAGTTCGTCTTATCAACTATAAATTCCACTTTGCCCATCGGCGCATTTTTAATCCAGGCTGATTCGCCTTGCTCAAAACTGGAATTCTTTATAAGATTCTCTGCTTGAGACAGAGGTTTGGGAATAATTTTTAAATATACCGGCTTCCAAATTCCTCCCGCGCCAAACTTATCTATTACTTTTACCGCGACTAAATTGGGTTTATCAAATTCAACAATTTCAGTAATATCTATTTCAAATGCTTCCTGCCAGGAATTGACATTTCCATTAAACGGATATGGGCGGTCTAAAGCCTTTTTCCCGTTTACCCATACCTGGCACGCTTCATCCACTGCGCCAAATAGAATGACCAGTTTTTCGCCATTGCCAAGTTTCGGGGCATTAAACACAAGTCGATACCACGCATCTCCGTCATATTGACTATTATGCTGCTTTTGCCACTCGATTCCAACCGGCTGTTTCTCCCAGACTTGATCGACATTTATTTTAAACCATTTTGAATCATCAAAGTCACGCGTAAACCAAAGCTTCTGTTCGCCTTTTCCTTCCGGATCCCACATGAAATTCCATTGTAAAGGCAATGCTTGCATATTTTGATTGGCAAGACGCATCATTTCCCGAGGCCATGAATGACTTTCCGTGAATTGCAGAAGTCCGACATTTGCAAAAAACGCTTTTTCATTATCCTGCCTGAATTGATCCAGTCGTTGCAATGCATCAGCAAAGGCTGTGCATGTTCCGCTATTTTTGTATTGACGGAAACATTTCTGGGTATTCGCAGTTAGTTCTGCATTGTAAAGACCAATCTGTAGAAATTTAACTCGCTTGACGGCAGTTTCGTCTTCAGCCGCGTTTTTGATTGCCTGCTCAAGTATAGAGTGGCAGTTGGCAAATACTTCAGGGGTGAATATTTTATCGGCTTTCTGGTAGAAAGTTGCCCACGATCCTCCTTCCACTGAATTACTATCAGTATCAATATTCGAAGAGTTTGATACTTTTTCCAGATATTCAAAATATTCTTTGATATTTTTAGCCGCCGGTCCGAATGCGCCATAGAATTCATTTAAGACATCGCCGGCCGATATATCAAGGTTTGATTGCATTCGTGCAATCATGTATAAATTGGGTCCCTGGGCCGCATACATTCCCGTCAGTGAATCCATATCAAGGCCAATCATCCGTCGCTTTGCGGCAAATGAAAAGCACTCCGCATATTTTTGGGCATAAAAAATAGGAAATCCGTTGCCATCCAGAGTAAAGTTCGGGCGCATGATCAGGCCGACTCCGGAATCATACCAGCCCAGCCAATCTTTTTTGTAACGTTCGACTTTGGCGTCAGTCCATGGAAACATGATCGGCGGACAGTAGCGTTGAATGATTCGCGGACTGAGTTTTATGTTTGGCGCATTACTGTAATTTGCATAGATTAAGCCGGCAATATCTGCGGATTTATCCGGCATTACGCGGTCGGCTTCCGCCATCACCGCCATCGCAAATCTGGCGTATCTATTAGAGACAGAACCCAATGCCTCATACCATGTAGGATCTTTTTTAGTGAAACCGTCAAGCGCTTTTGCCCGACGTTCTGTATCTGGAACCGTAGAATTATCCCAACTCAAGCATTTATCGCAAACACATTTTCCGGCAGTATCATTCTCATTGATATTTATTTGGAATCCTTTTAGCATTCCTGTTTTAATCCAGTCTTGAACAATTTGTTTGTGAAGCTCAGGATTGGATACGCACATGCTGATCAGGTCGGTGCGACCGTTAAAATAGAACGGGTCCGGACGTCGGGTTCCATCCGGCAGTAAATTGAATAAATCTGGGTTGCTGACGCTAAAACGCTGCCAGTAGGTAGTGAAAGCATGAGGATAAAACTGTAATGATACGTCAATGTTAAAGCGATGGCGCAATTTCCAGATTTCCTGCGCATTTAAGAAATCATTTTTGGTCGTGGCTGACGACCATCCGCTGTTTGAGAGGCCGGATGGAACTCGCCAATGAGCAAATTTTAACGGTAACGCGATTTTTCTTTTCCCATCTTTGAGTAAAATATTCTTGCTTTGCGGGACATATTCACCCAATTCTCCCGGCCATAACCAGCGTATTCCAAAATCGTTCTCCAGTAATTCATAAATGGCAAACAGCGTTCCGGTACTGATTTGACCTCCTGCCCATTGACCTGAATCATCTTTTCCGGCAATAAAGATATTGTTTTCTTTGATGGAAATAATTGCTTCGTTACGCTTCAATTTATCTATTTCCAAACCTTGATCAATTAATTGCTTGCATGAACCAAGATAAACTAGAATAGTGGATTTTGCCGGTAATTTGCTTTCAGTAATTATCGGCAAGGTTGCGCCAGATACTTTTTTAACATGGTGTTGAAGTTCCCAGGCTGCGCGACTTACAGAATCAGGCGCTTTATCAGGTATAACAATTGTTGCTTCAGGATTACCTTCAATTACCAGACTGGCTGCCAGAAGTTTTGAATTTATACAAATTGTCAGACATAGTACAAAAGCAAATAATAACCGGTAGTTCAAATTTGACATGATTTATTCTCTTTATTTCCTGATTCCATTAGGTATTCTGATCCTTTCCGGACAATATCCCGCTCGTCCGGAATTATTTCATATAAGGATACCATAATTTTATGATTTCCGCATTGCCGCCGATAGCAGTTGTTATAGGCTTGTTCAGCCATGAGGAAACATGACCATCAAGCCACAGCACGTTCGTTCCTTTATCATTGTTATGCCTGTATTCAACCCGGTCAGGATTATAAAAGTCCATTACATAGCTGCTGCCTGCATCAAGCATGACAATTTTTGAAGAAATGTTGCGTGCATTATTAATTTTAATTCCATACGCTATGGTATTAATTGTCACAGCACCGCCTACATTGGTATTATAAACATAACTTAATCCGCCTTTCCCTGAAATATATAAATTTCCGCTGTCAGTAAACAGCGGAGATAAATCAGCAAGGCAGTTGAAAACAGGAACTACCTGAGTTGTCGAGAATTGAGGTTTTCCGGAAACCAGCACTGTCTTCAATCCCATATATTGAGCCGTCACATGGGTCCAGAATATTGCGTCTGTACCTCCTGCACCACGTTTAGGCATATATCCGGAGTCATTCGCATACATCAGCATTCCACCGCCAATTTGTTTTAGATTGCTCGCGCAACTGATTTCTCTGGCTTTGGCCCTGGCTTTGTTGAGCGCCGGCAGCAGCATTGAGGCCAGAATTGCTATTATAGCGATGACGACCAGCAATTCGATGAGCGTGAAACTTCTTCTTTTCATTTTTACGTTACTCCTTTTGGGTTGCATTTGTTGTTGGTAATTCAAAAATTCTCATACTTGCTGTTTCTGTTCATCATGTATTTGATTTTCCTCCATGCTTGTGTTTAGTGTTCCTATTTTAAATTTCTCTCATTGTTTTTCCACTGGTATATAGCTGTATTGGGCAGTTTGCCTCATTCTGACAGCTTCTGACGCCTAATTCCCACATAATTCTTTGGAGATTCGCGGCGTTATCTCAACTTTATGCGGCCCCATTCCACCCTTTTCGATCATCTCAACCAGGCACTTGACGCCGGTGTGCGCCTGAGTATTTTCCGTCTCAGAATAAATTGCCGGAACGGGCAGTTTGTAGTAGGGAAATGGCCTCATGCATGCAATCCTGAGTTCCGATGGCCAGTCAAATCCGTTACGCGCCAGCATCATATAGGCAATTTCACTTGCACACCTGAAATCAGGGCAGATGATGGCATCGAACGGCATTTCAGGTTGTCGCAAAATTATTGGCTTCAGTTGTTTTAATGCGCCGCAGAGCGGACCAGTTCCGACATAGATAATCTGCTCATCCGGAACAAGCTGGTTATCTTTCATGGCCCTTATGAAAGAATCGACAAGCTCGGCTTGGAAAAAATTATCGGTTAGTTCAGTGAAATAGGCAATCCTCTTTTTGCCGGTCTGCTTCAATTCGTTCACCATCTTGAACATGGCCGACTTGTAATTGGTTTCAATCCTGACCGCGTCGCCGGAGACTTTTTCGGGGTAATTGCCCACGATGACGTAAGGTTTATTCAGTTTTTTTAATATGCAAATGAGTTCTTCGGTCAATCTGCCTGAAATAATAAAACCGTCAATCCGCCCGTCCCGGAGAACCGGCGGCAGTTGATGTACGCTCTGCTCTTTGCCGCTAAGATGGGCCATTGCCAGATTATAATCGAACTCGTTAATCGCCTGTGCGATCCCGTCCATATTCCTTGCATAAGCCGGGTCCGCGAACTCTACGCCAATCAGCACAAAGGCGATATTGCGGGTATGTCCGTTCAGACCTTTGCGTACAATATCCTGTATGCTGCTGTTGACCTGATAGCCAAGCTCATCACAGATTATTAATATTTTTTGACGCAGTGTTTCGGAAATACCGTTTTTGTTGTTAATCGCCTTGGATACGGCGGCAGTGGAAACCCCGGCGGCGGATGCTACATTCCTGATAGTTATGTTCTTCCGGATGCTATTCATTAAGTAATCCATTGTTAGATATTCTGCCAGTTTCATGCCATTAAAGAAACTTTGTTCACAATTTTAGTTAACTTGTTAACTTGATTATACAACATTCTCTTTTAATTGTCAACAGGGTAATTTCAGAAAATGTGAAAATATATTAACAGGCTTTTCGAGTGCGGCTTGAATCATCTACAAAATGAGGTTATTTTTAAGAGATTTATTATTGTGGAAATATTGCATGGCTGAATGTTGCGAGGGGGATGGTTTATGAATGAAACAGTGCCGAACGCCAATATGAAGATATTAAGACTGCCCACAGTCAAGCGTTTGCCCACATATCTGCATATTCTCAAGCGTCTCGAACAGGAAGGGCATGAATATGTTTCCACCACCGCGCTGATCAACGAGCTGGATTTTAAACCGATTCTGGTGCGGAAAGACCTGGTGCTCATGGGCATTCCCGGTAAACCGCGCATGGGCTATGCGCTCAAGGATATGATTTCGGCGATTGAAAACTATCTCGGCTGGAACAAGACCGACGAGGCGTTTCTGATCGGCGTGGGTTCGCTCGGCCATGCATTGCTCGGTCATAAACCTTTTGAAGAGAACGGTCTTAAAATAATTGCCGGCTTCGATATTGATCCCAAAAAAGTCGGCACGGTTATCCACGGGAAAAAGATTTTTCACCTTTCCAAGCTGTCTGAAATGGTTAAACGCATGGGGGTCCGCGTCGGCATCATCACCGTTCCCTGGCAGGAAGCCCAGCATGTGGCGGACGTCCTGGTGGAAGCCGGCATCTGGGGAATCTGGAATTTCTCCATGGTCAAACTGAGAACGCCGCCGGATGTGGTCTGCCATAACGAAAGCCTCTCCAGCGGCCTTGCAGTATTTTCCGTAAAAATGGGCAAAATGCGCGATTCGCACTTATAATTATGCCGGTTGATCCATGCCGTTGAAATACTTCTCACTGTCTTGCCTCTTGATTTTTTTGTGCTACTGTATGTAAAATGCAGGGTTGGCGCGGGAAAACCGGATTTATCAGCTTCTGCAAAACTTTATAAGGGTTATTCAATTGTATGAAGAATAATGACTTGGCGGATAAAATCAGGCGTCTGCTGCAACGGGAGACGCGCTATAAGCCGGACGCTTACGAGTTTGTCAATGAAGCGGTCAATTATGCCGCGACACTGGAGAACTCAAATGAAAAGAAGCATGTCGCCGCGCTGGAGCTGCTGGGGTCGGTCCGCGATTTCGCGTTCCGCCAGTACGGCCCGTTTGCCGCGGAAGTGCTGAAGAGCTGGGGATTGAATACTGCATCCGATATCGGGAATGTTGTTTTTCTGCTGATAGACGAGAAAGTGCTTTTTGCCAGCGAGAAGGATTCTCCCGAGGATTTTAACGTGGAGTTTGATCTTTTCAAGCCGCCCTGCGATGCAGCCTGCGGAATAACCGCCAACGACATAAAGGTTCCTAAAATTGTCTGATTCAAGCTCCCGTCAACTGCTGAAAAAGGATTATTTCGCCGATGTCAGAAGCTTTGCCTTCGACAACGGGCTGCATGTGTTCGTCAACGAAAAGCATGACACTCCGGCCGTTACCATTCAGGCCTGGATCAAAACCGGCAGCATCCACGAAGACGGCTATCTGGGCTGCGGGCTGTCGCATTTTCTGGAGCACATGCTGTTTCAGGGTTGCAAAGGCTATCCGGCGCAATCCGCCGCCGACCTGATCAACCGCCTGGGCGGCGAAGTCAACGCCTATACTTCTTACGGGAATACCGTTTATCATCTGGATCTGCCGTCGCGGCACTGCCTGAAAGGACTGGATGTGCTGACGGCCATGATCAGCACGCCGGAATTTCCCGCGGACAAGTTCAAGCTTGAATCCAAAGTTATTCTGCGCGAACGGGATATGGTTTTTGACCGCCCGGACCGGGTGCTTGGCGAAAAACTGTGGAAAGATGTTTTTCTGGTTCATCCGGTACGCCATCCGATTATCGGCTACCGCGACCGGATCAAGGCAGTCACCCGGGAAATGATGGCGGATTATTACGAACTGCGCTATTCTCCGGAACGCTGTTTTTTCATGATTTCCGGCGACGTGGATGCCGTGCAGATCGCGAAAGCCCTGGAAAAGAAACTGGGCAAATGGCGGCGCGGAAACATCGCCGAGCCGTTTCTGCCGGAAGAGCCGGAGCAGAATTGTTTCCGCAGATGCGACTATGTGTTCAAAGATCCGCTGGCGAGAATTGCGGCAGGGTACAAACTGCCCGATGCGTCCAGTTCGGAAATACCCGCGCTGGACATTCTCTGCGGCATCATGGGCCAAAGCCGGAGTTCCCGGCTGATTCAGCGGCTCAAAACCGAAAAAGAACTTGCCATCGGCATCAGTTCATTTAATTATACGCCGTCATTCTGCGGGATGATGGGGATTTCCGCCATCTGCACGCCGGATAAGGCTGCCGCGCTGGAAGCCGGACTGCAAGCTGAACTGGAACTGATTATCGGCGGCGAACTCTCGGAAGAGGAAGTGCAGCGCGAACAGATTCAGCAGGCCACGGAGTATATCCGCTGTCTTCAGACCAACGGCGGAATGGCCGCGGTCATCGGCAATACCGTGCTGACGTTCGGGTATCCGGAGGCCGCCAACCGCTATTTCGAAATTCTTTCCAGCGTGACGCTGGATCAGGTTAAAGAGGCGGCGCGGCACTGTCTGCCGGTGGAACGCCAGACCCTGGTAAGACTGCTGCCGGATGAAAATACTGCCGCCGCCGGAACGAAAAAGAAGAAATCCGGTTGTGCCGTCAAACCTGAAATGAAAACCCTCAGTCACGGACTGCGTCTGGTCGAATATCCCGATTCCAGTCTGCCGCTGATTGATGTCTGTGCGGTGCTGCCCGGAGGAACGTTCATGGAGAACCGCGGCAATGCCGGTATCTCCAAGCTGCTGAGTTCCATGCTGAATACCGGCACCGCGCGCTGGTCGGAAGATGAACTTTCCTGCAAAATAGATGATAACGCAATCGATCTGAGCATTTCCGCCGGAGCTAATTCGCTGCTTTTCCGGCTTAACTGCCGGAGCGACAGATTTGAGCAGGCAATGGAAATTCTGCAATCCGTCATGGCGGAACCGCGTTTCGGCGGCAAAGAACTCGCCAGGGAAAAGAGCAATATCGTCGAGTCGCTGAAAAGCCGGAAGATGTCGCCGCGCAATGCGGCGGAAGACCGTGCGCTGGAACTGCTGTTCGGGGAGCATCCTTACGGCCTGCCCCGCTCCGGCTCGGTTGACAGCGTCAATTCGCTAACCGCCGCTCAGTTGAAGTCATTTTACCGCCGCTGCCTGGTTCCGGAAAGTGTCGTGTTCGGCATCGCCGGCGACTATGACCGCGCCGCCGCCGGCAAAGCGTTCAAAAGACTCGCCGCCGCGATTCCGTGGAGGAAGGACGGCACGGAACCGGAAGTGAAACCTCCGGTATTTCCGGATAAAGACCTGTCGGATAAAATCGAACTGCCGCGTGAGCAGACCGCCGTTATTTACGCGCTTCCGGGCTGCGATAATATCTCCAGCGACCGTTTTGCGTTCGACATCCTGCAATTCGCGCTGAACGGGCTCTCCTCCAATCTGTTCAAAAAGGTGAGGGAGGAAGCCGCGCTGGCCTACAGTACCGGCGTCAGTTTTTCCCGCGGCATCCACCGTGGCGTAATCGCGTTCCATGCCGGAACCGAAATGGCTTCCGCCGCCAGAGCGGCGGAAATGCTGCGCGCCGAACGCGCCAGGCTGGCGGAAACCGGGATCACGGAGGAGGAGTTCAAAGCGGCCAGGGAATCCGCCATTTTTGACTGCGCCCAGAGTATGGAGAAAATGGAATATCTGATTATGAACAGCGTGCTGGCGGAATATTACGGCAATGGTTTCGAGCTGCCGTGGCATCAGGTGAAAATCTACAATTCGCTGCGTCTGTCCGAAGTCAACCGCATCACCGCGAAATATCTGTCCAGCGCTCCCGCAGTCACCGTGATTGCCGGGAAGTAATTCATTCAGGCTTGTTTAAGCTTCTTTCTGCGGCGTTCCGCCGTCCGGATTGAATACAGGATTATCAGCAGCAGTATTCCGGCGCACCCGGAAACCAGCATCCCGGCCGCGTGTGTCGGCGGCAGGGTGCGCAGAACTAATTCGCCGGGCTGTTCCGAGTTTACGATGAAATGCTTGTCCGTGTCAAATCCTTTTGTATCGGGAAAAAGAAGATTGCCGTCAATATCGCGCCAGTAATTGCCGGGGTTCTGGTTGACCAGGATCGCGGAGGGTTCGGAACAGGTGATCCTGATATAATTCGGGCTCCAGTTGACATCGCTTATTTTGCCTTTGAGGGCGAAGAATTCGCCTTTATAATATGGGCTGCCTGAGGCAAACCGTTTATTTTTATATTCGCGCATGTAACCCAGCATCGGCTCGAAATCGAACAGTTGGGCCACACCTTTATGCACCGACGCGTAGCGGCCGTAGGAGTGATTATTGACCGTCACAATGGAACTGCTTGATTCTTTGACCTGGCCGACGGCGTCGCTTTCCTTAATCCAGACCATTTTGGACCAGTTGCAGTACTGGTTGTAGATGAGGCCGCACATGGAAAGCAGGATAAGCAGATACAGCCGCCGCCGCGGCGGAGCTTCCGGGAATTTGTCCAGCAGCCAGTCCAGGCCGCGGCAGCAGCCGACCGCCAGGAAAAAGACTGCGAGGAAACGCCAGCGGGAAATACAGAAGAAACTGGTAAACGGCGGAATCTCCCGGAGCCAGTACCCCGGCAGAAACTTGCATGAGGAGTTGAGCGTGAGCATGGATGCGATGACAAATCCCCAGTGCCACCATTTTATTTCACGGATCGCCGAGATGATGAACATCACCAGCGCAATCACCCCGACATAACAGCCGATTTCAAACCACGACCAGTAGTCCTTGACAATATCCGGAAATGTCACCAGCGACTGCCCCGGATAGATCAGCGCCAGCAGATAGTGGTTGAACCCGATATCAAGCCGCATTTCCAGCGTCCGGGGAAACTCGGAGCCGAACTTGAGCGTGGCAATCAGGCGGTAAGCGCCGATCAGCAGAAAAACCAGCAGCGCCAGCAGCGCGTTCAGGCTGAATGTTTTCGATTTGATATTGCGAATCCATTCCACAATAAAAAACAGTCCGGCAAAGGTGCCGGTGATGAACGTGGAATAGTGCACGGAATGGTTAACGGCCATGCCGGCGAGAAATCCCAGCCACAGCGCTGCGTTGATGCTGACATTGAGCCGGCGCAGGCAGAAAATCATCCACGGCAGCAGGGTGATTGAATTCATCACGCAATGCCCGGCGGACAGATGCACCGCCAGCGCGCCGGAAAGTGCGAAAATCATGCTTCCCCAGAAGCGCGCCAGATTATTTCTGGCATAATCCCCCAGCAGCATCCACATGCCGACCGCGCCGCAGATAGTGTAAAGCAGCATGGACACGCGCAGTCCGTAGACGGTGCCGAAGATCACTGCACAGAGCGTCTCAAGGCTGAATACTCCGATCTGCGGATTGGCGAACAGCGGCGTACCGCCGAAATGCCAGGGGTTCCAGAACGGGAATTGACCATATTCAACAATGGTTTTACGGATTGCTTCATAGTTTGCCAGGAAGAAGTCCCAGTCCACAAATTCGCCGAACCGGTCGGTGTGGCGCAGAAACGGGATCCAGCAAAGGATGATGATTACCGGCATGGCGGCGACCCACCAGCCGCCGGCGGATTCAAATTTCCGTAAGTTCTCTTTATTGATTTTAAGCATATTCAGTTACGGCCCGTCCGGTTAGGTTATAACAGTTACTGCATTTAAAAAAAAGAGGCTGGTCAGGCCTCTTTGATTATATTACGGATTGGCGGAAGATTACTTGATCATGCCCGAGTTGCGGGCGAAGCTGAAGATGCCGCCGGCATCAATCACTTCTTTTACCGCGCCCAGGTCATTCGTGTTGTAAACTTTGCCGGAACTGATGACTTTAACCGTCCTGGCGTCAAAGTTTATTTCGACTTCGTCGCCGGTCTTGAGCGTCTTGTTCAGGTCTTCCGGGGTTTCCACCGGATAGACTTCGCCGGTGGCGATGCAGTTCCGGAAGAATATCCTGGCGAATGACTTGGCAATGACGGCTTTGCAGCCGGCCGCGCCGAGACTGATCGGCGCATGTTCACGGCTGGAACCGCAGCCGAAGTTGGAACCGCCGATGATGATCGGGTATTCCGTTTTTGTTTTGCCTTCCGCCACATAGCGGGTCTTGCATTCGTCGGGCAGCCCGCACAGCGCATAGCTGCCGAGCTTCTCATATTCTTCCTTGATCGTCGGGACCAGATTCAGATACTGCGCCGGAATAATCTGGTCAGTATCGATGTTGTCTCCAGTGATGAAGACCTTGCCTCTTATGATATTATCGGCCATGGTCTGTCTCCTTATTTCAGAAATTCGCGCGGGTCGGTGATGTATCCGGTGATCGCGGAAGCCGCGGCGGTATATGGCGAGGCCAATATCGTCTGCGAATCCTTTGAACCCATCCGGCCCGGGAAGTTGCGGTTGGTGGTGCTGACACAGACTTCGCCGTTGTTGCAGCGACCGAACGTGTCAACCGGTCCGCCCAGACATGCCGCGCAAGACGGAGGAGCAGGCTCGATGCAGCCGGCTTCGGCAAAGATTTCGACCAGCGTTTTGCCGCCGACCTTGATCGTTTTCATGGCCTGTTCAACTTCAACCGTTGAGGGCACCAGAAAAGTGTCTACCGTGACTTTGTGACCTTTCAGCAGCTCCGCCGCGAAAATAAAGTCGGTGATCTTGCCGCCGGTGCAGCTTCCGATGTAGGAACGGTCAATTTTGACTTTTGCAGACTCCTTGGCGCTCTTCACGTTATCCGGAGAGAACGGCAGGGCCACAACCGGCACGAACTCTTCAGCTTTGTAACGGCGGACCGTCAGATATTGCGCGTCCGGATCGCTGTGGAAGCATTTGAACGGCTTCGAGGTCTTGGACTTGACATATTCAACAGTCTTTTCGTCCGGCGCGATAATGCCGTTTTTGCCGCCGGCTTCGATCGCCATATTGCAGATGGTCATGCGTTCTTCGACGCTGAGTCCTTCAATCGTCGTTCCGGCAAATTCCATGGCGCAGTAAGTCGCGCCGTCAACGCCGATATCACCGATAATGCGCAGAATGATATCTTTGGCGGTGACGCCTTTCGGCAGTTTGCCGTCAATGACGAATTTTATGCTCGGCGGAACCTTGATCAGCAGCTTGCCGGTGCCCATGACAAACCCGGCGTCGGTGTTGCCGATACCGGTGGCGAACTCGCCGAGCGCGCCGTGGGTGCAGGTATGGGAGTCGGTGCCGAACAGCACTTCGCCGGGACGGCAATGGCCTTTTTCCGGCAGCGTCACATGGCATACGCCGGAATAGCTGGAAGTGCCCGGATCATAAAAATAGGGCAGTTTCTGCTCTTTTACGAATGTCCGCAGCGCATCAACGTTGCGGTGGCATTTTTCATCGGCGGTGAAAATATAGTGATCCGGGATGATCACAACGCCTTCCGGATCCCAAACTTTGGCTTTTTCGCCGAATTCACGTTTAAACACGCCGATCGTCCCTGGTCCGCATACGTCATGCGTCATCAGGATGTCAGCGCTGACCCAGATATTCTCTCCGGGGCTGACCCGCTCACGCCCTGATGCGTTAGCCAGGATCTTTTCTGTTATTGTCATTCCCATTTTCTGTTCTCCTGAGAACTTAAGTAATTTCTTCAACTGGTACGAAAAAGAATAATTTACACTTTTTAGTGTATTTTAAAAGTCCTGACCTTTAAATATTTCAGGAATTTAGCAATTCCACCGGGAGCCGGCATTTAATTTCCGCGGAGAAACGGCGGAGGTGCGGTATATCCGGCCGACATTCAAGCGCGGAAAATATCAGCGCTAAAATTTGAAGTTGATTTTTCCAAAATGAGAACTGACAGGCATAATTTCCTTGAATTCTTATTTTGAAATATTAATTTAATCTTACAGTTCGCAGAATATTGCGAACAAAACGAAATAACCGTAAATCGGAGCATGCCAAAAATGAAAACACGAATTCATTCCATGAGAGAGTTGTTTATCAACTTATCGAAGAGGATCGCGGCATTTGCGATTGTGCTGCAGTTCGTATTCTTCTGTGCTTCGGCACAAGGGCAGGGGGCCTATATCGATTCAATTACCGGCGTGGCGTTTGAGATGTCGCTGCCGGCGGCGTTTGCGGACGCGGCGAAGGTTGCGGTAAAAGGGCTTCCGGCAGGGTTGAAATACAACGCTTTGACCAGGAAGATCACTGGAGTGCCGACAAAGTCCGGTATTTTCAATGTTGTGATTTCGGCGACTGGAGTGCCGGCGCAGACGCTTACGATGAATACCGCGGCGCTGCCTGTGTGGGCTTATGGCGAGTTCAACGGCTATCTTGAAGGCGGCGGAGCCGCTTCGATGACTGTGAGCGCACAGGGAAAAATATCGGGCAAGCTGGCGTCAGGCGGCAATAACTACACATTCAGCACAACAGCCTACGCATCCGGGAGCAGTCCGGAAAGCGGCTTTGCATTTACAGTAAACGCCAGTGCCGGCAAGGCGCTTCCGCCGCTGCCGCTGGCATTGCTGGTGAGCCAGGCGGCATCGCCGTCCATTCAGACGCTGGGCCTGGCGGATGGACAGCTTGGCAGTGATGCGACACCCGTGAAACTTTACCGCAATGTGTGGAAAGAAACGGATGCGGCGCTCAATCCCATTGGTTATTACACGGCTACGCTGACCGGGGCACAAGGATACGGCAGCGGGTATCTCACTTTCACGGTGACTGATAAGGGCAGGATAAAAACGGCCGGCAATCTGGCTGACGGCACGGCGGTATCACTAAGCGGAACGCTGATTCTTGACGATACCGGACGCGTGTTTACGGTTATTTACACCTCGCCGGCGGCGTACAATGGCGGTTGCTTGTTTGGTCTTGTGGAATTCGTGACGCCTGATGGCGGCGGGAAGATGTTCCTGCGTATCCTGGACGGCGGGGCCTTCCTCTGGAAGAATCTCAACCCGCTGGCCACGGCAGAGTACGCGTCCGGATTTCTTCGTGAACCGGTCTTGTCGGGCGGCTGGTATAATACGATGATCAATCTCCGCGATTACTACGAAAACGGACTGACTGTCGGTGGCGTTGAGGCTCCTCCCGCGCTGCAGATGACGGTCAGGTATATCGATTACAATTATGCGTCAGAGGCCGAGAATCCACCCAGGATTTCATGGACGGAGGTGACGGACGTCGCAGACGCCGGAGTCTCTCCGAACGGACTGGGGCTGAGTGTGACGCCGGCGACCGGCTCCGGAACGGGGTTGACCGCGCCCATGGCGCAGACGCCGGCGAAGATGTTTGATCCGGATACGAAAGAGTTTTTAGGCTACAACTATGATTTGGATAACCCGACCGGCCTGACGCTGAAATTGACGCGGACGACAGGTATTTTCAAGGGAACGTTTAACTCGTACTACGACTATGTGTCTGTGGACGACTGGACTACAGGCAAGCAGACGACGGGGCATGTCGTGAAAAAATCTTCATACCAGGGCGCGCTGACGCCGGAACGCGAGGACAAAGGAGATGGCATGGCGGGCCGTGGTTTCTATTTGACCCCGGGAAAAAGCGAGTACCAGAATCTTCAAGGCAAACTGATCAAGTATACGTATAACCAGTCATATGACTTTATTATTCTGCAATGAGAATTGAGGCTGGATACAGACTGATGTTGATTTGCGGCCTGCTGCCGGCCGTACTTATCGGCGCAGTTCTGCTGAGATCGTTCAACCCCGTTGCCCCGGCGCATCAGTCACCAGTCCGCAAAGTCAGCAGGGATGTTAAAACTTCTGAACATGCAAAGCCGGTCATCAAACGCGAACCGGCGCCGAAATGGCCGGATGAGTCAGGAAGCAAGAAAGAGTCTGGCGCCGCTGTTGTCCCGGCAACCGAAGCGAAGACCCTGCGCGAACAGGCGGTCGCCTCGTGGGAAAACCAGATCGACGATGTGATTGCGTACGCGGATGTGCCAGCCAAAGAGAGCTCGTGGCTGATCAAGGCGGCGTTTGACAAGCTGTACAAAGATGATCAGTTTGATGGTATTCATTACGGGCTTAATTTGCTCCCGGACGAGCAGTTCCCGGGACTGTACGGTATCCTCTATGACAAGAACGAAGACCCGGAAGTGCTGGACGCGATTTTCAGCGATGCTCTAAACCGCTCGGAGGAGATTAAGATGACGGTTTTGAAGTCTCTGCGCAAAGACCGCGAGCATCCGATGTTTTTCGAGTCGTCCAGGATTCTTGATGTGATTGAGACCGAAGAAGAGAAAATGACCCGGAAGTGACTAAGCTGAATAATTCAGGCTGATTTTGCGGTTAAGATCGCTTTGGCTGCCAGGCGTTCCGGAGGATTTCGCCGAGGATGGCCCGGCTCTGGTCCAGCGGGACGGGGCGGGGGGCAAGTTTCAATTTCATGGTATTCTGTCCGGCGTCCGCGGCGGTACGTTCGAGCAGTTCCGCTGTGATGCCCGGAAATTCCTGCAAGGTTTTGGGGACGCCGATGGAATCCAGGAAAATTCTGCAGCTTTGGATTACTTCCGCCGGCGTTTCGCCCGGGAAAAGATCTTTCAGTTGCATGGTCCTGTCCTGGACTTCTTTGCGCTCAATGTAGAAATTCCAGGCAGGCGGCAGCAGCATGGCCACGGCGATGCCGTGTTCGATTTTACCGAACCAGGAAAAGCTGCACAGATGGGGCAGTCCGGTGGGTTTGTAGCGGATGACCATGCCGCCGAGAGTCGCCGCCGCCGCCATGGCGGCGCGGGCGTCATGATTGTGACAGTCTTTCAGCACCAGCGGCAGATTATGTACAATCAGCGAGACGCTTTCGCGCGCCCAGTGATTGGCGTCCGGGTGACTGGAATCCCTGTCAACGTTCAGGAAGCCTTCAATCGAGTGAGCCAGCGCATCGCAGCCGGTAGCCAGCGTCACCTGCGGCGGCATGGAATTGGCGAAAGACGGACAGACGAACGAATAGGCCGGGATTATTTCCGTCTCGACAATAAGTTTCTTTACTCCGGCATTTTTGTCCACGACATTGGAATACGGGGTCACTTCCGAACCTGTTCCGGAGGTGGTCGGAAAGCAGATGACTTTCCGCAGTTTTACTTCCGGATTACTCTTGGAAAAAACGTTTACTCCGAAATAGTTGCTGACGCCGCCGCCGCCCTGATAGGCCAGAAACGCGGCTTTGGCGGCATCCATTATGCTGCCGCCGCCGATGGCGACGACCTGGTCCGGCTTCTCGTTTTCAAGCAGATCAACCATTGCCTCAACGGTTTCGATGCACGGTTCCGGCTCGATTTTGGAATATCTGATGACCGTGGCATCCAGCAGTACGGTGGCGCGCAGGAAACGGCCCCAGGCGCCGTTGGCTTCAACCGAAGATTTCCCGGTGAACGCCACTATCTTTGAGGCGGAGCCGAGCCGCATCAGGTTTTCAAATTCGAGCAGGCCGTTTTCTCCGAACACGATACTGGTGTCAGGATAACTTTCAAGTGATTCAATATATTTGTACATGCCGCACTACTCCCCGTTCGACTGCTTTATTTATAAGTTAAAATGTAGCCGGAGTCACCGGGAAATGCAACCGTGGAAGTCGCGGGGTATCCTAAAATTATGGCTGCGGATTTAAGGAGCCGTACAAAAATAACCTTTACATCTTCGCGCTTCTCCCGGATGCCTTTGTGTTTGCCAGTTCGTTACATACCTGAGGGTATGCTCCTCACCGTCAACTCACAAAATCACCTCGGGATATTTCGCGAAACTTGTAAAGTTTATTTATTTACAGCTCCTAAGGGTGTGGCGGAGACCGGGTCCGGAACAGCTTCGCCGAGACTGTCGAGGAACGTGCGATGCGCTTTGGAGAATTTCCAGTTATTCTGCTTGTCCCAGTTGATCGACCAGGTCGCCAGGCCTTCGATATCCGGATAATTTGTATCCGGAAGATATGAGGTCAGCTTTTCGTTTGCGGTCAACTGCCGGAAGGCGGTCTGGACGTCATTTTCGCTTAAATAGCCTCCGGACGGGGCGGCGGCGGATGTCGCCGGCAGGCCGAGCAGCAGTTGTTCCGGTTTCAAACCGTTGAACTGCCAGCCGGTGACGCCGACGGAAAAGCCCTTGACCAGCATGTCGGTCATCGCCACGATATTGTCGGCTGTTGCATGATAATACATATTGCCGTCAAGCCCGAACAGGCCGTCCTGGACATTGTAAAACTGAACCTGCAACCCGGTCAGCCGGTTTTTGAAATGTTCGATAACCGGCAGATAAACGCCCCATGCTCCGTTGTAATTATGCAGTCCGCCCATCACATTCGCGCTTTCCGGAGACAGAAACAGCCCGAATCCGCTGCCAAAGTGATCGAGGATTATCTCAAGTGCATCAATCACGCCTTGCGTTGCCGGGGTGGGCGCGGCAGGGTCGCCGGCAGCGTCCAGACCGCGCACGATACTGATGTCGATTCCGTTGATCCCGTAGGTTTCAGCAACCTGAATGAATGTAGTTGCAAACCGGTTTACTTTGTCCGGGGAATCCAGCATAACGCCCGCATTCCGGCCGCCGACGGAGAAGGTGACGATTTTTCCTCGGGCTATTTTATCCTGCACCCATTGGCGGGTCACGATCGGTCCGGCGCTGCCGCCGTCTTTAAAGGATACGGTGCCGTCCGGGGCAACGTCAACGAATGCGATGTGAATGACATCATACGCGTCAGGCACCTGATTTAACGGCAGATAACCGCCGGATTCCTCCGCCACCCAATTGTGCAGATAGCCGGACAGCCGGTACTTCGGCAGCGATACCGGCCCGGTGCTGCCGGCGGGAATTGCGCGCGCCCCGTAAAAGGCATCCTTGTAAACACCGGTAATGGCATCCCGCTGATTGACCGCGGGGCCGTCCGAACACGCCTGCCACATGATTATGCCGCCGTAGCCGCGGTTCTTTACACAGTCCGCCCGGTATTGCGCCGATACGGTATCTTCATAAGAGTAAAATTCACTTTTTGAGGCGGAATACAGATACGGCATGTGAGTAGCCGGGTCCCGGTATTTGACGAAAGCGGGGTCTTGTTCCATTTGCAGCAGATCATAGTAATTGTTTTTCCCGGCCGGGCGGCCGCCGTCACGTTTGCCGTTTGCTCCGCCGGTTGCGGAGGCGAAAAGGCCAGGCAGCGACGGTATCGGCCCGTCGTCTTTAACCCCCTGCCAGCCGCGGGAATAAAGCGGACTGCCGACAGCCAGTTTATGTTTCGGGGCGCCGTGTGATACATAGTAATCCAGCGCGTATGAGCCGTAATAAAGCGCCTGCTCGCCCTGATACGGAGCTTGCGGGTTTTTGTCCATTGCCGCATGATGTCCGGTGACATTCTCCCAGGAGCCGTGCAGATCGTAAGTCATGATGTTCATGAAGTCCAGATACTGGCTGATGCCGGCAATATCGAGCAGCTTCATTTCATCAATGCCGGCCGGCAGCACAGCGCTTAATTCATAATATCTGCCATCGGCTTTTCCGGCCGCGTCCAGTTCGGCTCTGAGTTCTTTGAGCAGAAGTACATAGTTTGCACCGTCCTGGACGGTGCCGTAGGGATGTCCAAGGTCATTGGGATTGTCCGTCTGATCTGGAGACTGGACGCTGCCCGGGAATTCCCAGTCAATGTCGATGAAATCAAACTTGTGCGTCTGCAGCAGCTCGACGGCCTGCCGGGCCAGCCTGGCGCGCTTGGCCGGGTCGGCGGCGATCACGGGAAAATAAGCCGACCTGGACCAGCCGCCGAGACTGAATCCGAATTTGACCCGGGGATACTGCTGTTTTAACTTTTTAAACTGGCCGATGACGCCTTTATAAGGGGAATTCCAGGGTTCGCCGAAATTTTTTTCCAATGCGGCGAAGTAGTCGATAAAGCCGATACTGCCGTCCGCTTTGACGTCGATAAAGGCGTAATTCACATGAGTGAGTTTGTCCAAAGGCAGATTTTGCGGCGCAAAATTATCCTGCCGGTCATAATGAACCGATTCCCCGTAATAGGTTACGATGCGTTTGTTGCAGAGCCCGTCAACCCGTTCCGTGGTATCTGCCGCACAGAGTGACGAAAACCCGCAAAGAAATGCCAGCATCCCCGCTATAAACAGCGGAATATTCAGAATACGCGTCTTTTCCGGGTGCAACGTTTTCACTTGCTTTTTGAGCGCCTCCATGTATAAATGCCAATATACAGCAAAAAGAGATTAAAACAGCAAAGGAATAATCATAAGTTAAGCATTATTGTAATTTGGTAATTTAAAGTGGATTGTCAAATAACAAATTAAAGAAAATGGTTAGAATTTTTAGCGACATTGAAACGGATCTGGACTTCGGGAAACTCCTTGGCCAGTTGAAAATTCAGACTGATACCCCGGAGTACGATGAATTTTCCGTGCTGTTTCAGCAGGCGTCGGGCGTTGCCGCCCCGAAAGCGCTGCTGCGCAAAGTGCCGGTAACCTCCCGCACGGAAGACTCAATCTGCGCCGGCGGGGTGGAACTGAACAGCCGGATATTGAGCAGCAAAAGCGCCGGTTCCGATTATGTTCTGTTTTTCGCGGCCACCTGCGGCCTGGAATTCGACAGGATCAAAATCGGGGATGATGATTTTCTTGCCGCCTACTGGCTTGACGTGATCAAGGAAGAATGTATGACGCAGGCTTTTTCGCATATCCAGAAACACACCAAAGAAGTTTATAATTACACCAGAAGCGTTTCGCTGTGTCCGTCGGATGCCGGTTCCTGGCCCCTTCACGAACTGAAGCAGGTGTTCTCGGTTTTAGGGCAGGGTGCCGGTGAAATCGGACTGGAACTCTCCGAATACTGTTTCATGAAGCCGAATAAATCTCTTTGCGGCATCGTGGTAAATATTCACGATCAGTTCGAAGCCTGCCAGATCTGCGACTGCCGCGACAAATGTGAGCGGAAAGGCAGTTCCCATAAGTGCGCTTGATCGCCACGGCTGCCGTTATTTCTTGTTACCGCTTTTTTGCAGATCAAGAATGTATTTCCTGATAGGAGTATTGTTGATCAGCAGATCTTCAATCACCGCCGTATCATTGTGAACCCGTAATTTTATCACGCATGAATCCCTGCGTTTCAGCAATGCCTCCCGGACCACCCGCTCGGCTTCCGGCGCCATTTTTTCATTCATGAAAAACTGGTTGAACGGTATCAGCAGATAAGCTTTATCTTTGTCGTGATAGGAGAAATTGACTTTCACATAGTCGCCGTTTTCCGGAACAGTTCTGCTGAGGTTGTCAAAATAAGCCAGTCCGTCTTTGTCGTTTTTTATTGAGGCATATACTGCTTCATTTGATTTAAAATCCAGCGTTGTATCCGGTGATACCGGCACATAGTTTTTTTCAATCCGGATATTCACGTATCTGCCCCGGAAGTAGTCATAGGGGTCCACCGGCGCGGCCTTGAAAATATAGATTCTGCCTTTATTCAAGACTTCCTCCCCCTTGTTGATCATGAATGCAGGCACTGCAAGCATTGCGGCAATCACAATGGCAAAAAGAGTGATCTTGATGATTTTGTAATTCATATTCCAGCCTCCTTCCGCTCTTTTTCCGCTTTCTTGAATTTTTTCGAGGCGATAATGTTGACCACCAGGAACATTACGCCAAGCAGAATAAACAGGCATCCCCGCAGCAGGATATCCAAACCCGAATCCACAAAGCGCAGGAATAGAAGCAGTGAAAGCAGAAACATTCCGGCGTTGATTTTGAATAGTTCGTATTTTTTGAATCCGTATCGCATGAAGACGATGCCGGCGAGCAGCAGATAAAGGTCGAACACATAACCGCCTGCCGCCGGAAAGATCAACACAGGGATTAACACCAGGAGTGGCAGCAGCGCCGGAATCAGTTCAACCTCATTGTTCCACCGCTTTACTAACAGCAGCAGCCAGGCCGCACCGATAATTCCGATGACAACCCAGCCGTAATATTCTTTATACATGATATTATCTGCTGAAGAATAATATGAGGGATGATAGTTCCAGAAATCAGAAAAGGAGGCGATTGCCGAATAAATTGTAATGCCGACAGCGCCGGACGGCAGCAGCGGATTGCCCCAGAATCCGGCTCCGCCGGAACGGCGCAATGCGCCGGCCAGAAACAAAACGGCAAGGATTAATGCCCAGTAGAGCTTGATCTGAAGATCATTATATCCGGCCATTGCATGGATGCTGTTCAGTAAGGTGAAAATTGTGATGACCCAGCAGAACAAAGAACTTTTCAACCCGTATGGCGCTTTGCGGAAATTAACGATCAGCCACCATAGCGGGAGCGCGATAAACAAGGCAAAGAAATAAGTATCGCTCCGGGATACATGAGTGCTGAACATGTCCCACCGGTTGAAATTCCAGACGGTCAGCGCGACGGCATAGATCAGGAAGGTGCCGGCGCTGTTGAAGATGTAGATCAGCAGGAAAAACAGCAGCATCCAGACAAAGAGAAAATCCTTCAGTGTTCCACCAAGCTGGTAAGTCTGTGAAATGAGGGCGATTGCCGCCGCCGAGGATAGTGCGGTGAGAATCGCGGCGCTTTCCTGCCAGGCCGCGCCTTTGCCGCGGCGCAGCGTATAGCCGCCGAATCCCGCCGCAAGGAGCAGCGGAATGAATGCCATTCCCGCTCTGATATGTCTTGGAATATCATCCCAGTTGCAGGCGATGATCAGGATGATGCCGGCGCCGATCAGCGCCGCGCTCAGAATGCCGAAAAACATAATCACTAATTGCTGAAAATTGGCCTTCGGCGGCATGATCGACTGATAATATTTATTGAGTGCGTCCGCGTTTTCGCCGCTGAGAATCCCTTTTTCTTTAAGAACAGGCAGTTCTCCGAGCAGCCATTCAATCTTTTTTCTGTCGCTCATAAAACATTTTCTCCTGGATAATTAACATAAAATAACCTGCATCAGCGGTTTTTCAATCCTTAAAACGGCTTATGCGGTGACGGGGCTTATTCCGCTGCCTGCCGTCCGGTCAGGACAAAATGCGGCGGTTGCCGGAAGCGGCTTGGGGTTGGAAAAATCTTTACATTTTTTTAGCCGGGTTTTAACTTTTTTGCTTTTGCATTAATCAGGGATTTAAACTATATTGGGAAGTTGTAAAATTCAGAAAGGACCGGTCTATGAATCTGGACATTCAGTGGTTAATATCAGGTTTGGTTGAAAATAATATTTTAACTGTCGAGCAGTGTCAGGAAATAATCTCCCGGACAGGCGAGGGCTGCGATCTTGCAACATTCGCCCAGGAGATATTGAACTCCATGGCCCAGGGCCTGGAAGAAGAAGAAGCCATGGCGCTGCTGGAGAAACTTCAGGCGCTGATGGAAATGTCCGCCCAGCAGGCGGCCGCCGGCGAAATTCCCCAGATGTTTGCTCCGCCGGAAGAAGAACAGGACGACACGGGAAATGCGGATTGGGACAATCTGCCGAAGCTGGACAATGTTGCCAATATGACCGATGAAGAAATCGCCCCGCTGATGATTACCCTGCTTAAAAGCTTGCGCGCCCTGGGCGCCAGCGATCTGCATATTTCCGCCGGCGCCGTTCCGTTTATCCGCTGCTATCTGAAAATCGTCAAAATCAGCGAACGGGTTATTCCGCCTGAAGACGCAATGCGGCTTAACCATGTGCTGCTGACGAAAGAGCAGAAAGACACTTTCGACCAGGAGATGGACTTGAACTTTGCGCTGGAAATAGACCATGACCGTTTTCGCGTCAGCCTGATGATGCATAAAGACGGCGCTTCCGGCACTTACCGGCTGGTTCCCAATAAGCTGAAAACTCTGGCCGAACTGGGATTTCTGCCTCAGGATGTGGCGACTGTCGAACGTCTGCTGGACTATCACAACGGACTGATTCTGGTTACCGGCCCTCTGGGCAGCGGCAAAACCACCACTCTGGCCACCATGGTTAATACCATCAATAAAAAGCGTCACGACCATGTAATCACGGTTGAAGACCCGATTGAAGTGCTGATTCCGTCGCAAAACTGTAACATTACGCAGCGTGAAGTCGGCAAACATACCAACAACTATCGTTCCGCGCTGAAAGGCGCGTTGCGCGAAGACCCGGATATCATCGTCATCGGGGAACTGCATGACCTGGACACTATCGAAAATGCCATCACCGCGTCCGAAACCGGGCATCTGGTTATCGGCACACTGCATACCTGCGATGCGGCAAACACCCTGAACCGTCTGCTTGACGTGTTCCCGACGACGCAGCAGCCGCAAATCCGCGCCATGACTTCGGTCAGCTTGCGCGGAATCATCTGCCAGAGGCTGATTCCGGCCGCGGCCGGCGGTCTGACCGTCGCTTATGAAATGCTGATCAATACCATGGCGGTGGGGAATATCATTTCCGAAGGCAAAACTCACCAGTTGAAAGCAGTCATGCAGACCGGCACCACGCAGGGGATGACAACTTTCGACGGCAATGTCTTTAACAAATTCAATGCCGGGCAGATAACTCAGGAAGTGGCGGAAAGCAATATCCACGACAAAGTAATCCTCAAGCAGTTTAAAGATGCGGTCGCCATTGGCGAAGCTAAAAAATACGCCGCCGAGCAAGCCGCCGCCAAAAAGAAGTAATCCAGGATAAAGAGGGAGACACAACCATGCCAATGATAGACGAATACCTCAGAGCGATGTTGGAGAAAAAAGGCTCCGACCTTCATATTTCCATCAATCACCCTGCCAAAATCCGCGTTCACGGCGACTTGGAACCGCTGACGAATTATCTGCTGGATGCAGACCTCATGGAAAAAATACTCCATGAGATCTGCCCTGAATTCCGCTGGCAGAAATATCTGAAGGAGCATGACCTGGACTTTGCCCATGAAATTGCCGGACTGGCGCGTTTCCGTACCAACTATCTGTACAATTATAACGGCATGGCTGCGGTATTCCGGCAGATCCCGTCGAAGATTCTGACGCTGGAACAGCTTAAACTGCCGTCGGTGCTGATCGACATCTGCAACTTTCGCAGCGGCCTGGTGCTGGTCACCGGCCCTACCGGCAGCGGCAAATCCACCACGCTCGCCGCGATGGTTGACTATATTAACACGCATCATACCAAGCATATCATCACGATTGAAGACCCGATCGAATTCGTTCATCATAACAATAACTGCGTTCTGGTTCACCGCGAAGTCGGGATCCACAGCAGTTCGTTCGGC
This sequence comes from Victivallaceae bacterium, assembly GCA_041665605.1. Taxonomy (GTDB): domain Bacteria; phylum Verrucomicrobiota; class Lentisphaeria; order Victivallales; family Victivallaceae; genus CAIPAT01. The sequence continues at coordinate 14,374 of JBAYIO010000029.1, read as the reverse complement.
AAGGCGCTTCGCGGGGCGATGAAATCGGACCCTGACATTGTGCTGATCGGTGAAATGCGCGACCTGGAAACCATCCGTCTGGCGCTTACCTGCGCCTCATCCGGCATGCTGGTTTTCGGCACTCTCCATACCAACAATGCGCCTAAAACCATCGACCGCGTCATTGACGCGTTTCCGGCGGATGAACAGTCGCAGATACGTACCATGCTGGCGGAATGTTTACAGGGCGTCGTGTCACAACTGCTCTGCCGTACCGCCGACGGCAAAGGCCGCGTGGCCTGCCACGAAGTGCTGCTCTGGACGGAAGGTCTGCCCAATACCATTCGCGAAGGCAAGATTTCCAATATTCGTACCATCATCGAAAGTAACAAGGGGGTTGGCATGTGCTCCATGGACGGCAATCTTAAAATCATGATGGAACGCGGCACTATCACCGGCACTGAAGCCTACATGAAAGCCAGCGATAAAAAGAACTTCGTGCAGTTCCTTGAAGACGTGCCTGTTGAATAAAGGCTAAAAGCGCGGGAGATTATCTTTCGCGCTTTTATTTGCCGCGGACAGTACGTGCGGAATGAGTTGTTCGATATCGCCGGCGCCGATGATGGCCAGCAGCAGCGGACGGGAAGCGCAAGGTTTCAGCAGGATTGCGGGCATATCCTCCCACCTGCCGGAAATAAAGCAGGCGGTCGGGCCGGTTTGTTTTGCCAGTTCTTCACTGCCAAGTTCGCCTTTCTCCACCCACGCGGCAAAAACCGGACTGATAAAAACCGAGTCAGGGATTCGCAGTATCCGCGTAAAGTCATCAAAATACTGCCGCAGCCTGGCATAGCGGTGCGGCTGAAAAACCACCCTGAAATGATGTCCGGGAAACCGTCCGCGCAAAGAATCCAGCGCGGCGGCAAGTTCAGTGGGATGATGCGCATAGTCTTCCATCACGGTCAAAGACGGAGTGTTCAAATGGCAGGTCATGCGCCGGGAGACGCCGGGAAAACTCTCCAACGCCTTTTCGGCAGTACCGGGGTCTGCTCCAAGCTTTATTGCCGCCGCCAGCGCAATGGCGGCATTCAGACTCTGGTATCCTCTCCATTCCTGCTGTTTTGCCGGGGAAAGATATTTGAAGTAACCGGCCGCGAGAATTTTGTCCGGATCAAGCCGCTGAGCGTCGGCATGTTCCGCGAAAAGGCGGTCTGAATTTGGATGCGCCACATATATCAGGTGACGGCTTTTACAGGCGAAATCGCTGAAGTTGCGGAACAGTTGTTCAGTGCCGCCGACACTCCAGCAGTGGTCGTCTTCAACATTCGTAACCAGCCCCAGAAAAGAATTCATCAGGGCATGAGTGCCGTCGCTTTCATCAACTTCAGTCACAAAGATATCGCCGTCGCCGGCTGCCGCGCTCAAACCGGAATTGACTTTACCGCCAATCATCGCCCCGCATTTAACCCCGCATTCACGCAAAATATGGACCAGCATCGCGGTAACCGTGGTTTTGCCGTGAGATCCGCTGATTGCGACCGGCCGCCGGTAGGCGGCGGCCAGCATTGCCAGCATCTCGCCTCTTCGCACGCGGGGAAAACCGGCTTTGGCCGCCTGCGCCATTTCCGGATTGCCGGGTTTGACGGCGGAAGAATAGACGACCAGGCATTTCTCCGCCGCGGGGATATTCTCTGCGGCGTGTCCATGAAATACTTCAGCGCCTTTGCGGCGCAGTTCTTCCGTTTTATCGCTGAGTTCCAGGTCGGAGCCGGAGACTTTGAACCCGCGTTCAGCCAGGATAAGCGCCAGCGGCGCCATGCCGGCACCGCCGCAACCGATGAAATGGACAATACCGTCCTTGAAATCGCCTATTTGCAAAGCCATCTGAAGCCTCCGGTCAGGAACCAGATTTACCGAACTGAGTATCATGCAGCTTTTTGTAAACGCCGCCGTGAGCGAGCAATTCGGCATGAGTGCCGCTTTCGATAATCTTGCCGTGCTTCAGCACGATAATCAGGTTGGCGTGCTGAATAGTGCTTAAACGGTGAGCAATGGCAAAAACCGTGCGGTTGGACATGACACGATTGAGCGCTTCCTGAACCAGTCGTTCCGTAACGGTATCGAGGGCGCTGGTGGCTTCATCCAGAATAAGGATCGGCGGATTTTTAAGGATCGCCCTGGCAATCGCGACACGCTGTTTTTCGCCGCCGCTGAGTTTGAAACCCTTTTCTCCGACTTCAGTTTCATAGCCTTCGGGATGGCGTCCGTCAATAATAAACTGATGGGCATTGGCCTGCATCGCCGCCTCGATAATTTCCTCGCGGGAAGCATCCGGACAACCGTATGCAATATTATTGGCGATAGTATCATTGAACAGTATGGCTTCCTGCGAAACAATCCCGATGTGTTCACGTAGCGACTTTATTTTCAGGTCTCTGACATCCTTGCCGTCAATGGTTATGCTGCCGGAATCAACATCGTAGAAACGCGCGATCAGGTTGGCAATCGTCGTCTTGCCGGAACCGGTTTCGCCGACGACTGCGACCACGCTGCCTTTTTTGATTTTAAAGTTGACGTCGTCAAGAATCTTATGCGCGGGATCGTAGGAGAAAGTGACATCGTTGAAAGATATCTCTTCATTAAAACCGTTGATTTCAACGGCGTTTTCCTTTTCCTTGATCCCGGTATCCGTATCTATCAGTGCGAAATAGCGGTCTGCCGCAGCCATGCTGCGCTGCAGATAAGAGGATATCTTCGCCAGTTCCTTGATCGGCTTATAAGCCATAAACGCCGGCAGCAGCATCGCCGTCAATTCGGTAAGCGTGACATGCCGGCTGTAGGAATAAACCAGGAAGACCAGCGTGGACCCGACCGCGACGATTTCCATCATCGGCGCCATCAGCAACTGCATTTTCAATGCCCGGACAATAATCCGGAAATATTTGCGGTTCACCGCCCGGAAAACAAGTGATTCCTTTTCTTCGGTATTGTAGGCCTTGACCACCAGAATCCCGGTGAAAACTTCATGCATCCTGGAAGTTACTTCCGCGATTTTGGCAAACGACGCCTTGTAAGTTTTACGGATCATGCGGCCGAGAATAATCAGCGGCAGTATGCAGAGCGGCATCCCGACAAATAAAATGACCAGCAAGCCGTAGTTTTTGTACTCCATGCTGGCGATGATGATCGCCGCCGCGCAAGCCATGATTTCCACCGGACAGCGGGTTGCGTCGGCAATGGTGTTGGCGACGGAGTTTTCGATTGCCGCCGTATCATTGGTGCAGCGGCTGATGAGATGGCCCACATCCATTTTACCATAAAACTTCAACGACTGGCCGAGCAGACTTTCAAAGACTTTAGCGCGAAGGTCATTGACCACTTTGGCGCCTACCCAGCGCATATAGTAATGGTTGATGTAGTCAGCAATGTTTTTGGCGGCCCAGGCGATGATGAAAATAATTACATAGATAGCGAAGAACTGCCACGACATGCGGCCGCTGTCATCCGCCACCGGTATTCCGATAACACAAGGCCAGGTCAATTCTATTTTCTGTTTAGTCACTGCAACCGGCAGGTTGAGTTTTTTCACAGCCCCTTCAACTTTTTCCAATGATTTTGTCAGCTTCGGATCAATGTCGACAGGATGAAGGATGTCTTCAACCGCTTTCGTCTTTTCGGCCTCGGAAAGTTTATCCGAGCGGCAGACTTTGGTTATTTTCTCCGCAGTGGCGGTTAATTTTTTGCCGCTGCCCATTCCGGAAGAGTCCATGGCGGTCATCAGTTCCGGGACGACCAGCAGACTGCCCAGCAGCGAACCGCCGACAACAAACCCGAAAATTATGCCGACAGACAGACGCAGCCAGTACGGCCTCGTATATTTCAGCAGTCGGAAATAGCTTTGCGCCTTGAAATCACGTTCATTTTCACTTACTCTTCCCATGATCCTTACACATCATAGCGCTTTTCAGCACAATGCCTTTTCAATTGTCGAAACCACATATTCAAGTTGTTCTGTCTGGAGTTCCGGATAGATCGGCAGCGCCAGAATTTCTTCAGAAGTCTTCTCGCTTACCGGGAAATCACCTTTCTTATACCCCAGGCTCCGGAAACATTCCTGCTCGTGAAGGCACAGCGGATAATAAACATTGCAGCCGACCCCGTTATCAGTCAGGTACTGCTTGAGTTCATTGCGTCTGCCGTCCGCGACCAGAATACAGTACTGGTTGTAAATATGGCGTCCCGGGAAGTCCGCCAGCGCCGGCGGCGTAACCCTGCCGCCCAGTTTGGAAGCGGCAAACAGCCGGGTATAAATTGCAGCGTTGCGCTGACGGCCTTCAGTCCATTTATCCAGTTCGCGCAGTTTGATCGAAAGTATCGCCGCCTGCAGCGAATCCAGCCGGAAATTCCCGCCGATATATTTGTGGATGTAATGAGCTCCCTGGCCGTGATTCCTGAATATTTTCAGCTTTTCATAGCGTTCCGCGTCATTAGTGGTGACAATGCCGCCGTCGCCGAAACAGCCCAGGTTCTTGCTCGGGAAGAACGAGAAGCAGCCGTAATGACCCATACTGCCGGCGCGCCTGCTCCTGTATTCAGAACCGATCGCCTGACAGGCGTCTTCAATGACAATCAAATTATGCTTCGCGGCAATCGCGTTAATCTTATCCATGTCGGCACACTGTCCGAAAAGGTGAACCGGAATGATTGCTTTGGTCTTCTTCGTGATTTTCTCTTCAATCTTCAACGGGTCAATGTTGAAAGTGGCGGGATCAATATCGGCGAAAACCGGAGTCGCCCCGACTCGGGCAATCGCCCCGACTGTGGCAAAAAATGTAAACGGTGTCGTAATCACTTCATCGCCCGCGCCGATACCTTCCACCATCAGAGCAATAATCAGGGCATCCGAGCCGGAAGTTACTCCGCATGAATATTTAGTGCCGCAATATTCGTTAATCTCACTTTCCAGTTTTTCAACCTTTTTTCCCAGAATGAACATCTGGCTGTCGCAGACTTCCCCGATTTCCTTGAGGATTTCATCCTTAAGCCCGGCAAACTGCTCTCTCAAATCAAGCAACGGTACGCGCATTTTTTTGCACTCCAATTTATATAAGGTATTAATTTTAAATGACGATACTAAAATTTATGGTCAGATAATATAGCCCGTTTTTTGTGAAGTTTCACTCTCGCTGTCCGGTTTTTTAGGGAAATGTTTTGCCTGCGACGGGAAATCGTGCTTGAAAGCGGATACCCGCGTCTGAAGCAATCTTATTTTCCGGCGTCCGCCGGCAGCGATTTCCGGCTGAAGATGCGCAGCAGCACAAATGGGACCAGCAGCATCTTCGAGAATTTCAGCTTGGAACCTCCAACATCATGCCATTGCCGCAGCGGCAGTTCGTGAATTTTTATTTCACAACCCGGAATTCCATATATTTCTTTCATGCGTTTTAACAACTCAACATCAAACAGCCAGCCCGAGATAAACGGGTCGGCAAAAAGTTTTGCCGCCAATTCCGCCTTCATCAATTTTGCTCCGCACTGAGTATCATAAACTTTCATTGACAGCAGCACGGATACAACAGTTGCGAAAATCCGGCCTAAATAATGCCTTGAAGCCTTGCGTTTGACTTTGGACCCCAGATGGGCCAGCCGGCATCCCGTCACCATTTCCACGTTAGGGCAGGATAATTCTTTAATAAAATATTTCAGTTCGGACAGCGGAGTTGCCAGATCGGCATCCCAGAATCCGGTCAGTTCATTCCCGTCCTTGACACTTTCCAGTACGCCGTGGCGGACCGCTGCCGCTTTACCGGAATTTTTTGCCAGGCTTAATATTTTTAGGCGGGCGGAACTGGCGGAAAAATCCTTTAACATTTGCTTGGTATGGTCTGTACTGCCGTCATCCACAAAATAAAACATCAGTTCAGGATAACTGTCAAGGGCTGCTTTGAAAGCAGGCAGGCTAAGCCGTCTGACTTCGTTATAGCAAGGTATCACTAATGCGGTTTTCGGCATTTCAGACAGCATCATACCTCCGGAATTATAATTTTCTTTAACATCACTTTACTAAAGTATCTGTTTTCAGGCAAAATACAACCAGTCAGGCGTACATAAAAAAAGCCGGGGATTTCTCTCCGGCTTGATTTTAGAAAAAAGACTGAATTTACTTGCCGCTGATTTCCACGTTATCAAATTTCATGGACAGCCCGGAAGCGCGCAATGCCGGAGTACCAGACTTGACGACGTCGCCGGTGAACTGCTCTTTGATTTCGGCCAGGACTTTGCCGGATTTGTCGGATACCGTACCGGTGATCCCTTCGCTGTTGAGTACCAGCTTGATCCGGTAAGTGGTGTTATACTCCCAGTTCAGGTTGTTGTTATTGGTGGGGACTATCTTCATGGCATTGGTTTCCGCGCCCCACTTGCCATCTTTCATTTCCTTGACTTCGATAAAGTGTTTTTTGCCTTCATTGTCGGGGAATTCGATAAAACAGAACGCCCAGAAATTACTGTCATCCTTGACAACAGCCAGACCGCCGACCTTCCAGCCATCGGACTTGGCTTCAATCGCCGTGACATTGGCTTCGATGCTGAGGTCTCCGGATGTTTTATTGTCTTTTAGAAGCAGGAACCCGCCATTGCCGTTTGAGCAGGCCATTTGACCGTCCGCAGTCAGTTGCCAATTCTCGGTCAGGCTCCAGTTAGAGGCATCAGTAAACTTGTCGGACAACTTGATTTCATCTGCACAAACGACTGCCGACAAACCAACACCGAGCATTGCCATGCTTAACAATTTTCTCATTTTCAACCCCCTTTTTTTGGTTTCCTGTTGTGTTGAGAACGGGTAATAGTGCATACCCTCCGTAATTAAGATTATATTATATCCCGGCATTCAAAGAAATTCAATATCATGATTTTCTTTAAATGGTTACGAGAGCGATAATTACTCCGGGGTAAAATTCAATTGGTGGTCACGGTTTTACTGGAACATTGCATTAAATCGTCATTTAAAGCGCAAATTTCAATATAACTTTTTGATTTTTGCTTAACTCGGGCAATCTTAAAACTGTTTTATCGTATTATTTTGTTTAAAACATTTTAAAGAAAAGAGTGACAATGCCGATACAGGCCAAAAGCAATAATATTATTGATATCGCAATTGAGTCCGTGGCGTTCGGCGGCAGCGGCGTGGGCCGCTACTCCGGCATGGTGTGTTTCGTGCCATATACCCTGCCGGGCGAAACTGTCCGGGCCAGGATTATCCAGGAAAAGAAAAGTTACATCATGACGGAACTGCTTCAGGTTCTGGCGCCGTCGCCGGAGCGCATCGTTCCGGCCTGCCCGTTTGCCGGCAGAGTCTGCCCCGGCTGCGCCTATCAGCACATGAAATACGATTGCGAAGTGAACATCAAAGACCAGCAGTTCCGCAACTTCATCAGCAGGATAAAAGATATCAGCCCGGACATTTTCAAGCCGCCGGTGAAATCGCAGCGGGAACTCTATTACCGCAATAAAATGACCCTGCATTCCAGTTTTGACAAAGACGAAAAGCGGCTCGGGTATTTCATGGCGGACAACCGCACCGTGCTGGATATTTCCTGCTGTCCGCTGGCTTCTGAAGCCATCAATGCCAAACTGAAAGCCCTGCGCGACGACCCTGGATTTTCTCATTCTTTGCGCGACGGGATGACCGTCACGTTCCGCGAAACCGCCAATGAAGGTGTCATTTTCTGGCGCAACTCGCCGCCGGATAAAATCAGTTGGCTGAAAGAAGATACCGTCTGCGGCAAAGTTTCAGTTCCGTCCGGCAGTTTTTCCCAGGTCAACCCATTCTGCCGGGACGCCTTGATGCTCACTGTCGGCGACATCCTTAAAGCGGAAAAACCGGAAACTTTCATTGATCTTTACTGCGGGAGCGGACTCTTCTCGGTTGCCGCAGCGACTGCCGGTGTCCCGAATATCATCGGCGTCGATCTGGACGGGCCGGGCATCAAAGCCGCGGAATATAATTTGGCCGGATTCAGCGTCAAATCCATCTTCGCCGCAGGCGAAACCGCCCATACCATGCCGGGCATACTCCGGCAGATTGATCCGGCCGCCGCCGTCCTGGCGGTTGACCCGCCGCGCACCGGGCTTGACGAAAAAACTTTGAAGCTGCTCTGTGCGTCACAACTGAACAAGATTATTTACGTCTCCTGCGCGCCGGACACGCTGCAGCGGGATTTGCAAATCCTCTGCGGGAGCGGTTTCAGGATCGAGTCCACCGGAATTATCGACATGTTTCCGCGTACCGCGCACTTTGAAACTCTTACCCTGCTCAGGAGGGCATGATGGATGCGGAATTAGCCAAAGGTCACCGCGAACGGCTCCGGAAAAAATATTTAGAGGCAGGCATCGGCTCGCTGCACGATTACGAACAGCTTGAACTGCTGCTGACATTCGTTATTCCCAGGAAAGATGTAAAACCCGTCGCCAAAAAGCTGTTGAAAACCTTTAAATCATTTTCCAGAGTGTTCGATGCTTCACTGGAAGAGCTGCGTGCCGTTGACGGCATCGGCGAAAACGCCTCCGTCCTGATTAAGCTGGTCAAAGACTCCTGCGGCAAGTACCTTGAGGATAAAGCCGTCTGTACGGACATCGTCTCCAATCCGGCTGCGGTAATTGATTTCGCCCGCATGTCGCTTGGCGGACTGAAAAACGAGACGTTCATGATTATTTATCTTAACGTTAAAAACCATGTGATTGATTACGAGACTTCGCACGGCACGGTGGACTACGCCGCGGTTTATCCGAGAAACATTATTCAAGGCGCACTAAGCCGGAATGCCTCCGCCATCATCCTGGTTCACAACCACCCCAGCGGGCATTGCGACCCGTCTAAAGAAGACCTCACCCTGACCGCTACCGTAAAATCAGCATGCAAACCGGTGAGCATAAACTTATTGGACCATATTATCGTCGGCAAAAGCGGCTACACCAGTATGGCGGAGAAAAATCTGATTAACCTATAATCCGCAATACATATTTATCCACAAAATACACAAAATAACACAAAAATGGAAGAATTTTTTATTTCCGGCAAAGCCGGAGACTCTTTTATTGTTCTTTTGTGTATTTTTGCGAACTTACGTGATCATTCTTTTGATTTGCACTTTAGGATAGTGTCCGAAATTTACCAGTAAACCAAGCCGCAGATTTGTTGCTTTCAAATAATTTAACAACTGTGCATCATGCTCTCCGGATAAATCGCTCAGCGCTTTCAGTTCGACAATAATCTTGCCATAACAAATAAAATCCGGTTTGTATGTCTGCTTAAGTCTTATTCCTTTGTATCGCAGTTCCAATTCTTTTTGCGAAACAAATGGTATCTGTTTTAAATTGAACTCATGTTCCAAACTTTCCTGATACACGGCTTCCAAAAATCCACATCCCAAGTTGCGATACACTTCAAATATAGCGCCTTGAATAATATAGCACTCATCCCTGAAAAGATTTTCCTCTTCAATTCTTTTTGTGTCATTTTGTGAATTCATACGCTGTTTCCACTCTTAATCTGTAAATGCGACCAGAAATGCCACAAGCATCCATTTGCGGCAAGGAATAAGTCTGGCTGCCAAATATTCAATTTTTTCAATCATTTTTTAATACCCTCTGATCACAATAACAACTAAAATCAATTAATCCCTGCTCAAAAGGACTAACGCTAACGCTTGGCACTGATAAACCCGCAAAGTGGTCTGTTAGAATTATTCATTATGAAGATCGCTTTTTCCTATATTGCATTTCATGCAAAGCGTCCTCAGATTTTCAAGAGTGGTTTCCCCGCCACGAGACCATGGTTTGATGTGATCTGCGTGGAGATTTACGCTTGGATCTTTTGCAGGACTTGCACCACACATCTGACAAATGCAGTTATCGCGAATTAAAACTTGTGCTCTCAAACGCCAGTTGATTTTTCTCGTGGTCTTTCTGTTTGGCTGAACTGAATACTGTTGACTTTGCCAGATATGATGAAAGTCTCAAATGCAAGCAATGTCTTGTTCCAAGAACCGAATCTGTGTTCGTATGTACCAAGAGAAAATTTAGATACGTTTTGTGTCTTATCTAATTCCCTTCCTAAAGGTTGACGACCGATACTCGTCCACACAGCGGCAATATTTTCAAATAATTCCGCGTCAGGGATATTCTGTCGGTTTGGGGCTTCAAGACCAGCTTTCTTGAGCGCTAAATTCCATTGTTTAAACCTTCTGAGAAATGTAGTAACTCCAAAATTTACTTTTGCATCGTATTCGACATGGGGCAGAGTTTTTTGGGAAAATTCAGACGCGACACGCTTCAAATCAGCCAGAAGTTCCTCTTCAGGAATATTTTGTTTTTGAAGTCGGATATGAAATTCGTTCATGACTTCTCCAAAATATTTTTTCTATTCATATCTCTTAGTACCTAACAAGTTTTTATTCAGTTTCCAGTATATCATTAACAACTGCCGGAAAAATCATCCGGCGATCAATATAGAAAATAGATATTTCTCCCCCAATACACAAAATGGCACAAAAACGGAATAAGAATTTTCTATTTCCGGCAGAGCCGGCAACCCTTTTACTTTTGTGTTTTTTTGTGTATTTTGTGGACTTATACGAATTGATCCGCTACGGCTTGATGGACTGGGGTAATCCGTTCTTATTCATATCCGTCAGGATGTCAAGCGCCTCCTGGCTGCCTTTTTCCGCGGCTTGCCTTAAAAGCTCAAGCGCCTTCTTCAGATCTTTCGGAACCGCATTGCCGTTATAGTAAATCACCGCCGCCCTGTAAAGCGCATAAGAGTTGTCTTCCACTCTTCCCTTTTTCAGATAATAATCCAGTTTTTCTTTGGAATCGGTCTGGGTGTCCAGTTTGGCATTCCGGTTAGTTTTATTCGACCAGAACCCCTGATTTATCTGCACTGCTTTCTGCTCGTCATCCCAAAGCATCGAATCCAGCATGAACGCGGCGTTTGAATTTCCCTGCATGGCGGATTTCTTCAGCATCTGCTTGGCCGTATTATTATTAATTACTCTTTGACCCTGCGGCATTTTCAAAATTTCAAGCGACATCCGCGCAAAAATGAACTGGGATTTCGCGTTGCCCTGCTCCGCTGATTTCCGGAAGTATTCGAATGCTTTTGCCCAGTCTTCATTGATGCCGATACCGTCATAATACATCTGCGCGACTTGATACTGCGCCTGCTCGTTGCCCTGGTCGGCGGATTTCAGGAAATATTCGAACGCCTTTGTGCTGTCTAAAGGCACCGTCATGCCGTCATAGTAAATCCGGCCTGTCTCATATTGTGCCAGTTGATTGCCCTGATCGGCGGACTTCTTGAAATAAACAAAAGCCTTTGACGGGCTGGCCGGAACCGCGATTCCGTTTTTATACATTAACGCAATGCGGTATTGCGCCATCTGATTGCCCTGGTCGGCTGAATTCAGAAAGTATTCGAATGCTTTTAAATTGCTTTGGGTCACGCCGGTTCCGTCATAATACATTTGCGCCAGGATGCATTGCGCCTTGTCATTGCCCATATCGGCGGACTTCCGGAATAATTCCAGCGCCCTGGCAGGGTCTTTGGGAACTCCCAGTCCGTCGTTGCAGATTACCGCGTTTCTGTAAAGTTCCGCGGCTTCCGCTCTGATTTTTGCTGCTCTAGCTTCTGCTTCTGCCTTTTCTCTTGCTGCTTTGGCTTCGGCTTCCGCTTTAGCTTTCGCTGCTTTAGCCTGCGCTTCGGCTTCCGCTTTAGCCGCGGCTTCCTCTTCGGCTTTCTCTTTTGCTGCTTTGGCCCTTGCTTCCGCCTCGGCTTTTTCTTTTGCCGCCTGGGCTCTTGCTTCCTCTTCGGCTTTTTCTTTTGCCGCTTTAGCTTCCGCCTCGGCTTTTTCTTTTGCCGCTTTGGCTTCCGCCTCGGCTTTTTCTCTAGCTGCTTTGGCCTTGGCCTCCGCCTCGGATCTGGCCTTGGCTTCCGCTCTGGCCACCGCTTCCGCTTTCGCCTTCACGGCCGCCCGATGCGAGGAATAAAGCCATACGCCGCCGATACAGAGAATAATAACCAGCAGGCTGACGCCGGCAATAATGAATAAATTCTTTTTAGATTTTTTCTGAACCGAGCCGGTGGAATCATTTGTTCCGCCGAGTTGAGCCAACTCATCTGCGGACAAATCTTCTAAATCGCTGACCTCTTCCTCTTCCGCGGGAGGAGTTGTGACCGGCGGCGGAGATGACTGGGGCGCTGAACTGTCCGGCAGATGCTCCGCCGTGTCTTTCCCGCTGTTATCCGCCCCTGTCCCGACTGCATTGCTGTCAGCTTCTTTTTCCGACATATCCGTCTCTTCTTTAGATTGATTTTGATTATTCATTTTCAGTAATTACCTTTTAATTCCGGAAAACTTAAAATTACAAGAACGAAAAAAGTCATCAGCCCGCTTCAGCCATCAGGCCGGAGCTCAAAAACTATCACAAAATAACCTGTGTTCTTATACAGTTCTCCTGCACACTTTGCGTCCCGCACGCCCGTAAAAACATACTCATCGCAGGCAGTCCGAACATCAAATCAGGATATTCGGTTAAAATTCAACAGGTTACCTTATTTCAAGTTCCTTAACATAATTTATCAATACCACAATTCAAATATAAATTCTAATAATGGCTGGATTTGCAAAAGAACTCAGAAAAAAATCTCTCTTTAAGGCATAAGAATCTTACCTTGACCGCCGGTAGACTTCCACCAGGCAATAGGGGCCGGGTTCCCATGAGCCGCTGGCATTGCTCTCTGCTGAAATTGTCCGGGCAGTTGTCCACGCAGTTTCGAGATCATCGATGAGGCAATGTTTGTTGACCGGTATCTTCTCGCAGCCGTTGTTGCATGAAAGCGGCGAGTGTTCAAAACTCAGTTCAGCGATTTCAACGGAGCGGCTTACGATGTCGTATCCGAGAAATTCAAAATCCGCCAGGTCATCTCGCGCGGTGGAGGCAACCTCCAGCGGTTGCAGGACGCCGCCGTCAAATTGGACTGGAAACAGCTTATAGGCAAGCATGGTGAAACCGGCATGGTTAGTGCCAAGAATCTCAAATCCTGTTTCAGGCGTATCGAAAAGACACCATGCGGTATTGTGCTTCCACTGATCGATCCAATCGTCAGGCCCTTTTGAGATACATTCACAAACGCTGTAGATATCCTCGACGACAGGATTCTTGAACCAATCAGTGCGCAGCGCAATTTTTTTCGGAAAGTAGCCGATCAAAACTGATTCTGGTCTATTCATAAGTCCTCATTTCAATTTTCTAAAGATAATTTACCAATACCGCAATTCAAATATAAATTCTGATAATGGCGGGATTTGCATAAGAAGTCAGAGGAAAAGTTTGGCATGTTTCGAAAAGGTTTAAAGATAGTTGACATTTTTTGAGATGCCGCCATTGAGAGCCGTAGGCTAGAATTCATCCTCGTGTATGTTATATCCGCCGCCTAGGCCGGCATCCGTGAGAAGCCGGAAAGCCGCATTATCGCCGGGGGCGTGGCTCCGGTGACGCTTGGACTCCTGCTCTCGGGCACCATCGTCGTCGCCAAAGGCTCGATAAACGGGACAGGCGGAGCGGTTGTCGCCATCGCCGCCTTCGCGATCTTCTATATGACAAAGATCAACCCGCTCCTGGTGATGGCCCTCGCCGCGCTCGCCGGCCTGCTGGGCGGGTGAGGTGATTATGCCAAAGATGCCCCCGATGTCTTCAATGAAGTATTGCGCGAAAACACCAAGGCTAAAGCTTGACGTTGATTTCCAAGTTTTTACATGTCGTGGACCTCTACTTCAGTAACTTGAAGTCCGTATTTTATGTGATAAATTATATTGTTTGTATCAAAGAACATGAGGAAGTTACACCGAAACGAAACAAAATATAATAATGACTGATTCATCTAAAGAACTAAATCGTCTTTTAAAATATTATAAAAGAACTAAAAAACCGATTTCTGTTAATTTTAGGGAATTAGTTCCCGAAATAACATCTCCAGATTTTTATACACACATAATACATCCATACCCAGCAAAACTTTTACCTCACATCCCTAGATTCTTTCTTTCCAATGAGATTTTATCTCAGAAGAAGGACATTGTCTTAGACCCTTTTTCTGGATCTGGAACAGTATTACTTGAAAGTATATTGCAAGCGCGTAACGCCATTGGAGCAGACTGTAATCCAATGGCGAGGCTTATATCTCAGGTAAAGGTAAAGTATCTATCCACTTCAATCTTACTAGGAGCCTGTCGGACTGAGATTTTTATGATTCATAAAAGTAAAATTTTTTATTATTCAGCCCATAATTGCAATACATGAGCTTCAATTTGTATCATAGATATGAATACATAGACTTACT
>JBAYIO010000028.1:0-52365 GCA_041665605.1 Victivallaceae bacterium | reverse complement strand
GGCTTCACACAATTCGTTGCCTCCTCATGTGCCTGGTTCTGTTCCGAACTGCTGGTTAGGCTTTGTTCGTGCCGGATTAGCCGGCTTGTTTACATTAGCTTTGCTTGGCGCACATACTTTGGATAGTCGTTGAGCACAACGTGTTTCCTTTTTCATAACCACTCCGAGTCGTTGGAGTGCCATTGAACATAACCATCTTCAGTTTTACAATTATTTTGGACAATCCGGACACCATTGAGCATAATGTTTCCGTCCCCTGTTTGAGACGGACGGCACGACATCAAACCGCATTTCGGCTGTTAAATCCAGCCAGTTTTTTTTCTCCGCGTCCCTGTGACTCTGTGTTTGGGGTTCCATTATTCTTTCTCCGGTTAAGTTTTATCTTTACAAATCAGGCATTACCGCCGCATTAAAATAAGCGAAATGTTTCTATATATTAGTGTTTTTGTCAACCCGGGCGTGTAAAAATAGCTCAAATAGAGCCGTAAAACGCATTTTGAAAATACAGTTTTCCATGGAATAAAGCAAAGAGGACGTCACTCACCAATCAAAGTATACAACACATTGCCAGGACTAGAAACGGGATCATGAACCAGATCGCCAAAAAGGCGGGAGCATGGTATCGCATGAAATAGCAGTACCACCTGATCAGGGGATGTTTCGCGCTGATTTGCTTGATGGTCAAAAGACCGGTATCCGGATTGTACCAGTAAGAAATCATAAAAAGACCGCTTGCCCAGGTAAACCCGAATATCGAGAGAAACATGCCAGTGGGAAATATCCAAAATTGTTTACACAGCGCAGCAAGCACCCAGGCTGTCGGCATTACACCGGCAAGCGCGACCAGAAACGCCGCAAGCAGCCACTTCCGGCGGGGAATGAGTCTGGCCGCCAGATGTTCAATTCTCTCAATCATCTTTTTATACCCCGCTCCAATACTAAAGTTTGGTAATATTCCGGAATATCAACTCCAGTTTACATCAATATATACCATCATTTACTACAATATTCCGCCAATGCCATGGCCTTTTTTGCCGGGGATTCGATATTTCCGCCCGTTCTTGATTTTTAGATTGTTCATCCATTCAGGCTTGTATTCAGGTGTCGGATGATACTCATGCTCTATGTTTCTATTATTAAAATTATTGGATGATGGCAGATATTGATGCGTTTCTGTAAAGATATCCGGCTCAACTGTTTTAAGTCCTTCAGAATGTGCAAGCCAAGCCTTAATATCTTGCGCGCTGGCTTCAAAGCATACAATGAACTCTCTTGTAAAAGGACTTCCCGCTGTAGCAGTCTGAAAATTTCCGGCACTTGCCGGATAGTCAGCTAACCTGCCGAACGATAAAGCACCTTTCTTAATTTGGAATTGTGAACCAGGAAACCATGACGAGAAAGAAATGCATAAAATAGCAGCTATTAACGAGATGACGGAGATTCCAGGGAAAATCATTAAAATACTAACGATAATCCTCGGGATTGATGATTTTTCAAACATCAAATTTCTATTTCCGTCATGACGAACCATGAAAACATCAAAGAGAACCCAGATATAGACAGCAAATATCGCCAGCCCTGTCCAAAACAGGCTGACTGTAATCATTGCTTGTGCAATGGCTGTTTTATATCGCCCTGCATAAATATTATGGATACCCAGAAGTCCCATAAAAAACGCGAGAACAATATAAGTATTTCTTCTTTTTTGAATAGCAGATGTGTCTGTCTCAGGCATAGTATCTTCTAGAATAGCTCCAGTTCTTAGCTTTACTCTGTGCTAGTTAGTTCCGGCATGATGCTGATATCAATACTTGCGTCTTCCCGGTTAATATTCCGACTTTTGAACTCTGACTGAATTCTGGCTGTTCGATATAACAATCCGGTCATCCTTGACGGTGACAGCGGCAATGCCGCCGTTTTTAAGTTCGCCGAAAAGAATGGCGTCGGCCAGCTTTTCCTGAATACGGCTTTTGAGCAGTCTTTCCAGCGGACGGGCGCCCATTTTGGAGTCATAGCCATTGATCGCAAACCATTCCACCGCCTGCGGCGAGAGCTTCAGCTTGACATTTCTGGCGGCGAGTTCGACGGCAAGCTGCTGAATGAATTTGTCCACAATCCGCTTCATCAGATCCAGCGACAGCCGGTTGAAGTAAATGGTACC
The DNA here is from genome assembly GCA_041665605.1 of Victivallaceae bacterium. Lineage (GTDB taxonomy): Bacteria > Verrucomicrobiota > Lentisphaeria > Victivallales > Victivallaceae > CAIPAT01. The sequence goes on along the minus strand of JBAYIO010000028.1, from coordinate 50,204 downwards.
GTCAAGCCGGTTGCGGAATTCCGGAGTAAAGTATTTTTCCACCTCTTTCTGCGTGGAAAGCTCCGGCTGCGAATCGTTGGCAAAGCCGATAAGCCCGGTGTCGAGCTTTTTCGCGCCGACATTGCTGGTCATGATGATGACGGCGTGGCGGAAATCGGCCTTGCGTCCGTTATTGTCGGTCAAGGTGCCGTAGTCCATGATCTGAAGCAGGATATTGTAGATATCGGGATGCGCTTTTTCAATTTCATCCAGCAGCAGGACGCAATGCGGAGTCCGCAGCAGGGCTTCGGTCAGCAGTCCCGACTGTTCAAACCCGACATAGCCCGGGGGGCTGCCGATGAGTTTGGAGACGGTATGCTTTTCAGAGTATTCGCTCATGTCAAAGCGGATGAAGCTGATGCCCAGCTTTTCCGCGAGCTGGCGCGCCAGTTCGGTTTTGCCGCAGCCGGTCGGGCCGCAAAACATGAAAGAACCGACCGGTTTGTGCTTATTGCCAATGCCGGCGCGGGCGACTTTTACCGCGGTAGTCACTTTGTTCACTGCTTCGTCCTGGCCGAAAATCACGGATTTGAGTTCGTTTTCCAGCTTAAAAAGCGCACTGTTGTCAGAGGTGGTGAGTTTGGCCGCCGGAATATGCGCGATCTGGGCAATCACCGCCTCGATATCCCTGACGGTTATCTGTTTCCGGCGGCTGCCGGCGTCGCGCAGGGAGTTTCCGGCCCCGGCTTCATCGATGACGTCAATGGCTTTGTCCGGCAGGAAACGGTCGTTGATATGCAGTGCGGAGAGTTTCACCGCCGCCTCCAGCGCCTTGAGGGAATACGTTATCCCGTAGTGTTTTTCGTAATACGGGCGCAGACCGTTGAGGATCGCCAGCGCATCGTGTTCGGATGGCTCCGCCACGTCAATTTTCTGGAAACGTCGGCTGAAGGCTTTGTCCTTCAGAATATGGTTCTTGTAATCGTCGTAAGTAGTAATGCCGATGCACTTGATTTCGCCGCTGTTCAAGGCCGGTTTCAGGATGTTGGAGGCATCCAGCGAGCCCGAGCTGACCGCACCCGCACCGACCACGACATGGATTTCATCCACAAACAGGATCGCCTTTTCGGCCTTTTTCAGGTCATCGACAACTTTTTTCAGTCTCTCCTCGAATTCGCCGCGGAACTTGGTTCCGGCGACCAGCGCGCCCATATCCAGCGCCCAGATGCTGCAGCCGCGCAGCCGGTCCGGCACCTGGTTGTTGACAATATTCAGCGCCAGTCCTTCAATAATCGCGGTTTTGCCGACGCCGGCTTCGCCCACCAGCACGGGATTATTCTTTTTGCGGCGGCACAGCACCTGCATCACCCTGGCCAGTTCGTTTTTCCGGCCGATGATCGGATCGATTTTGCCTTTAGCGGCCATCTCCGTAAGGTTCACGGAGTATTTGCGCAGAAACTTCAGTTCCTTCGGGTCCCTTTCCGGATTATCCCGGCTTTTGGAGCCGGGAGCTTCATGTTCAGCGCCTGCTTCAAGCGCGCCGTCCGCCATCTCCTCCCCCATCTCCTCCCCCATGTCCTCCATGAAGCTGAAATCCTCCTGATCGTCACCGGCATCTTTATAGTAGTCATCGCTGGTGATTTCCTTGATCACGTCATATTGAGCAAGTCCTGCCTTCCGCAGGAAGAAATAGGCATGAGACTGCTTTTCTTCAAACATGGCAACAAATACATCAATCACCCCGAGCTGTTTTTTCTCCGCGCCGCCGGCACGGGAAAGGGCGTTATTCAATATCCGGTCAAAGGCGATCGATTCAATCGGCTGCGATTTCAAGTCAACCTGCTCCACCTGATTACGGAAAAAACTCCAAAGGCATTCCTCCACTTTGAGCTTGTCAATCCCGAGACTTTCAAAGATATTCCTGATCTTGGGATTTTTCAGCATGGCATAAAGCAGATGTTCGGGCAGAATTATCTCATGTTTCAGTTCAGTGGCAAGATTCACCGTTTCAGTGATGATCCCGTTCAGTTCGGGAGTGGGTACGGGCATATGTTCCAAAGTTATGCCTCCTCTGCGGCGCAGCGGAGCGGGTATTTATATTGATTTGCCATCGCCTGCACCTGCGCGACTTTGGTTTCGGCGATAACATACGGGTATATGCCGCAAACCGCGCTGCCCTTTTTATGCACCGCCAGCATCAGATTCTTCGCGTCATCAAGGCTTCTGTGAAAAACCACCATAAGCACCATCACCACAAAATCCATGGTGGTGAAATCATCGTTGAACAGTACCACCTTGTACATCGGCGGTTCCTGAATATCGTCATCCACTTTCTCAAGTACAGCGTCTTTAAACTCATGCATCAGATATTGCTCCATAAAATTAATGCCATTAATTCATTATAACCAGAAAACGGCGTCATGGCAACCCCTGAAACACGTTTTTACTGAAAAGAGATCAGTGTTTATGCTCAAAAAGCGGATTCAATTCCGCGGACAAGGCCCGCAGTTTCGCGACATTCTCCAGATCCAGCGACTGTTTGGACTTCATGGCGGCAACCAGGATTCCGTGCAGCAGCGTGAGTTTTTTGATATAATCCGCATATTCGGGACTGTTTTTATCAGTCACCGGCCTGACCCGCTGGGCCATAAAGTAATCCGTAACCGTTGCTTGAATAGTTTCGGCATGTTTGTCCTTATTGTTTATCCAGCGGACTATCTGGTTGTAATCAATCGTTTTCCCGGCCTGAAGGCGGACAATTTCATTGATGGACTTTTCAATAGTCAGGATGTCCTCCTGAATAGCCGCCAGCCGCAGGTCATCGTCGAAAATCCCGCAGGGCACCTGGCAATGGGCAAAGATGGCGGTACAGGAAAACAACAGCATTCCGGCAATCGCGATTTTCTTGAACATGATATTCACTCCTTATGCTATATGGTTTTACGGCAACTTCCTCTCCTGATAATAATATTGCACTTCAAACTCCCGAATTTCAAAGCAATTATGCAAGTTAATTTACATTTTTCGTGATATTGCTTATGCAAAAACAGCGTTTTGACATTATTGTATATAGCTTATGATGAAATAAACTTTGGAGACAGACAAATGTATTATACCGGATTCGCCGATGAGGCATCACAGAATATTGATCTGCAAATAAAAGCAACTAAAGAGCTCGGCTGGAAATACATTGAATCAAGAAATATCGACGGTCAGAACATCACCGATATTACCGATGATAAATTCGAGGAAGTTTGCGGCAAACTGGAAGCCGCCGGAATCAGCATCAACTGTTTCGGCAGCGCCGTTGCCAACTGGCAGAAGCAGCCCCGCAGGGAAGAGGATTTTCAGAACAGCATCGCCGAATTGCAGCGGGCAATCCCCAGAATGCAGCGGCTGGGAACAAAACTGCTGCGCGGCATGAGCTTCGCCGTCCCGCAGGACGAACAGCCGGACAGTCCGGAACTGGAGAAGATCATCTTCGCCAAAGTCAACCATCTGGTGAAAATGTGCGAGGATGCCGGAATTATCTATCTGCATGAAAATTGCATGAATTACGGCGGCATGAGCTATCTGCATACGCTGAAACTGCTGGATAACGTCAAGTCGCCGGCCTTCAAACTGCTGTTCGACACCGGCAACCCGGTATTCACCCGCAGACGTATCGGCAAGCCGCCCTATCCCACTCAGAGCGCCTGGCAATTCTATAAAAATGTGAGAGAGTTCGTCATCTATATGCATATCAAAGATTGTGTAGTCATAGAAGACAAGGGCGAAATTCGTCCGCCGGTGCGCTTCACCTTTGCCGGCGAAGGCGCCGGAAATGTAAAACAGATACTGGAAGACCTGTTTAAACGCGGCTACGACGGCGGTCTTTCCATCGAACCGCACCTGGCGGTCGTACATCATGAGCAGAATAAAGAAGCGCCGGATGAACAAATCCGCTACCGCAACTACGTCGAATACGGCAAGCGGTTCATGCTGCTGGTCAACGACGTGAAAAAATAATTACACGGGGAAATTGTGAAGGTAATCAGTCGCAAAGAATACAACCGCCTTCTGGCGGCCATTAACTGGCCGGAATATCTTGTCATGCGGGATCCCGCATGGCTGCCCGGCACCAGCCATATCGACATCACGCGTGAACGCTATTTCCGTATCATGTGCGACATCTGCCGGATAATTTCACCGGGAAGCGATCATAAGCCGGTGATAGTGGACTTCGGCTGCTTTCCCGGCGATCTGGGCCTGATAATGCGAAAATATTTTGGCGACGCAATAAAACTTATTGGCATCGGGTTGGCGCTCCGCGCTGATTTCCGGCAGGCGATGTCCGACAATAAAGTTTACGATTCGCTGCTTGAAGTGGATATTGACCCTGAAAACCCGTTATTTGCAACCAATGATTTTCCCGCAGATATTCTTTTGCCGGAGAAGTCGGTCGATCTGATAATCGCCGCTGAAATATTTGAACATCTGTACTCGCCGATAAATTTCATTACCCAGGCAGCCAGAGTCCTGAGTACTGGCGGAACGTTGCTGATAACCACGCCGAACGTATCTTATTTCGGCAACATCTGCCGCCTGGCATGCGGCAGAAGCATTTTCCCCAGCCTTCCTGAATCCCATATTTACCAAAAATCGGAATGGCGGGCGCACATGCGGGTATATGATGCATCGGAAATAAAAAACCTGATGTCGGATGGCGGTCTTGAAGAAGTTAAACATTATATGATTGACAGTAAAGATGATGCCAGGCGAGTACAGACTTTTTCCGCACGGTTAAAGATGTTCTTCATCCGGCTGTCTTACATCATACCTTATTTCCGCAATCAGTATATAGGCCTCTTCAAAAAAACGTAATTCCTTTTGCAGACAATAAGGCTTGTATAAAATTGAAAGGCGTCCGGATAAATACCCAGGACGCCTGAATTTAATTAGACAGATTAAACAACAATCACTGAGCCTTGCTGCTTTCCTGCGGTTTATTGCCGCCTTTGCGATCGCCGCGTTTGGGCATCAGATCTTTTACTTTGTTCTGGGCAGTCTTAATCTGAGCATCTATAGCGCTGGTATCGGCCTTGGCATCTTTTTCCAGCATCGCCTTTTTATCGGATTCCAGCTTCAGCAGATCCTTAAGGGCTGGAACTATTTGTTCCAACTTAGCGACAACTTCCTTGTTGGGATTTTCTTTGGCCTTTTCAGTTTCGAGCCTCTTTTCGAGTCTTTCCAGTCTGGATTTCGGATCCATCGGCTCTCTGTTGCCTTTTTTGGCTTCAGGCGCAGGCTGAGCTTCGTCAGCAGCAAACACCAGACCGGTAACCGACATGACCAAAAACGCGAGTGCTAACTTCAACAAGCTTTTCATAATAAAATACCCTTCATTTTTTTGCCAGAATTATTTCTGACAATGAAATATAAACGTTAATTTATTAAATTTATTGTACAGAAATTAATAATTATTCAAATAAAAGCGCTTTTTAACCTTTTTGAAAGCAGTTTTTCTAATATTGTGAGCCAATTTCAAAAGGATTGGCATTTTCTGCGCGTCAAATCCATCAGATTTTTATTGAGCGAACGATGCGTCTGAAGCTCAGACCGGCGGGTTTTGATCGCCACTGGTTCCTGTTCCGCCATCATCGTTTTACGACATTAAGATTCATTCCGTGCGTGCCGTGGTTAAATATCACATCAGGCCCAGATCGAAGTTGAACGTTGCGGTGTCGTCTTCGTTCCAGTAGGCGTTCGAGAGGTCGTAGAAGTCTACGGTGCCGTTAACGCGGGGGATGGACATTACGGCTTTGGAATAAACATATGTCAGGTCGGCTTTCGGGTCATGACGAACAGAAAAGCTGTTGTGCTTGATATCGTGAATATGGCCGTCCGCCGGAATTTTCGCTCTGGTCGCCAGCAGAACCGGGCGGCCGTAACGGTAGATTTCCACCGGCAGCACGGACTTGGCCACCAGATTCTCGATTTCGCTTCTTTCCAGTTCAATCCAGGCCTGGACGCGGCTGACGCCGAATCGTTCCAGTTCTTTAACGGCCATGGAATTGCATACCGGCAGCGAAAACGAAGCAATCAGTTTGACATCAGGATAATCTTTGAGCATTTTCAATCCGTAAAGCGAGGAGACGCGGAAGCGGCGGATGCCGATGCGGTAGGCTTCGGCAATACGGGTTGCCAGGCCTTTGAGGCGGTCCTCGGCACAGAAACAGGGCAGCACGGCTTCGTCAGTTTTTTTGCTGGCGTCAAACACGGAACAGGCGACATGTCCGGTGCGTTTGGCGGGAGTGCAGCCGTCGGGACGGACAAGCACTGATTCGGCTTCATGCTGGACGGAGGCCTTGTACATGGCCAGATAGTCGCGGCGGAAACGTTCCATTGCCACCGCCATATCGCCGAAAGTTTCATCAGGAGTGATATTCGCTTCCACCCACTGCCAGAATTCACGGCGGATTTCTTTAAGCACACTGGCCGGCGCGAAAAAATTGCCGTCCACTTCGGCGGAGATATTGCCGGGGGAAAATACTTCGGAACGGCTGGCGGCGAATTCTTCAATCAACTGGGCGGCGGTCAGCGCGTGTTTTGACGGCGGGGCCAGTTGAATGTCTTTCGTCCATGTCCGGTTCAAGCCGTTGCCGACGGTGATTTCAAAACCGGCGGCGGCGACTTTGATCTTAAAATCCAGTCTGGCGCGGGCCAGGGGCAGGGCGGCCATGCGCGGCAGCATTTCATCACAGCTCTGGCCGATTTTATAAACCATGCCCTGGTCATGGATTTCCTTGTTGCAGCAGATGAAACAGACATCGCCGCGTCCGGCGTACTTCACCGGATGGTTGTCGATCATCATTTTCGTAACGGTGAGGGCAGGGCCTTCATCGCCGGATTGCGGCTGGATGCGGATGCGGTCGCCGATATGCACCCGGCGCATGACTTCCATCTTGAACCCGTACTGACCGACTTCGGAGACATTGCCGCAAAGCATGCCGGCAGTGCCGAGGGAGTCGTGCTGGATCAGGGCGGCGGATGACTCCGGGGTATAAAAACCTTCCGACCATTTTCTGCCGTAAGTGCTGGTCAGGATATTTTTGGCCTGCTTGATCAAATCCTGGTCGGGAGTGCCTTCCGCGTCAAGAATCATGCGGTAGGCGGTAACGACATTCATGACATAATCGGGCTTGCGGAGACGCCCTTCAATCTTCAGCGACGCCACGCCGATCTCTTTGAGCTGAGGGATCATCTCTAAAGTATAGAGGTCCTTCGTGGAAAAGAAAAATCCGTTGCCGGAGCGGCTGAAAAACCGTCTGCGGCAGGGTTGTTTGCATTTACCGCGGTTGCCGCTCCAGCCGCCCATCCATGAGGAAAAGAGGCATTGTCCGGAAAGGGAGCAGCAGAGTGCGCCATGAACAAAAACTTCCAGTTCCAGCGGCGACTTTGCCTTGATCTTGCGCAATTCTTCCAGCGTGACCTGGCGTTCCATGATTACGCGGGAAGCGCCGAGTTCAGCGGCCAGTTCAATGCCCGGCGAGTTGTGAAAGCCCATCTGGGTGGATGCATGAATTTTCAGCGACGGGAAGTATTCGCGGATGATCCGCAGTACGCCAATGTCCTGCACGATGACCGCGTCCGGCTGCAGGCGCGCCAGTCCGGCGAGATGCTGCACCAGTTCCGGCAGTTCGGATTCTTTGATCAGAGTGTTCAGGGTGACATAAACTTTCCGGTTGTGCAGCCGGGCGTAAGCGATAAGTTTGGACATTTCCTCCATGGAAAAGTTTTCAGTGCGCTCTCTGGCGTTGAACTTGCTTAAGCCGGCATAGACCGCGTCGGCGCCGCAGTCAAAAGCGGTCAGCGCGCAGGCCAGATTTCCGGCAGGCGCCAGCAGTTCAGGTTTCTTCTCAGTAATCTTCATACGGAATCCGTCGTTTATCGCTTTCAAAATATCAATGCTCCAATCTGTTATAATCAACTTATAAATATCGTGCCTAAAACAGAATTTTCAATAACCGTTTTAAAATATCGTTAAAAGGGCTATATTATAAATTCAATTTAAATAGAGGCTTTAAAACTTGATTAATAATATCCGGACTGAATTATTTCTGGCGCGGCGCTACCTGAAACCGAAACGCAATACTGTTTCCGTGATTACCTGCATTTCAATTGTCGGGGTCACGCTCGGCGTGGCGGTGCTGATCGTCGTGCTGGCGGTAATGACCGGCTTCACCGACCTGATGCGGGATAAGTTGCTGGAGACCCGCGCCCATCTGCAGATTTATAACGACTTCGGCGGCATCCGGGAACCGGAAATTGTCCTCAAGGCACTCAAGTCTGTCGGCGGCGAGGGCGCGGCCATCGTCAATCAGCCGGCGCTGATTCAGAAAGATAAAGTTTTTGTACCTAAAGCCGTGATCGGCTTCAATCCCGGCCAGGTCAAGGATTCTTTCAAACTTAAAGACTTCATGGTCGCCGGGAAATACAGTTTGGCTAAAAATGAAGTGATCCTGAGCTCCTCCATCGCGGACGAACTGCGCGTCGGCGTCGGGGACAAGATTCTGGTGCACTCCCCGTCCAAACTGGCGAGAATGATCGACGTGAAAAAAGATGGATCATTTGAGATGGCCAAGACCAAAGACATCTATCTGCCGGAGGAATTTAAAGTTTCAGGATTGTATTCGTTCGGCAAATATGACTTTGACCAGAATATCCTCTTTATGAACCTGGAAGACTCCGACGAACTGTTCGAACTGCCCTGGGGTGCGGCAAACTGCGTTTACGGCTGGGTCAAAGACCCGATGCAGATCGAAGTTTCCGCCGAAGCCATCCGCCGGAAAATCCCGTCAATGCGGGTGTTCACCTGGAAGCAGATCAACCAGCGGCTGCTGGGGGTGCTGGCGGTGGAAAAGAATATGATGTTCTTCCTGCTGGTGTTCATCGTGCTGGTGGCGGCATTCAGCATCACCAATACTCTGATCACGGTCGTCGTCCAGAAAACCCGCGAGATCGGATTGCTGAAAGCTGTCGGCGCTTCTTCGGGGACCGTGATGCGGCTGTTTATTATGCAGGGCTTGATGGTCGGGGTGATCGGCAGCGTCTGCGGAACTCTCATGGGTATCGGGGTGGTTTATTACCGCAACGACATCCTGCGCCTGGTTTCCAAGATTTCAGGACAGGAGCTTTTTCCGAAGGAGTTTTACTATTTCAATGAACTTCCCGCGCATATCGTTACCGGCGACATCGTTTTTATTGTCGTGGTTTCCATACTGCTGTGCACGCTCGGCGGGGTGATCCCCGCGTGGCGCGCGGCCAGACTCGACCCCGCTAAAGCGTTGCGCGAATAAGGAGCAATATATGACTGAAGACACCAGCTATTTTCTCGAAACTTCTGATGTATATAAAAGCTACCGGATGGGCAAAAAAAGCATCCAGGTGCTGAACGGCGTCAATTTACAGGTGAAAAAAGGTTCCTGGACTGCTTTGCTCGGGGCCTCCGGCAGCGGCAAAACCACCCTGCTTAATCTGCTCGGAACGTTGGAACAACCCGACAAGGGCCGGATCGTCTGTGACGGCATCGACTATGCCAAACTCGGCAGCAGGCAGGCCAACCGTTTCCGCAACGAGCGGATCGGATTTATTTTCCAGGCCTATCACATGCTGCCGGAACTTAATTTACTGGAAAATGTTTCGCTGCCGGGAATGCTCGGGCGGCTGACCCGCGGCGGTCTGGTCGAAAAAGCGGAGTTTATGCTGGAAAGAGTCGGTTTGAAAGACCGCTTGAAACATCATCCGGCGGAACTTTCAGGCGGCGAACAGCAGCGCGCCGCGATTGCGCGGGCATTGATCAATTCCCCGGACATGATCCTGGCCGACGAACCTACCGGCAACCTGGATTCTAAAACCGGGGCTGGAATACTGCAAATTTTTCAGGAACTGCATGGCGAACAGAACGGCAGAACCATCATTATGATCACCCATGACCATAAAATAGCCGCGCTGGCGGATTCGGTAGTCCAGCTTCAGGACGGCGTAATCGTCCACCGTCCGCAGTAATGTGGACGCACCGATATTTCCGGACATCTTCACTGCTGATTTTATGAATTTTAAATCTTGCATGACATAATACGATGAGCCTGTCCGCCATTCAATTCTGATTATTTATCGCTGACCGGTTGAATGCCGGCTTGTTTTAAGGCGCATTATATGGTACAGTTATTACTTCGATTTGGAATCAAGTGAAGAGGAAGACAATTCGATGTATACTTTTTTTAAGGCGGATTTTATGTCCGTCAGGCAAATTGCGTTCAAGCTGAGATATGAAGTGTATTGCGCGGAAAAAGGCTGGCTTGAACCGTCCCGCTATCCGGACTTGCTTGAGCATGACGCGGAAGACGGGCGTTCGATAATCCTGCTGGCGTTGAATGAAGACAATCAGGCAGTCGGCACGGTGCGGCTTATCATCAACAATGGCAGTAATCATTGGCCGCTGCCGATTGCCGTCCATCCGTCGGTAAATGGCAATTTAGCTACAGAAAAATGCGTTGAGATCTCCCGGTTCACAATCGCGGAAAAGTACCGGAAAGGCGATGTGTATCTCGGGCTGGTACGGATGCTGTTCCGGTATATTGTTGAACATTACGGCAACTACAATTTTCTTTTTTTCTCGGTGGAGAAAAAATTTCTCAAAGTCTTGAACATGCTCGGGTTTGAGTTTACCCAGTTCGCCGACACTGCGCAGTGGTATGGCGATCCCCTGATTCCTGCCCGTCAGCAGATTTCGACGCTTGACGACAGCGTCAGGCGGAACAACCCGGCATTTTACGCATGGCTCTGGCGGGATGCCGGAACAATGGCCGACAATGAAAATCATACGGTTTTCTGGCGGGCTGGAAAACACGCCTCCGTTAAGTCAGCAGGCCGGACAAACATAAAAGCGGCACGATACCGGAAAATTGCCTTGATCAATCCGCCTCTGAACGAAGACGTCGTCAAATGCATCGATGACGGATTCTGGCAGCCGTTGAACCTCCTGACGCTGGCTTCCTATCTTCGCACGACAGGTTATCAGGGTGAAATCAAAATTCTTGACCAGGCAGTGATGACCAGAACGGAAATGCTGCATGAACTCAAATCATTTCAACCTGACCTTGTCGGTCTTTCACCCAATGTTGATTCATATAATCAGGCGCTGATTATCGCACGGGAAGCCAAACTGGCGGGCGCGGATGCAGTACTGGGCGGAGCGTATGCGACTACGCTGGCGGCCAATATCCTGTCCAACCGCAGCTTCATTGATTTTATCATCACCTATGAAGGCGAAAAGGCGTTTTCGGAACTGGTCATGGGGTGTAAGCCGGAGGCGATTGATAATCTTGTCTACAGACGGAACGGGGACGTAGTATTTAATGATGTTAAATTTATCGACCGGGCCAATTTGTGCGACATTGATTACTCGATGATTGATATGCGCCGTTACTTCGACAACTATTCGCGGTCGCTCAATCCCGGCAGCTATCAGCGGCCGGTTACCGTCCTGACTCAGCGCGGCTGCGTCTGGCGGGACAAAACCAACGGCTGCCTGTTCTGTTCGAGAATCAATAAGAAAGCCGTTTTTGACCGGCACGATGATATCTGGCGGCGAGTCGGCGACCTTAAAAACAAGTATGACATTGACGCACTGCTTGACGTCGGTGACGACTTTCTGGGCGATCCGGACTGGTTTCAGGGCTTCTGCCGGTCGCGCCCGGCAGGGCTTCGGGATATCGGCATCCGCTTCATCTATTCCCGCGTCGAGCACATTAATGAAAGGACTGCCGATATGCTGCTGGAGCTGAACGTGGCGGAAATCTGTTTAGGATTGGAGTCCGGCGACCAGCATATTTTGCAGCAAGTGCGAAAAGGCAATTCTCCGGAACAGCACCTCCGGGCGGTAAAACTGCTGGCGGAACGGAACATTAAGATCATTTCGGCATTCATGCTTGGGCATCCGGAGGAAAGTAAGGCTTCCATGGACCGGACTGCAGAGCACATTTTGAAGATTCTGGAATTTAACAATACGAATGAACTGGTGGTTTCGTTGTTTACGCCGCTGCCGGGATCCCTGGCCTACAATATGCTGCTGCAAAAAAGCGGCGGAATTGCATCGCGGTTTCACCAGTCCGACGTATTTCCGGTACGAGAGTTTCAGGAAGAATGGACCCGCCATTTTTGCGAAACAGACTTCGACGCCATCCTGGAATATGCAAATAAACTGGAAAATTTGCATAAAGACACTTATATTGAGTTTAAATGAAAGAAAGAATTTAAACAATGCCTGATCATACAGCCGGTTCATATCAGTTTGATAAATTTGACCAGCAGTCATCTGAATTTGTCATCCTGCAACGCCAGGCGGCCGCGGCTCTGGCATTAGAGCATAAAATCTGGCAGGAAGCCGGATTGAAGCCGGATATGCAGGTGCTGGACATGGGATGCGGCAGCGGCATTATCAGTACGCACCTGGCGGAATATGTCCGTGACGGCATGGTGCTGGGAGTCGATTCCAGCATTGCACTGTTGCACGAGGCCGAACGGCTCAAAGTCGAAAAGAAGCTGAAAAATTTAAAGTTCCGCCATGGAAATGTCTATGAACCAGGCTTGCCGTCCGGGAGTTTTGATTTTATTTATTGCCGACTGCTGTTCCAGCATTTACATGAACCGGAAAAGGCGCTGGCGGCACTTGCCGGATTGCTGAAGCCGGACGGGACTGTCTGCATTGTTGATATCGATGACGACTGGCTGCTGCTGTATCCGGAACCGGCGGAACTTAAGTCTTTTATCAGTCGCTCTGTCGAAGCGCAGAAGGCCGACGGCGGCGACCGTCACGCCGGGCGCAGGCTTCCGGCATATTTAAGTTCTGCAGGATTAAAAGATGTCAAAGCTGCTGTAAAGGTAATATCGAGTTTCGAGCTGGACCTGAAAAGGTTTATGCAGCTCGCGTTTGATTTCAGGATAGAGCGATTGCCTGAACAGGATTTGAAGACTGCGCGGCATGAACTGGCAGATATTTATGCCGTTCTGGAACAGCCGTCTGCGTGGGGAGCGATGGGGATTTTTGTGGCAACGGGAAAAAGGCCGGATTGATTCTCCGGCGCAAGGAACTATGCATATGGAACTGGAAGAAGAAAATTTATTTAAAACTGCTCAGCGCATCATCGCGGAAGGCAATGTTATCTTCTGTCCGAGTCTGGGCGAATATCCGGTATATGATGAGTTGCTGTACAACATGATGGGAGAAGATGCCGCCAAGATGAATGCATATGAGCAGGCTATCCGGAAAGCGGCAAAAGATAAAATTGCAGTTGATATCGGCACAGGCAGCGGTGCGCCGCTGGCGCTGATGTGCGCTGCCGCCGGAGCAAAACAGGTTTATGCGATCGAAGCCGGTGCCGCCGCCGCACAGCAGGCCGGTGAACTGATCCGGTCGAAAAAACTGGAAGATAAGATTAAAATTGTCCACGGTTGTTCTTCAGCCATTGAACTTCCGGAAAAGGCCGGCCTCTGCGTATCTGAAATCATCGGCAACATCGGCAGCTCCGAAGGTGTTATCAGTATTCTCAACGATGCGCGGCGTTTTCTGAAAAGCAACGCCGGCATGATCCCCGGACGGTGCGTTACAAACATTGCGCCGGTATGCCTGCCGCAGAAAATATACGACAGCGATTTGCTGAAAGAAGTTGTGAACGGATATATAGAGAGGATCTATCAGACTGTCGGATTTAAGTTTCCGCTGACCCGTTATGCCGTGTATAATTTTCCGGAGTCGAATATTATCGCGGAACCGGAAATCTTTGAAGACATCCGCTTTGACCGCAATCCTGATGCCGAAACTTTAAAAACAGTTGAATTCAGTATCCGTACAGATTGCGAATTCGACGGCCTGCTGTTATGGATTGATTTGTATGTTGACGAAAACAGCGTTATTAACGCTTTTGACAGCGTATCATGGCCGCCGGTGTACCTGAACGCCGGGAAAAAGCACCTTAAAGAAAACGATGTCATAAAAATAGATTGCGCCCGTAAATTAAGCAAAAATCTGCTGAATCCGGACTATTTCTTTGCCGGAAGCATTTTCAGGCATGGCCGCGCAATCGACAGCTTTAATATTGATTCATATTACACGACAGCTTAAAGCCAAATTCAAACTTGAATATATAAAATCATGAACATAAGTAATAACAAAATCGTAAAGTTTCAAATACGGCATGCGCTGCTCTTTTTATTGATATTTGTTTTTATCCTGACAGTTTTTATCCTGCTCATAGTACAGCAGAATGACAAACATATGGAATATGATGCAAAAGCTCTGCAAAAATATTTTCAGGATTTTAAAAACCAGATAGACAATAAATTTTTTCAGGTGGAAAGTCGCCTGAGTCAAATCAGGATTGCGGCTGAAGGTGATCTTTTTGAATCACGTGCAAATGGAATCAAATTTCCATTTGCCTACAGGTTTCTTAAGGATAAAACTGGTGAAAATTATTATCATATGGATGATATCGCCGAGCCGTACCGCCCCAATATCCATACCAATATAACCGGCAACGGCTCATTCCGTAACCGCGGCGAGGCATTTGACCGGATACTCAAGATGGGATTAAGCTTGTCCGATGACTTTTACGCTTCCAGAAAAACATTTCCCAATCTTATGTACATCTATTATATATCAACCGAGAAGCTGATCGTTCATCATCCGTGGTTCGCTTCAGAAAAATACAAATTTGAAGAAACCCTTTACGATTATGAAACATGGAAATCAAGCCTTCCTCAAAATAACCCGCAGCGCAAGATTTATTGGACAAAAGCTTATGTCGATGACAGTGTCGGCGGCGGCCTTATGACAAGCTGCGCCGTGCCGGTTTACGATCAGGACAATTTCATCGGTCTGATCGGGGCGGATCTGACCGTGGACTTTTTGAATACGACGGTTTCTGAATTTGAACCGCAGCGCAAAGGTTGTATGATAATTTACGATCAGGACCGGAATATGCTGTCCCACCCATTGATTTCATACAAGGATAAAACCATCAGGAAGCTGAAGGAAGGGCTGCCGCCGGAACTGGCGGCGGATTTGCAGACCATACTGCTGGCGCCGGACAACACTGTGACAGAATCCGGCAGACAGGGATTTATCAAAGCCCGCTTCGCCAATTCTCCATTCTCGATTCTCTACTATTTTCCGCTGCGGACTGCATTCAGCAGAATTATCGGTCAGGTCGGTTATGGAACACTGGGGCTCATTGTCTGTCTGATGCTCCTGGTATTTGCATCATTGTACATCACCCACCGGCAATTGATTCATCCGACGGAGAAATTCGTTAATTTCATTCTGGCGAAGAGCCGCGGGCACAACACCGTTCTGCATAATAATATCCCTTCCATGTGGAAAACATGGTTTTTTACCATTGAAAAAGTGTTCAATGAAAACACCGCTCTTACCGAAAATATAAAGCGGAGCAATATTGAACTGCAGAATGAGATCGAAGCCAAGAACAAAGCGGAAATAGAAAAGGCCGTTCTTGAGAAGCAGCTTATCCAGGAAGAAAAGATCCGGTCTGTCGGACTGCTGGCCGGCGGCATTGCCCATGATTTCAATAATCAGTTATCCGTTATTATGGGGTATACCGCCATTTTAAGTTCCAAAAAGGATCTGCCCGATGAAAAACGTCTGGAATGCCTGGATCATATTGCGGCGGCCGCGGGCAGTTCAGCCGATTTGACCAGGCAATTGCTGGCATTCGCTCAGCGTGGGAATTATCAGAACATCCCGGTCAATATACATGACATTATTATTGAGGTGATATCCATTTTCAATCATACCATTGACAAGAGGATTGCCATTAAGTGTGACCTCGACGCCGGACTTCATACGGTAAGAGGGGATTTCTCCCAGCTCCAGAATATGATTATGAACATCGCCATCAACGCTAAAAATGCAATGCCGAACGGCGGTATGATAACATTTGGAACTTCCAATGTGCAGCTTGCGGAAAAAGAATGCAATTCCCAGGAGTTTGAACTGAACCCTGGAAATTATATCAGAATCCGGATTACGGATACCGGCACCGGCATAGCTGAAGAAACTAAAAAACATATTTTCGAACCGTTTTTTACAACCAATAATTCCGGCAAAGGCACCGGCCTCGGCCTGGCTGCGGCGATGGGAACAATTAAGAATCATCACGGCAGTATTGTTGTTGAAAGCTCTTGCGGTATTGGGGCAACATTTATTATTGAGCTGCCGGTACTGGAAGAAAATGCCTTATCTCAGCGGACAGATAGAGCAGATGCGCTTGAAATCTCGAAATCGAAAGCCAGGCTGCTGCTGATTGACGACGAAAATGCCTTCTGCCGGATGATGACGGATTTTATGAGTTCTCTCGGATATACGGTGAAAGCATACAGTGATCCGTTCCAGGCAATGGAATATTATCAGAAATCATATAATGAAATTGATCTGGTCATAACAGACATGATGATGCCCAAAATCAGCGGACGCGACCTGATCGGCGAATTTGAAAAAATTAATCCTCGAGTTAAATTTGTGATTTCCAGCGGCTACAGTATTGAAGAGGAAACCAGAGAATTGCTGCAAAGCGGAAAACCAATACTTGCATTCTTTAAGAAACCTTTTAATCTGATACAATTTGCCGGGAACATTGAAAAATTGCTGGAAAATAAGGGTAATTAAGCGTATATTACGGTAATTGCGTGTGGAAAAGGAGAAGAATCACCATGGGAAATTACCGCATATTAATTGTTGATAACGAAAAAAGACTGCTTGAATGTCTGGAAATGATGCTGTCCATCGAGGGGCATACTGTGATGACTGCCGAAAACGGCGAAGACGCCTGTAGACTGCTGCAAAAAATATATGCCGATGGTTCCACTATTGATTTGCTGATCACCGATATCTGGATGCCGCAAATGTCCGGGCTGTACCTCGTAGACAAGCTGAATCGGTGCAATATCAGACCCGCAATGCTTGGGATCAGCGGTTATGTCGACAATGATACCATTGCCGACCTTGCTGCCAAGGGCTGTACGAATTTAATCATTAAACCATTTACTCCGGAAGTCCTGCTGCAAAAGATTGCTGAAATTATGAAAAAGAACGCCGTAATTATTCCTGAAGGCCGCGGTTATTGAAGATAGACTGGCCGGCCGGACGCGAAATAAAAAAGGAAAAAGCCGGAAGCAAGCTCAATTCAAAAAATACATCCATACGCGGATTGACCGATTACAAAATGGTCCGAGATAGTGGCATTTTAAGAATTGCAGCTATTGATTTAATGTGGTTTAAATTTTATATTATATGTTCAATAATTAACAAGGAGTTTTGATATGTTTTTTAATATTTATGATATTGTGCTGGTTCTGCCGGCTTTCATTTTTGCGATGTACGCCCAGTTTAAAGTGAAATCTACTTTCAACTATTACAGTCAGCAGAGTAATGCCCGCGGTCTGACCGGCGCTGAAGTGGCGCGGATGATTCTCGATGACAACGGCCTGACTGATATTCCGGTGGAACCGGTGGAAGGTGAATTGTCCGATCATTACGATCCGTCCAGCCGCACCCTGCGTTTGTCGGAGTCAGTTTACGGCAGCACCTCTGTCGCGGCGATCGGCGTGGCGGCGCATGAAACCGGGCATGCCATCCAGCACAAAGTCGGTTATGCCGCGCTGGGGTTGCGCGGGGCGCTGGTTCCTGTCGCCAACATCGGGTCCACGCTGGGACCATGGATGGCCATCGGCGGTTTCTTTTTTCACATACCGGTGCTGATGCACCTGGGCATAATCCTGTTTTCCTGCGCGGTGGCTTTTTATCTGATCACGCTGCCGGTTGAGTTCAATGCCAGCAGCCGGGCGCTCAGCCTTCTCGGTTCCTGCAATATCCTGGAGAAGGATGAGCTGGAACCTGCCAGAAAAGTGCTCAGCGCCGCCGCCATGACCTATGTCGCGTCCGCCGCCGTGGCCATGGCCCATTTATTGAGTTTGATTTTGTCGCTGAACAGACGCAACGACGATTAATCTTCAGCCGATAATCTGATTGTCGCCGGCAGATAGGAAAATGCCCTGGAAATTCATCTTCAGCGCTTCCGGGTTGTCGGATGATTCCAGCGCGTCCTCTTCCGTAATAATCCCGTTATCCACCAGATCATAGAGGCATTGATTGAATGTCAGCATGCCGTCATTACGGCCGGCGGCAACCGCCATGGGCAGTTTTTCCAGGCGGTCTTCCTGAAGCAGCTTGGTGATCATCGGAGTGTTAATCATGATTTCACAGGCGGGGGCGCGGCCGGTGCCGATGGCTTTCGGTATCAGCCGCTGCGATATGATTGCCGCCAGATTCAACGCCAGCGCCTCCCGGATGGCGGGCTGCTCGCCCTGTTCGAAAAAGTCGAGGATACGGTTGATGGTCTGGGTGGCATTGGAAGCGTGCAGGGTGGTCATTACCAGATGGCCGGTATCCGCCGCCTGCAGCGCCGCTTCAAAGCTGGTTCTGTCGCGCATTTCACCGACCATGATAATGTCCGGGTCCTGCCGCAGCACATGTTTCAGCGCGCTGGGGAAGGAAATCGTGTCCAGCCCGACTTCACGCTGTTCAAAGAAAGACATCTTGTCTTCAAATTCATATTCTATCGGGTCTTCGATGGTAATCACGTGACGGCGCATTGTGCTGTTAATATGCTCCAGCATTGCCGCCATCGAAGTCGATTTGCCCGAGCCGGTCGTACCGGTAAGAATGACAATGCCGCGCGGATATTCTGAAATCTGCGTGAGCACCGGCGGCAGGCCGAGCTGTTCAAAGGTCATCACTTTATTCTTTACATAGCGGAAATTCAGGCAGAGCATGTTCCGCTGACGGTGAGCGTTCACCCTGAAGCGTCCGACGCCGTCCTCGTAATGAGAGAGATCGAGGTCGCCGGTTTTTTTAAAGTATTCAATCTGGTCGGGGTTGGCGACCTGGGAAATAAAGCGCTCAAGCATCTCCACATCCGGAATAAAGTCGCTGCTGATCATATCCCCGTCGATGCGGTAGGCAATGGGGGCATGTTCTTTAATGTGAACATCCGACGCATCGGAACTTACGCCTTTTTCCAGAATATTCTGCAGCAGTGTAACCGGCATAACCCACCCCCCTCTTTATACTGTATGTTTATTTATTATAAGGTTTCATCAAATCGAGCATTTCCTTCACCGCCTGGCCGATCCCGACCATAACCGCGCGGGCGACAATACTGTGCCCGATGTTCAGTTCCTTGAGGTAAGGAATTTCGAGAATACCCTGAATATTGACATAATCAATGCCGTGGCCGGCGTTGACGTTCAGTCCGATGGAATTTGCCAGTTCCGCCGCCCTGATCAGGCGGTCCAGTTCCCTGCGCTGTTCCGCCCCGACGGTATCGGCAAATCTGCCGGTGTGCATTTCAATATACTCCGCGCCGGAGGCTTTCGCGGCTTCGACCTGATGCTTGTCCGGGTCTATGAACAAACTGACGATAATCCCCGACTGATGGAGGATGTTAACCGCTTCGGTAATCCTGTTCAAATTTCCCGCGACGTCCAAACCGCCCTCGGTAGTCAGCTCCTGTCTTTTTTCCGGAACCAGGCAGGAACTGTGCGGTTTCAGCGAACAGGCTATTTTGAGCATTTCATCGGTTACGGCCATTTCCATGTTCAGCCGTGAGATTTTCTGTTTCAGCAGCGCCATATCTTCATCCACCATATGGCGGCGGTCTTCCCGCAGATGCGCGGTGATGCCCCAGGCGCCGGTTTGCTCGCAGATTATTGCGGCTTCGACCGGGCTGGGATATTTTGCTTTTCTGGCCTGACGGACAGTTGCGACATGGTCGACATTTACACCCAACCTTAACATGACAGATTCCTTTCAAATAATTTTATACGCCGGATTTGCTGCTTTTATTTAATTCTCCAACCAGCTTTTCCAGATATGCTATTTCCGTTTCAAACACATCGATTTTTGAAGATGCCTGGCAGAACAGCACGGAGCCTTCAAAAAAGTTCTTTTTAAGACAATCCAGCCACGGGGATAAAAGCTTTTCCACCAGCCGGTTTCCGGTTTCCGGTTCATAAAAAAACCTTACAGCCTGAATGTTAAATTTCAACCAGCGGAACAGTTCATGAAGATTGACGCTTTTGCCGACCAGTTCATGCGGATGAATATCCACCAGAAAATGAATATCCGGACACATGAGTTCGCGCTTCAGCGAGAGATAGTCTTCCGAGGTTACTGCCGGCAGCAGCGGAATCCTTACCGGCAGCAGCAGCTTTACCTTGTTCCGGTGCAGATCCGGTTCAATCGCCCGCAGCAGCCGGATCAGTTCCCGGCGATAGCTGTCGTCTGTTATCGCGTTTTCTATTCCGAAGTCCATTGAGATCGTTTCGGCGTTCAAACCGGCGGCAGTTTTGATCAGCCGCTGCATTTCCTCTTTGAATCCGGATTTAATTTTTTCCCCCTGCGCGACAATCGCCCTGGAAACGCCGTTCGGCATCAGTTCGCTGAAATGGATTTTCTTGAAATTAAGCATATCCATGCCTTTAGGCCTCATCTCCGGGTTCATCATGCTTTCCGGCAGTTCAGCGCCGGAAAACAGATCGTATCTGAAAGAATGCAGCGCCGCGCCGACGGGGCAATATAGAAAACTTATTCCGAATTTCATATTGAAATATCCTGTTACCAGCCGGAATCCTCAAGCAGTTCCAGCGTTACTTTTGACGTTTTATCAGCAGCTTTCATCATGGAAAGCTGTTTCTGCACATATCTGCCGATCATGTCGACTTCCAGATTGACCAGATCGCCGTTTTTGCGGAATTTCAACGCGGTCTCTTCCAGCGTTACAGGAATGAGATGCACCGAGAACGCATTTTCAGTCACATCGACCAGGGTAAGGGAGATGCCGTCTATCGCAATGCTGCCCTTCTCGACCAGAAACGGCCGCAGTTGTTCCGGCAGGCTGATGCGCAATTCATAATCGGAACCGGTCTTTTTCAGGCTGATTACCGGCGCAACCGCGTCAACATGACCGCTGACCATATGGCCGCCGATCCGGTCACCCAGCTTTAAAGCGCGTTCCAGGTTCACGCTGCCGCCGACGGCGGTTTGTCCGAGATTAGTCCGGTTCAGGGTCTCTTCCAGGGTGTGAAATTCCAGCGAGCCGTCGGCAAGTTTCTGCTCCAGCGTCAGGCAGACGCCGTTGACCGCGATGCTTTCGCCGAATTTCAGTTCAGGCAGCGTTTTATCTGCTTTGACAACCAGTTTGCCGGCATTGCCGGAAACTGTCCTGGACTTGATTTTGCCCGTACTTTCAATTAATCCCGTAAACATGTAACAACCTTTATTTTATTATCTCCTTAATTTTACCCCGCTGTGCTTCAGTTGCAACATGAAAAAATACTTTTGTGCCTTAAAACTTCAGGCTTTTAAGAAGTTTTCCCGCTGAATCTTCGCATAACATTATTCATTGGCGGAAGCCGGGATTAATCGGGAATTACCGGCAGATAGTTGGCTATGGCTATAACTATTCCGGTAATGACGGCAAAGATCACCGCAATCCATAACAGAATCGGGCGGCAGCGGCATTCCGGACTTGGCGGTTCGATTTTGATATAATTCCTGATCAGATCCAGATGAACAATATTGGCCTCTGCCGGATAACGGGGAGTATAGGTGAAGATGCTGCCGGTGCCGGCATTGAGTCTCAGCGGCAGATTGATCGCCCATCCGGCGGCTTCCAGGAACAGCCCGAGGTTTCTTTTCCTTAATTTATATATTCCGGAAATCACCGGCGGCAGGGAGATAATCAGCAGAATTAATATTACCCAGCCGGCGATTCTCCAGCCGGATACCGCAGATAATGATTTAATGATGAAGGCGATGCTGCTGCCGATTGCGGCAAGCCCGATACTGCCGCACAGAACCATGATCGAACCGCCGGACAGAGCGTTGGCTCCGGTTTTTGCCGCGTCCGCCGCCGGTACGGCCAGACTTTTGTTCAGGGTCTGCTGGATATTGGCAATAGAGGTGATTTTATCCAGTTTTTCACTCATGAAGTTGCTGAAATTATTCAATGGCAGCAACAGCGACTGCAGCAGAGAAACCGGACCGTTGACAATATCCACTATCCTGGCGTCCCACGCGATACCGTCCCAGCCGATGAAAATACCCGGTTTGCCGATATACAGCCTTGAACAGCCGCCGCCGGCCACAGCCACGGCGACATGCATGATTTTCTCTTCAAAGTCCTTTGTTTTGTCGCGGCTTTTCAATTTCAGGTACATGATATACATATTGCATTTTGCCGCGATCTTTTTATGTTCCTGAATATCATCTTTGATCCTGATAGTCAAATCAAAACAGCGGCCGTCCATAATGACAGTCCCGGCCTGGATCATTGAATGTCTGCCCGGGGTGAATAATTCGCCGAATGACACAAAGTTTCTGGTAAATCTGAAAAAATGCTGTTTGAACAGGATCAGCTTTTCCAAGTCAGACAATTTCCGCAGCCGGATTTTCAGGTTGTTGTCTTCCTTCAGCAGATTCCGCAGTTTTTCCAGCGCCGGGCTTTTCAGATACCGGTTCAATTTATCGCTGCCTAGCCGGTCCACCCGGTTTCCGTCTTTGCCGATCAGATATTCCTCGTATGCGGCAAAGCGTTCTTTTAGCTGCTGCCATTGTTTCAGGGTCATAACTTGCATTGCAAACGTATTTACGAAATCCGCCGCATCATCTTTATAAAATGGATTGATATCTTTTTCAAAATCAATTACTGTTTCAGGGCAGGGGGAGGCCAGCGGGGCTGATTGCAGATATGCCTGTACCGCGTCATGGTTTTTGATGTCCAGTTCAGGGAGCAGATACGGGGTGGAGGTGAAACGGCCGCGGTTGGCCGGGTCCAGGATTATCATGCGGCAGTAATCAAAATATTCGTCGAGTTTGCCGCGCAGTTTGCCGAAAACCGGGTAGTCGGTGGAAAATTTCTGTCCGGCCGGGATATCAGGATTGTTTTCCCATTTTAAATAAGTGTCTGCATCGCTCAGGAAGCCTTCCAGCAGCAATTCAGAAATGCCTTTTTCGCCGCCCGGCCCGGCAACTCCCCCGGTAACGCTGATAATATCTTCAGACAACTGCCTGGACAACGTGCCGTTGAACGCCGCGGCAGTAATAATGCCGTTGCCTTTCAGCGGACCGGATGCCTGGGTTTTGGCTTTTGCCCTGATGTCTTCAATGCGGACTTTATTGTCTTTGACACAATCCTTGAGAAGTTCGCCGACGGCAGCCAGCAGTTCCCGGCCTTTGTCCGTGGCATCATTAATCTCGGACAGATCGAGTGCCGCCTCGCTGTCTGAATTGAGAACGCTGAAGTTCTTTAACACTTCCTTGAGCCAGAAATATGCTTCCTTGACTTCGTCGGCCCGGATTCTGCCGTTTTTATCGGAGTCCAGGAATTCCAGGAACTTCTGGTCGCAGTTCAGGTTTTCCGTCGCTGCGGCGGATGCAGCCCAGCGGGCAACGTTCAAATCCGGAATATGCTTGAGTTCGTCAGGCGATTTAATAATGAACTGGTAACTGCCGCCTAATTTCTGAATCAGCATTTTCTTTCCTGACATGGCCCGTTCTCCTGTAAATTTCTAGCAGTTCAGCGCAGCCTGCTGTTTGATTAAGTCAATAAGGACAATGGCGGTCATGGACTCAACGACCGGCACTATCCTCGGACAGAGGCAGGGATCGTGCCGTCCTTTCGTTGCACAGATAACCGCATTGCCGTTGATGTCAATTGTGTCCTGCTCCATGGAAATGGATGAAGTCGGTTTGACCACGGCGCGGAAAATGATTTCAGCGCCGGTGGAAATGCCTCCGATGATGCCGCCTGCGTTATTAGTGATAAAACCGGCAGGAGACATTGCGTCATTGTGCTGTCTGCCGGTCATTGCGGCGGCGGCGAAACCGGCGCCGAATTCAATGCCTTTGATGCCGCCGATGGAAATGATAACTTTGGCCAGTTCCGCGTCAAGTTTATCGAAAACCGGTTCGCCGATACCGGCTGGAACACCGGAAACGCGGCATTCGACAATGCCTCCGATGCTGTTGCCCTCACTCTTGGCCTCCAGAATGCGCTGTTCCATGGCTGCGGCAATGCTGCTGTCGCAGGCGCGCACCGGATTTTTCTCGATGAAATCAGGCTCGTACTTTTCGCATTTAAGATTGCCTATCGCCAGCGTATGGGCCGTGATTCTGATTCCTTTGGCGGCCAGCAGTTTTTTCGCCACAGCTCCGGCGGCGACGCGTCCGGCAGTTTCACGTCCGGAGGCTCTGCCGGAACCGCGATGGTCCCTGATGCCGTATTTCTTATTATATGTATAGTCGGCATGGCCGGGACGGAACAGTTCCTTGATGTTGTCATAGTCGCAGGAACGGGCATCGCTGTTCATAATGAGCATCATCAGCGGAGTGCCGGTGGTTTTGCCTTCAAAAATGCCTGACATAATTTTGACGGTATCAGTTTCAGCCCTGGCTGTGGTGATTGATGACTGTCCGGGCCGCCTGCGGTCCAGGTCATATTGAATATCCGCTTCGCAAAGCGCAATGCCCGGGGTGACGCCGTCAACGACTACGCCGACCGCGCCGCCGTGGGATTCTCCGAAAGTGCTGACTGTAAAAATTTTACCGTATGTGCTGCCGCTCATTCAAAGCCTCCTCGATTCTGTCAATTATCAATTTATTCGCTGTTTTTAACGACATCTCATGGTCAATTTCAACGACCAGGCCGGCATGCCGGAGATAGTATTGCTCCCGCTGTTTATACAGCTCGTTAAAACTTTCGCAAGGTCTTGCCGGGTCCAGAAAAGGCGGCAGGCCCCTTGCCATAATCCGCTTGAAAATTATTTCCGGCGACACTTTAAGATACACGAAAAAGCCGAGTTTTTCCAGCCACGGAGTGACTGCGTCATTAGCCGGCAGGCCGCCGCCAAGCGCGATCACCCTGTTGTTATCGCCTTCGCTGCCTTCGGCAGCAAGCCGTTTTACAACCTCAACCTCCAGGTTCCGGAAGAAACTTTCGCCTTCGTCGCGGAATATATCGCGCGGCGACATCCGTTTCCCGGTTTGTTCGCGGTAGAGTTCGGTCAGCATATCGTCCGTATCGCAGAACTGGCATTTCAAATGTTCAGCGAGGGCATTGCCGTGAGTGCTCTTGCCGCAATGTTTCATTCCGATGATGACTATATTCATGATGCTGAATCGGGTTTTACGATCTGGGTGCCGATGCCGCTGTCGGTGAAGATTTCGAGCAGCAGCGAATGTTCACGGCGTCCGTCGATCATGTGAACTTTGCTGACTCCGGCATTTAGCGCATGCAGACTGCTCAATATTTTCGGAATCATGCCGCCGGTGATTACTTTGTCCGCGATCAACTGATCAATTTCGGTGGTGCAGATGGTCGGGATAACGGTTGACTCATCTTTGGGGTTGCTGAGAATTCCGGGTACGTCGCTGAGGAAAACCAGCTTTCTGGATTTCAGCGCCTCGGCAATCTTGCAGGCAGCGATGTCCGCGTTGATGTTGTATACCTGGCCGTCTTTGCCCACGCCGAGCGGCGGAATTATCGGAATGATGTCATTTTTCACGGCTTCCAGTATTTTTTCCGCATCAACCCCGACAATGTCTCCGACAAAGCCGATATCAATCTGTTCGCCGGTAGTTTGATCTTTGGAATACATTTTTTCCGCGCGGAGCATTTCCTTGCCTGAAATGGAAACGGCTTTGCCGCCGAACAAAGCGGCTTCGTCGATAAGATTTTTATTGATCACGTTGTGCAGAACGTCATCCACCACTTTGATGGTTTCGGCGCAGGTGACCCGCAATCCGTTGACGAATTTGGTCTCAATATTGCGTCTGGTCAGTTCAGCGGTAATGGCCTTGCCGCCGCCGTGGACCACGACCGGGCGCATTCCGATGCATTCCATCAGCACCACGTCGCGCATCGTGCTTCTTATCAGCTCCGGATTTTCCATGGCGCTGCCGCCGAACTTCACCACGACAACCGCATTGCGGAACTTTTGAATATACGGCAGCGCTTCAACCAGCACTTTTGCTTTTTCTAATAAGTTTTCCATTTTGATCTCCAATAATTAAAAAAATGTTTATTTTTTGTAATCTGATAATATATGAGAAAATCCTACTGCGACAAGCAATAAGTTGAAATTAATAAAAAAATTGCTGAAAATCAATTCCGGCGAGGTGTTTGCTCAGTTCATTTACCGTTTTTTTTGTCTGATTTCCGCTGCAAGCTGGCCGATTTTCACCCCCTGCTGCTGCAGCATTCCGGCAAAAACGGCGGCTTCGCCATATTTTGTCACTGCAGATACAACCGGTGTTTTGGCGTAAAAGTTCCAGCGCGACACCAGATGCCGGGCATTTTCTTCCAGGCATTGCGGAACTTTGCCGGAGGCTGCTGCCGCCTCGTCACGCTCCCAGATGCCTTGTCTGGCCTTGTCCATCAGGATCGGCACCATTGCAATGCTGACGCTGGATTTTTTACAATACAGGCGGTCTTTATCCATGCCGAACTGGTAATTGAAATCAGCCTGGAAACAGAACGGCAGGGACTGTTCAGCAGTACGCACCGGCTTGTAATCCGGATCTGGAACACACCCTGACGGGATATTCTCCGGTATGCCGACTGCCAGACTGCCGAGATACCAGTCGCACTGCTTCAAGTTGCGTCCGATGTCATCTTTAGTCTGGTAATGCCAGCGGACGGGAGCGGCCTGGGAGTAGCCGAAGCCGCGATTGACATTTACCGCATCGAAAATGGAGGCAATTTCGCCAGGGGGCAGGGGAAGCTGATAATGACTGCCGCCGTTGATGATAAATTCATTATTCCGGTAATCATAAACAACTGAACGGACAGGCGGCGCTTGTCCGTCGAGCGAGAAGGTCAGCCCGCCGGATACTCCGCCGGCAGTCTGTCCGCCGCCTGTTCCTGTATAACTTCCGCCCGTTCCGCCCGGCTGGAAAGTATTGGGTTTTTCGCCTTTAGGCCAGAGATATTCGTAAGCTTTGGAAATTGCGGTTTTGGCATCGAAAATCTTCCCTATCACTTCTGCCGCCGCCCATGACAACCCGTATTTGCCGATTTGAATTACCTTGCTCTCTTTTATGGCATCAATTATTCTTATGCCCCATTTCGCGCCCTTGTCCAGAGTTACGCCGAACGCTTTTACGCCTGACGACAGGAATATCGCGGCGACATCGGCAATATCTCCTCCCACGGTTTTCCATTTCTCCCGGTCGGTTTTATTGCCGGTAACCTTTTCATAAACCGCCGCCGCGCCCCAGCCTCCAGCCTGCCCGAGATAGGCGGGAATGCCTTTGTAAACAAAAATATCTTTATCAAAGGCCTTTTTTGCCATCCAGGCGAGAAGTTCCGAACCGGTACTGACTGCCGAATCCACCAGCAGCAGTCCGCCGATGGCAATCAGCGGCGCAATGTTCGGCTGGCCTTCCAGCGCTGCTCCGGCTGTCACATCCATATATTTCTTTACCGCCAGAGCGTGAACCCCCCAGGGCGGGACGGTGCCGGTGCTGGCGGAAACCGCCTGATCCGGAGCGCCGACCATCGGCAGTATCTTTTCTATTTCCGCCAGGATGTCAGACATGTCCACCGGCCGGCCGGTGTCCGGCAACACTATCCAGAAGTTGTCTTTCGCGTTAATCCTCTCAGAACCCAGCGATGCTTCAAATCCGCTGCATCGGTAATAGAGGTTATGCTGTTCAGGGTCGGTGACCAGAACTACCCGGAATCTGCCGGTCATCAGTTGTTTCTCATCCGGGACTTTGCAGACAAAAATATCGCTCACGGCGGTGGATATCAGGCATTGCCCCAGTTGCGGGTTGTTGACCCGTGCATAGCTGATTTTGAATACCGGCCTGGCCGGGTAGAATGGCGTGGTGTCCATATTCAGGGCAACCCTTGTCCATTCCTTTGAATTGTAATCGCGCCTGCCTGCCATACTCAAGGCGGCATTGCCTACCAGCCCGAAGTTTTTCAGGCAGTCATAGCCGCCGGCAAGTTTGCGGTTGTCTGAATCGGTCAGAACTACGATCGGCGGTGACTTTGATTCCGCAGCGCCTTGTTTGTCCCCCACGGCGATGCGGGTATCGGTAAGGAAAGTGTAGGCATAACCGGTATCGGTTTTTTGTCTGGTCAGCGTCATCATCCCGGTGTTTTGTACACGGAATGTGGTCTTCCCGCTGTATTCGCAGGTTCCGGCCGCAATATAGGCAAAGATATCATTGCCGGTTGCCGCCGCAGTGTTGATTGACGGAAATGTTAATAAAAAATAAATCACCGAAAAGTAAAAAAAGGATATTATGATACTATGGCGCTGCCGCATAATTATACCCCCCGTCCATATTGTACGCAATAGCCCGATGATTTCAACAAATTCTCATATAAATTAAGAGTAAAGCCTGAACACGTGATTTGCAAGCGGGTTGATTATTTACATTGAGGATTTTGTTCGAGAAATAATTCCAGCAGCAGGAGACTCCACAACGGATAGCTGAAATCCGCTTTGTTTGAACAGTGACTTTCCAGCATTTTACCAACCGCATTCTGCTTGAAAAAATCCTCTTTGACGAGTCTGCCTTCGAGCAGGCGCTCCTGCAGAATGGTCTTCCACGATCCCCTGAACCATGTTGCCAGCGGAACGCCGAAGCCGCGTTTGTTCCGGTTCAGCAGTTCAGGAGTCAGCATATCTTTAAAAGCCTCTTTCAAGATGTGCTTGCGGGATGTGCCTTTCTGCTTGAACTCCAGCGGCAGCGATGCGGCGAATTCAACCACTTCGTGGTCGAGAAACGGATTGCGGACTTCCAGCGAGCAGGCCATTGAGGCAATATCCACTTTGGTCAGGATGTCGCCCGGCAGATAAGTGTAAAGGTCTGTTTCCATTACCTTCTCGACTGCCCCGGCAGCGGTTGCCTGTTTGGCGGCGGCGTTAAATATCTCATAAGTAGTTGCCGGATTGAAGTTGTCGAACCTGCTCCCGTAAAGATGTTTTTTCAGCGGTTCCCTGAAACGGTTGATAATATCCGGATAACGGTGTTCGCGGGATGAAGCAGCGATCCGGAGAGTGCGGTTCAGCCGTCCGGCCAGGGTGCGTTCTCCGGCACCGTTGCTTAAAAACCTTCTCAGACTGCCGAAGAATACTGTTCTGAGCGGACCTGGAATCACATCCAGCATTTGCGAATATTTAATTAAAAGATATCTTTCGTAACCGGCGAAGACTTCATCCGCCCCGTCGCCGCTGAGTGCAACCGTAACCTTTTCCCTGGTGAAACGGCTCAGCAGAAAAGTAGGCAGCATGGAAGCGTCACTATACGGTTCGCCATAATGGGCAACCAGCTTTTCCAGCGCCGGGAAGTCGTTCTGATCAACCACTTTCTCGTGATATTCCAGCGGGCAGTTCGCCTGCCGGTTGATCGCCGCTGCCGCCGCCCGTGCGTAATTGCGTTCGTCGTACTGGGCTTCATTGAAACCGATAGTGAAGGTTTTAACCGGCTGTTCACACAGCCGGGACATAATCCCTGTGATAATACTGGAATCAAGTCCGCCGGAGAGGAAGGCCCCGAGCGGCACATCCGACATCAGGCGTCGTTTTACGGCGGTAAACAGCAGTTCCCTGAGTTTGTCCGCCGCGTCTTCAAAGTTTAAACCGGTTTTGGCCGAATAATCCGCCTGCCAGTAACGCTCAATCACGGTTTTGCCGCTTTCCAGATCAAGTTCCAGATAATGAGCAGGCGGCAGTTTGCTGACACCTTTGAATACGGTGTCAGGACAGGGGATATATTGCAGCGAGAGATAGTCATGGATGGCCTGTAAATTCAACTCGGAAGGCATTGCCGGATGCATTTTCAGTCCGCCAAGCTCACTGCTGAACAGGAAATATTCATTGTTTCTGAAGTAAACCAGCGGTTTTTTGCCGAGGCGGTCACGGGCGAACAGCATTTTCCGGCGGATGCTGTCGTAGATGGCGAATGCGAACATCCCGGCCAGTTTTGCGGCACATCCGGTTCCATATTCCTCATACAGGTGGACAATAACTTCCGTATCGCAACGGGTTTTGAAGATATGTCCTTTTTGTTCAAGATGGTTGCGCAATTCCAGGCAGTTATAGATTTCGCCGTTAAATACGATCTGAATCCGGCCGTCTTCGTTGCCGAGCGGCTGATGCCCCTGCGACAGGTCAATGATTGACAAGCGGCGGTGCGCCAGTCCGA
Organism: Victivallaceae bacterium; assembly: GCA_041665605.1. Taxonomy (GTDB): domain Bacteria; phylum Verrucomicrobiota; class Lentisphaeria; order Victivallales; family Victivallaceae; genus CAIPAT01. The sequence continues at coordinate 19,888 of JBAYIO010000028.1, read as the reverse complement.
CATTCCGGTCAATAAAAATGCCCTGGTCATCCGGGCCGCGATGTGCCTGAGCGTCATTCATCCGGGCCAGAATATCTTCAGGAACAGGCTTCCTGTTTAAATTGATAATTCCTGCGATTCCACACATAAGCGCCTCATTGGTTTCAAACTTTGAAAATCTACAGCGTGAAAAGCTGCAAATCAATTCCATACCGGATATTTTAGTCATTGAATATTGGTATGGCTGCATAAATGCTGATTTTCAGGCGAAACTGCCGCAAGTTTGGGAATACTTGCAGTTTATAATTGCATTCAGGTTATTTGCTTGTAATATATTTTTTTGAAAATTAGTTTGAACAGGGATTGACATTTGGCCGTTTATCAATATAATACTGCCTGTAAATAAATATAGTATTACTATTTATGTATAACAACTAAGGAGAGTGAATATGGGAACAATATGTCCATACTGCAATATTGAAGTAAGTGAAAGTTCTATCGAAGCTGAAGACGGGTGCTGTCCGGAGTGCGGAGCTATCATCAGCGTCAATACCATTTTTTCCGATCCTGACAGCGCGGCATTTGACGAAGACGGCGATATCGATATCGACGAAGAATTCAATGCGCCTGATTTCGGCGACGATCTGGACACTCAGGGATTCGGCGGCGATGAATTTGACGATGAATTTAAAGAAGCTTTCGGTGAAGGTTTTGACGATGAAGAATTCCAGGATGAAGATTTCTCCTTTGAAGACTTCAACGAAAAAGGCTTTGACGACGACAACGACAATTATTAAGCCGTTTTATTGTATTTTTGCGCCAGGATTTGTTCCTGGCTTTTTTTTTGCATCAGACGCCTGCTGAATTTATGTTTAAAAAAAGCAGATGTTAATTTTGAGTTTCGCAACTAATGATTATATTAACCGCAGCAGCTTGTGTATTGAAACGCTTGAATATACGGAGTATAAATGCGATCCCTGAAATTAGGTGTTGCCGGCATGCGCGGAGTTATCGGCTCCGGCCTTGCTCCTGCCAGGATCATTGATTTCGCTTCCGCTTTCGGAACGTTTCTCAACGGCGGCAGAGTTATTGTCGCGAGGGATACCAGAATATCCTCCGACATGGTCAGCCACGCCGCTTTTTCCGCTCTGCTGAGTTGCGGCTGCCAGGTTTATGATGCCGGAATCACTTCCGCCCCGCAATTGCATTTTATGGTACCCCATATGAAAGCCGACGGTGCGCTGCTGCTGGGGGCCGGCCATCAGGGCGCGGGCTGGAACGCGGTTATCCCGATTGCGGCAAACGGTGCTTATTTCAACAGCATTCAAATCCAGGAAATGCTGGATATTTACCACGGCCACCGTTATCAGGTGACGAATTGGGATAAGATCGGAAAAATTCATCCGGTACCGCCTGATTCAGACAGTCAGTATCTTGACGCATTGTGTTCGAAAGTTGATGTTGAAGCAATCCGCCTGGCCGGATTTACGGTAGTGGCGGATTTCTGTAACGGCACCGGTTCAGTTATTGCAGAAAAATTTGCATCCAGACTTGGGATCAAAATGATTGCCATTAATAATTTGCTTTCCGGGATTCTGCCGCATGAGCCGGAACCGCGCCCGCGCAGCGGTTTTCAGGTGCAGTCTATCATGGCCCCGCTGAAAGCTGACTGCGGACTGGTCTTCAATACCGACATGAGCCGTCTGGCGGTAGTAACTGACACGGGGGAAACGCTTTCGGAAGAATATACGTTCCCGCTGATTGCCGATTATATTTTATCAAAAAATCCCGGACAGCATACCGTGGTAACCAATCTGTGTTCTACTAAGACTTTGGACGACATTGTGAAGAAATATGGCTGTGAACTGGAAAAGACCAGGGTCGGACAGGCGAACATAGTTGATAAAATGGCTGAAACCGGGGCGATCATGGCCGGTGAGGGCAGCGGCAGTTTTGCAATCAAAGGCTGGGTAAACGGTTTCGACGGTTTTATGGCGGCAGCCATGCTTTTGGAGTCAATGGCCGTCAGGAAAATGTCTGTGTCCGCATTAGCCTCCGCGCTGCCCAGATATTTTATCGTTAAGAAGGTAATCAACTGTCCGTCTTCTCATGCTTATGCAGTAATCCGCAGTCTCAAAAAGCATTTCTCCGATGCAGAGATCAATGAAGATGACGGTTTGCGTTTTGACTGGCAGGACGGCTGGATAAGCCTGCGCGCCGCCGCTACCGAACCGGTAATCAGGATGATTGCTGAATATCAGAACCGGGAAATGGCCGTAGACCGCGCGCTTTATGTCCGCGGGCTGGTGGAAAGGCTGGTGGCGTCATGATCAATTTAAGAAAAACATTGAAAGTCGGAGTCAGCGGGATAAGAGGCGTTGTCGGCGAATCGCTCACCCCGATTCTGGTAGCCTCTTTTGCTTCCTCGTTCGGCAGATATGTAGGCGGGGGAAGGGTGGTTGTCGGACGCGATACCAGACCATCCGGGGAAATGCTGGAACACGCTGTCGTTGCCGGATTGCTGGCGGTCGGCTGTCAGCCGGTTATTCTGGGGATTGCGCCCACGCCAACGGTTCAACTGATGGTTGAAGAAATCAGCGCCAACGGCGGCATCGCTATTACCGCCAGCCACAATCCGGTGGAATGGAATGCGTTGAAGTTTATCGGTCCGAAAGGGATGTTTCTGGACAGCAATGAAGCAGATGAATTGCTGGATATTTATAATCAGCAGGATCTGAGTTATGCCGAGGAACAGGATTATCGCGACGTCCGCCAGATGCCAGATGCATTCGAAATTCACCGGAAAAAGATTTTTGACAACATTGACCTCCGGGCCATCCGGGCCAGGAAGTTTAAAGTGGCGGTAGACTGCTGCAACGGAGTCGGAGCTTTGTTTACCCGCCCGTTCCTGGAAGCGATGGGATGCGAAGTGTCGACGATTTTCGACCGCCCTGACGGCGTTTTTGAGCGCATCCCGGAACCGGTAGCGGAAAATCTCAGCGCATTGGAAGAGTTTGTAAAAACCACAGGGGCCGATATCGGTCTGGCCCATGATCCGGACGGCGACCGGCTGGCGATTGTGGATAACAATGGCAGGGCGATTGGCGAACAATACACGCTGGTGCTTGCCGCCGACCATGTATTGTCGGAAAATCCCGGCATCGTCGCCGCCAATATCCAGACAACCATGGCGTTGGAGGATGTCGCGGCTTCGTACGGCTGCGAAGTCGTTTATACCAAGGTCGGAGAAATCTATGTTGTTGAAAAGATGGTTGAGCTCGCCGCTGAAATCGGCGGCGAGGGCAACAGCGGCGGCGTCATCTGGCGCAGAATTCACCCCGGCCGGGACAGTTACGTCGCAATGGCTCTGATTCTGGAAATGCTTGCCGTCAGCGGACAGTCGCTGGATGAAATTGTCGGGAGCCTGCCGCGCTACTGCAACCGGACTAAGAAATTCCAGTGCACTGCATTTGCCGCCCGCGAGATAGTCCGGCATTTCTGCCGGAAATACGCCGACAGGACTCCTATTCTGCTTGACGGATTGCGAATCAGAATGAATAAATCATGGATACTGATCCGTCCGTCAAATACGGAACCGGTGCTCAGGCTTACCGCTGAATCGGCTGATGAAAAGGAAGTCAGCGCTCTGCTGGAGCAATTCTCCAGAGAAATATCCGAATTGCTGCAGCAGTTTACTGCATAACTAATTTATAGAATGGAACAAGAAAGGTTTTCGGTACAGATAATGAAAGGTTCTCCTGAGTTTTATTTTTTCGATATGGACCACACCCTTATTGATAATGACTGCGATGTCTCCTGGAAAGACTTTATGGTGGCGGAAAATCTGGCTCCCAGGGAGGCGCTGAAAATCGCCGCTGATTTTTATCAGACCTATCTGGAAGGCCGTCTTGATCCTGATGCCTTTACCATGTTCCAGCTCAACGAATTTATTGGCCGTTCAGAAGCCGAAATGTCGCTGCTGTGTAAAAAGCATTTTGACGTCATGGTCAAGTCCAAAATTTATTCCGAGGCGGAAACGCTGGTCAGAAATACCATTGCCGCAGGTCATCTGGTGGTTCTGCTGACCGCCACCAACCGGATTATCGCTAAACCGCTGGCGGATTATTTCGGTATTGACCGGATCGTTGCCACGGAACTGGAAGTTGATGCAGATGGACGTTATACCGGCAGATTCACCGGAATATATGCCGCCGCTAAAGGCAAAGTTACCCTGGCTGAGCAGTTCTGCCGCGATAACGGCTTATCCCTGAAAAATGCCGCATATTACGGCGACAGCATCAATGACCGCTTCATTCTGGATGCCGTAGGCTTCCCGTTTGCCGTCAACCCTGATTCCGACTTAAAAAAACTGGCAGTGGAAAAAGGCTGGAAGATTTTGAGTTTCGGAAAATAAATTCTTCCGGATTAAATCTTGCTTCCGGACTTTGCTAAAAAAGACCGGGAATGATATTATAATAGTGACTGCATTAATATCAGGAAGCGTTTATGCACTGTTTTTATTGTGAAAAAATCAATTTGCCGGGTTCTGCGGCTGAACTGGATGAGCGGGACTGGAAGCATCTGTTCAAGACGCTGCGTGCTGTCCCCGGCGAAAAAATAATGTTGATGGACGGGCGCGGCGTTACTGCTGACGCCGTGATTGCGGACGGGCGGGAGATAATCGTTGAGCGCTGCGAACGGACTCCTGAACCTGAAGTAAAACTGCATCTGTATCTGGTTGTGCCGAAAAAGCAAAAGATGGATCAGTTGTTGAAGCAGTGCGCGGAGATCGGGGTATGGTCCATAACGCCCATGACCAGTGCCCGTTCGGTGGTGCTGGCGTCCGGCGAGAGTGCGGCGGAACGCTGGGAATCGCTGTTGCTTGAGGGGTGCAAACAGTCGCATAACCCGTTTATCCCTCAAGTTGGCGAAGTAACTAAATTAGGCGATGCTGTAAAAACAGTAGCCGCACAGCCGGTGATTTCATTTTTCGGCGCGCCGGATGCCCGGATCGCGAGTGATAAAATTGAAAAATCCGGCAATGAGATTGCATGGTTTGTCGGTCCGGAAGGCGGATTCACTCAGGAAGAAGAAGCGCTGATGCTTGAATATGGATTCAATAAACTCTGTATCGGGAATTGGGTCATGCGCGTGGAAACCGCCGCAGTCTGCGGCGCGGCGATCCTGCTGTTTGAAAAGCAGAAAGTAACATGAATTAAGAGGTTTAATGATGATAAATAATCTTTTACGCGGAATATTGACGGTATTGGCCGCATTAATTTTCTGTCTGGCTGCCGGCTGCGACTTTATGGAAAGCAATGATGTCGGCCATCCGCTGTTCAAACAGGGGAAACGGGAACTGGAAAAAGAAAACTATGATGAGGCAGTTAAATATTTTCAGAAATATCTGCGGGTCAGGCCGGACTCCGCCAGAACCCATCTGATCATGGCCGGGATTTACGATGAAAATCTGGATTCCCAGATAAATGCCATTTACCATTATCAGGAATTTATGCGGTTGTCGCCGGATTCCGCCGAAGCGAAAAATGCCGAAAAATGGCTGGCAACGGCAAAACGCAAATATTATGTGAAAATGAAAACTAAATTTAACGACCCTGAAGTCGTTGCTTCCTTGCAGGATGAACTCGCCGGAGCTGATATCAGGATAAAGAAACTGGTTGAAGACCATAATAAAATGGTGACGGCAATAGAGGAGGGCAAAAAAAACATTGCTCAATTGAACAGCCAGTTGGCTTCTGTTCAGTCTGAAAAAGAGAAATTTGATGCCGATTTGACCATATCTCAGGAAAAACAGAAAAAAATCGAAACAGACCTGACTACAGTCATTGATAAATATAGAAAACTTGATGCTGAAAATAGAAGATTGCAGCAGCTTTACAGCGAGGAAGTGCAGAAGTCCAGGAATGCCGCGGAGGAGACCGCCAGGACGGTTAATGCGTTTAATGCGTTGAAAACAGAGCATGCGAAGACATTGGCGGCGCTGGAAAAAACGAATCAGCCGCAATCCGCCAGGACGACTGCGGTTGCACCTGCTGAACAGGTAAAAACGGCTTCGGCCCCCGCAGAGAACCAGATTGCCGCAACCGTTGCAATTCCTGAAAAGGCGGTTGAACCCAAATCAGAAGCGGCACCGGAAACAAAAACAGAAGAGAAAACGGCTTCGCTGCCGTCTCCTGAATCAGTTTCCGTACCGGAAATCATGAAAATGCGCTTTTATACCGTTAAATCCGGTGATACATTAACGAAGATTTCGAAGCAGTTTTACGGTGCCTCGAAATATTACAAACTGATACAGGACGAAAACAAAGCGGAACTTGGATCGGAAAACCGCATGATGCCTGGACAGGTATTGCGGATTCCGCCGCTAAAAAGTAATTGACGGCATTTTTGCCTGAATTTAAGGATGAGAGAAGATGAAAAATATTTTGTTGATTGTGTTGTCCGGGGTATTGTCTGCGGTCATGCTGACAGGATGCCTGTTCAGAGAAGCGCCATATAACGAGGTCGGCTATTTCGACCTGAGCAATCCCGAAAAAATCCTGCCTGACGGCGCGGTAGTAAAAGTGAATATCTTTAAAAATATTGAAACCGGCAAATACAAAATGGTTTACCGCAACGGTGAATCCAAGGTTATAGTTGATGAATACAATAAATGGGTGCAGCCTCCGGACTTGATGATCTCCCGCTACCTTCAGGCGGCTTTCAGTGATGATAAAATCACTTCAGACGGCAATACTAAAACTGAATTTGAGGTATCCGGCACCGTATTCATGTTCATTATTGACCTGAAAAGCAAAAAAGCTGCGCTTGGAGTATCCTACCGCATAACCCGCAATCAGGCTTCCAGTGAGATTGAAATGATCAATAATTCCTGCGTGCTGACATCCAATTTCGAAAAGGAGAATCCGGCGGATTTTGCCAAATCCATGTCGGTATGCGCTGATTTGCTGGCAAAAAGACTTAAAACCGATATTGACTTTCTGATGAAAAAAGAAAGTACAGTTAATACCGCCGGCAGGAATAAGACACCCAAGGAAGCAAAACCACAGAATGAACCCGCCAAACCCGAAACCGCTGATAAGCCGGCGGCGGATCCAAAAAAGAACGGCTGAACTGGGGACTGAAATCTCCGGATATTACCAGGGCAAGCCGCTGCTGGTCACTGCGGTGTGCAACGGCGCGTTGCTTTTCGCGGCCGACCTGATCCGGAATATTACGCTGCCGATGCAGTTTGACACTTTGGCCGTGGAATCCTATATAGGGGAGCTGTCCAGCGGCGAAATCCGCTTCCGTTCACAGCCCAAACTCGACCCGTCCGGCAAGCACCTGCTGCTGCTTGATGACATCATTGATACCGGGCTGACCATCAGTAAAGTCATTGAGTATTATCATAAATTCAAACCTCTGAGCATAAGAACCTGCGCGCTGTTGAATAAGCAGAGCAGAAGGCAGGGTATGGTTCAGGCTGACTGGGTGGGGTTTGACATTCCAGATAAATTTGTCGTTGGTTACGGTCTGGACTGCAATGAGTTCCTGCGCAATATTCCCTATATCGGAACACTGTAGCAATCTTCACTTTTTCTCATGCTTGTTATTTTCAAGCAGCGAACGGATCCCGTGCAGGGCGGTCAGGAAAACGAAACGGTTCGGTTCGCCGCCAGAATATTTAAGTTCAGTCCATAGATTTACCAGCAGCCATACGGCAACAGAGGCGTATTCATTTTTCAGTAGCTCCGGTTGTTTTACCTGGCCGCCTGGATTGAAAAATGTACTTAATCTGGCATCGATATGGACGTTTAAAAATTTCTGATCCGCTGGCAGCATCTTTAAAGAATTAAGCAGCACAGCCAGAATTTTTTCAAGGCTTGCGGCATACCGGTAGTGGTCAAAATCCTCGAAGGAATGTTCCAGTAATTGCTTTTCATCATCTGAAATATCGCCTGATTCTAGTTCGGCATGAATGAATTTCAACATCTCGTCAGTCGCTGAACCAGGCTGTTTTTCTTCTTCCTCAAAAATGCTGAATGCTTTTTTCTTTTTCGCGGTAAGAGTATTGCCCAGCGCAATCAGGAGCTGCTTCTTCAATACCCAGTTGCTTTCCACTTCATAGGCACGATAGATTTTTCTGGTATGGTGAAACCCGGAAAGCTTGGCCAGCGCCTCCGCCGCCGCCGGCCAGATCGGCCGGAAACGGTCTATCGCAAGCAGGGCATCGAATTCGTGAATGGCGGTTTTGTCGCCGATCATTCCCAGTGACGCAACACAGGTATGGGCCAGTGAAACATCTCTGCCGCGCATATATTTAGCCAGTACCGGCGATGCTTTCGCGGAATGCATCTGACCGAGCGCCTTAGCTGCCGCCGCCTGCAACCCCAGTTCCGGCATGTCCATGATTTTAATCAGTTCAGATTCAAGCTGCGGATCGGCGCCGGCACCTTTCCGGGCGATATTCCATACTGCGCTTTCACGTACCTGGCTGGATGGATTATACAAGTCGGACATCAGATCGGAGGCGATCAGATTGCCTTCCGCCTTTGACAGCGTTTCGACCCGGCTCTTTTCCTCCAGCGGGCAGGAAAGCATGTATGCATGATATACGGTACGGAACGGATTCAGCGAAAGCAGATTTTTTACCACGTTGACGGCGGAAACGGAACCATCCTCTTTAAAATTAAGGAACAGCAGTACGCTGAGAAAGAAAGCCACCGCTACTATCAGCGACAGCACATTAAAGGGGGAAAGCGAATGATTTTGAAGCAAACTAAGCGAACCGATCCAGTCATAAACAATACCGCTGAAAAAGGAACTGATGAAACTTACCAGGCCGATAACAGCAAAGAACACCGCAATCGAAAAACTCTGATTTTTCTTTTTCTCCACGGAAGTTATCAGCGAGAAAGTGCAAGTTGCCAGACCGATGTTAACAAACCCGCCCACAATAAATGCAGGCAGCGCCAGCATCCAGCTGGAACCCGGTATCAGTATCCCCCAGGCGACAAATTCAATTCCCTTGGTAAACGCGCAGACAATGGCTATCGGTTTGCGTCCGTATTTTTTGCCGATGACGCGGAAAGCGTAAGTCGAAAAAAAGCCGACAGTACAGCTCAAGGCGGTCAACAGTTGTATTGTTGTCATGCTGAAATTAAGCGTCTTTTGCAGATAGATAAAGATGAACGGCGCAATTATCCAGGCAGCCAGAGAATGTGAGCCGAAGAAATACAAAAGCTGACGGAAACGCTGATTACGCCAGGTGAGCCTGAATTTCAGCCATACCGTCTGGCGGTTGGGCCTGGCGGTAAGGTCGGGGTCCGGAGCTTTTGCCTGTGTGAACAGCGAGATGAAACCGAAAACAGTGCCAAATGCATACATCAGCACATAGGTAAAGCGCTGGCCGCGTCCGAGCGCGTCAATCAGCAAGCCCATAGACACCGAGCCAATGACCATTGATATCTGGGCGAGGCCGCTGCGGCGGTTCCAGAAATTGTTGCTTTCATTCTGAGGAACAAGATCGCCCATCCAGGCGAACCAGACTGATGTTCCAAGTTGCGCTGCCATCTGACCGACGGCAAAGATCGTGACCAGCATGAACACTGCCGCAGTATGACTGATTCCCGGCCAGACAATTATCAGCAGCAGAGTCAGCACAAATGAAGAATAATAGGAGAATATCATCGTAAACCAGAAGCGTTTGCGGTTGAAATACCGTTGCTGGATGACCGCGCCCACAATCTGGAACGGCAGAAACAATACCATCATGGAATTGACCAACCCGATCTGAAAGTTATCCAGATTTAATGCCAGCAGCAATCCGGCAAGGACCGGTCCGCCGGTCGCCGCAAAAAAGAATGACCACATAACGGCGCTGAGGATTGATAAATTCAATCCGTGCCTGATAACCCTGTTCGAAAACATCTTATTCCTAATCTAACCGGCAACCCGGTCTGCTTATATTTTAATTTCATAAAAACTCCATATAATATACACTCAAAATGTTTTTCCGGTACTATAAAATCATTATTTAATTAAAGAACAATTGAATGTTAACAGATGTTTAATCCATGAGACACATTCCGGATTGATGTTCCGCATCGCCAATCGCTACTGGCGCAACAACGAAAATGCTGGACAAATGACAGGCACTACTGCCGTTTTTTAGCATCACGGCTGGTAAACATAATAAGTTGCTATATCTTAGAACAGTAGAGTTCGATAAACGATTCACCTGAAAAATGCGGAGGAATATCATGGTTTTATGTCCAATTGCACTGGCAATCGGTTGTCTTAAATGCCCGATCTTCAAGACCTGTCCGGTTAAAAGCATCATCGGCGATTATAAAAAGCCAGGGATTGCCGATAAGACCGTAAAAATCGAGCCGAAAAAAGATAAAACCAAATAATTTTCAATCAAAATATCTGAAATCATTTCAGAAAATAGCATAAAAATGAACCGTTTTTGCGGTATTACATTGTAATACGATGGTGTGTAAAGTAAGTTATACTGCTTGCAATAAAATACTTATGAGTTGTGTTGTCTTTATTTCAATATGAGAAAAAAAAGACTGTAAAAATATTCAAAAATTTTGATGAAAAAAAATATTTGACAGGACTTTTTCTTTACAAGTAATGTGTTAGATTATTAGTCCCGTTAACTATAAAACAGGAGAGCGAAGATGCTCAGTTTTGCAGAAGAAATTTATCTGCTTGCACTTGACGATGTTACCGGCAAAGTAGTCATAACATCCAAGGAAGTGGTGCTTAATTCCGTGCTTATAGGAGCGGTGCTGTCAGAGCTCTCGTTTATGGGCAGAATTGATAACGATGCTGAAAATCTTTATATTTTAAATACGGATGCCACGGATTCTCCGGTGCTCAACGAAGTGCTTGACGTGCTGAGAAAATCCGGGAAAACTGAGGTTTCGTTAAGCCGCTGCCTTCAGGTGCTGCTGCCGGAATCGAAGAATGTTGAGCAACTGGTGCTGAAAGAATTAGTTGGCAAAGGTATTCTGAAACAGGTCAATGAGAAGGTGTGCTGGTTCTTCCCGAGCCGTCGCTATCCGATTATTGACAATGTGGAAATCACGGACGTGGAAAGACGGCTCCAGAATCTGGTACTGTCGAATGAAATACCGGCTCCGCGTGATGCGGTGCTGGTGAGTCTGGTAAATGCCTGCGGGCTTTTTTCGGAAATTCTGTCACCGCGTGAACTTCGCCGCTGCGAAGCACGGATCGAAGAGATTTCGAAATACGACATGGTTTGCCAGAAAATCAATGAGCTGATACGGCAGGTACAGGATTTTTCCAATATTCCGCCGTTTGTGTGATGAAAAAAGATGACTGGACGTGTAATATTTAGTTATGAGTTTTTTTTGCCGGTGGCATTGTGTGCTTCTGTGTTGCGCGGATGTGATTTAGCCGTTACATCCATAGCATACCTCTCTAAAGGCACAGAAGCATGCAATGCCTCCGCCGGCAATTTAATCCCCGTTCCCAAAGCTCCCTCTGCTTTTTTCAGGGCCTTGATAAATTTTTCATAAGTCAAATAAATGATCTATAATTTTAATATATTGGAGACGAAATGAATTACAGGATTGAAATTTCTCCTTTGCGGAAATGGCGTGATTCCCGCGGTGAAGGGGTGAAGAAACAGATCAGCGATTTTCTGAAACTGAAAACTGAGGAAGTGCGCACCCGGGACGTTTACACCGTTTGCGCGGACATTACCGAACAGGAGGCCGTCAGGGCGGCCGCGGATTTATCCAACCCGGTTCTGCAGCGCGGTGTCATCGGCGAAAGTAAACTGGCGGAAAATGAATTGTGCGACTGGCTGATTTCCGTCGGGTTCAAGCCCGGCGTCACTGACAACGTCGGCAGATCGGCGCATCAGGCCATCGGCGATATTGTCGGACGCAAACTGCGCGACGATGAATATATTTTCAGTTCGGTTGAATATATGCTTTACGGTAAAACACTTGCCAGGCACGATGCGGAACATATCGCCAAAGACTTGCTGGCTAACGAATTGATCGAGTCGGTCAGCGTTTTTTCCGGCAGAGACCTTGTCAAAGGAATTCCGCCGAATCTGCCGTTTGTGACCTCTTCGGAGGGTGGACGCGTCAGGGAATACAATCTGGAAGTCAGCGATGCCGAACTCATGGATATCAGCCGCAAAGGCATTCTGGCGCTTTCGCTCGACGAAATGAGGGTCATCCAGCAGTATTTCCGCGATGCCTCAGGTCGCGAAAAATACGGGTTGAAAAAGAATCCGACCGATGTTGAGCTTGAAGTGCTGGCGCAGACCTGGTCCGAACATTGCAAGCACAAGATATTTGACGCCGAGATCAACTACGAAGACCTCGAATCCGGCAAGACTGAAAAGATCGTCTCCTGCTACAAGACTTTCATCAAGAAAAGCACTCACGAGATCGGCGAACAGGTCAACTGGCTGGTTTCGGTGTTCCACGATAATGCCGGGGTTATTGCTTTCAATGACCGGCTGGACCTGGTTTACAAGGTTGAAACCCATAACAGTCCGTCCGCGCTTGATCCTTACGGCGGCGCGATGACCGGTATCGTCGGCGTCAACCGCGACCCGATGGGAACCGGGCAGGGAGCCGAACTGCTGATTAACGTCTGGGGCTATTGCCTCGGTTCGCCGTTCAGCGCGGACAAGGATGTGCCGGAAGGCCTGCTGCATCCCCGCCGTCTGCGCGACGGTATCCACAAAGGGGTTATTGACGGCGGCAACCAGAGCGGGATTCCCTACGGTCTGGGCTGGGAATACTTTGAAGACCGCTACCTTGGCAAACCGCTGGTTTACTGCGGCACTGTCGGTACACTGCCGAAGAAAATCGGCAGCGTCAAAGGTTTTGAAAAATCCATCAATTCCGGCGATTTGATTGTCATGGCCGGCGGCAGAATCGGCAAAGACGGGATTCACGGCGCGACCTTCTCCAGCGAGGAACTGCATAAGGACAGCCCGACCCAGGCCGTGCAGATCGGCGACCCGATCACCCAGAAGAAGATGAGCGACTTTATTTATGAAGCCAGAAACCGCGGCCTCTACCGTTTTATCACGGATAACGGCGCTGGCGGACTGTCTTCCAGTATCGGCGAAATGGCCGGTATCTGCGGCGGCTGCCGCATGGACCTGAAAAAAGCCCCGTTGAAATATGCCGGTCTTGATCCCTGGGAAATCCTGGTTTCCGAAGCTCAGGAACGCATGAGTTTTGCAGTTCAGCCGGAAAATATTGAAGAATTCAAATATCTGGCAAAAGAGCGCGACGTCGAAGTAACCGTGCTCGGCGAATTTACCGGCGACGGCAAATTCCACATGCTTTACGGCGATAAGACCGTTGCGCTGCTGGATATTGCGTTTATGCACGACGGGCTGCCCCGGATGAAGCTGAACGCCAAATGGCGCAAACCGGTGCTGCAAGACCCCGATTACAGCCGCTGCGACCTGAAAAACGATGTGCTGCAGATGCTCGGCAGACTCAATATCTGTTCAGATGAATACAAGGCCAGGCAGTATGACCACGAGGTAAAAGGCCTGAGCGTGATTAAGCCGTTTGTCGGCAAATGCCGCGACGTCCAGACGGACGCCACGGTAACGATGATTGAACAGCTCAGCAGCGAAGGCGTGATTCTGTCCGCCGGCATCCTGCCGCGCTACAGTGACATTGATACCTATCACATGATGGCTTCGATCATAGATCTGGCGATCCGCAAAGTGATTGCGGTGGGCGGCAAGCTCGGGCATATCGCCGGGCTGGACAACTTCTGCTGGCCGGACCCGGTTCAGAGCGAAAAGACTCCCGACGGCGAATACAAGCTGGCGCAGCTCGTCCGCGCCAACCAGGCGCTCTACGATTACACCAAAGCCTTCCAGGTGCCGTGCATATCCGGCAAGGACAGCATGAAGAATGACAGCACCCGCGGCGGCAAGAAGATTTCGATCCCCCCGACCGTGCTGTTCAGCACCATTGCGAAAATGGATGACATCAGCAAGGCGGTTACGCTCGACGCCAAATGCGCCGGCGATTATGTCTATGTGATCGGCAACACCGCCGCCGAACTTGGCGGCAGCGAATATTTCGCGATGCTGAATTCCACCGGCTGCAACGTGCCGAAAGTGGATGCCGCTTATGCCATTAAAATCTACAATGCGGTTGCCGCCGTCACCGGCGCGGAACTGGCCAACTCGCTGCATACTCCGGCCCTCGGCGGACTGGCAGTCGGATTTGCCAAAGTCGCCATGGGCGGACGCCTGGGTTTGAAAATAGATCTGTCCAGGATTCCGGGCGCCGTTAAATGCAACGCCCATGAACTGCTGTTCTCCGAATCCAACAGCCGTTTTATCATGACCGTTTCTGCGAAAAATGCCGCAAAAACGGAATCGCTGCTGGACGGCGTGCCTTTTGCGAAAATCGGCGAGGTAATTGACGCACAAAAGCTTGAAATCAAAACATCTGATGGTAGTGTAATATTGTTAGAGATTTGCGATCTGCTGGGGAAGTACAAAGGAACGCTTGACGGTATCTAAACAACGACAGGATAATTCCGGTCATGGAAAAGATTCCCAAAATCACTGCTGTAAAAGTTGTTAAAAAGAAGCAGGGTGATAACCCGATGACGACCTCACAGGTCTACATGCGGAATATCATCGATTTTTCATTATTATCCCCGGACGAGGAAACGAAGCTGGCCGGGGAAATCAAGTCTGACAACCCCCAGATTCATGATGCGGCGAAAACCAAACTGGTCAAAGCCAATTTGCGCCTGGTGGTCAAAATCGCCAACGAGTTCATGAATCGCGGCCTGGCCAAGCACGACCTTATCTCTGAAGGCAATATCGGTCTGATGACCGCCGCCGAGAAATTCGACCCCTCCAAAGGCGCGAAGTTCAGCACTTACAGCACCTGGTGGATCAAGCAGGCGATGCGCCGGGCGATAGCCGAGCAGAGCCGCACCATCCGCATACCGGTCCAGTCCGTCGAGAAGATCAACCGGATCAAACGCGCCCAGAAGGAACTGGCCAAGACGCTCGGGCGTCCGGCAACCGACCAGGAACTGGCGGATGCACTTGACCTCAGCCGGCGGACTATTGCCGAATTGCGCCATACCAATCTGTCAACGTCTTCATTGAATGAGCCGATACAGGAAGGCGAAGACGGCGAAATCCAGGACTTTATCCCCGACAAGCAGGAGCATGCCCCGGACCGGCTGCTTGGCGATTCGGAAGTAATGGAGCAACTGCATCAACTGGTGGAGCAGCTTTGCGACCGCGAACGGGAAGTGCTGCAAATGCGCTTCGGGCTTGACGGCCGCAAGGTCATGACGCTGGAAGAAGTCGGCGAAGCGGTAGGCTGCACCCGCGAACGCGTCCGTCAGATTCAGAACAAAGCCATTAAGAGACTCCAGTATCTGCATACAGACGCACCTCCGCAGAACATTAAGAAACTGAGCGACGATGACACCGAAGAATAACCTCGGAAAGTTTCAATCCAGATGACAATTTATCCTGCTGACAGTGTGATTCTGGCGCCGCTTTCCGGGTATACCGATCTGCCGTACCGCCACGCCGCCCGCCGCCACGGCTGCCGTCTGGCTTTTGCCGAAATGGTTGACGCCGGTTCGCTGGCTTTCGGCAACAAACGCACCAGAACTTACCTTGACCGCGGTTCCGACGAAGGCTGGCTGGGCATCCAGTTGGTCGGCTGCGAGGCCGAACATATCTCCGAATCTGCCAGAATTATTAATGACTACAATTTCAATGTGGTTGACTTCAACCTTGGCTGTCCCGCGCCGAAAGTCGTCAAGAAGGGCGCCGGGGCGCTGCTGGGCACCAATATTGACAAAGCGGTAAAACTGTTCAGCATCATCGCCGGGATTTCCCGTTTCCCGGTAAGCGCCAAAATCCGCATCCTTAATGAACTTGATCCCGCTTCCACTATTGAAATCGTTAAGAAACTCGAGTCGGCCGGAGCTTCGGCGGTGACGATTCACGGACGGATAAAAGAGTCTTTCTATTCCGGTCAGGTATTCTATGAAGTGATAGCCGCCGCCAGGCAGGCCGTTAAAATCCAGGTCATAGCCAACGGCGGCATCATGGATTTGAGCAGCTATGACGCGATCAAAAAAGCCACCGGCTGTGATTGCGTCATGGTGGCGCGCGGCGCGATGGGCAACCCCTGGATCTTTGAGGAAATCGCCATGCGCGAACAGTACCAGCCGCCGACCATTGAGCAGCTTTGCGGGGAGATCGAGCTGCATGTGCTTGAAACCATCGATTATTACGGCGAAGAACTGGCGTTGAAGGTTTCCCGCAAACTTATCCTTGACTACCTGCGCGGACGCGGGTTCCCCGGCGGACTGAAAGCCGAAGTATCCTTTCTGCACAAGAAAGAGGATTTCTATAACTTCCTGGATAAAATCAGAGAAGAACATACCGAAAGATACTGGCACTGGCTGGAAAAATTCCCCCAGGCCGAACGCCGTCTGCGCCGGTAAACCCGTAAAAATTTTGAAACGGTAGCGGGGCCTATTGCTTCACTTCAGCCAGAATGAACTCGCGACTGCCGTATTTGCGGCGTCTCAGATTCCAGCCGGGAGCTTGCAGGAACGAACCGTCCGGATCGCCGAAATCAGGCATTTCCCAGATCAGCAGCGCGCCATTAACCCACTGAATGAATTGCTGATCGGCGGTGAGGCTGCGGAAGAATTGTCCGGATTCACCATAGGGAGGATCGGCAAAAATCATGTCCGGATTTTTCGCCATGCCGCTATAGCGGCCGCAGACAGAGGCATCGGTCTTGATGACCAGAAACTCAGTTTCCACGCCGGTACGCTTAACTCTATTGATATTCTCCTCGATAATCCGGGCATTCGCGACATTCACCTCGACAAAATATACTTTCGCCGCGCCCCTGCTGGCCGCCTCCAGCCCCAGTGCGCCGGAGCCGGCAAACAGGTCGACAATGACTTTGTCCTGGAATACCGCCAGGCTGTCGAACATGGCTTTCCTGGAGCGTGCGGAAGTCGGCCTGACCGATTCCCCCTGCGGCACATTCAGCGCTAAATTGCGGGCTTTGCCCGAGATGATTTGCATTTTTCTATTCTTCTAAATTAGGGTTTCAGAACAGACCGGTCAAAATGAACCGGTCAAAACGTAAATTGCCAGTACTACGTCACAATGCAAATATATTCCAGTATTTTAGTGAAGTTTTTCAAAAATGCCCGGTGTCGCGCTGAAGGTCCCGCCCCATCCTTTAACCTATATTCGCGGTCGGACAATGCATTTTTGTTAATAGTTTCTTGCCCCTCATTTTGGACAATCTGGACACATTTGGAAGTTCCAAAAAAAATCTTATCAAAGATTTTCAACACTCCCGCGCTTCCCCGCTCATTCCGGAGACTTTGGAGAGGCATTGAGCATAACTGCTTTAAAATTTTCAAACAACTTTTCGACAACTGGTTAAGATTGTCGTTAACTGATACCGCAGTTGCGAGAACATTCTGGACAACCGCCATTCCCCATTACGGACACCCGACTCCGAGTAATTGGATAGCCGTTGAGCACAACGGTTTTGGTGTAGTGCTCTCGCGTCCGATCCCCCGTGCGGCCCTGCAATAAATCATTTTGGACAGTCATTCCGATACTTTGGAGTCCTGTTGAGCACAATGTTTTTCAATGTTAACACATATTTTGGACAATCTGGACACTCCTGTGCAGAACATTTCCGGGGTCGTGTTCCCGCTTCCGGTCATTCCGTCCGATCCCCCGTCCGGCCCTGCAATAAACCATTTTGGACAGCCACTCCGATACTTTGGAGTCCTGTTGAGCACAATGTTTTTCAATGTTAACAAACATTTTGGACAATCTGGACACTCCTGTGCAGAACATTTCCGGGGTCATGTTCCCGCTTCCGGTCATTCTGCCCGATACGGACGGCCCTGCAATAAAACCGTTATGGACCACTGATTTGCCTATGCGCCAGCAGAACAAAGCGGGCCCCTGTCTGATTCCGGAGAGTTTAGAGACCGTTTTGAGGCTGCTGCCATTTTATTTTTCTAGTTCCCCCTGCTTCCCTGTTTTATAATTTTCAACTGTTTACCCGCTTTCCACTTTTCCCGCTTAAATTTTAGAATTTCAGAAATTCTTCTTACATATATAGTAAATTTGTCAACAGAAACCGCGAAAGTAAGTTCAAATAACACTGAAAAGGTCTTTTTTGAAACTCTGTTTTTGGCGGCAAAAATTGCAGCAATTATCCGCCGGAGGCGGACACGGAAGGAATATTCTCCGTCATGAAGGAAGTCAGGCATATATATTATCATGGACTTTAATATTTATTGAAAATTATATTTGACTTGCATGAATTATGAAAGTATTTTTTATATTCCGATGAATACAGTTAAAACATAGGACAGGAAATGAGGATGAAATCCGTAAAAATTGAACCTAATAGTACGAAAAAGCTGGATTTGCTTAGAAAACGTTATGCAAAATGCATCAGCATAAAGAAAGAACTTGTTGACGCAGTAAAACAGTACCGTAATGATGCCGGGCAGGGCGATGCTGAAGCGCAATACTTGCTTGGCTGCTGCTATCAATTCGGTGACGGCATCATAAAAAATAAAGTTGAAGCTGCCAAATGGTTCCGGAAATCTGCGAAGCAGGGCTATGAGCAAGCCCAGACGTTACTTGAAGTAATCAAGCAACGGAAAAAATAGAAATCCCGCATGCCGTGAACATCCCCTGCTAAGTGCTTGCCGGCTCGTTACATACTTTCAGGTATGTGCCTTGCCGGCAATGCGTAAAATCATCTCCGGGTGTTTTGACTGGTTATTTCTTCTCAAGCCGCTTCTTCACTTCTCCGGAAAACGCTTCTATCCCCTTGTTGATCGCGTTCAGCCATGCGCTTGTGTCAGCCATCTGCGTGTGCGTCTCGACATACCCGCGCACCGTCTCGCCGTCCGTGAATGGCGGAACAGCGCCTTTGATTTTAACTTTAGCTTCAAAATTGAGTGAAATAGACCAGAATCCGGGATTGCACCATGCCCAGAATTGTTCTATATCCGCCTCTATAGTCACATACTTTTCCTTTGATTGCGAGGCATTGTCTATTACGCGATATCCAGCCTCGCGAAATGACTTCACCAGCGCATCCCGAACCACGTTTTCCACGGTTCGGCCTTCGGGCAGGAGAATGTCCCCGAGAGCTTTTCCAAATGTATTGCGTTTGCGGGCTATCGCACGGGAGGTTATGGCTTTGTCGCTGATCTCATTTCCCTTTAGAGAGGGTATCGAAGGGTCGGCTGGCGCCTCTTCGAACTTACGGCAGTCGGTAACACGGGCAATCATCACCGCGGGGCCTGAATCCGGGTTCAGGGGCTGGTTTACTTGCACATCCAAAATTCCCCGGTTCGTTGCGCACCCGCTTCCGAGCAATCCCGCAAGCATGGCAATTCCAGCAGCCACCAATAAATATCCTCTTCCTCCACTCATCTTCCGCCTCCCTTCTCTTTGATTTTTTTGTATATCAATCATTACTCTATTCAATAAAAATAACGACATTCTAAAAATAATCAAATCAGAAAAGTTTAAATGCCATTCGAACAGTTTATAATTAACTCTTTCTTACAAGATGGCTTTACACCTTTTGAGAATGGCTATAAGATAATGCATTATATTCAAAGCTGACGAACTTTCCCCGGAAACGCCAATGTGCTAACAATTTTCCTTTTTGCCGCGGGGTATCCGCCTGCGGTTGTAGAACAGGAAGAATGCCGCAAACCCGATAAGCAGCAACCAGGCGGCGGGGGCAGGGGCGTCCACTTCATCTTTTTCCAGCTCGGAACGGTTTCTCAATTTGTGCTTTTCCACGCG
>JBAYIO010000027.1:0-52384 GCA_041665605.1 Victivallaceae bacterium | reverse complement strand
TTTTGGCATTGTAGTGGCAGAGGCTCTGGCCGCAGGCGTACCGGCAATTACCACCAAAGGCACTCCCTGGAGAGAACTGGAAAGCCAGCGTTGCGGCTGGTGGATTGACATTGGCCCGCAAGCGCTGGAGAAATGCCTTGCAAATGCGTTCTCCATGCCTGCAAGTCAAATAACTGAAATGGGTGAGCGCGGGCAGCGCCTGATAGCGAAGTACATGATAGATATTACAGCCGGCGCTATGCGAAGCGTTTACGAGTGGATGCTCAACGGCGGCGCTGTCCCCAACTGCGTGAGGGTAGACTGATGACAAACCGGATGCTTGACATAGCCGCCAACCGCAAAGCCGCAAGGTATACCCGGAAGGAGATGCTGCTGCGAGTGCTGTGGGGATGGACTGCCCTTTTATTCCGTTTCAGTCCACGTATCTGCTTCGGCTGGCGTTCCTTTCTGCTGCGGCTGTTCGGAGCCAAAGTCGGCCGCGAAACACATGTCTATAATACCGCAATCATCTGCATGCCATGGAATTTTGAGATCGGCGATCAGTCATCTGTAGGGGAATATGCCTACATATATAATCTTGGCAGAATCACCATCGGCACCAGAACCACCATTTCCCAGCGGGCACACCTGTGCGCCGGAACACACGATTTTACCGACCCGGAACTGCCGCTGCTTAAGCCGTCCATTGTTGTGAAGGACCAGGCCTGGATCTGTGCAGATGCGTTTGTCGGGCCGGGTGTTACAGTAGGCGAAGGCGCTATTGTCGGAGCACGGGCGGTTGTGGTTAAAGACGTCGAACCGTGGGTTATTGTGGCAGGCAACCCGGCTAAAGCAATTAAGAAGAGGGTATTAAAATCATGACATATGAGGATTGCCTTTTTACGAAAAAATGCCGGCACTTTCGGGAATCCGCCGGATGTTCCGGCTTTCTGCCTTGCTCATCAATGAATATTTTTATAGGCTTATGACAAAAAAAAAATCCAATGTATCGATAATCATCCCCACGCTCAACGAAGCGAAAAACCTCCCCTTTGCCCTTAAAAGCGGGGAATTTGCCGATGATATATTCGTTCTCGACTCCGGCTCCGCCGATACCACAAAAATGATCGCCGAATCAGCCGGGGCGCATTTTATTTATCACCCGTGGGAAGGCTATGCCCGCCAGAAAAACTGGGGGCTGAACAATCTGCCGATAACTACTGACTGGGTCTTTATTCTGGATGCGGATGAGATGATCACCCCGCCGCTTCGCGATGAGCTGATCTCAATCACCACCGGGATCACGGCCACCGGGATGACAGGTTTTTATGTGAACCGCTATTTTGTGTGGGAGGGAAAAAAGATCCGGCATTGCGGCTATTATCCATCCTGGAATCTTCGATTTTTCCGCAAAAGCAAAGCAAAATATGAAGATCGCGACGTGCATGAACATATGCTGGTTGACGGCGCCGTTGGTTACCTCAAAGAAGAAATGCATCACGAGGACCGCCGGGGCCGCGATTACCTCTGGCGGAAACACCTTAACTATGCTGATCTCGAATCTCGCGAGATGATAAAGATCATTACCGGGGAATCTACGGGTGGACTCAAACCGTCATTTTTGGGTAACGCATTAGAGCGCCGCCGGGCGGTCAAGGAAAGAATCTGGCCTCTGCTGCCGGGGCGCTGGGCGCTTAGATTCTTTTATATGTACGTTTTGAAACTTGGATTCCTTGATGGCGCCGCCGGCTTGGATATGTGCCTCTTCATGACCCGTTATGAGCTTGAAATTACCAGAAAATTAAAATTATTAAGGGGAAAAGATAAATGAATATTTTGCCGTATGATTGGAAAACCAGTGCTCCGACCAATGCACATGGGTTCATAACCAAGCCCATATTATCGTCGCTTCCTGACGGAAAAAACCTCAAAATTGCTGACCTGGGCTGCGGCAACGGTTATCTTGCCCGCCTGCTTGAAGGGATGGGGCACAGAATCTCAGCCATAGACAGTTCCGCAGACGGCATCAGGATCGCTAAAGATGCCTGCCCGTCCATAGACTTCCGCTGTCTGTCATTATATGAAGATCTCGCATCACATCTCGACACGAATTATGACGTGGTTATTTCATCGGAAGTTATCGAGCATCTCTATGATCCGCGGACATTTCTATTTAATGCCCGTGCAATCATGAAAGAGGAGGGTACGCTCATCTTAACCACCCCGTACCACGGCTACCTCAAAAATCTTGCCATGGCCGTGACCGGCAAACTGGATAAGCATTTCACCGTTGGCTGGGACTGCGGACATATCAAGTTCTTTTCGGTAAAAACACTGACGGCAATGGTTGCGGAACAAGGCTTTCGCAACATTCGTTTCAAATTTGCCGGACGCATTCCATATCTCTGGAAGTCGATGATGCTGTGTGCGGAAAAATAACCGCACATTTTATTAGCTTGCCACTCAACCGGAAGGATTATTGAATATTGAAATTTTCCATCATCACAGTTTGCTATAATTCAGGAGCAACGCTGGAGGAAACCATCCGCAGTGTGTTGTCCCAGACGCATAAAGACGTGGAATATATCATTGTCGACGGCTGCTCCATGGATAATACCAAAGAGATAGTTGACAAATACCGGGAGCATCTGGCGCATTTTATTTCAGAACCGGACAAAGGCATTTACGATGCCATGAACAAAGGACTCAGTCTTGCAACCGGCGAAATCATCGGAATTTTAAACAGCGACGACATTTATAAAAATAATGATGTATTGTCCAAAGTTGCACATGCTTTCCAATCTGATATTGATTGCCTTGGCACCGATGTGGAAATATTTGATGGAACACCTGACCATGTAATACGATATTACAGTTGCGCCGGGTGGAAGCCATGGATGTTGCGCATCGGACATCAGCCGCCGCATCCCGGATTTTTTGTCCGTAGAAAATGCTATGATTCTTTTGGATTGTTTGATACCGGTTACCGTTCAGCGGCAGATTTTGATCTCCTTCTGCGCTTTATTTATAAACATGAATGCAAGACCGTATTTCAAGCATGGACTTCTGTGGCAATGCGCAGCGGCGGGGAAAGCCAGCGGAGTTTTAAAAATATTGCCAGGGCGAACCGCGAAGTGCATAACTCACTCCGCAGAAATGGATATATCAGTTTTTTGTCCCTTTGCTGGACAAGATATTTATTGAAAATATTTCAATTCAGAAAGTTTTGAATTTTATTGTCTGATCAATCGGGAAAATCGTCCGTACAGGAACTGGAAAAGGTTTAGCGTATGATCGCACTAGTAACCGGAGCCGCCGGATTTATCGGCAGGCATCTGTGTGAGAAACTTAAAGCAAATGGCTACGCCGTTGCGGGACTTGACCTCACGCCGCATAAACCGGCATGGTGCGACACATGGCATCAAGTTGATATCACCATTCATCCGGAAGGCAATCCGCCGCTGCTGAACGCCTGCGATAATATCGATGTAATCTTTCACCTGGCCGGCAAAGTGCATGCGCTGGCGGAAGTGAAATCCGATGCCGCGGAATATCATTTAATCAATACTGACGGAACAAAAAATCTGCTCCTGGCGGCAGCACAAAAAAAAGTCCGCAAGTTTGTTTTTTTCAGCACTATTAAAGTTTACGGCGAGAAAATACCTGGCCTGAATAACCGCCTTGAGCCTATTTCAGAAACAACGGCAGCGATTCCGGACACCCCCTATGGGCAGTCCAAGCTTGATGCTGAAAAATTAACGATTGATGGCGGCTATATTGATGATGCAACCGTTTTGCGGCTGTGCATGGTTTACGGGCCGGGCGCCAAAGGCAATATTTTAAAGATGATAAAAACCATAAAAACGGGAATACCATTTTTACTGCCTGAATTTCACAATAAACGTTCAATGGTCGATGTCAGGGATGTGGTGAACGCCGCCGTGCTCGCAGCAGAAAGTCCGCAGGCAAAACGGCAGACCTACATCATTTCCGACGGCAATACCTATTCCACCCGGCAGATTATTGATGCGATATACCGGGCGCTGGGCAAATTCCGCTGGCCGGTTGCGGTTCCGTCATGGATTTTCGCCATGCTGGGCGGCGCCGGGGACATTATCGGCAAAATACGCGGCAGAAGATTCATTTTCGATTCTGACGCATTGAATAAAATATCAGGCTCCGCATGGTTTTCCTCCAGTAAAATCGAGCATGAATTGGAATTTCAGGCGGCATTTTCACTGGAAAAATCACTGCCGCGGATGATTGCGGATATTGATAATGTAAAGGATATTGAACTGTGATCATTTTTCTGTCGTTAATCGCCGGAGCCGCCGGAGCCTGGCTGGTGGCAGCCCATGGACATATTTTCGGGCTTCTGGATGAGCCGACCCGGCGGAGTTCGCATTCCACCCCGACGCCCAAAGGCGGCGGCATCGGCATTCTTGCCGCGTTGATTATTGCCGCGCTGGGACTGAAACTCAATTTTCTGTTCTGGCTGCCCGCGGCCGTACTGTCCGCGGTCAGTTTCTATGGAGACCGGCTGCATATGTCGCCGAAGTTAAGACTGGCGCTGCAGTTTGTCTGCGCGGGAGTTACGGTCTGGGCGGCCGGCACGGATGCGCATTGCATGTCCATGTGGCTGATGGCTTTTTTCGCGTTTTTTATCGTCATGACCGCCAACTATTACAATTTCATGGATGGCATCAACGGGATTGCCGGAATAACCGGTCTTGCGGGATTCGGGTTGCTGGCCTGCTACTCCTGGAAACTGTCCGGTGAAATTTCCTGTTTGTGCATGAGCATCGCCGCCGGCTGTCTTGGCTTCCTGCCGTTTAACATGCCCCGGGCAAAGGTGTTCATGGGTGACGTCGGCAGCGTTTTACTCGGCTTTGTCTTTGCCGCCGTAGTGATGATGCTTGCAAATTCCGTTACTTCGTTTATATGCCTGGCGTCATTCCTCTTTCCATACTATGCCGACGAACTGATCAGCGTAGTGATCAGGCTGAAAAACCGTAAAAATCTGCTGGAGCCGCATCGCGGCCATCTCTACCAGTTGCTGGCTAACGAACTGAAAATACCGCACTGGAAAATATCCGCGGCTTACGGGGGCATTCAACTTGTCATTGCCGGCGGTGCAATATACCTGGGGAAATTACACTGGGCCTGTCTCGCACTTTGGCTGGGCGGATTTTTATTGTTATTTGCGTTGGCATATTACACTGTAATCAGAATTATAAAATGTAGCGCAGGCATTCCTGCCTGCGAGAAAGAATAATGTAGCGCAGGCATTCCTGCCTGCGAAAATTTAAGAATGTCAGACAAGAATGTCTGACCTACATTTAAAATACATTTAAAATGGAAGGCAAAAGTAATGTCTATTGTTTTTTCTTATGATGGAATCAACAAAAAACAAAGACACTTACCTCATTGGACAAAAAAAGGCGTTACTTATTGGATTACCTTCCGTTTACGCGACTCTCTGCCGCAGGAAAAGCTTAACAGATGGCGCATAGAAAGAGATTTCTGGCTTGAAGCCAATCCAGAGCCCTGGACGGATATACAATGGAACGAATATAATCAGCGGTTTGGATTGAGGTTTAATGAATGGCTGGATGCCGGAGCCGGGTCTTGTATTCTTGCCCGGTCAGATGTCAGGGGAAAAGTCTGTGAATGCTTGACCGCTTTCAATAATGACCGTTACCGTATAATAGCATCTGTCATTATGCCCAATCATGTGCATATGTTGCTGGAGACAGCCGATGCTCATTTATTGTCTAATATTCTCAAGGGGATGAAAGGCACGAGCGCAAGAAAAGTAAACCAATTGTTGAATGAATCAGGATCATTTTGGGCTGATGAATCATACGACCATATTGTCAGAAGTGAAACTCAACTTCACTTTCTTATTGAATATGTGAAAAACAATCCAATCAAAGCCGGCTTGAAACCAGATCAGTATTGGCTGCAATTATAATAATGCTTTGCAGGCATTCCTGCCTGCGAAAAAGAATAATGTAGCGCAGGCATTCCTGCCTGCGAGAATTTTAAGAATGTCAGACAAGAATGTCTGACTTACATTCATAACATTCATAAAGTGTGAAAAACATAAGGATAGTTGATTAATCATGAAAATTAAGATGATGAACACAGCAATGTATTTTTATAATTTTATCCGGCAGCACAAGCTCCTGCGCCGGGTGCTGATCGTGTCAGGACACATTATCGGCTCGGGGGTATGTTACTATGCGTCATTCCTGCTGCGTTTCGACGGCAGGATTCCTTCTGATGTATCCGCGATGCTGGTTGAAACTCTTCCAATATATGTGCTGATAACCGTCCTGGCGCTGGCGTTGTTTAAACTTCATTCCGGATTATGGTCTTATTTCAGTATTGACGATCTGCTGCGGGCGGTTTATGCTTCATTATCGGCAAATGCGATCTTTGCGTTGGTTGTGTTTCTCATCGATCATCTGTCTTTCATCAGCTTCCCGCGCTCTGTCTTTGTATTGAATTTTATTTTGCTGACGCTGTGGATAGCCAGCGGCAGACTGTTCGTGCGGTATCTGCGGGAATACATGTTGCGCAAAAGAATGTCCGTTGGCGGGAAATCCCAGGAACGGGTATTGGTCGTCGGCAACATTGAAGACACTGATTTGATTTTGCGGCTGTCCAAAACCGTATCACTGGGCCATTTTGTCGGCGTGGTAACCGATAACCGGGATATGGACCAGACTAAAATTCACGGAGTACCGGTCTGCTACAGCAAACTGCGGAATATCGGAGAAATCGCAAAACAATTCCGGGTAAACAGCATTCTCATCCTTTCGCCGTTCCGCAAACCCAGATATATGAATTTAATTATTGAAAGCTGCTCCCGTGCCGGAGTAGCCTGTCAATTCCGGCAGATTCCGTCCATCTCGGATCTGACGCGGGGCAATGTTTCGGTGTCAATGTTCAAAAAAGTCAATATTGAAGATCTGCTGCTCCGGGACGTGCAAAAACTCGACCGGAAGATAGTCCGCCAGGGACTGCAATCTAAAAAGGTGATGGTTACCGGCGCCGGCGGCAGTATCGGCTCTGAACTGTGCCGGCAGATCGCACGCTACAACCCGGCGATTCTGGTACTGCTTGAATTCTCCGAGATCGCGCTGTATTCGCTGGAAGCCGAACTTAGCTTGAACTTCCCGTACTTGAAAATTATTCCCGTGGCCGGCGACATCAGACATCCGGAAGAGATAAAGAATGCAATTGCCATGGCCGGCGGTATTGACATCATCTATCATGCCGCGGCTTATAAGCATGTCCCGCTCATGGAGGAAAATGTTCCGGCATGTTTCCGCAATAACGTTATCGGCACCAGCCGGCTTATTGAAGCGGCGGAACAGTGCAAGGTAAAGCGTTTCGTCATGATTTCCTCCGACAAGGCGGTGCGTCCGAGCAATATCATGGGTGCCACCAAACGCATTGCGGAACGGCTGCTGATGGAGCGGCCGCAGAACGGCACTGAACTTATGGCGGTACGGTTCGGCAATGTGCTGGGCAGCAGCGGCAGCGTGATCCCGTTATTCAAAAAGCAGATTGAGGAGGGCGGCCCGGTTACGGTAACCAGCCCGGAAGTGCGCCGTTATTTCATGACCATCCCGGAAGCGGTTGACCTGGTGCTGCAAGCCGGCGCAATCGGAGAAAACGGCAAAATATTCGTCCTGGAAATGGGCGAATGCGTGAAGATCGTGGAACTGGCCAAGCGGATGATTGAACTTTCGGGATTGATTCCGGACAAGGACATTAAAATCAAGTTTATCGGTTTACGCCCCGGCGAGAAGGAATATGAAGAACTGATTACTGAGGATGAAGATGTCGAGAAATCTGAATATAACAAAATCAGAGTGCTCAAAAAGAACAACTCCGGGGTTGAAAACCATGTCGATATAGATAAGATAGAGCAACTGGTGTCCGGCAACGATGCGAACGGATTGCGGCTTCTTGCCCGCGAATATGTTCCGGAGAATACATTTCCCGAATAGTCGCGGGCATCATTCGCTTTTGTCATATAAGTTGTTATAGTTACGTGATGCCGCCAATCTGAAAACAATAGCTCTTTATCGCTATTGTTTATTGTTTTTTATCGTTTTGGAAGTACTTTAAAGAAATTCATTTTTCCCCAACTTAGCAAGGTAATATTAAGGATTTTTTATGGAAGAGTTCAAATTTAACATAGATATGCAAAGCATCCTGCGGGTATTGATGAAATACTGGGGGGCCCTTTTAATATGCGCGGCATTAGGCGGCCTTTCCGGCTGGAGTTTAAGTAAATGGGTATTCAGCCCGGTATATGAATCTTCAGTGACAATCTTTGCGTGGGAATCAAACGAGGATATCAATACCCCGGCCGCAATAAAATCTCAGGCACTCGATCTAAGCAGCCGGCTGGTTAACGACTACAAGGAAATTATCACCAGCCGCAAAGTGAGAAAAGAAGTTTCCGCCCGCGTCCAGCAAAAGTTTCCGCTCGGCAATAATGCATACTCAATTTCTTCAGACTTGCAGCGCAATACCAGGATTTTAAAAATCGCAGTATCCGCGTCATCTCCTGAACTGGCACAATTTGCGGCGACAGCCACTGCCGAAGTTTTTACCAAGGTGGTGCAGGAAATTATGAATCTGAAAAATATTCAGATCGTGGACGTGGCAGAACTTCCGTCCGGCAAATTACGCCCCAAGCCGGGAACCAACACCGCAATCGGTTTTCTCATCGGCCTGCTGCTGGCGCTGGCGTTCTGTCTGACCAGGGAATTGCTGGACTGGACGATAAAAATCCCCGAAGAGATTCCGGAGCGGCTTGGTAAAAATGTGATCGGCACCATTCCGGAAGCCGTGATCGATGACAAATTGCACGAGGGCAGACGCAAGAATAAACACGCCGCCGCAACACGGAACCCTCGTTTTTTTATCTCTGAAAAACATAATCATGCCATTACCGAGGCATTCAAAATTCTGCGCACCAACATTGAATTCATGATTCCCGGAAAGAACAAATCCAGAATCATCATGTTCACCAGCGCACTGCCCGGCGAAGGCAAATCAACCATCATTGCCAATCTGGCTTTATCCGTATGCGAGTCCGGGAAAAAAGTTATCATCGTGGACTGCGACTTGCGGAAGCCTTTCATGCACAAGTTCTTTTCTCTGGAAAATACCAGAGGTCTGGTCTCCATTATTGTCGGAGCAGCGCCTTTCAATGAGGCCATTCACCGGAATGTAATGGGCCAGGGGCTTGACCTGATCAACAGCGGCCCGATACCTCCCAATCCCACCGAACTGATGATGACCGAAGGCTTCAAGCAACTGCTGG
This sequence comes from Victivallaceae bacterium, assembly GCA_041665605.1. Taxonomy (GTDB): domain Bacteria; phylum Verrucomicrobiota; class Lentisphaeria; order Victivallales; family Victivallaceae; genus CAIPAT01. The sequence continues at coordinate 43,053 of JBAYIO010000027.1, read as the reverse complement.
CGGAACTGTCTCAAAGCTACGATTACATTTTCATTGATGCGCCGCCGACTTTAAATATGGCGGACACCGCCATTATCGGCCATCTCGCTGACGCCACCATGTTTATCATTACGGCGGGCAAGACCAGAATCGAACTGATAAAACGCTGTCTGCGGCAGCTCAGCCAGACCAATGTCGAGGTCAGCGGAATTCTGCTCAACAGGTTCAATATCGAAGCGATAAAGTATAATTATTATTACCATTACCACTACCACTATAATTATAAGTATGGTAAAGCCGGACACAGTCAAACAGAACAAGGCTGAGCATGATCGATATTCACTGCCATATTCTGCATGACATTGATGACGGGCCGCCGTCGCTGGAGAAGGCAATTGAAATGCTGCGCGCCGCCAGAGCGGACGGCATTGACACCATTGTCGCCACCCCTCATTTCAACCCGGCTGCTGTTCACATGATTTCTTCGCGGCGGGATGAATTGTCCGGCCATGCACAGCAATGCGGCATAAGACTCCTGTCCGGATGCGAATACACGCTGTCGGACTTCAACTCCGAACTGGACAAAACAATAATGCCGCTCGGAGAAACATCTTTCGTCCTGGTGGATCTCAATTCCTATGCAATCCCGCAGTTTATGGAACAACTGGCATTCAAAGCGGGACTTAAAGGATTCCGCATGATTCTGGTTCACCCGGAAAAACTGCTGTCGTCTCAAAACCTGCCCAAAATGATTGAACTGCATCTGCACGGAATCTTTTTTCAAGTCAATGCCGCCAGTATCAACGGCAGATCCGGCCCCCTGCCCCGGCGTACCGCCGAGAAAATGATTGCCGCCGGAATTTGCGATTACATCGCTTCCGACGCGCATAATATTGAATCCCGCCCGTTCGAAATGCAACTGGCGAAGTCGCGGGTTGCGGCTTTGTTCGGAAACGACGCCGCCGGAACAATCTTTGAACTGAACCCGCAACTGCTGCTCCAGAATAAAGAGCCTGAATCAAGGGCGTTCAAACGGAAAAATATCTTCTCCCGCATGTGGAAATAATCCAGTTTTACAGCAGCAGCATCCGCTGCCGCCTGTCCAAAGCGGTCACCTCGGAAAATTTACCGAATTCAGGACGGAGATTGCGGTTTCTGCCGCACCCCAGCTCCAGTCCCTCCCCCGGCTGATTGTGACTGTCCGCGCCATTGGTCGCCAGCAGCGGCATCGCATACGGGTGCTCCGTATTATAGCGGAGGCGCATCATCTCAAACAGCTCCGTCTGCTTCATGCCGGTTTCCGGACAAATGCCGTTCCTCCAGCCGTCCACCTCAATGCACTGCATCCCGGCGGAAGCCAGATCGCATATAATCTGATAAAGCGAACCATTGCCCAGTCCTTCTTTATTGCGCAATTCCGTGGGATGCGCCAGCCCGGGCAGCCCGCCCCACCGCCTGATCCGCCGCACAAATGCCTCCGGCGAAAGATCCATATCCAGCTTCAGCGGCAGATTCAGATATTCATCCAGCGTGGTATATCTTGCCTGAAAATCCTTGACATCGCCGGCTATTCCCGCCGCCGCCAGCGCACGTCCGTATTTCTGCCACATCACAACGCTGATGTCGCCTTTGGTCGATATCCCGTTCCGCAAATATCTGCCGATGTCTTTCTCCGTTATTTCCGCCTTGAACCCCAGCCGGGCAAAACAGGCCGGAATCCTCGCCAGCATACCGTTCAACTGGATCTTCTTCGCTTCCCGGACAGGCTCCACTACATCGTCGAAAACACCGTCCCCCGACATCTTCAAAAAATGTTCAACATTGGGAAAGAACCCCAGAATTTCAATTCCCGGCCGGTCGGTATAGAATTCCACTGCCGGCACCACCCGGAGACCGAATATTTCCCCGGCGTCAATGGCTTCAGCCTGGCCGTCAAAAACATCGTGATCGGAAATGGCCAGCGCCCGCATCCGGCGGCGGAACGCCTCAAATACCAGCATGGACGGCGAATTATAGCCGTCGGAATAAAACGAGTGGCAATGCAGATCCGCCTCGCATACCGCCGACATGTCCGGCGCATACGTCGCGGCCAGCCGCCGGGCGGCCTTGAGCCGGGTTTCAGCATCCACCCTGAAATCATTTATCTGTTTAAAGTGTTCCATAAAATTCCGCTTTTTATCCTGCAAATACTTTCCCCCTGAACACAATCTCCATTCGCGCTTTGCTGTTAATTTACGCTGTAGCAGCACATAAATCAAGACGCGGATAATAAGCCGCTCCTGGATATTTGCAGGCACGGCATCCAGAATGTCTGATTGCGCAATTTTGCCAAGTCAAAATGACCGGATAGCGGCCATTTTGCATTTTTACGCAACTTCACAGTAAAAAAAATCTTTAATTTTCGCGTTTATTGAGCATGAATGCATGTTTTCAGTTGACAAAATTACTATATATGTAAGAAGAAATGCTAAAATTCGGGAGCGCTAAAATTCTAAAAATTATAACGGTAAATTTGGAAAAAGTGAAAATGGTACTGTTCAACGGCCCTCCAAAGTGTCGGAGTCGGACGGTTGTCCGTCTGGTTATGCTGGCCGCATGGGCGAAACAGTCTCTGCTCAATGACTATCCAAAGTGTCGGAGTGTTTATGAAAACTGAAAAGTGTTACGTTCAACGACCATCTAAAGTGTCGGAGTGTTTATGAAAAATGAAAAGCGTTGTGCTCAACGACTCTCCAAAGTGTCGGAGTTGTCAATCTAACCGCTGGCCGCATCCAACGGGGTGATGGTGTCCGGAATGCACAAAATAGCAGGAGCGGGAAAATATTGTCAGTTAACGAAAATCTTAACCGGATGTCGAAATCAATATCCGGAATGTGGCTGGATTCCAAGAGCGGTTGTGCTCAAAGGGTCTCTAAACTCTCCGGAATGCCGGGGGACATCAGAATAGTTTGTGCTCTATGGCTGTCCGGAATGTCCGGTTTCCCCGCGGGGATAGAGCGCCGACTTTAGAGCTGCAATCTCCTTATATCGCAGCCACTGCACATGCAGCACAATGCCGACAAGCAGCCAGCACATCCCCAGCAACAGCGGAATCGCGCACAAAAAACCCCTGCCGTTGAGAAAAAGAACCGGAGTGACGATAAAGAAAAAGAGACTGATCAAGGCGCAAACATAACGCAATGTCCAGTAAGGAACCTTTTTACGGTCATCCTTGAATTCAGCATTCCTGATGAATTCAAGAATCTGCCTGTTCTCCTTTTCAGTGAGCAGCGGCATGATAAATTCCTTTTTATGTTTGACCGTTCAGCACAAAGTTTGTCCCCCTGACGGCGCCCGGGCCGGACAGTTGCTTACTCTTCAGTAAAATTAACCCCTGAGATGATATGTTCAAATCCAGGTGCGTAATTTTATTCCGCCATCTTTTGCCTGCCAATGCAAAAATTATCGAATATCCGGTGGATTCTTAAAAGAAATCTGCTAAATTAATAATAAATCGAGGAACATAGATATGAAAATCACAAAAGTAATTTTGAGTTTGATTGTTCCGTGCCTGCTGGTATTCGTTTTCTGCTCTTGCAAGACTCAGGAATATAATTTAGGGGAAAAAGACAATTACAGACTTGGCGAAGCCTTGCTGGATGCCATCTCCCGCGGCGAAAATCTTACCGCCAAACGCCTGATTAAAAGAGGCGCCCCCCTGAACTTCCGTGACAAAAAGGACGATTGGACACCTTTAATTTATGCAATTTATTATGATAACAATGATGTTGCGGATTATTTGATAAAAGCCGGAGCCAATGTAAATTGCAAGGACAATTTGAACAGGACTCCGCTGATGTTCTGCGCGATGAACGGGGATTTGACCACACTCCAACTGCTGATTGAATACGATGCGGATTTGAATGCAACGGACAACGTCGGCAGAACCGCGCTGACTTACGCCACCATTTATAGCGAGTACCATGCCGCCGAATACCTGGCCCAGATCGGTTATATTCCCAAAGATAAACCCGGCAATCCCGGCAAAGGCAGCAAGAAACCGTTCATAACGACTGATGCCAAACCTGTTCCGGCTGCCGGAACAGAGGCTGCCTCAAAAGGAATTCCGCCCAAAGACGAGGCTAAACAGCCTGAACAGAAACCTGCGGCGGCGGTTCCGGACAAAGAATCTGCAACAGATGCAAAACAGCAAAAGTAATTTTAATTTCCTGTCATGGGAAAGGAGCATATGGGTACCGGCAAAGTCCATATATTCATGTTTATCGACGCTCTCGGCTGGGAAATCATCAATGAGTATGGATTTCTGAATGATCTGCTTCCTCACCGGTATCCGGTCAAAATGCAGTTTGGTTATTCGTCTACGGCAGTGCCGACCATTCTTACCGGGCAGCCTCCGGAAGTACATAAACATTTGAGCTTCTACTATTACGCTCCGGAGGAATCGCCTTTCAAAATATTCCGCTGGCTGATGCTGCAATACCTTCCGCCGCGGATTTTCAACCGCTGGCGGGTAAGGCACATCCTTTCAAAAATAATTGCCCGCTTCTATGGATTTACCGGGTATTTTGAAATGTATTCCATGCCATACGACCGGCTGCCTTATTTTGATTATATCGAAAAAACCGACATTTTCGTTCCCGGCGGCATGACGCCGGTGGAGAATCTGGCCGACTTGCTGACCCGGAAACAGGTACCATACCATATATCCGACTGGCGTCTGTCTGAACCTGAGAACATCGCTAAACTCCTCGAAAAGCTCAACCAGGGGGAGATCAAATTCGCCTTTCTTTACACAGCCGCCCTGGACGGCCTGCTCCATATGAAACTCAAGGATAAGGCCGCTATCCGGAAAAAACTGGAATGGTATTCCGTGCAAATAAAAACTCTGTTTGAAGCTGCGGGCAGGAATTACGGGGATTTTACCATTTCGATCATGTCCGACCACGGCATGACCGCGCTGGCCGGGACTTCGGATCTAAAAAAACAGGTTGAAGCTCTCGGGTTTAAATTCGGCAAGGATTATGCGGCGGTATATGATTCGACAATGGCCAGGATGTGGTTTTTTAACGATCAGGCCAGAGTGCGGATATGCAAATTATTATCGGAATCAAAAGATGGACATATCCTGAATCATGAAGAAAAAATAAAGTATGGCATCAATTTCCAGGACGACATGTACGGTCAGATGATTTTCCTGCTGAATCCAGGCTGGCAGCTCGAACCCTGCGACATGGGCCTTAAAGCCCTGCCAGGCATGCACGGCTTTGCTCCGGAAGACAAGGACTCGTTCGCCAGCTTTATTTCATCTGCACCGGCAGTCAATCCCCCCGGCTGGGTAGGCGACTATTTCAAAGTTATGAAATCCAGGATTGACGAAATATGTTCCTGACCGTAGACTCCCGAATATCTTTTATGGAGTTTGTCAATCCTGATATCATATTCGGATTCAACTGCAATTTTAAAAGTAAGTAATGCAGCAGGTTTTAATAATCATGAACCTCATAAAAAAATATCTGAAACTTGACACAATTGTTAACCGCAATTTTTTCTACATGTTTTTTATCTGCATGTCCGTGTTCACCTTATTCAGAATCATCCTTGCTTTCAAAAACAACTCCCTGGTTGATTTTGTCTGCTATGTTGATACAGCAACAGCCATCTGGAATAATCTCGATCCATATAATCCACATAACCTGAAGAATCTTATGCTGATCGGCTGGACGTCACCTTCTATTATATTTCCCGGAACTTTTCCGCTTTCCGCACCGTTTATTCCCTTTAGCCTTGCTGTGGCGAAAATTATTCATCTTTCACTTAGTATTATTGCCGCGTACTGCCTGGTATTCCTGTTTTTCAAAAAAGCCCGGATGCTGGATAATTTTGATAATAAAAGACCAGATGTGAAAGCAGTGCTGATATTGTTTATGGCGTTCATTTTTCTTAATTCCACGCCTGTGATGCTGACATTCCGGCATGGACAAAACACGCTATTCTTAACTTTATTTCTAGTTCTGTGCCTTTACAGTCCCAATAAGTGGTCCAGGATTATTTTATTCAGTCTTACCGCAGTCTCCAAATACTCCATGCTGACCCTTCTCGCCCCGGCGCTGTTCCTGAAAAAAAATTATCTTTTCTGCATTGTTTCCTTTCTAGTCTTTCTGCTTTTCGCGATATCGCCGGCACTCTGCGGAAATAATATTATCGCGCTTTACGGCCGCTATGCAGAAATCCTTCAGGAATCGGTCTCCTCCGGATTTAATACCTATGCGGAAAGCGGCTATAGCATGCTGAACATAGATTTCTTCAAACCAAACATTATTAACATTCTGGCAAAATTACTCTTCGGACTGTTGGGAGTATATATTATTTTGAGGGATCGGCGGAGAAATTCATTCGGGATGAATTTCATTCTGACCATAATGTGCATCACCATGCTGCTGTCTTATCACCGGCTTCATGACATTAATTTAATAATGCTGGTTCTACTGGCCGAATTTTATTTTTTTCTGCTTAAGAAGGACAAAATCAATATATCAATTTCAATTGCTTTTATCCTATTTTTTGCTGTCCCCTTTTCGCTGGTTATAAGGATATCGCATCTGATTTGCAAACTGCCGCATGTCGGTGACTTTTTCCAGACATGCCATTACTATGTCAATAATATAGATGTTTTCCCGTTACCGGCGATAGTTTTTCTGCTTTTGACAATATATTCTCTTTATCTTTATTTCTATAAAAAAGAAGAGGTAATTTTTGAATTGCACAAGAGAAAACCTGAGGGAGCTGGTCAATCCTGACATTATATTATGGACCGCATGAAAAAATATCTGAAACTTGACACCGTTATTAATCGCAATATCTTCTATATGCTTGCTTTCTGCATGTTTGCGCTCACTTTATTCAGAATCATTGTTACGCTTAAAGACAACCCCCTGGTTGATTTTGTATGCCATGTTGATACCTCAATGGCGATCTGGCACAATCTTGATCCGTATAATCTGAAGAATCTCACGCTGATTGACTGGACCTGTCCGCCCATTGTATTCCCCGGAACATTTCTGTTTTTCACGCCGTTTATCCCCTTTAATCTTGATGCGGCAAAAGTTATTCATCTTTCACTTAATATTATTGCCGCATGCTGCCTGGTCTATCTATTTTTCAAAAAGGCCGGAATGCTGGATAATTTTAATTATAAAAAACCTGATGTGAAAGCAGTACTGATGTTGTTTATGGCTTTCATCTTTCTCAACTCCACGCCGGTGACAATGACATTCAGGCTTGGTCAAAACACCATCTTCCTTACTTTATTTCTTGTCTTGTGCCTTTACAGTCCCAATAAGTGGTTAAGGATTATTTTATTCAGCCTTGCCGCAGTCACTAAATATACCATGTTAACACTTCTCGCCCCGGCGCTGTTTCTGAAAAAAAACTATCTCTTCTGCCTCGTCTCTTTTCTGCTCTTTCTGCTTCTTGCGATCTCGCCGGTGCTCTGCGGACATAATATCATCAAGCTTTACGGCAGATATGCAGACCTCATCCAGCAATATGTCTCAGCCGGCGGATTTAATACCTATGCGGCAAGCGGCTACAGCATGCTGAATATAGGTTTTTTCAAACTTAACATTATAAATATTCCGGCAAAATTACTCTTCGGGCTGCTGGGGGTATATATTCTTCTCAGGGACCGCCGGGAAAATTCATTCGGGATGAATTTCATTCTGGCTATAATGTGTATCACCATGCTGCTGTCTTATCACCGGCTTCATGACATTAATTTAATAATGCTGGTTCTTCTGGCTGAATTCTATTTTTTCATGCTTAACAAGGATAAAATCAACATGCTGATTTCAGCCGCTTTCATCATCTTTTTTGCGGTTCCGTTTTCACTGGTTTTACGTATCTCCCATCTGATCTGTGAACTGCCGCACATCGGTGATTTTGTTCAGACATGCCATTACGATATCAGTGATATAGATGTTTTTCCGTTATCGGCGGTAGTTTTTTTACTTTTGACAATATATGCTCTTTACATTTACTTCCACAAAAAAGAGGAAGTCATTTTTGAACTGAACGAAGAAAAACGATAAGGGGTCTTGGGGAACATCAGGATCAACAGAATAATCATTAAGGATAATAGCCGCAATGGGGAAACTCGGTAAACTTATTTTCAAAAACACCGCCACCAATTACTTGCTCCTCGGAACAAGAATGGTCAGCGCGGTTATTCTTACCAGAATCGTTTTTCTGGGGCTCGGCGATCAATACTACGGCTTCTGGACTCTGCTCTGGGCTATATTCGGCTATTCCCTGCTGCTGGACTTCGGCTTCGGCAAAACTGTCCAGAAATATACGGCTGAATCCACGTTCAGCACAGATGTGGAGCACTACAGCAAGATTCTGTCGGCGGTTTTCTTCAGTTACCTGTCCATGTCGCTGCTGATCATTTCATTTGCGTTCGTGATGATGTTCTTCATTCAGGATATCTTTGTTCTTCCGCCCGGCGCCAATATATGGTATTACCGTTTATCATTCATTCTGTTCGGGATCGGCATTTCCGGCGTTTTCCCCGGCGGGATTTTCCCGGAAATACTGGTGGGCATGAAGCGGCACTATTTGCGCAATTACATCATGCTGATAAATACGGTGCTGGAATTTGCCGGCGTTTATCTTATCGTCAAGCTTGACGGGTCACTTTTGAGTCTGGCTATCTTTGCCGCCATCCCCAATTTACTGACCAATACCATGATGGCGGTAACCGTATTCAAACTGATTCCCGGTCTCAAAATATCCTTCTCCGGCTTGAACATGAAAACCATCCGGGAAATCGCCGACTTCAGCGTGTTCGCGTATATCGTGTCCATCGCCGAAATGATCATTTTCAAAGCCGACCGGATCGTGCTCGGGGTGATGGTCGGCTTAGCCGGGGTGACCGTCTATCAGCTCGGGACCAGAATTCCGGAAATCATGAGCAGCCTGACTATGCAGTTCCAGGAGAACATACCACCGCTGGTGGCTTCGCTGCATAAGGCCGGAAACCGTGAAAAGCTGCAGGATATGCTGTTCAACAGTATCCGCCTGACGGTTTTCCTGAGTACCTGCGCGCTGATCATCTTCGGAATGCTGGCCAGACAGATCATGCATGCCTGGCTGAAAGTCTCATCGGAGAATGTCATGTTCATCGTCTACATCATGCTGGTTTCAGTTTACGTTATGGTTGCTTTCCGCAGTTCCGCCATTAATTTCCTGCAAATGGCAGGCAGACATCGCCTGGTCGCCGGTTTGTATGTCGGCGAAAGCATTGCCAATCTCAGCTTGAGCATTCTGCTGGTGTTTCATTTCGGCGTTCCGGGAGTCGCGTTCGGGACGCTGATTCCGAATGTGATCATCAGCATATTCATTGTCTTACCGCTTGCGGCAAAGTTCTGTGACCAGTCAATCTGGACTTATGCCTGGAAAGTCTACCTGCCGGCATTCCTGATCGGCATCCCGGCAATACTCTTTCTCAAATGGATCACTGCGGTCATCCCGCTCAACGAGTGGAATCTGCTGCTGCTCGTTTTAGCCGGTCCGATCGCCGGGCTGCTATATTTGCTGCCGGGCTGGGCGGTCTTTGTCAGAAAAGAAGAGAAGACAAAACTGCTATCCGTAGTCCCGTTTATTCCACACGGGATTAAAAGTTTTCTCGGCGGCAGCGCCCCTGACGACCTGAACCCGTAACCCCGGGTTGACACATTCGGGCGCTGTTTAAACACATTTTGGACAACCCCGTCCGGCACGGGCGGCGCTGCACCCAAACCAATTTTGGACACCGCACTCCGAGATATTGGAGTGTCGTTGAGCATGACATCTGAGGCATCCACCAGGGATGCCCTTACAACGCCATGCCTTTCCCGCATTCGCGGGCTTTCCAACTCCGAGATATTGGAGTGCCGTTGAGCACAATGCATTTTGTTTTTGCCTTCTGATTTACCGGTTCCCATTCTGATTTCTGACTCCTGTCTCCTGACTTCTCTCCTGCCGCATTCCGGACATTCTGGCCCCTAGTTCTGCATTTCCGTTCACAACTTTTCTCGCTTTTCTCGCTTTTCTCGCTTTTCACTCCCGCATTCGCGGGCTTCCGCATTCCGAGATATTGGAGTGTCGTTTAGCTCATACTGTATCAACATTCTGGACATTCCGGACACCGGTCTTGGAGGGTTGCTCTCTGTGGCAACCGTTTTCCGATCCCGGTTATGACGGAGCATAACCCTCCATTCTGGACACCTGTTCCCGCCCATGCGGCCAGCATAATCCACCGGACAACCGTCCGCACTCCGAGATATTGGAGTGTCGTTGAGCATGACATCTGAGGCATCCACCAGAGATGCCCTTACAACGCCATACCCTTCCCGCATAGCCCGTATGGAGGCATCACAGGGATGCCCTTACACCGCACCCTTCCCGAGCCCGTATGGAGGAGGCATCCACCAGGGATGCCCTTACAACGCCATACCCTTTTCCCGCATTCGCGGAAGACAGCCCCGTCCGACACGGACGGCACAATAACAGAACCCATTTTGGACGCGTAATTTTTTCGCCCATTATTTTGCACATTCATTCTTCTGACTCCATAAGTCCCATTTAAAAATACTAATTTTTAGATCAAAGTCTACATATATAGTGATTTTGTCAGCAGGCGGCGGCATAAATCATTTATTAACAAGCTATTACACTTGTCAAAAACAACTCCGGAACTCATCATGGGCGGATATCCGGTAAAATCCAAAATCCGGATTTGATTAAAAATATTTGTCATTTTATTTTAAAAAGGGTATTGACAGATATCTGAATTTAGAATATAATAATCTCATGTTACAATTAACAGTTAATGATTAGAGAGAATAAATGAAACAGAAACCAGCCAGCATCAGGGACGTGGCCGCCAAGGCCGGAGTCTCGATCATGACGGTATCCAGAGCCCTGAACAACAAGGCCGTGGTATCGGAAAAGATCAAGCAGAAGGTCTTTTCCTCCTGTGATGAACTTGGCTATCAGATCAATCCCGGCATTCAGGATCTCGTGCGGAAGTGGCGGAACGGCCATACCCGCAATATTGCCTTTGTGCTGATTGGCGTCGAGTTCGCCGACCCGGCTTATGCAAGAAATATGGACGGGATTGCGAAGGCGATTAACGAGTTCGATTATAATCTGGCAATGGCTTATCTTAGCGGCGAAGAGCAGAGTGTGCAACATCTGCCCCCGGTACTCAGGGATGGACGCATCGACGGCTTTATTGTCTCCGGCGACTTGACCGAAGGCATGATGAATATATTCAAGAAGTTAGCAAAGCCTTATGTCGTGCTTGGAAACTACAGCGAAAAAGTGTCCGGAGATTCTGTCAGGCTTGAAATTAATTACAAGTCTACAATGTTCAGGATTGTGAGCGAATTGAAAAAAGCCGGCAGGAAAAGGATTGCTTATTTTACTGAAGCCCCTGGCAATTTCTTTGAAGCTGAACTTATCGAGTTGTTCATAAAGTCCATGAAAGAGAATCAGCTTGATCTCAATGAGCAAATAATCTATTCAGGAACCGGAGCATTCAGCGGCGCATTCGAGCGCCTCAAGCCAATTTTCCGGCAGCAGGAGATGCCATTCGATGCCATCGTTTGCATGGATTTCAGGTGTGCGCAGGAAATCGCCAATCTGATACTGGTCAGAAGCGGTTTTGATAAAAAAGCGGAAATCATGCTTGCGTGCATGAGGCCGTTCTCATATTATAAGCTGGCGGTGCCGGCAATTTATTGCGAGGCGGAAATGAATGTGGCATACACAGGCGTCAAATGCCTGATTGAAATGATAACAAAGGGCGATTTGTCGCCGCATAAGCTTGAACTGTCGCCGCAAATCTCGGTTGAAATCTAGGGTGAAGTACTGGAGTTCGGAAATTCTAAAAATATGATTAGAACTTTTAAAAATAGATTTGGCAAAGACTCAAACAAAGTAGCAGATGATGAAAAAGAATTTATTAACAACAATTAAGGAGTAACGCAAAAATGAAGAAAAGAAATTTCACACTCATCGAATTGCTGGTAGTGATCGCCATCATAGCCATCCTCGCCGCCATGCTGCTGCCAGCGCTGAATAAAGCCCGAGAGAAAGCGCGCGCCATTAGTTGCGTCAACAACCTGAAGCAAATTGGTACAGGCTATGTAATGTATGCGGGAGATAATCAAGATTTCTCTCCCACATTGGGACGCGGCGGCCAAACCATTGATAATTTCTGGACCTATCAACTCTCAAAATATGTCGGAGCTGACCTTAGTCCCAGTAAATCACTTGCGTCTGATCTAAGACCGGCGATTCCTTGTTATACCTGTACCAGCGCCATTATTCCAGTCAGCATTTTTTCAATGGCAGGGAAAAACAGCCTGACTTACGGATACAATAAGAAGGCTGGCGACTTTTCTGCGGCCGGGGCTTACTTGACGGCCAAATTGACTAGAATAAAAAAACCTACTATCAAGTTCATGTTCATGGATTCCACAGTAGATCCAAATAACGGCGGAAATTTTGGGGTCTTCTCTAATACCCCGACATATATTGATGCCCGCCACAACCGCTCGGTAAATATAGCAATGGCCGATGGACATGTTGAAGCGGTATCCAATACTCCGCCGCTTGCTGTAAATGACGGTTGGCGAGTAGAAAATTGGTGGCCTAGCGGCATATGGGCACAATATTAGTCAATAAAGACTCAAATCCCCGCCCCTGCGAGTCTAATTTAGCCAGAGGAAGTTACCCCGTTGTTCTTTATTTTAAAAATTGTAAAAGGAAATAAGGTTACTATGTTAAAGAAATTTTCAACTGCCCTTTTGGTTTTTGGAGTGTATAACATGTTGTTTGCTGGTGATGGTTTTATCTTGGTGGATAATGGCAGAGCCAACGCCGATATTGTCCTGCCCAAACGTGCTAACCGCATTGAAAAATATGCTGCTGGCGAGCTGCAAAGTCATATTAAAAAGGCAACGAATTGCAAATTAGAAATTATCCGGGAAGATAAGGTGATAAAGCCTTTCAATATTTACCTTGGCGACACTCAAATGGCGAAGGAAAATAAAATTGAGACTCAAAACATGCCCAACAACGGTTATCGGACTAAAATTACCGACAAGGCAATTATTCTTGCAGGAAAAGACGGCAATGGCACTTTGCCCAATGACGATGCTACCCCGATGGGAACGTTGTTTGCCGTTTACAATTACCTCAATGACAATGTCGGCGTCCGCTGGGTGTGGCCGGGCGAAGCTGGAACTTTTGTCCATAAAACTGCAACTTTATTTAGCGGCAAAGTCGCAGATAAAACCTGTACGTCGCAATTGATTCACTCCCGGATGCGTGATGGCACTGACCTGGGGCCATGGCAAAACGTTTTCAGCAAAGAAGAGTACGAAAATGCCAAGCTTGAGCGTCAAATCTGGTTGCGCCGTCATCAATTTGCACGTGGAACTTCTTTCGAGTACGGTCATGCGTTTGAACAATACTGGAAACGTCTCGGGAAAACTCATCCAGACTTTTTCGCATTGCGTCCCGATGGCAAACGCAGTCCCTTTGATAGCCGGACCGAGTTAGTCCAAATGTGCGTATCCAATCCGGAATTTCATAAGCAAATAGTACAGGACTGGGTAAATAAACAACAATCTTACAAAGGGCCATTTATCAATGGCGCAGAAAATGACCGTCGCGTCCAGGACAGCTCTTGTCTATGCGATCGCTGCAAGGCATGGGATCCGGCCGGTACGGTTTATGATACTCAGATAATTACCGTCGATGCCGCTGGTGAAGCTCCGGCCGGTACCGAGATGCACAATAATTTATCTGACCGCTATGCTAAATTTTGGCTGGCGCTCCAAAAAGAAGGGGGAAAGTACGCCCCTGACGCTACCGTGTTAGGTTATGCTTATGCCAACTACTCCAATCCGCCCAAAGAGACTAAACTAAATAGCCGCATTATTGTTGGTACCGTGCAGGATTTTGATTACCCGCTAGATAAAGCTCACCGCAACGATTTTATTAATCAATGGAATGGCTGGAGCGATACCGGGGCCAGTCTCTATTTGCGTCCTAACTATTTCCTTGCCGGTTACTGTTTGCCATACATCTTTGCCCATCAATTTGGCGATGATTACAAATTTGCTTATAATCACGGGATGGTCGCTACTGATTTTGATAGTTTAACGGCGATGTTTGGTACTCAAGGGCCGAACCTCTACATGGTGGCGCGTCTAAATGACAGCCCTGATATGAGTGTCGAGGAAGTGCTTAATGATTACTACTCCACCTTTGGCAAGGCGGCCCCTGAAATCAAAAAATATTTTGATTTATGGGAAAAACTCACCAATAAAAGAGATAGTGAATTTATGAAAAAATATCCAGCAGGCGGCTGGAATACAGTTGGCTGGAGCGGCCATAAACTATACACCCTAGCCGATGTCGACCAAGCGTCCAGAATATTGGGCGCTGCTAAAAGTTTAGCACAAGGGGATGAGGATGCATTAGTACGAATAAGTTTTCTTGAAAAAGGGCTGAAGCATACTCGTTTGACCCTTGAAACCATGAATGCTTTTGACGCTTACAAAGTAAATCGCAGCGACACCGTGCTTGGGTCAAAATTCAAAGATGCATTAAAAGCGCTCGATGATTATCGCTGTGAAATCCGCAACGATCAAGTGGTCAACATCCCTTTTTTGCTAAAGTTGGAGTTATGGATGGGATGGCGGACCGGGATTTAAACTTAACAAAATGGAAATAATCATGAAAAAGCAGCTACTCGCAATTGCCGGCATGGCAGCAATCACGTTTACCGCCTGGAGCGCGGAAAATCTAATTACTAATTCCTCTTTTGAGGATGGCACTGCCGACTGGAACTTTCTCTCAATGAAAGGGAAAGTCAAAAATCTTGAACGCAGTACCCAGGTAAATAGCGGCGACCAGGCTATTACCATGTCTTTTGAAGCGCCGGCCAGGGATAATTTGATTGACAACAAGTATGGCGCATGGGGAAGAATCCACAAGGTGCTTGCATTAACCCCAGGGAAGACCTATCAAGTAAAAGCCTTTGCTTATACCGACAAAAATTATGACGGCATCATCACCATTTTAGTCAAAGCTGGCGAGGGAACAGGAACCAAACAATTTTTTGGCGATGGTCAAGCCTACGGCAAATGGCAGGAAATTGCTGGAGAGTTCACCGCAACGGTTCCCGATGCGATGATTTTCCTCAATGCAATGGGTAATCGAGGAGAGGCAAGTTTCGACGATGTCGAGTTAATTGAAGTAGAACCAGACACCGCAATCGTAAAGAATGGCAGTTTTGAAAAACGACTTACGCCTTGGATTTTCGATAATACCATTGGTAAAGTTGAAGGCAAAGTGGTTTCTACTCAAGCCCATGAGGGCAAGAATGCTTTGCAGATGGAAGTTAAGGCTGCGCCGCCCAAAGAAGCAGGTAAAGAGACTTACGCCTGGGGTAGATTGTACCAGGAGATCGCGTCCTTGGCGGTCGGGAAAAAATATAAACTCTCCGTCTGGGTAATGACCGAAGAGGCCTTCGCAGGTTCAATTGCGATTTGGGTTCGATGCGGCGAAGGAACTGGCACAAAAAATATTTACGGCGGCAATACTCACGGCAAGTGGGTCGAGGTAACGGGAGAATTTATCCCTACTCAAGCGAATGGGATAATCTATCTGAACATCATGGCAGACAAAGGAATAGCATATTTTGACCAAGTAGCTATCTCGCCAATAGAATAGCCCATTTTAATATAAAAGAATTTGCATATAGTTTTTGCAACGCGAACGCAAGTTAATTATGCAGTATTCTGGTTGTTGGAATTTGTTGAGGCAAATTGACCTTTTTTTCTGTGAAGAATCATAGTCTTCTGTTTGTTCACGCTAATCTAAACCTAAAACAAAGGATGTGTGTGATGAATACGCCATGTCTTTCCCGTATATCAGGCGATTGTTTTTTGGTGTTTGCGGTCCTCTTGGGTTCGAAAATATTGCAGATTTTTTGTTCGTTTTGTGCTGTCTCTTCAAGATACATGAAACAGAATGCCTTATGTTTTTTAGTTGCATTTTTTTGTACAATATAAATGTGGTGGCTGTTGCAGTGGACAGTTCGTATGGATTTACGGATGCAAATTATCCGGCACCGAATACCGTAAACGGTATTTATGGAACGTTCGCACTTATACAATTATCGACAACAAGAATGTGATATAAATATGAAATCAAAAGAAAGAGTATTGACAACGCTTGCTCGTTGTGAACCGGATCGCGTGCCGATCAACTACTCCGCCAATCCCGGCATTGATCTGCGCCTGAAGAATCATTTTGGTTTGAAATGCGACGACAGCGAGGGGTTGCGCCGCCGGCTGTGCGTGGATTTTCTTGCCGCTGGTACTTCATATTGCGGCCCAAAACTACATCCGGACATTCCGGAACGGCGAGTCGATTCATGTTGGGGATTTGTTGCAAAATACACTGAACACGTAAATGGTGGATTTTGGGATTATTGTGATTTTCCACTGGCTGACGCAGATTTAGAAACTGTAGAAAATTGGGCAATGCCGTCTCCTGATGATTTCGACTACAGTTTAATTTATCAACATTGCAAAAAACATCAGGAATGCGCAATGTATGTAGGAAATCCTGGATTGGCTTGTATTATAAATACTGCGGGTTTTTTACTTGGAATGGAGCAAGTATTGGTGGGTTTGGCAATTGATGATCCAGCGACCTTGCGGCTGATTGATCGAATGCTCGCCATTCAATTAGAGGTAACGCGGCGAGAATTGGAAGCGGCCAAGGGAGGAGTCGATTTTATGTGGCTCGGAGAGGATTTAGGAACCCAGAAAGGACCGCTGATTAGTATGGAGATGTTCAGAAAGCATATTAAACCGCGTCAGAAACTATTTTTTGATCTCGCTAAATCCTGCAATATTCCCGTGATGATTCATACCTGCGGTTCAAGCTCGTGGGCTTATGATGAGTATATCGAAATGGGATTGACTGCCGTTGATACACTCCAACCGGAAGCGAAGAATATGGAGCCGGAATACCTGAAGAAGACGTTTGGAAATCGTCTGGCGTTTCACGGTTGCATTTCAACTGCCGGTCCGGTTGCAACGGGAACTGTAAAAGACACCATTGATTATTGCAGGCGAACTCTCGAGATCATGATGCCCGGCGGAGGCTATTGTTTTGCCCCCACCCATGCCTTGCAGGACAACTCGCCAACGGAGAATGTTGTCGCGATGTATGAGACGGCAAAAAAATACGGAAAATACTAGAAAGCGGAGTTGTTGAAAATGGAAACGATCGTAAGAACTGCGTAATGGCAACTGAAACTTGTGAATATCCGGATTGTTTGCCCGGCTTTAATAGAATCAGATAACACGAACCTTTAAATTGAGCAAGGAAATAATGTATGAGAACTATCGATACTCGTTATATGCCAGCCGTCAGCGGAATTGATTTGGAACAGGCGTTAAATTATATCGCGCTGTCGGATGTTTCGCTGGATTTTATCTATGACAAATACACCGGAGGCCGGATGATTTATACCGCCGGGAGCCGGCCCGTTCTCGAAGGCCTGGCGGCGAGCCTGACTGGCGGCATTGCCGGTGAACTGGAGAAAATTGAAAAGTTGACCAGATTTGTCGCTGAAAAGGTCCAATGGGCTGGTTATTACCATCAGGCGATGGGGCACAGACTGGCGTACAATCGCAATCTTTCCGAAGAAAATTTAATCGCCAGCGGTTATGCCTGGTGCAATGAACAGGCCAGATTACTTTGCGCCTTGACCCAGATTATTGGAATACCATCCCGCATTGTTTTTGCCGGGGCGCGCAAGGGCGGCGGACATGTGGTAGTTGAAGTTTTGACTTCCAACGGGTGGTTGCTGGCCGACCAGTCTTTTGGTTATCTATTTATCAGCAATGGTAAAGTTGTCGATGCTTACAACGTCTGGCACAACAAGAAAAACCGCGAGATATTTGAGCCTGTTTATAAAAAATTATGCACCCGGCTCACTAAGGATTTGGGCAAAGTCATGCTCAAAGATGAATTCAGCATGAGTCAACTGAATAATCCGCTGGATGGTTTTGAGATTTTAGGTTATCACAATTATTTTATATTGTAAGAGGTTGATATGACTCCCAGAGAACGGGTTTTAGCTATTTTGAACCGGGAAAAGGTGGACCGCATTCCCGTAGATTTCTGGTGTACTGCTGAAGTATTGGATGATTTATTTCATTACTTTGGGGTCACAGATCAATTAACGTTGTTTAAGGCGATGCATGTGGATAAAATTGTCGCCGGCTGGATTAGCTTTGAACGCAAGGGAGAAGTTGTCCCTGAAGGTGAATTCCCCCGCGGCATGTATGGCAATCGTTTTCGTCTGGTGAAGTCGGGGTTGGCTACCTATAGTGAGAGTATCGGGTATCCAATGATGGACATTTCTTGCCGCCAAGCTATTGATGATTACCCGTGGTGGCCTGAATTTGAGGATTTCGACTTGGATAAGTCGGTCGAAAGTTTTGTCAAACCTCATCAGTCCGGGTTTGCTACTTATGGCATGTGGAACTCTTTTTTGGAAAATTACAACTCGCTGAGGGGAATAGAGAATGCGCTGCTCGACTTGGCGATGGAGCCGGAGATGGTTGACTATGTCTTAGATAAAATTGAGGATTTACAACTTTCCGTACTTGATGCCTTTCTGCCTAAAGTCAAAGGCATATTGGATTTGGTCTATGTCAGTGATGACATGGGCAGCCAGACCAGCCTTTTAATTTCACCAGAAATGTGGGAAGATCATTTTGCGCCCAGGATGAAGCGGATTTGTAATAAAATTCATTCGTATGGCATGAAAGTATTTTACCATAGCGATGGAGCTTGCGGACCCATTGTTGAACGTCTGATCGACTGCGGGATTGATATTCTTAATCCGATTCAGCACATCTGCCCGGGGATGGCGCCCGGTACGTTAAAAGATAAGTTTGGTGATAAAGTGATATTTCATGGCGGCGTAGATACTCAAAGCGTCATGCCGTTCGGCTCTACTGATGAGGTAAGAAAAGAGGTAAATATGCTCCTTGATACTCTTGGCCGGGATCAAGCTGGTTATATTTGCGCATCCTGTCATAATCTGCAAGCTGGAACTCCGGTGGCAAATATCATGACAATGGTTGAAACGGTTTTAGAAAGGAATAGCCGATGACAACAACGGAAAAAGAAAATTTATTTCCTGTCAGAGAATTTACAGAACATGCCCGGTGGATCTGGACGGACGATGATCCCGGAGATGCACATGTGTGGATTTACGCACGGCGTTCGTTTGAAGTGGCAGACATTAAACAGGGCTGGATCGAAATTACTGCCGATCTGCGGTATTTTTTATGGATTAACGGGAAGCCGGCGGGGTTCGGCCCGCCGAAGTTCCATTGGGAGACGCCGACGGTGGACCGTTACGAAATCGGCCAGTGGCTGCACACCGGCACGAACACCGTCACGGTTCAAGTTTACAGCTATGGTTCCGGCCGGGGGCTTAGTTCCTGCATGCCCCGGCGCGGCGCATTGCGTGCGGTCATCGGGGTTGATGACAGGGAAATTTTCACAGATAAACGCTGGAAAGTATGCCGCGAAGGAGCCTATGCATCGAAAACTGCCCAGCGAGGCGAGGCGCAGCCGCCGGCAGAATGTTTTGATGCGAGAAAGAGTTTGGGCATGCCCTGGATGCCACGGTATGACGATGCTGCCTGGAAACCGGCGACGGAACTGCCGGAACTTGAACCGGTACCGCGATTTGAACTCCGGGATATTCCGCTTTTTAACTGGAGAGAATATGAGGCTGACCGCTGCCTGAAAAACGGAATTGCGCATTTCGGCAGTTCTCTGGTCGAAACCAGCGTTCAGCATCTGGCGGAGGACATCTGGAAGGCGGAACGTTATCCTGACCGTGAACAGCGGATAGCTTTCAGACGCGGCATGGGCGGGGACGCGGACATCTGCGTCATGGATGCCGCAGGTCTGCCGGATACCGATGGAGTTTACACTATGTGGGATTGCGGCCGGATATGGACGGGATATCCGCGCCTTAAACTGCGGGGTTCGCCGGGGGCGGTGGTGGATTTGAGCTACGGAGAATGTCTCCAGGAGGGACGCATCAATCCGACCAAGCACGGGTTGTATTATGCGGACAGAATTATTCTCGGCAATGAGCCTTTGGAACACCGCATCACCTGGCCTAAATGCTGCCGCTATATTCAGGTTGACGTCAGAGGCGGACGCATCGAGCTGGAGCCGCCGGTATTGGGCCGCAGTTCATATCCTGTCGAACGGAAGGGTTCATTTGCATGCAGTGATCCGGCGCTCGAGCAGGCCTGGGAGATCAGCGCACACACGGTTCAGTTGTGCATGGAGGACGGATATATGGACACGCCGTGGCGCGAGCGCGGCTCATGGCTCGGCGATGACGTACCAAAGATGCTTGCGAATTATGCCGTTTTCGGGGATTACGCGCTGGCGCGGCGTTTTCTGCTGCAGCATACCAGAGGCCAGTTACCCTCCGGGCAGATGACGGGAAAATATCCGGGCTGGAAGACATCCTATGTCTCCACCTGGACCTTGACTTTT
The DNA here is from genome assembly GCA_041665605.1 of Victivallaceae bacterium. Classification (GTDB taxonomy): domain Bacteria; phylum Verrucomicrobiota; class Lentisphaeria; order Victivallales; family Victivallaceae; genus CAIPAT01. The sequence continues at coordinate 22,401 of JBAYIO010000027.1, read as the reverse complement.
CCGGTGAGCGTGGAGGAATACATCCGGCACAGCGGAGACCGTGCCTTTGCCGGAGAGATGCTGCCGACTATTAAACAGATTCTCGGCTGGATGGAGCAGTATCGTCTGCCGGAAGGGGTGTACGGAAATCTTCCGCTTGAGGTGACTGCGGAGACAAACATTTATAACTTTATTGACTGGGCGCCGGTGGATACCACCGGCGCCAATGCCGCCTGGAATGCCCATGCCTGTAACTGTTTGCGGGCGGCGGCGGCAGTGGCGAACATCGCCGGGAATGATACGCTGGCAAATCTATGGCTGGCGGATGCCGGGAAGTTGCGTGACGCCTTTAACCGCCTGTTCTGGAACGAAGAGCGCGGCGTGTATATGAATGGCCGGCATGACGGCTTACTGCTTAAACGATGGGGATGCCAGGAAAATTATCTGGCGGTTATTTTCGGACTTGCCGATGATCAGCGACGCGAACGGATAATAAGCAACTTAAAAAAAGAAGATCTGCTGTCTGTCTTCAAGGCAAATAAAGAAGACTTCGACGAGATTATTCCGGGAGCGGACGGGAATCACATGGTGGCCATCGCCCTCAACCGCTACCGCTGGGATGAAACAAAGATGGTTCCGCCTGGAACACCCTATTTTGCCTGGTTCGCGCTTGAAGCGCTGCTCAAACTGGGAATGGCGGATGATGCATTGGGAATAATCAGCAGGCACTGGGGGGAATATTCCAGTCAGGGCGGCACGACCATCTGGGAAACCTGGGACCGGGATCAGGGTTCGCTTTCACACGGCTGGGGCTGCGCACCGGCCATTGTCCTGCAAAAGTACATCCTGGGAGTCAGACTTTCGGACGAAGACGGAATTGACGTGGAAATTATGCCGCAGAGAGACAGTTTGCGCTGGGCCTCCGGGCGGGTGCATACGCGCTACGGAACCATTCAGGTCTCATGGCGTTATGACAAAAGCTGGACCCTGTCCGTGGATCTTCCGGAAGGATGCCGGGCGAAGATTTGCCTTTCAAACGGCCTGACCGGGGATCATGATTCAAGCAGAAATGTGATTGTCAATGGCGGTCGCCACTTATTCAAAGAATAGAATTTTAGAGCTTATTCAGCAGGATATTCAGTCGCCGAGGTATTTGTCTTTGAGTCGGTAGTTGCAGATATAATCTTTGACTGCCTCGCGCAGCGGGGTAGTTTCTTTATTGTAACCCAGGGCGCGCAGTTTGCCCATTTCGGCTTTCGTGTAATACTGGTAGCGGTCGCGGAGGTGTCCGGGCATTTCCACATATTCAATGTCGAGCGGCTTGCCCAGGGCCGCAAAAGCACCTTCCGCCAGCGCATTCCAGGTTTCGGCTTTGCCGCTGCCGATGTTAAAAATACCGTATCCCCGGGGATGGTTCAGCAGGAACAGAATCATGCTTACGGCGTCTTTGATATAGAGAAAATCGCGCTGCTGTTCGCCGTCTTTAAATTCCGGACGGTAGGATCTGAAAAGTTTCATTTTGCCGTCCGCGGAGATCTGTTCAAAGGCGCGGCACACCACGCTGCGCATTTCACCTTTATGCAGCTCATTCGGACCGAAAACGTTGGAAAACTTCAAGCCGGTTATTTTTGACAGCAGCCCCCGGCGTTTCGCCCAGAGATCGAACATGTGCTTGGAATAGCCGTACATATTCATGGGGCGCAGCGTATCGAGTTCATTTTCATTGTCATTATAGCCCTGCGCGCCGTCGCCGTAAGTGGCGCAGCTTGACGCATAAATAAAGCGGATATTATTACTGGCCGCGAACAGGGCCATTTCCTTGGTATAAGTGAAATTGTTGTCCGCCAGGTAGGAGGCGTCCTTTTCGGTGGTGGCGGAACAGGCGCCCATGTGAATGATGCCTTCAATGCGTCCGGCGGCAAACGCTCCGGCCAGCAGTTGTTCCCGGAAATCATCTTTCTCCATGTAATCGGCATATTTTAGCGCGCGGAGATTTTTCCATTTTTCGGAACAGCCAAGATGGTCAACCAGCAGAATATCTTCGACGCCCGAGTTGTTAAGCCCCCAGACCACGCCGCTGCCGATAAGCCCTGCCGCACCTGTTACAATATACATTTTTAGAATCCCTGTAAGCTGGTTCCGCCTCCGGACGAGCTGCCGCCGGACGAGCTGCCGGTGCCGCTGCCCGGCAATGACTGCCGGTTCACCTGTTTAAGCGGAGTTTCCATTGCAACTAAATTCATTGTGACCATAATCGAGTTTTTGTATTCCTTGTCCCCGCTGCTGTTCTTGTTGGTTGAACGCGACAGCTCCAGCGCCAGTTCCCAGCAGTGCAGGGTTTTACTTATTTTAGACCTTATTTCACGGACGTATCCTGCTTCAAAATCGTAGAAAATCTCGTATGCTCCCTTGAGCGTGCGGTCCATCGTGAACGGATGGTCGAAGCCGAAAACCAGCGTTTGAATCTTGGTGTTGTAGTTCTGATCAAACGCGCTGCCGCTTTCAAGCTGGGTCAGCGTGCTGCCCATTGAATAAGCCGACTGGGTGCTGTAATAATTCTGAAATGCATAGCCGAAATGGACATTTAAATCCTCTATGATTTTATATTTCAGCATAAGTTCCCATTTATTGAAGAAGTCGCCGCCGATTCCGCCGCTGGAAGTCGACTGGTCCATTTTCGTGCCCTTGAAAGAATTATCCCCCGCATTCAACGACAGCAAGCTGGTAATGCTTGTATCTTCAAACGGGCTGAAATTCAGTTTAGTGCAGAAATCCCCGATATTATTAAAGCCGTCCTGGGTCTGGAAGTGATAGTCCCAGTAGTTCTCCATGGACATCCAGTTATAGATTTTCTCGCCGCCGTAAGGTCCGCGGCGGGTCTGCAGGCGGTTCAGCATGCCGAGCCGGGCGAAATTCTGCGACTCGATCCGGTCGATGTCATCAAAATAATAAAGATGTTCGCGGTCGACCGTCGGATCGGGGATATACGTGTAATTGATATACGGTTCGAATACATGGCGCATGCCGTCGAGCGCCCAGAACGCATTTTTAGTATTCTGCCATGACTGGTAAACCTTCGTATTGGCTTCGAGTCCGAATTCCCCGATGGCGCGGAACTCGCCGCCGCCCTTGTGGTCGTAATTCTTGACAAAGGCGTTGGAATCGCCTGATGCATTATTAACCGCAAACATGTTGTCCAGGTCCTGTTCGGAAATGCTTTTCTTGGAAGAATCCTGATAATAATTCATGCGGAATCCGGCGCGCGGAATCAGGTTCAGCCAGTCCAGTTTAAAAGGATAATAGAACATATGCAGGGTGTCAAACCGCAAAGAGCTGTAATTTGACGGCTCCACCATATTGCCGGTGGTGCGCGGTTTGTCAAAATCACGCCACATCATCCTCATATTGGAAACGCTGGTTTCGCCCTGGTAGTATATGTTTTTGAACAGTTCCTGGCGCGGAACATCCATTCTCCATCCGGGCAACTGCTCCACCGCGGTGTAAAAATTATTCACCCGCGGCCTGATGTACAGCGAGGTTGACAGCCGGTCGAACTGCTGTTCCAGGGCGGCGTAAGTCGCCGGTTCCGGGTTGGCGTTAAAGGCGTCCGGGAAAAAGTCATTGCGGAAATAATAGTCACTGGTGATTTCGAAATTGCCTCTGAAATCCAGTGTGGGAGTAATATGCGTGACATTGCTCAGCCTGAAATCATAACGGGCATGCGGAATCGTGAGCCGCCCGGTGTCCTGGACATCGCTGGTTTGATAAGGTTTTGCGTCATAAAGGCCGTAGCCGAAAATATCGGTCTTTGAATATTCCGTTTCCACTATTGTTTCATTACCATACCCGACGCCGCGCAGCGTATAAAGATCCACAAACATTTTAGTGCTGGCATACGGATAATCGCTAAGGATAAATTTCTTCGACAGCCCTAGGTACATCCCCCAGTCGGAACTGTAACCGCCGCGCACCTGGAACAGGCCCGGGCTTTCGTCTTTCGGTTTGTAAAACACCGGGACCCAGAATACCGGAACGCCGAAGACTTTCATTTTGCAGTTGTAGCCCCAGATACTATGGTCGCCGATATCCGGATTATAGCCGTTAAAACCGAAATTGTCTGAAGCGTATGGATAAATATTGGCTTCGCTGCAGCAGATGGAATAGTGGCCTTCGTTAGTTTCCAGATACTCGCAGGAGCTGATTTCAGCATCCTGGACATTCACTTCGCCGCCGGGCTTGCGGGTCCCGGATTTGGCCTTGCAGACGAATGTCTTATATCTGGCTTCAAAGTCTGTGATGCTGATCACGCCGGTGGAAAGATTCCCGCTGACCTGGCTGGCTTTGATCATATCGCCTCTGGTATATACCTCCACGTCCACGGTCTGGTTGCCGAGCGGGTCCATGCTGTATCCGAGAATTTTGATCATAACTTCCGGCATGGCTTGCAGCTTGACCAAATCGGCAATCGGCACATTCGCTTTTTGCTTTTTCGTCTTGTACAGCCGGATGTTGCCTGCCGCTTCAATGTCTTTGCTTTCGGTATTGACGATTGCGCGGTCGGCATAAATGGTGATATCGCCGTAAGGAATATAAACATTGCCTTTCACAACAATATTTTTGCCGACAATGCTCCAGGAATCGGCTTTGGTATTGCTGAGGCTGCGGCTCTCGGCATTGGTGAAGTCGTCAAAGTCGAAGACTTTGGCGCCGGAAGAAACCATTGAGAAGACACAGAGGCAGGCCGCTGTAAAAAGCAGTTTCAGCCGGATTCCAGTTTTTTTGCCTGCCAGTGAAATCATCAGCGGGTATAGGCCTCCAATAGTTGCTGTTCAGTGTCCCTGGTGTAAAATCCGTTTTCGTCCAGCGTCGCGTCAATCCCCGCCGCCAGTTTTGAAATTTCCTTTACCGGGGTGAGCGGCATCTCCGGACAATTCGGGAAAATCACCGTTTTGCCGGGGAATTTGGCGTTGATCACAGCTTCAAGCCCTTCTTTCAGGGCATTCATGCCGCCGACCGCCGCCAGTGCGGTAACCGGCTTCAGCAGTCCTTTTTCCGCCAAATCCAGGGTATGGCGCAGATGTGCGGTTTTGCTGCCGCTGGAACCGATGAAACGCATCCCGCGGGAGGCGATGCCGTTTACGTTCAGTTCGCCTTCCTTGCCAGCCGGAATGCCGGCGAAAATATTCATCAGACCGTCGTCTTTAAGAAATTTCGCGGAACCGTTCAGCACCGGGATTACCGGCACCAGCATGATGATGTCGTCAAAGCCTTCCGGCGCGAAGTCGGCAATGGACTTGGCAAATTTCTCCGGCGACATTCCCGACGGATTCAGCGTGACAAATTCGATGCCGCGTTCCTGTATCTTGTCCGCCAGTTGCGAGCGGACATTCTCGATGCGGGCGTCATCCATATCGGAGACGAGAATGCGTTTCGGACCGTTTTCCGACTCCACCGCCATCTGGGTATGCATCTGGCCCATGGCGCCGGCTCCGCCTGGCAGCCAGCAGGAGCCGCCTTTCTTCAGTTCGCTCCGGACATTTCTGCCATAGGCGGCGGAAAGCACCTCGCCTTTGGCTCCCTGATAGAACCAGCCTTCATAGTGAATGCTGCCGACATCGAAAGACCAGGCGTCATCCGGATAATCGCCGATAAAGCTGATTACCGCGCCGCGATTGCAGGCCTTTGCCAGTTTCTCGCCAAGTTTCTGGTCGCTGACGTCGCAGATAAAGATATCGTCAAATTTCAAATCATCGGTTATGTTCTTAATCACTTCCGCCTTGATGTTCAGTTCCGTTTCCAGCGCTTCCAGAGCGCCGGGCGAAAGATTCAATGCGCAAACTTTTGCCGGACAGGATTTTTTAAGCAGTTCGCCGGCGGCATAGATTTTGCGGCTGCCGGGACCGGCGGCGATCAGCACGGAACCGTTCTGTTTTGGAGCGGTGCGGTTTTCAATCATGTAACTGGCCTGGACGCAGGTCCACGGCTCCATCAGCGCGGCGACCGCGGACGGTGTATCTTCTTTGACCGGCAGCAGATAGCAGCCTTCATCGCCGTTAAGCACGCGCTGATCAATCAGGCTGTACTGGGACATGCCGCCGTTGATCGCATAGCCATAGGCAAAACCTTTGCCGTTAACGTAGATGTCCGCCTGGATAATAAAACGCTGTCCACACTGGAATCTGTCTTCAAGATTTTTGCCGACTTTGACTACTGTCATTACGGCTTCATGGCCGGGAATCACCGGGTCGGTGCTGAGGTTTTTAGAGATGACGCGGGGATGTTCTTCTCCCGCCCGGATCAGTTTGACATCTGAGAAACAAAGCCCGATTGCATCGATTCTGACCAGAAGTTCGTCATCGTTATTGACGGGAACAGGTATTTCGCAGGGCTTGTCGTCTTTTCCGAGTTTATCCATGCCGGCGCCGAAGAGCGGCCATGCAAGCATCTTGTCCGGCAATTTACAATTGCAGCTCATTTTTATCAGAACTCCATCTTAAACGTTATTAAAAACGATAATATTGCCCTGTTTATATTAAAATTCAAGAAATTCGGCAAACTTTTTTCACCTTGATTGCATAGGGAGCTTTTAATTTAACCACAAACCCGGAGACACGCAAGATATTTTAATGCCGAATAAATTAGTCCGCGCCAGACCCTGATGACACAAACTATTGGAAACCGGGTATTTAAGGTTCATGACTACCTTCCCGTTTTGCTATTTTCGGCGCAGCAGTCCGGCCATTATCCGCGAAAAACTTACAAAGCGGAAAGCGCGCTTAGGCATTTCCAGAATATATTTGATTGGAGTTATTGCAGTTTTTCCACCGGAAACAGATGTCTGTTTATTGTCAGCATCCTGTTCCGGTGATTTGTCCTGCATGCCGGGCGGCTCTTCAACATTCACGGGGGGTGATGTCTTTGACAAAATTTTAGCAGGCGCATCGTTTTTGGCTGATACCTCCTGCTTTAAACGACTTAACATTCCAGCAAGTTTTGCTTCCGATTCCGCCGGAATCTTAAAAGTTCTGTGGCATTTGGTGCATTCCCCTGTCCGGCCTGCAAGCTCTTTAGACATGCACAACTTATGACCGCAGGCGCTGCACCATAAAACTACATTTTCCCCGGCTGCGGCGCTTGCCAGCGCATTGTCCGGCTGCACGGGGATCGCTATTTCATTTTTGCATTTGGCGCATTCAGCAGTCTGACCTGCAAACTCTTTTGACAGACTGTATTTTTGATTGCATTTTTTGCAGCGGAAAACAATCTCGCCGGGATCTTTATTTTTTGATGTGCCGGATGCAATCCTCACTTCCCGGATTTCATCCTTTTTGTTTTCTGCTATTGGAACTTCACCTGACGGCGCGGCCGTTTTTTCACCGGAGGCACTCGGCGGGATTTCTGATTTCCGCGGAACCAGCATTGGAGCTTTGCATCTGCCGCAGTCCAGGGTGTCTCCTGAACAATCGTCATCCAGTTCATATTTCTGGTTACATTTTTTACACCGGAACCTGATGCTCATGGCTGATTATTTTTCCAAATTCACTTTTTAATCATAATTAACCTTCTGCTAATATATCCACCCATCCTGAAATTATAAAGTATGAATTGCAAAAACAGCAAAAAAGAAGTCAACCTTAAACTTATTGCCGGTATTTTCGAAAAAAACAGCGCCGGTATTTTCAAACCTCGTTAAAAATGCTAAATTATAGGTTTTCAGCAACCGGGATACTTAATTTTTATGACAAGAATATTGAACCAACTATGCAGCTACGTCAGCCGCCGGCATTTTGAAGAGCCGGGCGGCTATTTTGAGATATGGCGGATTGCCTATCCGCTGATGATCATGAGCGCCAGCCATCTCATCATGCAATTCACGGACCGGTTCTTCCTGGCGATGAATTCGACCGAGGACGTGGCGGCGGCGTTCCCGGCCGGCATCCTCTATTTCACCATGTTCTCATTCTTCATGGTGACGACCAACTTCACCTCCACGCTGGTTGCGCAGTTTTTCGGGGCGAGGAACAATAACGAATGCGTCAGGGCGGCGTGGACCGGATTTTATTTTGCGGTCGGGGCGGCGATTTTCATCGGCTACGTCTCGCCGCCGCTCGGTCGTTTCCTGCTGGCGCACAGCGGTCACACGCCGGTATTAATCGCACTGGAACTGGACTATTACAATGCGATGATTCCGTGCGGCGCTTTTATCTGCATGAGCGAACCGTTTTTCGCTTTTTTTTCCGGACGGGGACAGACAAAATTTGTCGCTGTGATAATTATCGCATCCTGCGTACTTAACTTCTTCCTGGCGTATATGCTGATTTTCGGCAAGTGGGGAGCTCCGGCGCTGGGCATATACGGTGCCGGGACGGCGACAACGCTGTCGGCGATATTCTCGTTTACCTGCGCATTTATCGGATTCCTCAGCGTAAACCAGAATGTTTTCCCGACCAGGACCAACTGCAAACTGGAATGGAGCTATATCAAAAAACTGATTTCTTTCGGAACCCCGTCCGGCTTGCAGGTGCTGTTTGACGTGGGCGCGTTCACCATCGTGACATTCATGATCGGGTATTTGCAGCCGGCGGCGCTGGCCGCAACCACTATCGCGCTCACCATCAATCAGTTCAGCTTCGGCCCGCTGCTGGGTTTCACCGACGCCACTTCGATTGTAGTGGGACAGAATATCGGGCGCAGCCGTAAGGATGTCGCCGAAAAAAGCGCCTACCGGGCATGGCGGATGGCGGCGGCATATATGATTTTTGCGGCGGCGGTTTATTTATTTCTGCCGACGCCGCTGATTTCGCTGTTCAGCCCGAAGCACGGCGGCAGTACGATTGATTTCAAACAGGTGCTGGAAATCGGCAAAATGATCCTGATGTTCGCGGCCGTTTTCAACTTTTTCGATGCCACTAAATTTGTATTCATGGGGGCTTTGCGCGGCGCCGGCGATACCCGGGCGGTACTTATGATCAGTACGCTATGCAACTGGGGCCTGCTGGTGCCGGGCACCTGTGTGCTGGTGCTGGTGTTCAAAAGTTCGATCGTCACGATCTGGGCTTACATGACTTTCACCATTCTGGTGGAGGCCGGCATCATTCTCTGGCGGTTCCGTACCGGGAAATGGCGTAAAATTGAACTCCTCAAACACGATTCCGGCGAACCAGATATTAAACTTCAACAGGAGGATGCAAAATGTTAATTCTTGACTGCGAAAATCCCGCCTCGGCGCTGAAATCAATATCGGAGATTTACGGGATGGAAATTCCGGAAATAGTTGCATTCTTAAAGGCTTTTGACATCGAAAAGTATTATGAGAATAATGCTGCCGGCGATTATCCCGACCGCGTGCTGGCCGCCGCATTTGAAAAGAAATATAATGTGGAACCCATGCCGCTTGATTATGTATGCTGGTTTCATCTTACCAGAACGCTTCCCCGGAATAGTTTTCCGGAAGGAATTCTTCCATTGCCGCAAGCGCTGGATATTCTCTGGGAGACGCTGCTTGCGCTTTTCGGGAATTCTCCTCATTGCAGAAATCTGGCTGATCTGAAAGCGCAAGGCCTGATCAATGAACGTTATGAATCCAGAATTAAACGTCCGTATCTGGCCGGGCCTTACGCGGTGCTGGTGCGGGACATCGCATTCAGGCCGGAAGAGGCCGGTTTTCACGATTGGCTGGCAATGCCGGAAATCATGACGGACATCTGCGACAAATATCAGGAAACGTACAAGGTTAATATTTTTGACCAGTTGCAGAAAAAGCTGGCCCCGTGCATAGTAAAATTCGTCAGCGACAGGAAAACCGGCAGAGATTGCATAGAATCGGCCCTGTACTATTTGTATGTGCTTGAACATAATGAGCGGTTAACCGAGTCGGCCAATACCTGCTTTGACGGACAAAATGAAAAAATTCCGCACGGGCAGATAAAATCCATCGAATACCGGTAGCGATTCATCCGGAAAAAACGCAATCTGATTTTAAAAATCGATTAAGATGCGTATATTTCAGGATGAACAATTTAAATTTAGAATAAGGAAAAATATAATGGCTGCGAAAAAATTAATGCTGGGAATTCCGAAAGGGAGTCTGGAACAAAGCACGGTGGACATGTTCGCCAAGGCCGGCTACGCCATAAGCATCAACTCCAGGTCATATTATCCGACCATCGACGATCCGGAAATAGAATGCATGCTGATCCGGGCGCAGGAAATGTCCAGATACATTGAAAAAGGCATTCTGGACTGCGGACTGACCGGTTTCGACTGGATTCAGGAAAACGGCTCGGACGTGGTCGAAGCCGCCGAGCTGGTTTACGGCAAAGTCGGCCGCAAACCGCTCCGCTGGGTGCTGTGCGTTCCGGAAAATTCCCCGATCAAAGGGCCCAAAGACCTGGAAGGCAAACTCATTGCCACCGAGGCGGTCGGCATGACTCAGCGCTATCTGAAAAAACACAAAGTCAAAGCCACCGTGGAATTCAGTTGGGGCGCCACCGAAGTCAAGCCGCCGGTGCTGGCGGACGCCATCGTTGAAATCACCGAAACCGGTTCCTCGCTCCGCGCAAACAACCTGAAAATCATTGATACGCTGTGCGAAAGCACCACCCGTTTCATTGCCAATAAAGACGCGATGAAGGATGCCTGGAAAAAAGCCAAAGTCGAAAAGCTGGCGATGCTGCTGAAGGCGGTGCTGGCGGCGCAGGGCAAAGTCGGACTGATGCTGAACATCCGCGAAAAAGACCTTGACAAAGTGCTGAAAAAACTTCCCGCGCTGGAGCGTCCCACCGTTTCCAAGCTGGCGGAAAAAGGCTGGTGCGCCATCAATACCATAGTTGATGAGCATATCATCCGCGACCTGATTCCCGAGATCATCAAGGCCGGCGGCGCGGGCATCGTCGAATATCCGTTGAACAAAATCGTGTATTGATCAATATAAACAGCTTATTGTGAGGCGGAGATGAGCAATGCGGCTGAAGCCGGAATCAATGATCTGTCAGGTTTAATAAAAGATTCGGAATGCCTTCGTATTGGAGTTGCCGGCGGCAGCGGATCCGGAAAATCCACCGTCTGCAAATTGATGTGTCAACTGCTGCTGCCTTGCGTCACGGAGATTATTTCACTGGACAGGTTTTTCAAGCCGGTTGACCAATTACCCAAATACTACTCAGATTACCATCAGGACTGGCAACCCGATTTCAATACTCCTGATTCTTTGATGGTCGAACGCATGGTTGCATACTGCCGGGAAATTAAACCATCAGACGTTGTCATCTTCGACGGACACTTTGCGCTGTACTATCCGGAAATGCGGGAACTGATGGATGTAAAGTGTTTTGTCGCCGTTGATTTAGCGGAGATGCTTGAGCGGCGGACTGCACGAAATTTGGCCGCAGGTTACGGCGGCAGCCGGGAGAATATTCTGGCTTATAACCGGGAATGCGTTGTGCCAAGGCACGAACAATTCATTCAGCCCACATCCGGATTTGCCGATGTCCTGATCAGGAACAATAATTCTGATATTCCGGAGCGGGATGCCCTGCTTAAAGCGCTTTGCCGGAAGATACTGATACAACTCAAAAGAAAAGATATCTGAACCTCTTTTATTATGTGAAACTCCGTTTACTTTAATTTCCAGGCGAGGCAATCTTCCGCGGGAGTTATGTTAAAAAAGCTTCCCGCAGAATAAATTTTGCAGAAGCGCAAAAAAGAATATCGGCGTGACCACATAGTGTATTAGCAATGTCCATAGCTTTCAGGAAGCAAGTTTGATTTGCAATGCCATTGCACCTTGTTTCCCGAATTCTCCCTTTATTACAGCAACTGTACTACGGGCGGGTTTTGAATTCCTGGCGATAGGTCAGCGGGGGGAGATTGTAGTATTTCTTGAACAGGCGGGAAAAATAAAACTCGTCGGGAATGCCGCAATTTTCCGCGATGGCGCTGATCTGGTCGTCGGAGTGCAGCAGCAGCCAGACGGCGTTGCGCAAACGGCATTTGATCAGATAGTTCACCGGGGCTGTTCCGGCGTATTGACGGAAAATCCGGCGGAAGTGCGGATAGGAAACCCCGAGCGCGGCGGCTTCTTTGGTGAAATCCCATTCCAGTTGCGGGTTTTGCTCCACGGTGCTTACCAGTTGCTTCAATCCCGGGATCAGATGGCTGTTGATTTCCGGCTTTTCGGAAGGCTGTTCATGGAGTTGCAGCAGCAGATCCTCCACCAGCAGCACGGCGCGGTTATAATTCTGAGGAGGATTATGCCGGATATTCGCAATCAGTTCGCGCAGGACGGACAGAAAGCGTTCGGCGTTGATGATCCTGATCAGCGGCTGATTTGGGTTGATTGCCAGCAGGCCAAGGCGGATGAACCGGTCCACCCGCGGGCCTTTAAAACAGGCGAAAACATGATGGCGGACCTGGCCGGCCGGAGCTCCGTAATAAAATTTCAGGCCGGGCTGGGTAATGAAAGCGCAAGACCCTTCAATTTGCCTGCGAGGAATGTCGCCTGTGGCGAACTCCATCGGGCCGCTGTGATTATATTGAATTCCGTAATAACCATCGAAGAACCGGTCCTTCTGCACCGAGCTGTGGACGGGGTCTTCGCCGCAGCCGATAAAATTAATGCCGTCAAAATACTTCATGATCAAAAAGTCCAGTTTTTTGCTCAATAAATCTATTCCAAATAAGGATGTCATGCTTTATAGTATAATCATATAATCCATTATAGTCAATTATGACGGAATAAAATTATGTTAAAATTCGGTGTGGCTGATTACGGGCTGAATGTCCATGACGGCGGGTTGTATGATATCGAGACCCGCCTCCGCGACATAAAAAAACTCGGTTTATCCGGAACCGAACGGCTGGAGGCGGCAAGCCCTTCAGACGCGATGTGGAAAGCCGCTTTATACCGCAAACTGGGCATGGGTTTCAGCACCTGCCGCGGACCATCCGTTCAATCCGGAATGGAGTGGACCGCCGGGCTCGGCAAAAAATATGTATGGATCACTCCCGGCAGCCTGGACTCTAAACTGGATTTTGATACCTTTACCATCCGGGTGAACGCTTTTGCCGCCGTCGCCGCGAAACGGGGTTTGCAATGCGGCATCCATAATCATGTCGGCTCGCGGCTGGAAACTCAAGATGAGATCGAACGCTATCTGGAAGCCTGCCCCCAGGCCGGACTGGTGTTTGACATCGGCGAAATCGGGCTGGCCGGCGGCAATCCGGTTGAGATCGTGAAAAAATATTTGAACCGGATTTGCGCGGTGCATCTGAAAGACGCCGAAATCACGGACCGCAAAAGCGGGAAGATCGAATACCGGGCTCTCGGCAGCGGCGAATTCGGGGTCATCAACCGGAAAACGCTGGAACTATTGATCAAATCAGGATATGACGGCTGGGTTTTCATCGAACCGGAAGATTTCAGGTTCAATCCTCTGGAAGAACTGTCAAACAGTCTGGATTACCTCAAACGGGGCGGACTGTCAATTATAAATTTAACCAAACAAAGTTAAAGGCAAAAAAATGAAATTCGGTGTGGCTGATTACGGAATGAACGTGTGGTACGGCGGGCTTTACGACATTGAGGAACGTCTGCTGGACCTGAAGAAACTGGGATTCAATGGAACTGAGCGCCTGGAGGCGGTAAGTCCCGCCGACGCGCTTTACAAAGCGGCGCTGTACCGCAAACTGGGCATGGATTTCAGCACCTGCCGCGGACCGAGTGTCCAGGTCACCACCGAGTGGACGGCCGCGCTGGACAAAAAATATGTCTGGCTCACCCCGGGCCAGAATGACCGCGACATTGACTTCAAAGTGTTCTGCCGCCGCTGCAACGCCATGATTAAATCCTGCGCCAGGTGGGGGGTGACCGCATCCATCCACAACCACATGGGACAGCGCGTTGAAAACCAGAAGGAACTTGAAGATTTTCTGAAAGCCTGTCCTGATGCCGGAATCGTGTTTGATACCGGTCATCTCAGCATGGCAGGCGGTGATCCGGTTGAGATCGTGAAGAAATATCACCAGCGCATTTCGGTAATGCATCTGAAAGACGTATTCCTGACCGGCGGGACCCGCCCGGACGGCATCAAGGAATACCGCTTCTGCGAACTCGGCGCCGGCAATAACGGTTTCAGCAATACTAAAGTCATTGAAATGCTGCTGAAAGTCGGCTGGGACGGCTGGATTCATATTGAACACGATGTTCATCTGCGCGATCCGCTCAAGGATCTGGCAGTAAGTTTGAAATTTGTCAAGAATGTAATAGGAAAGTAAACGGATTATGAAAAAGATTAAAGTTGGCATCTGGGGACTCGGCCGTGCCGGTTACTGCATGCATATTTCCGAGATTGCAAAATTTCCTGACATGTTTGAAATTGTCGCCGGCTGCGACATCGCCAAAGACCGCGTTAAGGCGGCGAAGGAGAAAGTGCCGTCCTGCCGTTTTTACAGCAGACAGGAGGAATTTCTGAAAGACCCGGAAGTGGAACTAGTCTCCGTCGCCACCCGTTCGCCGGATCATACCGCCCATGCGCTCAAAGCGCTGGCAGCGGGCAAATATGTGTTTCTGGAAAAACCGGTCGCGCTGACATATGCGGACGCGAAGAAATTGAAGAAGGCCTCGGAAAAATATCCGGGCAAACTGTTTCTGCGGCATAACCGCCGCTTCGAGGCGCCGTTCAACCACATCCGCGAAATCATCGCCAGCGGCGTGCTGGGCGAGGTTTACGAGGTAAAACTGCACCGTCACGGTTATCAGCGCCGGAATGACTGGCAGACCATTATCGCATGCGGCGGCGGACAGCTTAACAACTGGGGGCCGCATATCATTGATCACGCTTTGCGTTTTCTGGAATCTCCGGTCGCCAAAGTCTGTAGCGATTTGAAGAAGATTGCCGCGGTGGGCGATGCCGAAGACCATCTGAAAATCGTGCTGACCGGTAAAAACGGGCGGATTGTCGATCTGGAAATCAGCGGCGGCGTGGCGATTCCCCAGCCTGAGTACATCATTTTCGGCACCAAAGGCGCGCTGACCTGCCAGGGCAATACGATCACGATGAGATATATTGACCCGAAACAGAAATTTCTCAAAATAAAAGCCTATCCCGACAATCCGCCGCTGAACGGAGTTTTCGGCAATGAGGAAGTGCTGAAATGGGTCGAAAAAACCGTTGCGGTAGCGCCCAAATCCAAATGTGACACCCATGATATCTGGCAAGCCTTGTATAATACGATCCGTAAAGGCAAGCCGTATCCGATCACTATTGACGAAGGAATGGAAGTAGTAAGAATCACCGAACTGGTGAAAAAAGGCTCCGAGTTTGCCGCTAAAGGCTGACTGTTGTCTTGAAACCGGACGCCGGGAATCAACGCCCGGCGTTTTTTATTGCCCAGGCGGCGGCAACTGCTTCCTGTTGATTTGCGAGAGCAGTCCGGCCACGCCGACGGCACCCGTCACAACCGACGGCAGCGGCGTCGGGATGGCGGTTAAAATGCCGACAATGACGCCTTTGGCAACAGCGACCATCCACTTGTCGCCGAATGAAAAATGCTGCAGCAGGATGCAGGGGAAAATCAGCAGAAAACCGACGATGCAGGAAATCACCCAGCCGACGCCGGTGGAATCCGGCGCAAACAGCATGAAATCAATGGCGATAACCGCAAACGCCACCAGCGGATCAAGCCCGACTGTTTGCAGGAATTTATTCATGGCAGCCTCGCTGGATCATTTGTTTTCGATGCCGCCCGGAGATTCCGGCAGTTCGCTTTTCTCAACGGGTACCCGTGGTTTGGCAACCGCGAACAGCACCGGCGGATAGCTGTTTTCGTCTTTGAACTTTATGGCGACGGAATTTATCTGCAATTCATTTTTCAATTTCAGGAGAAGCCATTCATTGAGAAATTTGGCCAGGCTGATGCGGGCGGCATGACGGACATTATCCGACCTGGCGCTGGCGGCGGCAGACACTCTGGCCTGCTTGAGCAGCATGTCTTTCAGCTCATCGGATGATTTCTGGCTGTCGATCAGCAGCCCGCCGTAAATGAATTCTTCGGAATCCCGCCACTTGATATTCGGGGTCAGGCATTTCAGTTCCGGCGCGTCAACCCAGACCGTTCCGTCGCTGTACTTGAAATGCCATTGTCTGCGGTCATTCATCGGCACATAAAAATTATATTCCACCGGCACCCTTAAAGCAAAATAGCCTTTGCTGGTAACCGCCAGTTTAGTGACCGCGATGGTCTTGAAATCCGACAGGAAACTGTATTCGGAGCAGACCAGCAGATCCTGCCTGCTGTCGATGGCGCTGAATTCAGAGGTGATTTTTTCAGTGATCTTTATTTCCGTCTGCAACAGTTTTTTCGCATTGCTCAACGCCGAATCCATCGTGTGTGCAGGCGCGGAAACAAAGAGATAGACGATATAGACCAGCGCCGCCGCCGCGATTATAAAAATCAGCGTCAGATAAAGGCAGTAACCGGTATTGCCATCGGTGTTTACGCCGACTATTTTCTGTTGAGCCGCCATGATTCCTCCTGTATATTAAAATGCGCGGTACTTGTCTGTCAATCGTATGCTTCGGTCAATTTTTTAAGAATCGCGGCATCGGCATGGAACTGGGCTTCGCTGTCCTCCTGAATAAATTCCAGCATGACATAGTGATCCCTGCCGTCAGCGGCGGCGATTTCCAGATATTTTTCCCAGTTCGTAATGCCTTCCGCCAGCGGGCGCCGTTCCAGATTCACCCAGTGGAAAGCATGGATATTGGTCATCCTCGGCAGCACGGCCGACAGGCCTTCGCGGCAGTATTCAAACGGCTGGTTCACCGGCGGCTGCCAGTAGAAAAAAACATTGGTTCCGTTCAATTCATCCATCAGCTTGATTGTAGACGCGTTGGTGTCTGTCAGGGTTCCGCCGTGAAATTCCAGACTTACCGTAATGCCTGCTTTCTGCGCCATCGCGGCAATCCGGTGCAGATCGCTGATGACACTCATGCGTCCGGCTTCATCCGCCTCCGCCGAACCCTGTCCGCCGGCCCATACCCGGATGGTCGGAGTTTTGAGTTCAACGGCCGAAGCCAGGACAGCTTCAAATGCCAGGCCCGCCTGTTCGCTGACGCCGGCGCGGTAATAGGAGCCGTAAGCCGCTACATGCAGTCCCGCGGCGGCGGTTATTTTCCGCACGGCGGCGGCGGCCTGGAGATCGCCGTGCGGCACATGAATATCGCCGCCCCATTCAATCCCGTCCAACCCGGCCTGGGCGCACATTTGAACGATTTTTTCTGGAGAAAACTTTCTGAAGGAAATTGAAACCAGACCATTTTTAAACATTGGATGCTCATCCTTAAAATTTAAAGTTAATCCCGGGCGGCCACAATTCTCTCCGGAATGGGTTTGTCTTAAATTATCCTTTCTAAAAATACGCCTTGAACCTCAGCAGTCAAATTTTTTTGCAAGAAATTATGTAAAGGAGAATACTTCAGTAAAAACTTTGAACTGAAAAATCGCCTTGATGATTGTAATATCAGGCTGAATCATTATATTTTCCACTGTCAAAATTACAAAAATATGGAGAGAAGATGAACCGTGTTTTAACAACCGCCATGTTTCTGACGACCGCTTTGCTGGTAAGCGGGTGCGCCATGTTCAATTCGTCGGAATCGGAGGAACAAATTAAGCTCCGCGAACTGTCCGCCAGTTCCACTGATAACATCCGGGCGAATAAGCAGCTTGCCCGGAACGTGAAACAGCTTCAGGAGAGCGCCAATCGCATTGACGGAATTCAGAGCCAGGTTTCCGACCTGGATTTGCGCTGCCAGGATTTAGTGAAACGCAATCAGGCGCTGGAGCAGAGCAATCAGGAATTGGTAAAGGAAATTATTGCATTGAACAAGAAAATCGAAGACGACAAGGCCGCCCGGCAGGAAGAATTGAATAAGCTGGTCAATGTCATTGCCGAACAGACGACGAAAGTCATCAACGATACTGTCGCCGCCAACGTTTCTGTTCCCGCCGGCGCCGGGCCGTTCGTGAAATATACCGTGGAAGCGGGTGATTCTTTGAATACCATCGCCAAGGCGCATAAAGTCAAAATTGATGAGATCAGGAAAGCCAACCGGATGAAAAATGACTCCATCCGCGCCGGTCAGGTACTGTATATTCCGAAAAAAGATTGAATATAAGCATACGCTGAAAAGAAAGGATCGCCGGCAGCATGGCAGATAACGAACCTCGTCAAGCCAGCATCTACCCATTCGCCGGAATGGCTTTCTGCAGTACGTTTAATGTTTTTGCGCTTATGTATTTCTTTATTGCAATAGACGTTTCGAATGGCTCCGGGTTAGCTTTATTATGTTATTCAGTTCCTTTAATATTTCCCCAACTTCTTAGATTTTTTAGTATCTCGATTCTCTCCAGAAAATCTATTATTAAAGCCAAACTATGCGAAACTGTAATCTTTATTTTTATATTCAGTTGCTCCCAGAGTTTTTCTAACGTAGGAATATTTCCAATATTGCTTGCGGCATTTCTGCTGGGCTTAGAAAATGCAGTCTGCTCTTCGGCTGTTAAAGGAATGATTCCAGATATTTTCCCACGTCCGGAATATTCAAAGATCGCCGGGTTGCTGCTTGGCATAAATTTTGCGGCTATAATTATTGGTTTAATTGCAGGGCTTTATTTCGTCAGGGAAAAATCTGGATATTTTTGCTTATGCACATTGATAGCAGTCGCGATAATTAGTTTGCTTTGCGCAATCGCAATACCACACGAAAAACATGTTGACAATGTCCAGATTTCAGATAAAAAATCCCAAAATCACATAATCATAATAATTATTTTTATTGAAGCATGTATTGTCGGAGCGCTATTATTTTTACAGGTGTCTTTTTGGACAATTTTTCATGGTACAGGAATTGAAACACTGGTCAATGTTTCTTCTATGTTAATTGCTCAAGCATTGGGAATGGCGGCAGGATGTTTAGCGGCAGTCCGTCTTTCCCGCAGACATGTTGAGTTGGGATTGGTTCCGCTTGGTTTTGCCGGCATGATTGTTTGTCCAATATTTATATTTTATTCATGGACGTTTTCTGCTGTCTTGTTGTTCTCCGCACTATTCTGCGCATCTGCCGGACTGGCATGGACTCCGGTTAGAGCATATCAAATGCAATTTATAGAAGCTGCCGAACGATGTCTTTATTTTGCTGTTCAAAACAGAATAATTGTGAAAACTATTATTTTTATTATTGGTTTTTCCGCAATAGTCCATAACATAAGATTTGTATATTGTTTTTGGAGTATCATATCTGTCACTTTTTTATTTGCGCTTGTGGTATTCTGGCGGGAGCCGCGGTTTCTGTGGCGGCTGGCGGGACTGACGCTGTCGCATACGCTGCTGCGGGTGCGGACTTACGGGGAGGAGAATATTCCGGAGGACGGGCCGGCGCTGCTGGTGGCCAACCATGTTTCCTTTGTTGACGCGCTGCTGATTTCGCTCTGCACGTCAAGGCCGGTGCATTTTATGATGCATGAAACCTTCTACCGCTACCCGCTGCTGTACCCGTTTGTCAAATGGGCGGGATTCATCGAAGTTCCGGCGGCCAGGCCTAAACAGTTGCATCAGCTTTTCCTGAAGACGCATGAACTGCTGCGCAAAGGCGAAATCGTCTGCGTGTTCCCGGAAGGCGGAATCACGCACAACGGAATCATGATGAACTTCCGGAAAGGCATTTCTTCAATGATTCCTGCTGACCTGGAAGTGCCGGTGATCCCGGTGCGGCTGGGTGCGCTCTGGGGCAGTATTTTCACCCATTATTTCGGTAAGGTAAAATTGCGGATACCGCCCGTGCTGCGGCATCCCGCCTCAATAACAATCGGCAGGCCGATGAGCAAAGACCTTTCCGGCTACGAGATCCGCCTGGTGCTGTCGGAACTGGCCGCCGAAACGGAGCGCATTCCTGACGGCAAAGAGCGTCCGCTGCACAGCCAGTTCGCGTGGCAGGCGAAACGGCATCCGTTCCGCAAACTGATCAAGGAATTCAATGGCACGGAACAGAAGGACTTCCGCAATTTCCAGATGTTCGTGAAAGCCGTGCTGCTGAGCCGCGAAATCCGCCGGCTTGTTCCGGCGGAAGATAAATATGTCGGGGTGATGCTGCCCAACTGCGCGGCCGCGGCGGTTTCCGTCCTGGCAGTGATGATGGCCGACAAAGTACCGGCCCTCCTGAATTTCACCGCGTCCCGCGAATCCGGCCGCCTCGCCGTCGAACAGGCCGGGCTGCACTGCATCCTGACCAGTAAAATATTTTTAAGCAGGCTGAAAATGGAGCCGTTCCCGCAGATGGCATTCCTGGAGGAAATTGCCCCGAAGATCACAAAGGCAAAGAAAATTCAGGCATTGCTGGCGGCACTGCTGATACCGCGCATAATTCTGATGAAACTCATTTCACCGCTCAGTTACCGCGACGTCCACCGCACCGGAGTGGTGATTTTTTCCAGCGGTTCCACCGGCATTCCGAAAGGGATCATGCTGTCGCATCACAACATCAACAGCGATCTGTTTTCGTTCATCCGCATCATGAACTGGCGGAAATCTGACAAGGTGGTCGGCAATCTGCCGGTATTTCACTCCTTCGGCCTGACGACCTGTCTGTGGCTGCCGATTGTATACAGCGCGGAAGTGGTTTACATCCCGAATCCACTGGATGCGCAGGCCGTCGGCCAGGCTATCCGCAACAACAAGCTGACGGTACTGATGGCGACTCCCGGTTTCCTGCAAACCTACATGCGCCGTTGCGAGGCAAAAGACTTTGCCCCGCTCCGGCTGGTTATCAGCGGTGCGGAAAAACTGCGCAACGACATTGCCGACAAGTTCCAGGAAATGACCGGCCTGGCCGTTGCCGAAGGCTACGGCTGCTCCGAGCTGTCACCGGTGGTTTCGATCAATGTAGCCAATTCGGTTCTTGACCTGGGCACGAGCGTCGGCAAACGGGGGAGCATCGGCACGGCGATGCCCGGCATTTGCGCCAAGATCGTTGATCCGGAGACATTCGAACTGAAACCGCCGGATACGGACGGATTGCTTGTCGTCAAAGGACCGACGGTGATGCAGGGTTATCTTAACGACCCGGTAAAAACTGCCGAGGTTATCCGGGACGGCTGGTATCTTACCGGCGACATTGCGCATATGAACGACCGGGGTTATATTACTATTACCGGCAGGCTTTCCAGGTTCAGCAAGATTGCCGGGGAGATGGTGCCGCATGAACTGGTGGAGAAAGAAATTAATGAGATAATCCGCTCCGAAACGCGCTGTATTGCCGTATGCGGTGCGGAAGACGTTAAGAAAGGCGAGAAGCTCGTAGTCATTTATTCGGATCAGACTGTTGATCCGCAAAATATTGTCAGGGCGTTGAGGTTGCGCAATTTGCCTAATCTGTGGATTCCGCGTCCGGAGAATTTTTACTATATTCAGGAAATTCCGATGCTTGGCAGCGGAAAGCTTGATTTTACCGAATTGAAAAAACTGGCCGCAAAACTGGCCGCGGAGGGCAATAATGTTTAGAGTGTTCAAAGATTTTTTTGCCGGCAGGAAATGCAATTTCTATCTGCCGCCGGCGCCGGAAAAGGACCGGAATGAGATAGTGGTGCTGATTCACGGGCTGATTCACCGGAGTTTCTACCTTTATTCGCTGGGCAAGTTTTTCCGCAATGCCGGTTTTTCGGTCTATATCTATGATTACAAGACTGCCTCGAAGACGATCAGCCACCATGCCGGGGACTTTAAGCTGTTTCTGGAAAGGATTGTGCGCGAAAGTCCGCCGGAGGTGAAAATCAGCATAGTTACTCACAGTCTCGGCGGGATTGTCACCCGGGAAGCGCTCGGACATCTTGCGCCTGGCAACGACTGGTCCGGCGAGACGCTTACGCCGGACCGGATTAAACGGATTGTGATGCTGGCGCCGCCCAATCTCGGGTCGTATGCCGCAAAGATACTGCTGAAGATATTGCCGATATCCGGAAGCCTGCTGAAGCCGCTGCCGGAACTCAGCAGTGAGACCAGCGCTTACGTTCATTCAGTACCGGTTCCGGACGGCATCGAAATCGGAATAATCGCGGGAAAATATGACCTGGAAGTCGCGATCTGCCTGACAAAGCTGGCGAATCAGAAAGATCATATCATTCTTGTTTCCGAGCATACATTCATGATGTTTATGCCGTCTGTCCGCCGCGCGGCGCTGCGCTTTATCGAAACCGGCAGCTTCAAAAAGCGTGATTAGGTAATGCCGATTAAGCTTTTGTGATATAATCAAAACCACCAGTTGAACTGGTGGTATGCACCAGCCCTAGAAGGGCATATTACCGGCAGCCCCATCAGGGGCTCTGAACGGTTCGCCAGCCGCATCTATTTCACTGGCCGCCGCTAAA
>JBAYIO010000026.1:0-53673 GCA_041665605.1 Victivallaceae bacterium | reverse complement strand
GAACCGGAACACCGCATGGCGGCTCCCCGGCGCTTTCAGCGCCCGCACCACAATCGAGAACAGCAGGATAAACGTCTTGCCCGAGCGCGAGCCCCCGAACAAGAGCAGATTCCTGACCATCCCCCCGATCAGTTTCAGCGCCGTTTGCTGGTCATCCGTAAATTTAAAGCCTGTCATAAATCCTATCCCTATAATAAGTGTCTTGTTTTTACTAATTAGTGATTTTGTCAACCGAAACGGAGAGAATAGGTTCAAATAACTCAGTAAAATGCATTTTTTAAATTCATGTCTTTTGCAGTAAAATTGCATATTAACCATGAAATTTGAGAATACGCAGTTGGTCAGCTATATCTCCAGTTACAATCGCAAAAACAGGAAAGCATCTCGCTCCGGGGATGATGCATCTAGCCATTGGCGGCGCGATGGTAATCTGATTTCCTGAGCCTGGAATAATTATTTTCATTCTTTTTTGTTTATTAGTGTTGACATAATTTATATAATCATGTACAATATAATTGTATTCAACCGGTTTAATATAGATTTTTCAGGGTCTTATAATATGCATGGCAGAACAACAATTTCTGATATAGCACGAGAAGCGGGTGTAGACAAATCCACTGTTTCGCTGGTATTAAACCGCAAACCATTGGCCCGGATGCTCAAAGACGATACCAAGTTGCGGATATTTGAAATAGCAAAAAAGTTGAATTATCAGCCTTCGCTTGTCGCAAAATCACTTTTTACCGGCAAAACGATGACGCTGGGACTGGTTGTCGGGGGAATTGAATCCCCATTTTTTGCGGAACTGGCGAATACTGCGCTGGAGGCAGCCGACAAGCACGATTATTATATGCTGGTGTCAGCCTCAAAATGGAATTTTGAACGAGAACGCCGGGCGCTGCGGTTATTGCTGCAGCGGCAGACAGACGGTATTATTTGCGCGATTGGCGGACTGTGTCCCCAGTGTGAACATCATGAACTATATACCTCAATAATAGAGCGGCATTATCCAATGGTGCTCTGGGACTATCAGGCGGACGGACTTTCTTCAATATGTTCAGATTACAGCGTCGGGATGAATGAGGCAGTGCAACTGCTGGCTGGAAACGGCCATACCCGGATTGGATACTGCTTGCGCCGCATCCAATGGAACAATAAAGAAAAAGCATTTTTATCTGTTTGTGATAAATACAATATTGAAGCGGTAAAATACCGGCAGGAAGACACTCTGGATGGAATAAATAAAATCGCAGGGGAAATTGTAAACCCCGGCCATCCCAAAGCATTTATAGTGTTTGACGACAGCTCGGCGATAGAAATGATTTCCGCCATCAAAGATATTGGCAAATTGGTACCGGATGATTTCGACATTATCGGTATTGACGGCATTGCCTGGGGAACTAGTTATCGGCCAAGATTGACCACGATAAAGCAGGATTTAAAACAGTTGATGAATTCGGCAGTGGATCTGCTGGTGAAGATGATCGGAAATCCGGACTGGAAACCTGAAAATATTTTGATCCCGACACATCTGGTTATAAAAGATACAGTAAAATTAAGAGAATAGTTTAAACACTTACCAAGGAGAATTTGAAATGAAAAAGAAAAATTTTACGCTCATAGAGCTCCTCGTCGTGATCGCGATCATCGCAATTTTGGCCTCAATGCTGCTGCCCGCCTTGAATAAAGCCAGAGAAAAAGCCAAAAGTACCAAATGCGTCAGCAATTTTAAGCAACTTGGAGTCGCTTATGCCATGTATATGAATGACAGTAAATATTATACTCCTGCCTGTGCCGTGATTGGCGGATCGAATTACTTCTGGACTACTTATATTACTCCTTATATAAATAATGCCATTAAATTCAATGCGGCTGACCGCATGGCTTTTCTGAATCAGAAAATATTTCAATGTCCGAGCTATTGCTTGACAAATTCGAGTTACAGCTATGGCATGAACGATTACGTACGTTCAAAACCGTTTACTGATTTAAACGTCAAGAGTCGCCCTGCTTATATGATGCTTATTGGAGAAGGCAGTCCGGCGCTCGGCAATAATTGGTATCGGCTTAGCCTTTCTACTGATGTAGATGTCATGAGGCATATTTCAGGCAGCAATGTCTTATTTGTCCAGGGCAATGTCAGGATGGTCATAAGAAATGATCCGAAATGGTCCACCGCTGATATTTACAAAGGTTATTTCAGAGCATACTTCTGATATTTGTAACGGTTATTTCAGGGTGAAATATTAAAATTCATGCTAATGAGGTAAAAATGCTGAACTCCTGGGTACGTTATATAATGGCAAGCAATAAGCATCTTTTAATTTTGATTTTGTGTTCCATCGCATTTCAGGGATTTGCTGGAGGAGAAAATGAGACAGTCTGCATTCCGCTGGTAAAGTTCAACCAGGCGGCCCAACCGCAAAAATGGCTTTTTAATCCATGGGGCGGCGAGAAAAATGGAAGTGCGCATTTTGAACAGGAAGCCAATTCCGAATATCCGGAATTCATTCGGCTGAACTATGCTAAATCAGATGCTACTTTTAATAATTTTGCATTTTTTCAAGAGAATAAAGCAAAATGGCAAAGCAGACCGATCAAAGGTTTTTATCTTCGTTACCGGATAAAAGATCTCGATGGAAGCAGTCAATATGAATATGTATGTGATAAATACAACTTTTACAACGGGATGGGTCTTGTCAGAGACGGCAAGTGGAATATCCTGAAAATGAATCCCGGCGGCTGGTGCAAAACCAATCAGCAATTCAGCTTTGATGCGGTAAATGCCGTAAATCTGATTTTCCACGGCAGCGGAACTGTAGATATTGCGGAATTTGGTATTATTTTCGAATACAGTCTGCAAAGGAATAAACTTTCTGTTCCGCAAACAATGGTCAATGCTCTGTATAATAATGATTCCGGAATAAAACTTGACGGGCGCATTGACGAAAACATATGGTCTTCAGGCAAAATTGTCCGCTTGACGCCTGCGAACAGCCAAACGGCTGATTACGGTAATAATACCCAGGCGTTTGTGACCGCCGCCGCCAAAGGGATATATTGCGCCGCACGGTGTTTTAAATCAGATATGGCTAAACTTAAAGCCGGATATAAAAGTAATTCCGTAACAATCTATGATGACGAGAGCATTGAATTTTACATTGATATGGGGCGTTCCACCAAAAAGTTCCGGAAAGTTTCGGTTAATGCTAATGGATTTTTCGGAGGAATAACAAATTCATTGGAAAAATCTGGAATCATTGCGGCATCATCCCAATTTAAAGACCGCTGGGAAACGGAAGTTTTTCTGCCGTGGAGCTTTTTGGACGAAACTCCGGACGGACCGTTTATTGCCGGTTTTAACGTTACCAGAAACTGTTATGACGACGGCAGACTGGAACGCTCCGGATGGACCACATCCGTTTGGAATGCAGTCAACGATTTTGGTGTGGTAAATTTCGGAAAAACTCAAGCCCGGCTGCAAAATAACAAAGATGAATTTGCTGTCGGACGAATTGGCGGCGGCAAATATGTTATTAAAATGCCGTCTTCGCCGGATATGCTTTATAATGTGTCGGTCTATTCTCCAGATGGCGGCAAGACAGCATTTGCAGGCCGGCTGACGAATGGGGATCAACTGATTCCGTTTAGTTTTCCAGTTCCTAAATCAGGAATGTATCACATTGTCGCGTCAGGCTATGATAATGCAGGAGCGATAGTATTTGTCGCAGAAGAAAATGTTAATGAGGAAGCATTCGCTGCATTTAAACCGCTGGATATTGACGAACTGTCCTTGTTCCCCCTGCCGAAAATATTTGAAAAACAGACGGGAGACATTTTACTTCCTGCCGCAATGAAAGCATACGTCGGCGAGGGGCTCGAATCATGTAAAATCAGGCTGGACAGTGAGTTGAAAGATTTTTACAATGTGGAGCTGGCGGCTTGTACTCAAATTGATGAGGCGCAAATAGCTGTCGGACTTGCCGGCGAACCGGCAATAAAGAAACTTATCCGGCAGATGTCGCTGGAAAATGATTTCAGCAGGATCAAATATGACGGATTCGCAATTCTTGCGACTCCTGGAAAAATATTGATTGCGGCGAATGAAAAACGCGGTGTTTTATATGGCGTCAATGCTTTTCTGGATATGGTTAAAATGACGTCCGGCGATATCGGGCCGGCAAAAGTATGCAGCGCAAAAGTCGTTGACTGGCCGCAGACGGAAAATCGTTTCTTCTGTCAATCAATGCACAGTTTTTATCCGTCTACAAAGTACGATATTGCGTTCTATGAATCAATGCTGAAAAAATTCCCGATGCATTTCCGCTATAACGGGTTTCTCTTTGAACTGGGCGACTATTATCAGTGGCAGACTATAAAAATCGGCAACCATCTTTCATGGAATACTCAGGAATATGGCAATCTGATTGATTTTATAAATTCCAACTATATGCCGGTAATGCCTTCAATACAGTCGCTCGGCCATATGGACTGGTGGTTGCTGAGATATGATGCCGCCGCCGCATTGCGCGAAGACGGCGGCAAGCAGGTGATGTGCACGAGGAATCCGGATTCGTACAAAACACTGTTCGGGTTTTATGATGAAGCATGGAAGATGTGCAGCCGGAATCCTGAATTCAAACCCCGTTATTTCTATACTTCACTTGACGAAGTCAGATGGCAGACGTTTTCCACTCCGGAGGAGAAGCGCTGCAAATATTGTCAGGGAATTCCCAAAAACCGGATTTATCTGGAGCATATTAAAAAACTTGATTCATATATCAGGGAACATGAAGCCCGGATGCTGATGTTCACCGACATGCTGACGGAAGATCACAACGGGCTCAATGAATTTAAATGTGCGGAGATATTGAATGATATCCCGCGCGACGTGATTATGTGCCACTGGTCTCACCTTGACCATCCTTCAATTGCTAAATTCAATAAGATGGGATTCGAGAATTGGAAGATTTTGACGGCGTATCAGGAAGACAGAATACATGAAAATATGGTAAAGGGATACGGTTTCGGGGTCTATACCTATCACTGGTGGCTGAGCAGAACCAGATGCGAAGAGAATGGCGGTTACGGACTTATGGCGCAGGCGCTATTCCTGAATAATTGCTGGAACGGGCTTCCAGGCGACGGCAGCGAAGTATGGCGTAAATATACCAGAATCTACGGGACTCAAATCATGAGGAACTGGAGTAGGAAACCGCTGATTTATGCGGATAGGAAAATCAGCCCGGTTGACTTGACCGGTGTTATAAACAAAACTGCAGCCGGTGCCGGCGGATGGTTTTCGCAAGGACTGGAATACGATCTTGCCGGCATGGATTTTAACGTCGATAAAATTGCCGGAATACCTGTTAAATTCGCCAGAATAAATGATCAGGTCGGCTGTCTTTTATTAAATAGCGCGGCTTCGCGGAATGCAACTATAAAGTTAGACCGGAAAGCGGCAAGTTTCATATTGCTGCATGCCGCGCATCTTGATAAAAAAGACGGCAGAACATTCTGGGACCGCAAGAATTATATTGATCCGCCGGAGGGAAAGAATATTGTGAAGTATACCGTTAATTATACTGACGGCACAACGGCGGAATTTCCAATCAATTACGGCTGGAACATTGGAGAATGGTTGATTGATCCCGGCTTAAAGCGGGATATTTTCGCCAAATATATTGCGGATTCAAGATATATATGGGAAGGCAGAACCGCTTATGCTAAATCAAGAAATATCGACAATGATATAGCTGTTTATCAATATGAATGGGTAAATCCATTTCCGGAAAAAGCCGTAGACTCGCTTAAGCTTGAGTCCGTTGATAAATACATATCATATGCGCTGCTTGCTGTCAGCAGCAGAGAGACAGTAAAATAATTCAAAATATGTAAGCGGCCATTAAAATTGCCTTTTTAGTTCACCAAACATAGAAGAAATTAATTCAAACATGGGAGGGAAGGGGAAATGAGTAATGTGATTGGACGTTTCTCAAAGTTCGGGAAGACTCAATTAACGGCAATATTTCTTTTAATTTGCGGGCCCATGTTGTATTCCAGTACTGTTGCATGGTATGAATTCGATACCGGTTCCATAATTGCAGACTCATCAGGCAATGGTTTGAACGGCGCGATTTCAGGGGCAAACTGGGCAGAATCCAATACTTTTAATATTTACCCGAATAATGCAAAATCATTCAATACTGCCGCATATAATGCGTATGTGTCTATTCCGAATAATTCTCTTTTCAGTTGTTTCGGATCCGGAGGGAAATATACATTGGAATGCTGGTACAAAAACACCGGGGCCCCGTCCAGCGTCGGACGGATAATAGGCAAGGGCGATGCGTTCAATAGCGGCTTTGATTTGCGCATTGGCAGTGACAGAAAACTGATTTGGGCCGTAGTGTATGGCGGCGGCGGTCAAAGGATATATTTGAGCTCCACCACCGCTTTAACCGACAATACGTGGTATCACATTGCAGTAACGGCTGAAGATGTTTCTAATAATACGGTAGCGAGGATTTACATTAACGGAACTTTGAATGCAACGTATACCAAAACAAATTCGGGAGGAATGACAGCAACTGCAGCCGCCTTGCAGATGATGGGTTCCCCGGGGAATAATTGGTTTGCGAACGGGACAATTACCCGGGTAAAAATATCAGACGCACCATTGACAGAATTCGATACCCCTTTGAGAATTAGAGCCCTGCATCTTCATTTAAATAACCTTTACATTCAATACTATGACGATTTGCTGAGAGCAGACATTGACCGGGCGGCAGCCAGCAATTACACGCATATCATCTTACATATTAACAACTACATGCATTACAATAACGATCCGCTTGAAGCGGCGTCCGGCGTGTATTCCCAAGCCCAGGTCAAGAGTATAATCCAATATGCATACAGCAAAAAACTGAAAGTAATACCCGCAGTCAGAATTCTTACTCATACGCAGGAAATGTTAACTAAATTGCGGACAAATACTAATTACCAGCCGGCAAGTCCAACCCCTGGCGAAATGGTCACTTCCAGTTCCGGCTTCACCGCCAATCCTTATTATTCGTACAACGGCCATACCTTTGCCGGTATAACAGCCAATATAATAACAGAAATATTGACTCTTTTCTCCGATCTCTACAGCGCAGGGACTATTGACTATCAGTATCCAGATTACCTGCTTGCCGGATTTGATGAATTGCAAAATAGTGAATTACAAAATTTCATTACTCAGTGCGGTATTCCGGCGGATACTGTCAGGTCAAAATATGTTCAAACAGTCAACAACAGTAAAGATATAGTTACTAGTGCAAGCGGCGGTAAGACAAAAATGATCATATGGGGAGATATGCTTCTCAGCAAACAACTGTCGAATGCCCCGTATGGCGATACTGATTTCTTAACCTACCGGGGCGCGATGAGCGGAACTGCCGATGACATGTACCTGGCTGTTCTTAATAATGAAATATCCACGGATGTTGTGATTGGTGATTGGTGTTATTCAGCCAGTAATGATATCGGGTATCCGGGCATAAAATATTTCAGCAATAAAGGATACAAGACAATCGGGGCAGCGTGGTACAATCTGGACTCTTTACAATCCTGGGCAGATTATGTTCATGATAATATAGGCACGTTGACCAATGTCGCTGGAATGTGTGCAACAAGCTGGTCGGACAATAACCGATATACTTTTTCCAGAGCAGACAGGTTTGAAGCAATGCTCCCTACCGCCGGTTCTTTATTTTTTGAGATTGGCAGTGTCGCTGGCGTGAAAGCGAATCCGGCAAAACCCGTTTTGCGCTGTTATGCAGTGTCCGGCGGTCTTTATTATCTGAATACATTTTTCAGCTATCCCGGAATCGTATATTTTTCCGCGTATGTAAATGACACAGAAACTCCTCCGGCTCAGTTAACTGGTACGTTCTATGTAAAACCCCATGCCCAAACTTCGTGGACGGCAGCACAAAATATTACAGCTACGGATAAAAACATCACCGATATCAACGGCGCAGCAATTACTTTGACATTCCATGGGCAATATGTGCTTCCAGCCGGCGCAGCTACAGGGTCCTGGGATGTTAAATTTGTATATCATGATAATGACACCGCCGGTGATATTTCTACCCCCAAAACGAACTATATCGTAAGAGAGAATGCTTTTATTGTCAATACAACCGGAATAAACGACTTTACCCGCAAGGCGGGCATTGCTTATTATAATTTCAATTTGCCATCCACGACCGTAGCGAACCATTTACCGGGAAGTTCTGCTCCCAATGGAGCAATTACCGGCAGCGACTACCAGGCGGATGACACGTTGTATAGTTATAAAGTTTCAAGTAAAAATTTTAATGCCTCCGCCTATAATACGTATGCATCTGTCCCGCACGGTTCCTACTTTGACTGTTTCGGAGAAAAATATACGCTGGAATGCTGGTACAAAAACACCGGGGCCCCGTCCGGCGTCGGTCGGATAATAGGCAAGGGCGATGCGTTCAATAGCGGCTTTGATTTGCGCATTGGCAGTGACAGAAAATTGATTTGGGCCGTAGTGTATGGCGGCGGCGGTCAAAGGATATATTTGAGTTCCGCTACTGCTTTAACAGACAATACATGGTATCATCTGGCAGTAACGGCGGAAGAAATTATCAACGGAAGCCAGATAGATTTAAAAGCCTCAATTTACATTAACGGGAAGCTGGATGCAGCATATACCAAAACAAATTCGGGAGGAATGACAGCAACTACAGCCGCCTTGCAGATGATGGGTTCCCCAGGGAATAATTGGTTTGCAAGAGGCTCTATCGCTGATGTAAAGATATATAATTCCGTTCTGACGGCAGAAGATATTAACAAGGGTGTTTTGCGCTTGAATTTTGATGAGGATGCGCCATCTGCATATAGCGTTACGGAAGATCACAGCCGGTTCTTTAATATAGGTAATTTCAGTAATATTACGTTTAGTTCTCCAGGTGCTGACAATACCGGGAAATGCGCATATTTTAACGGCACAAGCTCAACCATAAAACTTCCTAACTATGAAAATCTTGATATTAGTGATTCCTTTTACATCAGATTAAAAGTCAAGATTCCAGAAACGCCGACATCAACACAGGAAATTATTCAAAACGGCAGCAGTTACGGAAGTGGTTTTGAAATAAGGATTCAGGCCGACCGAAAATTATACATCAGGTTATGGACATATCTTGATACCACAGTCGGTTCTAGCGCAGACAACGCATTCGTATCTGCAAATGCGATAAGCGTTGGACAGTGGACTGATGTCGTGCTGAGTTATGACAGCGTTGCCAAACAAATCAAATTATATGTCGGCGGGAGTTTGATAAATACGATAAACACATCGACCGGAAAAAGAATTAAGGCAGAAAACATAATTATAGGTAATTATTGCGAAGGAGGCTTATTGTTTAAAGGTTATGTGGATGAGATCATTGTTGAAAATAAGGTTTATACCCCTTAATTTAAAAAGCCCCCCGTCTCCGGGTGGCAAATTGTGCCGCAACCATGTTCACGTTACTCTCTGCTTCGCCCCCGATATTCCGAATCGGAAGCAGTAGATTAATACTAAAGTAGTATGATGATATGAAGTTAGGGCATCATAAGAAAACTGCGGAATCCAAAATTATTTGATGATCAGTTATTTTATATGCATTGACTGTTTTACTAAATTGGGCTGCTGCGATCATCAAGGTAAGATTTTCCACGAAAAAACAATGATATTTCTGAAAAAACAAAAAAATCTATTTTGCCTTCAATAAAGGCAAAAAAGATTGAGGAAAATAATGGGCTTTGTGGCGTTCTTGGAAAATCAGCGTCAAGCTTTAGCTTTGGTGTTTTCGTTGCTTGAATAACGGGGGAATCTGTCGCGTTGCTGGTGCTTTCAGCACGAGAACAGCATAAATATCCTGCCGGAGCGCCGTCCGCGGGTCATCCGTAAATTTAAAGCCTGTCATAAATCCAAATCCTTACTTTATCCACAAAAAAACAAAATGGTAACATTTAAAATTTTTAGCAAGCAAGCAAGCAATCAATCAATTATCTATATATAGTTATTTTGTCAATAGAATATTTTTTTAACGGTTATCAATTAATCACTTATGTTTGTTGATTTGCCGTAAAAAATACATTATTCATTTCGCCGTTCCAGCATCATGATTTTGGTGGCTGATATATAAAATGGTATTTTTAATGGTATCTTTTAAAAAAAGATATTGACAAAATGCAAAACAGATGGTATCTTTAGTGGTATGTTATAATGATTTTTTTCTAAATGGAGCTATTGTTATGCTAGCTGAAGTGACAGCAGAGCCTCTTTATGAGAAAGTAAAAAGACATCTGGCCAAATATATTGAGGAAAATAAACCGGCAGTGCTGCCGCGTGAACAAGAGCTGATGGAGACATTCGGGGTTTCGCGCAATACCTTGCGGCGTTCGGTATTTGAGCTAACGAAGGATGGAATTTTAAAACCGGTTCAAGGCTGCGGAACGATGGTGGTAAAATATGCAGGCCTGACTTCATGCGATATTGGCATCATAATAACTGATAGTGTGAAATTGACAGATCCGTGGATAGCCGGAGTCATAGAAAGCTTCAGAAACGTTGCATTAGCCGAAGGTTATCATTTAAACCTGTTCATGTGTCACGATTATTCGCTTGCCCCGTCAACCAATTCTGTGTTCCGTTATTTAGCCTCATCTCACCGGCTTTCCGGCCTGTTGATGCTATCAGCGCTTAATGAAGAGGAAATGCAAGGTCTTCGGAAGCATAATATTCCGATAGTGACTTCTGATTTTTGTTATGTGAACACTCCAGTGCCATTTGTAGGTTTCGACTTAAAATATGCCATAGACACTGTCCTTGAACGTTGTTGCCGGAAAAACATAGAGCGAATTGCATGTGTTTCTTATAGAATGCAGCCCAGAACGGCCGTTCCGTGTATAGGAAGAACAGACATTTTCATTGAAGGCATCAGGAATTTTGTTGAAAAATATAAGTTCCCTCAATACCCCATTCCAATTGACAGCTTGATTGAAGAACAGCTTTGCAAACTGTATGAGATGGAGCCGGAAAAGCGTCCTGAACTGCTTGTTGTCGGCAGCTTAAAAGAAAGAGAAAGTGTGAATGCTTTTTTAATGGAGCACGGGAGCTGGAATCCGATACTGATTAATCCATATATGGCAGGCGAAAAAATTTCCGGTTATGGAATCGTTTATAATCCGAAGCTGCTGGGAGTTAATGCGTTCAAACTATTAAAAAAAAATTCAGGAGACGACATGACAGAACAGGGGCTGTTAGCAAAACCTGAACTGTTCCTGGATTTTTAATTATAATGAAAAAAAGTTTGTTTTAACTTAATACAAAGCATAACCCACAAATTGAAGGAAATGAAAAATGAAAAAGTTCGAGTGTAAAACGAATCAGCAATTAACAGAGGGATTAAAGATGAAAAAATCAAAATTCACACTCATTGAACTCCTGGTAGTCATCGCCATCATCGCAATTGTTGCGTCAATGCTGTTGCCTGCCTTGAATAAGGCCAGAATGAAAGCGCAGGAAGCAACTTGCAAAAACAATCTGAAAAACTTGGGTTCCGCAGCCCTCTTTTATGTTAATGATAATGCGGACTGGATGCCGCTGGACAGGTATCCTCACAGCAAGTGGCAACTTACGAATGTTTACTGGATGGCCAGCATATATCCATATGTAACTAATGGTAAGCAATGGTCAAGCGGCGATACCCCGCCAATATTCACTTGCCCCTCAAATGAGAACGAAAGATATGTTGCGGCAGGTCCTAAGTTTTCTAACTATATGTATTCAAATCGTATCGGCTGGTTTACCGGCACTCCCCCGGCACCTCTCAGTAGTGTATGTAAGCCCAGAAAAGTCAGTCGATGCAAAAAAGCGTCTGAATGTTCTGTAATTGCCGATGGACGGGCAAAAACGAAAGGCTGCGGTGATTACGATGATTGTACTTATATGGATTACAGACACTCATCGCAGACGAGTACGCTCTTTGCTGACGGACATGTTTCAAAATGTAAAATAAACGAAGCAAATATTTATGCCAGAAATACGGGTAATGTAGATATTTATGGAACTGCGATAAATATATGGCCATAAACTATAATAATAAACTTTATTGACAATAAACTACTACACTATCACATTTAAAAGAGCACTTTAAAATAGCGCGTAGTATAGAGCAAAGGTAACTATGAAACTTTTTATTAATATCGCGTTCGCCGTTTCGCTTATTGCCGCTGCCGGCCCCGTTCTTCATGCCAAGGCTGTCCGTGACGAAACCGGGACAATCACGCTGTCGGAGAGCAACACGCTGAAAGGCGTTGCGGAGGACATAAACGATCCGCAACTGTTCTCCTACGATCCCGGCTCCAGAACCGCCGTATGCCGGGGGCCCCTTGTTGTGGGCGATGCCGCCTCGCTGACAATCGGCGGGTCCGGTGAAGCAGCCATCCCGGAAACCTTGGTGATGATGGTTGCGAAAGGGCGGCTTCATGGCGTTGAGGATGGGGTGAAGGTGAACGGCAAGGGTTCGCTCCGGCTCCTCAACGGCCGCATCGCGTCAGCTTCCGGTCACGCCTACAGGCTTTATGTACTTGGCGAGCTTGTGATGGAAAAATCGAAAGCAGGCGGAGCCGACCTCATTCAGATAGGCGATGCGAAAGAAGGCTGGAAGCGGGTACGCATCCGCGACTCCGGCATTGATGTGCCCATGGACTCCACGGGGCTTATGCTCAGGTTTCTTGTTGCCGCCGACATAGAAGGTTTGTCTATCACTGGCAATGGCGGCAATTACTCCTCCGGTATATTCCATAACGACTCATCCTCGATAAAAATATGCGATTTACGTGTTTCAAATGTGGCATTTCCCGTCAGGGTGGCATACGGCGGAGCGGACACGTCCGTAACTTTACTGGATCCGGCGGTGGCTGTCGACAAGATAGCGTTCGACAAGAACAAAGATCCGAGGTTTCAGACGAAAACGTCAGTGATTGTGACCCGCTCCGTCGGGGTAGAAGTCGCCGGCAAGGACGGCAATCCTCTGCCTGGCGCACAGGTTTTGCTTGTCTCCTCGGATTCGAGCGGCGCCGTGCTGACCGAACAGGAGCTTGATAAATCCGGAAAGTGCCGCATCGAGGCACCCGAGCGCAAGTTGTCCAGCATTGCCAATTCCCCGGTCTGTCAGAACTACAAGTGGGATGTTTTCATAAAAACAGGCGCGGATAAAAAGCTGGTGAAGTCGGGATGGACACCATTGGAAAAGAGTTGCCTGCGCTACGTCAGGAACGATGACGGCGGATTCACGGAATCTCCCGGCTCAAGCATGCCGGACAAACAGCAGTCGGCGCAGGCCAATAACCTGGTGAGGAACAGCAGTTTCGAAGTGGCCGCAAACGGAGGCGAAGGTGAATATCCCGGAATGCCGGATTACTGGACCACAAGCTGGGAGGATGAGGGACGCAAAGATCAGAATATCGGCGGCTGCGGACTGCGCGACGGCGGCTTCTTCGGAATTGACGCGACCACCGCTTTCCATGGCAGACAAAGCTTGAAAGTCAGAATCCCGGCGTCAGGCGGCTGCATCAGCCTGAAACAACAGATATTCTTCACGATGATCGGCCAACGCGGCGGATCCGGCGATCTCCCGGAGTCGGGGACGCCATACGTTTTTTCCATTTACATGAAGAGTGACACGCCGGGCCTCCCTGTCTATTACGGGAACGAGAAGCGGGAACTGAGTGAAAAGTGGGAACGATACTCATTCGTCACTCCGAAGATTTCGAACATATTATATTTACGCGCTAAAGACGCGAAAGGCGACGGAGCGACGGTATGGTTCGACGCTGCCCAGGTCGAGCAGGGACAACAAGCATTGCCCTACAGATGCGCCGTGCAGGATTTGTCGTCCGCAAAACCTGAAAAAAGCTCTTTCAATCCCGCCCTGCTGGCGCGGCGCGGGGTGTCATCACTCACTGTGAAGAGATCCGCCGCCGCACCCGTTATGGATGGAAAACTGGATGACTCCTGCTGGGCGGAAGCCGAGATTATTCCCGACTTTATCACGCTTGACGCCTCGCGCTTTTCGCAGGAGAAAACGTCATGCCGCCTATTGTGCAACGGGGACAACCTTTACATTGGTATGCGATGCCAGGACCCAGACATAGTGAAGACGCTGGCTGCCGCTGAAACGCATGGAAAAGATGTGTTCAAAGGCGACTGCGTCGAGATATTCCTGGACCCTAACCATGACCTCAAGAACTATTATCATCTGGCCGTGGGGCCGCTGGGCGCCCGATACGCCAAGGCGTTCGCCAACACGGTCAAAGAGTGGAATTGCGACTGGCAGGTAAAAACGGCGCACGACTCCGGCTCCTGGACAGTCGAGATCGCTATTCCGCTTAAAGATATCCTTGCCGCTAACAAGGGCCGGACAATAGGCCTTAACCTGTGCAGAACCATCACCACCGGCGACAAGAACAGTTGCTGGTCGGCCACCTACGGCAGTTTCCATAATCCGGCAAAATTCGGACTGGTGAAAATCGGGACGGAGCAAGCGGAGGAACTGCCTGCGGCCGACTCAATCGCCGCACCTTTGAAACAAGAGATTGTCCCGGTGCCGCCATCCCGGATGGCAGATACAATGGCGGCCCGGTTTTTCCCCATCGGCCTTTACGGTCCGACCAAAGAGGATGATTTGAAGGATGTGCGCGACAAGGGCTTCAACTGCGTTATTCTTCTGCACTACGCATTCTGGTTTTGCGGCGGAGAGCGCGGTCCCCTGGACATGAAAGTCGTCAAATCGTACCTGGACGCTGCCCAAAAGAACGGACTCGGTGTTTTTATAGACTTGAGTAACACTTACTTCAATGGCTGGAAAAAGCTTCGCAAAACGCCCGCCGAAGTGAAGGAACAAATGGATGCCATCAAACTGATTGTTGAGACCTTCAAAACGCATCCGGCTCTTTGGGGATGGTATTCCGCCGATGAGCCGGTCGGCGCCGAGTGGGTCAAGAAAGTCGGGGCGGTGTACACGTTTGTGAAACAATTGGATCCTGACCATGTCGTCTGGCTTGTCAACGCCGATCCCAAGCCGACTGCTGAATTTTCCGCAATTAATGACGTGGTGTCCGTGGACCCCTACCCGGCGCCAAGGCTTCCCATCACCCTTGTGGCCGAATACGCTGACACAGCCCTGACGCTCACCAACCATAAAAAACCTTTGTGGATTGTCCTACAGGCGTTCAGCGGCGACATTTGGGCCAGGGAACCGACCCCGGACGAAGAGTCCTGCATGGCGTATATGGCTGTAGTCCATCACGCGAAAGGCATTTGGCAATACTCCCACAAGCCGGTGTATGTCCCGTTGTGGAACAGGATTGGCGCAGTCAACGCTGAATTGCGGCAGTTGGCTCCGGTCATCCTTGCCCCGGATGTCCGGCAGGACATCAAACCGGCGACTGCGAACTCGCCCATTCATTGCCTCCAGAAAAGTCATGGGGGAAAGACGTATCTGATAACCGTCAATACTATCGAATCGCCATTGGAGGAGACCTTCGACTTAGGCAGAGGGGCCGCAGTCCGGTCGGTGAAAGTACTTTTCGAAGACAGGACAATAAAGATCGAGGACGGACGACTTAAAGACAGCTTTGGGGGATATGTACGCCATGTGTACGAAATAGAATGACTCGTGACAGCGGCGGACTCCCGGTAACCGGTTCGCCGTTTTAATGAACTGCCCCCCGTTTTACGGCGTAGTTCATGAACCGTAAAATCAGAAAAATTATAAGGACAACTACAGATGGAAAGTGTCAACGTAAAGAAGAATCCGGCAGGGATAGAATTAAGTACCGGCAAATTCAGTTTTACTATTTTGCGCCAGACTGGAATGCTCAGCAATTTCCGGTTGTTTGATTCCGAACACGGGCAGTGGAATGATGTTTTCTATGGAAAACCGGTGTTTGAAAACCAGGCAGGGATAAGAATAAAAGACGAATTGACAGGGACGTGTTTTTCCGATCAGTTCGGCCCTTCAACGGTATTTTATCATGAACCCAGGAAAATAGCCTGGAGCGACAAAGGCAGCGAGTTGAGTTGCTCGATCCCGAAAATAAAGAAAAGCGGCGCGGCTGTAGAAATAGTCCAGCAGAAATTTTTTGACAACGCGCCGTTTACCCTGAGCAATGAATACCGGGTGGAAAAAGACTGTTTGCGCTGGGATGTGCTGTTGAAATTGTGCCCCGGCGAGGAAGAACGTTCGCTGAAGTTTGAATATCAATTGCCGGTATTCCGTTCCGTCAACGGCGGTTTTTTCCCGAAAGGCTGGCAGGTATGGGCGCCTCTGGAAAATGCGCCGTTCAATTTCGGCGAAGCCGGCGGATGGGGACATTCCCAGGCATCATGGTATGTGCATCATTTTCCCTATTGTTCCGTCAATGCGGGGGCGGGAATCCCTTTGCCCCTGATAGATGTTTTCTCTGACGTCCACGATGTCGGGATGGCGCTCATGGCTCCGCCTGAAGAGCTCAAGCCCGAAACGGTATTTGTTGTCGACAAGGAAAACAGCGTCCTAAAATTGCAGTATAACAATATCGGGTTGCGGAAGGGAAAAGAATGGCGTTTAAGCCTGATCCTGTACCCGCATCGCGGCGACTGGCGGAACGCCCTGGGGTGGTTTGAAAAAAACTACCATGACTATTTCACGCCCAACAATGAACGCATTGTTGAGCAGGAGGGCACGATGTTTTACGGAGTCCCGACTGTGCCGGAAAAGAACATCCGGTCCTGGGTAAAAAACATGAACCTGAAATGGACGGAAGTACTGTATAATCCCATTTTCGGCGATCATGTGCCTGAAGCGGAGAACTGGGATTTTGATATGCTCTGGTCGGAAAAGGAACCGGATAAGATTATCCGGGGCCTGACTAAGGAGAAAATCCGCAAATATCTGAAAATGTTAAAGAAACACGGAGTCGCATCGTTCGTCTATTTCAATTACGGGGAATGCGACGCGCGCCTTGCTCAAAAGAGATTTCCGGATTCGATTATCAAAGATCCGCAGGGTTTGCGCAAGGCGTGGACGTTCAGGGACGGCAAGCGCGGAAACATGACTATGAACCCGGACCCTGATACGGAATGGGGTAAATTTGTTTTAAAACAGGTTGATGGACTTTTTGATCAATATCCCGACCTGGACGGACTGTTCATAGACCAGATGTGTTACCAGGCTTATGACACCGGCAGGGATGACGGCAGAAGCATGATCAATAATGTTCCGGTATATGATACCCATGCGGCATCAATGGGAATGATGAAAAAAATAGCTGAAAAGCTTCGTGCGCGCAACAAAACCTGCTTTGCCAACGGACCTTATAATTTTGAGGTCATGAAGTATGCTGACGGCATTATGAGTGAAGGAAGTCTCTCCGGACTGGCAAAATATTCATACGCCTGCCTGAACAAGCCGGTGATGGTATTGACATACAATGCTTTGGCCGAGGATATGGAAAGGGTCTTAAAGGCCTGTCTTAAATACGGTGCTTTCCCCTCGACCCCGTGGCATCATGTTGACAGTTTCAACCCTCCCGAAATGCCGCCCGAAGACACGCTTGAATTGTACCGTAAATATCTTCCGCTTCTGGAAAATCTCCGCGGCCGGCGCTGGGTGCTTCGTTCAAAGGCGGTAACTTTTCCGGGTGGTTTGGACGGCAATATCTTTCACCGGCGGGACGGGGGATATGCAATTCCGTTTTTCGTGAAAGATTCGCTGATGTCCTATAAATACTGGAATGCCGGGAATCCCAAGGTCATCAAGGTGACGCTGGAAGAAGACGAGAAAATAGAAACAAAAATCAAATGGCATTCCATCAGTTTCAACGGCGAAAAAAATATCACAGGCCGCAGATCGGGAAACACGCTGTCAATTGAAATTCCGGAATTTAGCGAAGCAGGCATTCTAATCGTTGAAAAGCCAATTTGAAATAATTAGGGCCTGTCCGTAAAACTTATATTTTTACGGACAGGCTCTAAATATCAAATAGTTATGTCTGTCAAAATTGGGATTCGCTAACTTCGGCAAAACAGTTGGAAGCAAACAGAAATTGCAATTGGATCAGCAGGAGAAAACAAAAGAGAAGCAATAATCGCCTAAGTCTATTTTGATCTAAATGAATTTTAAGACATTGAAGCAAAAAACTATAAACTTTAAAGCGGAGAGATCATGATGAAAACGCTGAGTCAATTTGTTATGGTGTCATTTATAGCTGTTCTCGCAATAAGCTCGTTCGCCATGCCGTCTTACAATGACGTGCTGCTGGTGGTAAACACCCAGTCGCCGGAGTCCCAGGAGATTGGCGCGTACTTCAAGGCGGCGCGTCACCTGCCGGATGCGAATGTTTGCAGCATCAGCGTCAAGGCCGGGGTTGACGGCGCCAGAATGTCCATTGCTGAAAAATGGGTGGCGCTGGCGACAATCAAATCTTATATGTCCAAAAATAACCTGACGGACAAGATCAACTACATCGTGCTGACCCGCGGCATTCCTTTTTACGCGGTCAGCGAATATACATGCCCGATATATAAATCTAATTTTCATTTGTTTGACGTATTCTTAATGTATAATTTGTCAAAATCGGCAAGCGATCCGGAGCATGTGGCCGGCATTTTTTACAACAATCCGTATTTCTATTACTTTAACGATATGCTGAGCAAAAAATTCTCACAAAAGCAATTCGGATACTATATTGTCGCCCGTCTGGACGGATTAGGTACTGTCACTATCAAAAATTTCATTGACAGCACCGGCGCTCCCGCCTACGAGTCATACAAAAAACAGGCCAACGGCAAGATGAAATTGTTGACCGTTACCCCATATTACGACCAGACGAACGCCGATGAGATCAACCGGCGCGGCAATATCGATGTTGTTTCGCCGAATCCGCTGCCGCCTGACGAATGGGAGCCGGTAGCGCAGAAAACCACCCTGAACGATATCGCAACCGATGCCGCAGGGCAAATTCAGATTGAAAAAACCTTCGATAAAGTCGCCAAAGACGTAATGTTCAGTTTCATGAACGATGTCGGATGGGAACAGGCTTTTCCGTGGCCGAAAGGCAACCACTATTACGTCATTAACGACTTTGTCAATGACTACCCGTTCATTTATCGCGGGGCAACCTTTCTGCCCGGCTCGATTCTGACGGTCTTCTGTTCGTTTCCGGCAGCTTACAATTCTCATGGCGGCAACGGAGGCCCCAGGAAAGTCAATCTCGCCACTAAAATTATAAACAATTATGTGAAAACTGATGCTTCGGACATGAAATTCCGGCACATGACCTGCGTGGGATATGATCCGGTTAATAATCAGCTATGGGCCGGCACCGGGAAAAACCAGCTTGACGTCGCCATTAGTTTTGACAAGCGCGCCTCAGACGAAGTCCACCGCGAAACCATGCGCAATTACGGCGGCGGCATCGCGATCTACGATTCAAACGGCAATATTTTAAAATACATAAATGCCAACGATCCCGGCAGTCCATTGAAAAACAACCGGGTGGTGAAACTGGTCTATGACAAAAACTCCCAATACATGTGGATTGCGCATTATAAAGGCATTCAGTATTACGACTTAAGCGCTAAGAAGTGGAATGATATTCCGGAATTGCAGTGCGATTATGCGGCGGCGGCGGATATCTGCCTCGACCCGTTTGACAGCGACAAAGTGTATTTTTCATTTTACTACAATGGAGCGAATAGCGATTACAAAAAAACATCTTCGCAGATTGCCGGCGCCGACTCCAGTATTTTTGAATATAGCAAAAGTGCCAAAACCGTCACGCCTTATGTGATTGACGCCGCCAATAACAAAGGCATTTTGCCGCAAATGGCCAAAACCTCAGTAAATACCATCTGGGTTTCCAAGGGCAACATTCTTTACCGGTACGACCTGTCGGCCAAAGCCGTGGTGGAACAGATAGATATGGATACCGTAATTCCGGAGATGACAACCCCGCCGGATAATCTCAAAAGTCCGGTAACTATTGACTGCATCCGCAACGTTATTGGCATCCCGTCGGCAAAGGCTGTCCTTGCCGCCGTCGGCTGCAATATCATTTATACCACGGATCTGATCGCCGGAACGCCTTCCACATGCCAGAAAAAGAATTATATTGTGCGCATTACGGAAAATGCAATCCCCCCAAGCACGGTTGAAACAATAAACATCAGCGCGATGAACAGCGTTAGCAGTGGAGCAATTCCTGACTTCAAAATCCGGGATGTGGCTGCTGACCCCTCTACTAGCGGGAAGACTATGTATATGGCGCTGTCAACTTATCCGGGAACCGTGTTGCGGTCAACCGATGGCGCCGGAGCAAGCTGGTCTGTTTTTTCGACCGACTACCTGTTTTATAAGACGAATGGAATAGTGCTGGACGGCAAAGGTAATCTCTATACTGCCAATGGTTATGAGTTTGGACAGAACATTGCTGCTGACTTCCAGGCATTCGGACTTGGCGCTTACGGCGGCGGCGTGTGCCATGACACGATGACATATGGCAACAACTATGACGTAGGCATACATGGTGTGTTTAGCGGACCTTATTATTATAGTGTCTCAGGAGAAGCCTGGAGCTGGGGAGCGTCCGAAATAAACCCTTGGAATCAGGGATACCGCGGCTCATCGCAGACGGAAGCGATGATGTTCATGATGCTGGACGGGTTTTACACGGGCGAAGCGCGTTTGGGCATATTTAGGAATTATCCCATGGGCGGCGGTTTAGGTCATACCGTTCACATGCTGGTCTTCGAGCCGAAGTGCGCGCCGTTCGCGCCCAGGGTCAATGAAGCAATGATTCCGGCGAATCCCCAAGTTATGAATAAGGCAACCATCGAAATCCCGATATTGAGTCCGGGGCTGCCGTGGCACATGAATGGCGTGATTCCTGAAACCTTGAACAAGGATACCATACAGATTACCGATGAAACCGGTGCGGTGTTTACGCCGGACAAGATTGAATTCTTTCCGCCGACCGGT
Organism: Victivallaceae bacterium; assembly: GCA_041665605.1. GTDB lineage: Bacteria > Verrucomicrobiota > Lentisphaeria > Victivallales > Victivallaceae > CAIPAT01. Next base: position 32,584 of record JBAYIO010000026.1, on the reverse strand, counting down.
CCCGATCCCGACGACAAGGACGGCAGGAAGTTTATCACCGGAACGGGCAAGCTGGTTATTTTCGGCAACTACACGGGTATTTTATATAAAGTGAAACTGATTTGCGGCGTCAATGGCATTAAGAACGCTAAAGGCGCCAGTCTGACTAATACGCGGCCGGACGAATTCAAGGATGATATAACGCTGGCATTCGGCAACGGCTTCGACATTAGTAAAGGCACGTACGTTCCCCCGGAACAAATTACCGGCCCGGTAAAAATGCCGCAAACCAATTCCAAAGTAGATTTAGTGGTGAGTAAGGTATGGCTGGACACAACTCCGACAGCCTGGAAGCCGCTGACCATAAAATTCCAGATACAAAATATCGGCACGGCCAGAACTAATGCCGGAACGATTACCGCAAATGTTTACTGGAACAATATATTGGCGGGTTCGGTCGTTCACGGCGATCTTGCTGCGGGGGCTGTGACGGCGGCGCTCAGTTTTACTCTGGATGCGCAGTATGTGACTGTTGGCCATAAGAATACGGCTATGATAGTGGCGGACGGCCCCAATAAGGTGGACGAAATGCGCGAATCCAATAACACTAATTCCATTCCATTCTTCATTGATAACCGTCCGGACCTGATCGTCAAGGGAATCACGCTGTCGTCAACCAGACCTGGAGAGACAATAGTGAACTTCAGTATTGCAAATACCGGATTCGGGCCGACGGCGGTCGGCGAACAGACCGCCGCAGTTTATCTCAACAACAAGCAGATCGGAGCTGTAAACTATAATGATCTGGCAAAAGGCACCGTTGTTTCACTGCAATTAGCCAGCGTGACCATAACCGCCGGAACTTGCAGAATGAAAGTGGTTGCCGACAGTACGGGTAAAGTCACAGAAGTAAGCGAAACTAATAACAGTTTTGAAAAGGCGTTCAGCATCAAATAAGGTCAGCTTTTTTACAAGGAATTACCTAAATGGGCTATAAAGTAAAAATTCAAAAAGGCCAGCGTCCGACCAACCGCGCCTTTAAGGTAGTAATGCCGACTGCCATCGCGGAGGCCATCAAAATGGAAAAAGGGGAAGACTTTGAGTGGTTGATCGAAGATAAGAATACGCTGATTTTGACCAGATGCAATAAATTGACGTTGCGGGATGCAAGATAAAATTTTCGACAAGGCTTACATTTTTAGTTTAAAAGTCGAAAAACTTATATGCGGAGATTTGATATAAAAAATAAGGAACGTTAAAAAATCGCAAACAGGACGAACCGTCGCCATAAAAAATGATGGGCGGATAAACCCAGAAGTCAGCGATTGATTGCAGGACTCGTAGTTTTAGTAAATAAGAAACGCTCAGGAATTTGAAAAGCTTTTCAAATGAAAAAGATAGAGTATCAAAGAGAATAGTGCAAAGACGGTTCAAGAATTAAAGACAAAAGTAAAAAGTTTTTAATCTTAAAAAAGTTTTCTCTGAGTCTGTGGTTAACTTGATAGCGATAGTATCTGATTCTTAAAACTTGCATACTGCTTTGATTACATACGGATGGAATAATTTGATGCGATTATTCCATCATTCGCCGAAAAACGCATGTCTTCTAAAAATAAACGAAAAAACAGGAGGTTTAACCCCAAAAAATTGAATGAAATTGATAGATATTTAAAAATCATTTTTCAAAAGATTAAAGCTATTGCGAGTTTTTATTGGAAGGTAAAGGTCTGTGAAACAGGATGTATTTATTGGATAATTAGCAGCAAGTGTCTTCAATATTTTGTCGTGGACAAAATAGAAAAAACTAAAAAGGAGAAATTATTATGCCAAAATATAATAAAGTAATTGTGCTTCTTTTCGTAATTCTAAGTTATGTGTTTCCTTGCTTAACCATGGAAGCTGCCCAGAAATGGCGAACCGCCTATTATTTCAATCCAGCGTCCGCGGCATTGCCGCTTGACTCCGTCCCCTGGAATAAATACTCGCACGTTATTCAATTCTGCATAAAGCCGACTTTCAGTAATGGGACTCCCGGAATTGAAACTACTTCATATGCTATAAACAATAATAAAACCGCATTTGTAAATGCGGCGCACGATAAGGGCGTTAAGGCATTGATAGCTTTACTTGTAGGCGGCACAGAAGCAGGCGCAATGGAAATTGATACCACCAGTACTTATGTTGACAGTTTTGTCTCAACATTGGCCAATTTTGTTAACAGCAACAACTATGATGGCATTGATATTGATTGGGAAAGCTACAGTTCATATAATATTTTTCAAACACAATTTCCTGATTTTATCAACAGACTGCGGGATGCCATGCCGACAAAAATCATAACTGTCGCAGGGGTGCTTCCGTTGAGAAATGTCTATGCGACCATATATGACAAAGTCGATCAGATTAATTTCATGTGCTATGACAATGATAACGGTTATTATAGCGGAAACACGTCAACGCAAACATGGTTTAACAGTTGTGTCCGCAAGGGACCCGATAATACTTTCGGGAACTACGGCAACAATCAATCTCAGGAAGAACATCTTTGGTATGTAATAAACAGTGCAGCCATCCCGGCTGGCAAAATCGGCCTAGGACTGCCTTTTTACGGGCGGATAAAACAAGGTTTGAGAAAAAACAGTTCCGATGGAGTCACCGGACCGGAACAGGAATATGCGTCAGGGAATGCCGACACCAATCCAAGGACACCAATCAACTATAATGCGCTTCTTAATTCCATCTACTGGACTGACGGCATTAAAATGTGGGACAATGACCACAAAGCTCCTTACCTATCCTATAACGTCAGCGGTTCCGCAAATGATGCATTTGTAACTTATCCCAATCAGCAGCAGATGGAAGAATCTGTTATGCTGATGTATGAAAAAAGTCTGGGCGGCATTATGGTTTGGGCTCTGGACGCTGAATATATTGCCAGCCAAAGCGGCGATAACCGTTATCCGTTGAGTACCGCAATATATAAAAACATGCGGGCTCTGGATACTGGCATAAATGTCGCCTATGGCAAGCCGGCGACTCAAAGTTCAACTTATTCCACCGCCGTTGCAGGCCGCGCCGTTGATGGCAATACGGATGGAAATTACTACAATAACTCGGTGACGCATACCGGTCTTGGTGGAACAAACGCATGGTGGGAAGTTGATCTGCAAGGAACATTCAACATAAACCAAATTAGAATCTGGAACCGCACTGATTCCGCGCCGGACAGATTGAGCAACTTCTATGTTTATATTCTGGATGAGTCCCGCAATGTAGTCTGGTCGCATCTTGAAGCGCCGTATCCCACTCCGGCGGTTACGCTGGTTCCCGGAGGGGAATACGGAAGATATGTGAGAATTTCCGGGCCGAATATCCTGAGCCTGTCGGAAGTTCAGGTTTATACGAAATTGAATAATATTGTCATGGGTAAAACGGCGACTCAAAGTTCAACCCATCTCGCCGCCACTGCGGACCTCGCTGTTGACGGCAATACGGATGGAAATTACTGGAACGGCTCAGTAACATGCACCAGCATGAGCAATGCATGGTGGGAAGTTGATCTGCAGGAAACATTCAACATAAACCAGATTAACATCTGGAACCGGACTGATTGTGACATAAACAGATTGAGCAACTTCTATGTCTATATTCTGGATGCGTCACGTAATGTAGTCTGGTCGCATCTAGAAGCGCCGTATCCGACTCCGTCGGTTATGCTTACGCCCGGAGGAAATTACGGAAGGTATGTGAAAATTTCCTGTCCGAACATCCTGACTCTGGCGGAAGTTCAGGTTTATCCGAAATTGAATAATATTGCCCAGGGCAAAACGGCGACTCAAAGCTCAACTCATCTCGCCGCCACTGCGAACCTAGCTGTTGACGGCAATACGGATGGAAATTACTGGAACGGCTCAGTAACATGCACCAGCATGGATAACGCATGGTGGCAAGTTGATTTAGGCAATAACTTTAACATCGGACAAATTAAAATATGGAACCGGACTGATTGTGACATAGACAGGTTGAGCAACTATTTTGTTTATATCCTTGATGAAAACAATGCGCTTGTTTGGTTTAATTTTCAAACAAATTATCCTACTCCATCAACAACTTTGACTCCTGGTGGTATCAATGGAAGGTATGTGAAAGTTTTCTGTCCGAATATCCTGACTCTGGCGGAAGTTCAAGTGATTGAATATTGATTAGAGAACAAAATAATTCGGCAGACATTAATCCCGATGTCTGCCGGAATTTTTCTCCGATTAATCAGAATCAGGATTAAGACAGTAAAATTTCTGATCTGGGTTTTAGGCTATTGGGTCAAGCTTTAGCTTTGGTGTTTTAGTTGCTTGAATAACGGTGGAATCTGTCGCTCTTGCTGGCGCTTTCAGCACGAGAACAGCAGAATAAATGTCCTGCCGGAGCGCCGACCACTGGTCGTCCGTAAATTTAAATCCTGTCATAAATCCTGCTACTGGCCCCGGAAAAACTTGTCCGCCCTAAAACCAGGGAACGCCGAATATTCCGGGGACGTTTAAATTTTCTTTAAAATTTATTTTCATTAATTTTTCTGAAAAATTTAAAACAGGCATTGACAATTCACCATACCTAGATATATACTGATACATACCTAGCAATACTTAGCAACTTTTTAAAAGAGTTTAATTAATGGACTTACAGTATAAAAAAGATATAATATACAGGAACTTAAAGCAGTCCATACTTGACGGCAAATATGCTCCTGGAGAGAAATTGCCGAAAGAAGAATTTTTTTCCCGTGAACTCGGCGTGTCCAGGGAAACTTTGCGCATCGTACTGGACAAGCTGGAAGCGGAGAACATGATTCTCCGTTTAAGGAGCAAGGGAACATTTGTCCGCAAACTTGAAGCGCGGAAAAAGCGGTTTTTAGTCATAGCGGTCTTCAGCGGGGGGAATGAAATGCCGTGCCACGCTATTCTGCCGGGCATTGAGCATATGGCGAAAGCCATGAATATCGAGATTGAAACTTGTGATTATCTCTATTTCATCATGCAAAGTCGCGAGGAAATCGCCGAGCGGCTGAAAACGCGCAATATCAACGGTATTATTTTAATTGCCACCGACTTTACCGGGAATGAAAAGATTATCAAGCTGCTCGAAGGGCACAATGTGCCGGTGCTGCTGCCTTTTGCCAATCGTAAAGACTATCAGATCACCGGCTGGGCGACACTGGTGTTTGCGGAACGCGCAGCCTGGCGCGACGCACTGAATCACCTGCGGGCAATGGGGCATCGGCGGATTGTGACACTGACGCTGGAAAATAGCCCGATCAGGGAATATTCTCACAGTGAATACAAAGAGCTGCTGAAGGAAATCGGGGCGGATGCATCAGAAGACTTGATCGTCTATTGTCCGTTTGAAAGTGAAGCAATCCGCAGAGCTGTCAGAAAAGTCATTGACCGGCCCATGCCGCCGACTGCGATTATGTGTTTTTCCGATTTCTGGGCGCCGGATGCATACCGTGCCGTCAAAGATGCCGGATTGCGCATCCCGGAAGACATCGCGGTAATGGGATTCGCCAGCGGTTTTAACTGTGAGTATATACACCCGACGTTGTCAACAATCAATCAAAAATTTGCCGAGCTTGGCGGCAAAGCGGTCGAGGTACTGGCAAAAGCAGATATCTGGTTCAAACCGGATGATCATTCCTTCAGCGCTCCGTTCATAGTTTCCGAGTATCTGCTGGAAATACGGGAAAGCACCAACCTCCGGCGCGTCGAAGAGAAAATAAATAACTGTGAATTGGAGCTGCAAACGGTTTAACGGCACATAAAAAATAATCATTGCGGGAGGTGATGAAGCAGAGGAGGAGAAGGAAGATGGTGACGGGGTTGAATAATTTTTCAGCAGACCGAAGCAATATAACTATGTAAAAAAAAAGTCGTTTTATGAATATAATAAATAACAAAGGGAATGAAAGATGAAAAGCAAAACAAAATGCATTCGATCCGTTTTCACACTCATTGAACTCCTGGTTGTGATCGCGATCATCGCAATTCTAGCCGGAATGCTGCTCCCGGCTTTGAACAAGGCGCGGGGCATGGCTTATCTGGCCAGTTGCACCAACAACCAGAAACAGATCGGCACCGCAATGCAGATGTACGTGGGCGATTCCGCCGATTATTTTCCGTGGAACGCGCAAGGCACGTCGTCGGACTACTGGTACTGGGATACCATTATATGCAAAAAATACAAAGTCGGCGGCATGTCCTTCTGGTGTCCTGCCCGTGCGGATTGGAGTTTTGGCGGTAACAGCATGGTTGGATACTGGAAGACTGCTCTGTCAAAAGGTACAGCGACTGACACCACCTGGTTCTGGCTGTTTCCATCCTATGGTTATAATGCGTTCTATCTCGGGAAAGACTGGTTGAATATATATGGCGGCAATAATACGGCCAAACTGAGCAGAATTAAAAAACCGACATCGACAGTGCTGACTGCGGAAAGCGCGTCCAATGAACGGAATAACTACCCGGATGCCGGCGGTTATCAGGTTTATGCTGCTTACTATGCACCGGGAGCCGGCTCCGTGGCGCGTCCGGTACATGGCTACAGTTGCAATGTATCCTGGGTTGACGGACATGTCAGCGCGGTGAATGCCGACTCGCCGGGAGTTGAAGCCGGAGCTCAAAGTCTGTATTTGCCGGCCAAGCTGTCGAACGGTTTGTGGCTGGACAACAACCACTGGTCCCGCGACGGTAAAAATTCTTATTAATACTTGAACTGCCGTGCTTATTTAACGGTGAAAATTCCTCGTATTCTTATGGAATGCCGGGGTTGATATTGCACAAACCACAGACAACAGGGAAGCGGACATAGATCATGATAAATAAAAAATTGAGCGCCGGCTTGCTGGCCATGGCGTGCCTTGCCGGAATGGCGCAAGTGTATGCGGATAATGCGGTAACCAACCCGGGCTTCGAAGCCGGGCCGGAATGGACAATAACTGCGGCGGCCGGCGAGGAGAAACCGGTATTTGTGGATAACACGGTATCTCATACCGGCAAGGCGTCGCTCTGCATCCGGCACAAGTCGGCGGAAAGCTACAGCCGTGCCGCCTGCACGGTAATATTAAAACCGGATACTGAATATACCGCCAGCACCTGGATAAAAATGGACAAAGTGGTTCCTTCGGCAAAAGGCGATTCCTGCGCGGCAAGACTTTACGTCTGCAACGACAGCGGCGGCGAACTCGGCGTATCGCCTTTAGCCCAAGGCACGTCCGGCTGGAAAAAGGTGTCTGTGACTTTTAATTCCGGCAAATGCACCACAGTACCGGTACTCTTGTATTTACACAACGCATCCGGAACCGTGTGGTTTGATGATGTGGAAATTGTGGAGGGAAAGCCCGTGCCGGCAAAGCAGCAGTTGACCAGTTCGAATATCGCCCAGGGCAGGAAATACACCATGTCCCAAAAGCCGAATTACGCACTCTGCACTGACGGGAAGGAAGACAAAAAACTTACCGACGGGATATTTGCCGGAGACGGACTGTGGACGGACAAAGCCACCGTCGGCTGGCAGGATGCCGGAACCGTTGAAATTATCGTTGATCTCGGCGCGGTGGAACCGATCCGCGAGATTGCCATCAGCGTTCAGGGCGGAGCCAAGGGGAATGTCAGCTTTCCGGATGCCGCTTTCTTTGTCAGCGATGACGGCGAAAAATTCTATTATACAGGCAGCCGGTTCGACAGTAATATGGAGGACAAAGGCGGCCGGTACAGCGCAGCTTATCATTTGAACGACCTGGCAACCAAAGGACGCTATGTTGCAATTGCTCTGGTGAATAACGGCCCCTTCATCTTTGCCGATGAAATTGAAGTTGCGAGAGGCGCTTTCCCGGTGTCCGCGGTAACTTTACAAGGGACTGTCTACTCTAAAGGCAGTCTGGCTGATGCCATTAAGAATATGCGGACAGGAGTCCGGGAGATCTCTTCATTGCGGCGGGAAATCGCGCCGATGAAGGCAGCGCTGACCGGCAGCGCACCGGAATTGCTCAAGGAGTTTGCCGCCATTGATAAGGAACTGGAACGTTCCGATTTGAATCAGCAGGCGAGAGAGGCGGTCCGCGTCCGCGCCGGAGTCCTGAACGCACGGATAGCTCAGACGGTGCATCCGGGCAAAACAAAGCTTGTATATGCCGATGCGCAATGGCAGGATTTCGGAGTCTTTGACATACCTGCCGCCGGCACAAATGAAGTGAAGTCGCTGTCCCTGACGATGGGGAACGACGAATATGAATCCGCCTCGTTTATCGTTTTAAACATGATGACAACGCCATGCGCAGGCAACATTTCGGTTTCCGACCTCAAGGGGAAAAATGGAGTGATTTCCGCCCGCGATATCACGCTGCGCTACGGGGAATGGGTGGAATGCAACGACGGGCTGATGCGTCCTGACGCGCTGCCGCTGGTTGACGGGGACGTGCAGACAGCTCCCGGCACCAACCGGGCTTTCTGGGTTACAGTGAAAGGGAACCATATTCCCGCAGGCGAATATACCGGCACGATCACCCTGAACGACGGGAAAGAGACGGACAAAATAGCGCTTAACGTAACGGTGCTGCCGGTTTCACTTCCGCAGCCGGTTCCGGTATCCACTTATAACTGGGCGTATCTTAATTTTGCGCCGACGAAAGCCGATCCGGAAGCGGCGGTGGCTGACCTGGCGGCGCATTACATTGATACCGCCGTGATTCATCCTGCCGATTTGCCGAAATTTACTTTTGACCCGCAGGGAAATATTACCGCCAAAGATTATGCCGCATTTGATGCCGATGTCAAACTTCACCAAAAAGCCGGAATAAAGAAATTTATGCTCTTTTGCAGTTTCGGCGATTTCGGCAGTAAAGCAACCGGAAAGCCGTTCGGCGCCTGTTCTGACACAACGAATATTATGATTAACACCGTTGAATGGAAAAACGCCATGCGCAATATGGTCGCTGACTGGGTGATTCATCTTAAGCAACTCGGGGTAAACTATGAGGGGTTTTCCTTCTACCCGTTTGACGAAGCCGGGGATAAATTCATGGATAACGGCGGCAAAGATGTGCTGGCGATGTTCAAAGCGGCAGATCCCAAAGCGCAGATATTTGTTAACCCCACGGCAAACAATACTGTCGCCGGAATGAAGAGAATTGCGCCTTATGTGGACATCTGGTGTCCGCACATGGTGCAGACTCTGGAACGTGAACTTCTGGATTTTTATGCATCTGAACAACGTGCCGGCAAGCAGATTCAAAGTTATAATTGTGCCGGACCGGACAAAACCTTTTCGCCGCTGGGCCATTATCGCAGAATGCTCTGGCAGGCGTGGGCGTATGGCATGACCGGGGCGGCGCATTGGAGTTATGCGGATACCGGCTGGCGCGCCGGCAGCGGCTTGAGCGCCTGGACTGATTTTGACGGCTGCCGCAATGACTATTCCATCATCTACGACGCGGCAACAGCGCCGGCGCATGTGACTAAAAAAGAAGCCCAGATCCCCAGCCGCCGCTGGGAAGCCTGGCGTGACGGAGTTGAAGATTACGCCTATCTGTGGATGCTCCGGCAGGCGGTGGAAAAGGCGAAGCAGGCCGGAAATAATTCAGGAGCTGTCACACATGCGGAATCGGTACTGAAATCATCTGTTGCGGCAGTACTGGACAACCCTTCAGATATTAATGCCTACCGCACCGCCAGGCGTTCCGTGCTTGAGGCGATAGCCGACTTAATAAATAAGCGGAAAGCAGAAGGGAACATCCCGATTTCATGCTTGAACCCATATTCCGCAGTTGAACAATACATTTTTTTGCGACTGCTTAATGGACAAAACTTTGCACAAAACAATACATTCACCCGCCGGGTGAAAACAGCCTGATACGGTTCAACCCGCCGGGTTGCGCCGTTCGGGCATATCTTCTTCGTCAGCTTCGCCTCGCAGTATGCTTATACAGTCATCCTCGGGGGCATAAAAAAGCCGCAGGGGTGTTTAACCGCTGCGGCTGGAGAAGCAATTAACTGATTACTCGATTTCGGCTTCAGCATCGGCTTCGTTTTTAGCATCGGCTTCCTTGGACACCTTGCCGCGATGATGATCCTGGACTTTGTCCACCAGTTTGCGAATCTGGGTGTCAATCTTTTCAACCGACATGTCGATGGCCTGATACATGTCATAGGTTTCGGAAACGGCTTCCATGTCATGATTTTTCATGTTGACGATGATTTCCGCTTTGCAACGGCTCTTCTCCATCTCCAGAACAACCTTGGCCGAAGTGATTTTAAGATGCGGAACAGACTCGATGACAGGCTTGAGTTTGCCCTCGACATGCTGTTTCATGGCATCCGTAACAGTAAGATGACGTCCGCTGATAGTGATCATAACTAACCTCCTATATGTTTGGTGTTTTAATCGTCCTAAAAATAATTACATGGTAAATTGAGGGCCTAAATATACTTCCCTGGCTTTATCGTCGTTGACCAGGAAATTGCTGTTTCCTTCAAGCATGATCTTGCCCTGGCTCATCAGGTATGCCCGGTCCACGACCGAAAGGGTTTCCCGGACATTATGGTCGGTGATGAGGATGCCGAGATTTTTATGCTTCAACTGTCCGATGATCTGCTGAACGTCGTAAACCGCGATCGGGTCAACGCCGCTGAACGGTTCGTCCAGCAGGATGAACGACGGATTGGTGACCAGCGCGCGGGTAATCTCCAGCCGGCGGCGTTCGCCGCCGCTCAACGTCATGGCTTTCTGTTTGGACAACGGAGTCAATTCCAGTTCGTCCAGGAGTTCCGCCAGGCGCTCCTTGCGTTCCTTGCGGGAGATATCGAGCGTTTCCAGAATCGCCATGATATTCTGTTCGACCGTAAGTTTCCGGAAAATGGAAGGTTCCTGGGCCAGGTAGCCCATGCCGAGCCTGGCGCGTTTATACATGGGAGTCCTGGAAATATCCAGTCCGCGGAAATGGATTGTTCCGGCATCCTGTTTAATCAGGCCCATAATCATATAAAAGCTGGTAGTCTTTCCGGCGCCGTTGGGTCCGAGCAGTCCGACGACTTCGCCCGCCTTGACGTTGATCGACACGCCGTTGACTACGCGTTTGCCATGATAGGCTTTGACCAGATTTTCCGCTTTGATCAGACAATCATCGCTTTTGGTCTCTTCCATCCTTCTCACTTCCCTTCTTATGGATCACTAATACGGCAGCTCCGCCGCCGTATTCCGGATTTGTCAAATTTCATACTTTTCTGCAACGCCGTAAAGCTATCACAAAATATATTATCTTCAAGCCTGCAAGCTAAAGTTTTATTTTGCCGGCTTGGCCGGAGTATTGTTAATCTTCGGCATTTTCCCTTCTTTCAATTTTCCGCCGATGGCGTCAACCTTCTCGCTGTTAAGGTATAAAATGAATTTGTCACCTTCCATAACGGTGCTGTCCTGCTCCAGCGTCGGCATTTTCTCGGGTTTCCCGGTGAGGGTGATCTTGCGGTCGATGACCTCGTATAACGCGTGAGACCCGGTGGCTTTTTCATCTTTTTCGCCGCCTTTGCGCTTAATGATGACGTCATCAAGGCAAATAATTTTGCTCAGTTCCTTGCCTGCGCCCAGGCTGATGCGCCGCGGCACTTCGTCGGAGGCGACTTTTTCCTCATCGTCAATATCCCCGGAAAGCTTCATCTGGCCTTCGGGTTTAAGTTCATCCGCGTAAATCTGCATTTTTCTGCAGCGCAGATTGACGCGCGGTTCGTCAATCACCACTTTGCCGACGAGCTCCGCGTAATTTTCCGGAGGACGGATGTCCGCCAGATCAGTATTGACGACAGTTTTCCCGGCAGGGCCTTTCTTGATGATGTCCTGCACTCCTTCCTTGGGATCAACTGTGGCAGCTTTGGTTTTGTCGTCTGTTTTCTGTTCTTTGGACTCCAGTTTGACGTGTCCGTCACAGATCATCCGGGAAATTTCGCGCTTGCCGTCAGAGCCCATCGGGCCGACAGCTTCGGCTTTGGCTTTTTTCCCGTCCGCGGGCAGTTGCTTTTTGTCCGCCATCAGAATTGTCAGCGTATCGCAGTTGAGCGTCATTTTCGGGTCCTCCGCCTGAACGTCGCCGGTGCAGACGATCTTTGAAACGTCTTTCTGTGCTTCGCCGCCCTGCAACTGCTCCATCGGGTCCCCGGTTTTGTCCGCTTTTTTAGCCGTGCCGGGTTTTTCTTCCAGGTATATTTTCATTTTCTGGCATACCAGGTCCATCTGGGGGTCTTTGACCCGGACTTTGCCGTCAAAACTCATTTCATTGCTGCCGTAATTGATATCGGAATAATCAGACGTGACGACCGCCGCGCCTTTTGACGGGGCCTGGCCGCTTTCCGACATTTTACCCGATTTCATGGATTCGAGAACAATTCTGCTGTTCCTGTCAACTTTCATCCGCTGCTGATCGACCCAGATGGTGACCAACTGTCCGCTGACCGAGTCTTTGCCGCGGATGATGATCGGGTTGTTCGGATTATTGCCGGAAAGGATGATTTTGCTTTCTTTCAGGTTGTATATGGCTTTGTCGGCATAAGCGGTTTCGCCGTTGTCGGCGGCAACCTTGCGGGAAACGACCACATCGCCGACGCAAATAATCTCGGACACATCCTTGGAGGCTTTGACATTTTCGGTCAGGGCCTGGTCAGATTTGGGTTTTGCGGTTTTTGGCTTTTTCGCGGCATCCGGGCGGTCTTCAAGATAAATCGTCATTTTATGGCAGTCCACGTCCATCATGGTGTCATTGATTTTGACGTTGCCGGTAAATACGGCCAGATTGCCGGGATAGTCAATATCCATGAAATCGGAATAAATCTCGGTAGATTTCAAGGCGTCAGCTTTGGCCTTCTCCTCCTCTTTTTTCGGGATCTTCATTGTGATCACGGCATCCTTGTCCACCTGCATCCGCTCGGTTTCGCGCCACAGCGTAATGGTTTTGCCGGTTATGGTATCCTTGCCGCGGGCGATGGAGGGCTTGTCTTCGGTCAAAACGATCTGCTGGGTGTTCATGTCATAGATGGCTTTTCCGGCCTTTGCCACCTGAGCGCCTTTGTCCAGGTCCTCTTTGCTGAGTTTCCGGGTTATCACCACTTTGCCGATACAGATTATTTTGGAAAGCGCCTGCGCATTGTCATCATTTCTGCTTTTCGCCGCTTCTTTTTTAGGTTCAGCCGGCCGCGGTTCAGTTTTCCCGGCGGGGCCTTTCAAAAAATCGCGTTCGGAAAGACCTTCGACCGCGCCTGCCTTCATATAGAGAATCAGCTTGTTGCAGTCAATGTTGAATCTGGATTCATTGACTTTGACATCGCCTTCCAGAGTGATGATATTATTTTCAAAGTCGATGAACATGGTATCGGAAGTCACGTCGACATCGCCGGCGGACGACCCGGCGGCGGCCTGTCCGGCTTTCTTCTGCGCCGCTTCCACCGCCTCCATCCGGATAACGATCCGGACGTCTTTGCGGATAAGGACATTGCGTTTATCATAATTTGCCACAAAGCCGACGCCGTCGAGATCCATCATCGGAGAACGGAAATACACTTTTTCCATCCCGGAGGCGGTCTTGCTGTTCTGGTCTATCTGTGCGGCGGGCGACATGATGATGCCGTCGCTGTGCTGTTTGTCTTTCCAGAAATCCAGCACTTCCGCGGCGGGGGTTCCCAGCGGATACAGTTTCACTTTGTCCATGTATTTGACGTTGTCAACATTCACGCCTTTGCGGATGATGTCAATGATCGCATCCCGGGCGTCAATCTTATTGCCCTGCCGCAGAAGTTCGCGGCTGTAAATGAAGAATTGCAGCCGGTCTTTGTTGTACATCGGCAGCCGGGCGTTGATTGTCTTCAGCGAATGAATGTTGTCATTGGCCTCAATTGCCGGCATCGCCGGCACGAACATTACAAGCAGTGTCAAAATTGTTCTTAGCTTAATCATCAGGATATATAACGCTCCATTTGCTGATCCCATTTGCCCTGTTTCATCAGCAGCCAGTCAATCACTTCCCTGACCGCGCCCTGGCCGCCGCCTCTGATGGTGCGGAAGTCACAGTATTTATCCATATATTCCGGGGCGTCCGCCACCGTGACCGCCAGTCCGGATTTGAGCATCGGCGGCAGGTCAACGACATCGTCCCCCATATAGAGACATTCATCCGCTTTGAGATTCTGCTCCTTCAGCAGCAGTTCAAATGCCTTGCGCTTGTCTTTCTGGCCTTCGTAAAAGAAGCTGAAGCCTAGTTCTTTGGCGCGTTTGCGGTTGGATTCCGCCACGCGCCCGGACAATACGCCCACCAGAATTCCGCCGCGGATCGCCATCTTGATGCCGTGTCCGTCGCGGGCATGGAAAAATTTAATTTCATCGCCGGCGCTGTAGCCGAGGCGCCCGTCCGTGAGAACGCCGTCAATGTCCAGCACTAGCGCTTTTATTTTATCGATTTTCTTTTGTGAGATCATAAATGGCCTTTACCTCCGTCAATACGGTTCTGATGTCTTTAAAGCACAGCGAATTAGGCCCGTCCGACATTGCCTTTTCCGGATTCGGGTGAACTTCGGCGAACAGCACGTCAATGCCGACGGCGGCGGCGGCTCTCGCCAGGGGACGGATAAACTGGCGCTGCCCGCCGGAAGCATTGCCCAGCCCGCCCGGCAACTGCACCGAATGAGTCGCGTCAAACACCACCGGAACGTCCATTTCGCGCATGGTCGCCAGCGAACGCATGTCCACCACCAGATTATGATAACCGAAACTGGTTCCGCGCTCAGTCAGCATTACCTGGTTGTTGCCGGTGGAGCGTACTTTTTCAATGGCGCCTTTCATGTCCTCGGCCGCCATGAACTGCCCTTTTTTGATATTTACCGGTTTGCCGGTTTTGCCCGCCGCCACCAGCAGATCGGTCTGACGGCAGAGGAAGGCCGGAATCTGAATTATATCCGCCACGGCGGCGGCGGTTTCCGCTTCAATGGTCTCATGGATGTCCGTAATCACCGGCAGTCCCAGCGAACGCCGGATTTCCGCAAGCATGGCGAGTCCTTCTTTGATGCCGGGTCCGCGCACCGAGCCGGCGCTGGAGCGGTTGGCTTTGTCGTAAGACGCCTTGAAAATATACTGGATATCCAGTTCCCGGCATAATTCCTTCAAGTACACGGCAACTTCGCGGCACAGTTCCATGCTTTCCGCCATGCACGGTCCGCCGATAAGCGTCAGGCCGGAGCCGATGGTAACATTGCCGTGGATTTTAATTTTATTCATTGTCGACCACCTTTGAATATTATATTTTTTCTCTGATTTTCATTTCGGCGCGTTTGAGGTCTTCGGGAGTATCCACCCCGATGCTCTCAAGGTCGCTCAGCATCACATAAATCCGGATGCCGTTTTCCAATGCCCGCAACTGCTCCAGTTTTTCGCAGGACTCCAGCCGCCCTTCCGGCAGACGCACAAAGCGGTCCAGCGTTTCCCGCCGGTAAGCGTAAATGCCCCAGTGCAGATAGGTTACGGCGTCCTTGCCGCCCTCCCGCAGATAAGGCACCATCGAACGGCTGAAATACAATGCGAAATTGTGATCGTCGAACACCACTTTCACCTTGTTCGGGTCATTTTCCATTTCAGAACGCAGTCTCGGCACGGCCACCGTGCCCATTTCAATGGAAGCGTCCTCCTGCATTTTCCGGATCAGTCCGTCAATGACGCTGGTCGGGATCAGGGGTTCGTCGCCCTGCACATTGATGATGATATCGCAGTCAAGCCCCTGCACGGCCTCGCTGATCCGGTCGGTGCCGGACGGATGGTTCGGGGAAGTCATGACGGCCCTGCCGCCGAATCCTTCCACCGCTCTTGCCACTTTCGGTTCATCCGTGGCAATGATAACTTCATCGGCAATTGATGCCGCCGCTTTCTCATACACCCACTGGATCATCGGTTTGCCGCAAAGTTCGGCCAGCACTTTACCCGGGAAACGGGTGCTGCCATATCTTGCCGGAATTACGGCTGCTGTTTTAATTTTCAATTTGATTCTCCATCTTCAAAGCTTTCAATCAATTCATCCGCTAAAACGGTTACGGTTCCCACTTTGCCGACTACGATGCCGGCGGCGTGGTTGGCGATTTCCGCGGCTTCGCGTCCGGAAGCGCCGGCGGCCAGCGCCAGCGAAAATGCCGAAATGACCGTGTCGCCGGCGCCGGAAACGTCGAAAACCTCGCGGGCCCGGGTCGGAATCACAATCATCGGGGAATCTTTACGGAAAAGCGCCATGCCCTGGGCGGCCAGCGAAATCAGCAGATAATCCGGCTCCCATTCATCCATGAGAATATCGGCGACTTCCATGAGTTCCTTGTCCTGCTCGACGGGACCGGCGCCGTCCTTCGCGAATTTGCCGGCCATGGCAAAGGCTTCGGAACGGTTCGGCTTGATCACGGTCAGTCCTTTGACATTCAGCAAATGGCCCGGTTTCGGATCAAGCGAGGTGATAATGCCTCTTTTCGAAGCGGCCTGAATGGTAACGGCAAGCATATCTTCATCCAGCAGTCCCTTGCCGTAATCTTCAAAAATGATGGCGTCCACCGCTGAAGTTTCAATCAGCTCCAGCAGATCCGATACTATTTTCTCCCGGAATTTCTCATCCACCGGGTCCGTGTCTTCATAGTCAATCCGCAGCAGTTGCTGGGAACCGGCGATTATCCGCTGCTTCTGGGTTGTTCTCCGGTCAGGATCGGTATAAACAGAGTTCGATTCAATGCCGTATCCGTTCAGCATATTGGAAATTTCCGCGCCGTCATGGTCGCTGCCGATGACGCCGAAAGCTTTGACCTGTCCGCCCAGCGTGACCACGTTGCGCATCACATTGGCCGCGCCGCCGAGGCAACTGGTCTTTTTGCTCACTCCCACAATCGGAACCGGCGCTTCCGGAGATATTCTGTTAGCCTTGCCCCAGATGTAAACATCCAGCATCAAATCCCCGGCCACCGCGATTTTTTTATTCTTAAAAAGAGTTACGATTTCTTTAAGGCGACTGATATCCATATCCAATATTCTCCGAATTTATTTGTCTGATTCAGGCGGGGAAACGGGTTTCATTCCTTCCGCCAGGAGCCGTTTAAGGAAATCTGAAGAATCAATCTTCTGCTGGTGCCCGTAAGGCTTGTCTTTTTTCAAACGATCGAGGATCGCCTGAAAATCGTCCAGATTGCTCCGTATCTCCGCTATCTGTCCGGCGTTTAATCCCGCCTGGTAAGTTCTAAGATATATGGCCAGCGAATCCAGACATTTACTAACAATGTTCGCCTCGCCTTCCAACTGGCTGGTTTTTGATATTCTTCCAAAACCGCTCCTTAAACTGTCGAACATGTCAATCATGTCCTGCCGCGCCACCTGCAGCGCCCAAACATTTTCCGAACGTAAATGCACCGGCAGCCAGACCGCAATAACCAGTTCGGAGGTCAATATAAAGAAAAAGATTGCAATCGCCAGGTAGGCGATGTAATCTTTTTTGAATTTTGCCGACAATAAACTCTTATCCAAAAGCAGTTCTCCTTACCATACAGAACCAGTTTTTAAACTGTATTTCAAGGCTGTAAATTACTCCCGAAAACGGTTTATTACAAACTTTATGCCTGTATTAGACCGCAAAAAAGGATCAATGTTTCAGAGGCAGGGATGAATCTGGGAATAAAAGTTTTGCAATGCCGGAAATTAAATGAACTGGAAATATGCTTACGGTATATATCGTTACAAATATATTGTCACATTGGGTATATAATATTACATTATAATTTATTTATTGGGTATATAATATTACATTGCAATTGACTTATTGCATATATTATGATACATTATACTTTAGTCTCCAAAAAACTTGGATTAAAACGTGAGCGTTATGTTTGAGCGTAAAATAAACAATTATTTCAATGCGTGGAAAGTAAAAAAAGGCAGGAAACCTTTAATTATAAGAGGAGCCCGCCAGGTAGGAAAAACGTCTGCCGTCAAGGAATTCGCGAAAAATAATTTTGAAACATTCATATATCTGAACCTCGAACGCGTCGAAGACGCCGAAATATTCTCAGAAAAGATGCCCATAAAAAATCTTATCGAGATTATCCAGTTGAAAAAGAATTTAAAACTGGTTCACGGGCGCACCCTTCTGTTCATTGATGAAATTCAGAATTCAGGCATAGCAACATCCGCCCTGAGATATTTTTACGAAGAATATCCGGAACTCCACATAATGGCTGCCGGCTCACTCCTTGAAGCAAGAATGAAAAAGGAAGGATTTTCATTTCCTGTCGGCAGAGTTGAATTCTGCTATATGTTTCCAGTTGATTTCGAGGAATTTCTTTTGGCGTTGAATGAGAAAGCCGTTATTCAACATATTTGCTCGGCAGACCAGTTGTCAGATATTCCAGACGTCACACATAATCATTTCCTTGGAAAATATTATGAATATCTTGCGGTTGGAGGGATGCCTGAAGCCGTCGCAAAATATGCCGAGACACGTTCTTTCATTGACATCAACTCCATATACGACTCTATCTTCACCGGTTATTTTGACGATGCAGGAAAATACTCATCCGAAGTGAAAGCCGGATACATCAGGCATATCATTGAACATTCTCCTGAAAACGCCGGACTCGCAGTGAAATATGAGGGATTTGGAGGATCTGCGTTTCGAAGCAGAGAGATGAGCGAGGCTTTTGATCTGCTTGAAAACGCAATGGTTATCAGGCGCATCAACGCAAGCAGTTCACTCCAGGCGCCCATTATTCATAACCTGAAGAAATCCCCCAAGCTTGTATTCCTTGACACCGGTCTCTTAAACTACCGTCTTAATATAAGGGCTGATTTGCTGAAAATGCCGGAGCTTGATTCGCTTTTTCAAGGACGAATCGCGGAACAGGCTGTCGGACAGGCGCTTATATCAAAATATGGGAATCCAGTGTTCCGTCTTGCATACTGGTATCGTGACAAATCTGGAACTTCGGCTGAAGTAGATTATCTGCTTCAGCAGGATGCCACACTTATTCCTGTAGAGGTAAAATCAGGCAAGGAAGGCAAATTAAGATCCCTGCATGTTTTCATGGAACACAGCAATTGCAAGCTGGCTTTCAGAATACACTCGGGTAAAACATATATCCAGGATATAACACTGCCGTCAGGTAAAAAATATAAACTTGTCTCCCTGCCATTTTATCTGCTTCACCGGATTCAGGATTTTATCAAACTTTATGAAACATAATAATCCTGTCCATCATGCATATACTCTGCATGGCTGACGAACTATTTTCATCCGGCAGCGGGGAAGCTGGCGATTGATGATGTCGTACCGGCAGTCATACCCGGCTTTTTTGAGCAGGGGGACAACCCAGCCTGGACAATGATCGCAGTATTTCAGACAAAGCCCGGCATCGTTGTCCATGACTTTGGAGAGGCTGGGACACTTGTTCATGGTCAATGTCAGACTGTCCGGCTGCAAATCCAGCGTCAGATCGCAGTTTTCCTCGATGCGGATATGCTCCCAGTAGTCGTACATGCCTTGCAGTCCTTTGGTCTTGAACAACTCAAGACAATGCAGTTCCTGATGGCGGCTGATTTCCAGATAATACTTTTCCAGAGTCCCGTCGCCCTGCCTGTCGAGAAATTTAAAGACTTCATTATAAAATCGCACAAAATGATCGCTTGGAATCATTTGACACCTCGCCTGGTGATTGTCTGGTGGCATTTGCCGCAGCCTAACATTTCAGTTTTAGACTCAAACGGAGTACCTTCACATAAGGCTTCATTGACCAGAATCGTTTGAGTGCAAAAGAGCGGGGAAGGGGGCAGTCCTAATTTTAAAAGCTGCCGCACGGCGGGGCATTCGGATACTTCCAGAGCGATTGCGTCCGGAGTTTCTTTAATTTGAAAAACTCCATTTTCGCGGGTGAAAAAGTATTGCCAATGTTCAATCAACTCACTGGCATCACCCTGCTTCAGCTTTTCATGGATGGATTTATAAACCTTCTGCCCGACGGCAAAAAATATTTCATGAAGCGCTTCTTCGCCAAAGTTTTTGGCGATATAATTAATGGTGGTGTTAGTCGCCCCGTGGAAATCCAGGTGCAACTCTCCGGTTTCACGATAACGCATGACACGCCTCCGGCAGCAGCCACATTTTTTCACGCTCAATCGCCGCATCAATCGCCTTCTCGCAGGCGGCATCAACGCTGTAATTAATAATTGTTTTGTTCGTCGAGAAAACGCCCAGTTTAACCATCAGCAGTTTTTGTCCAGCCAGCCAGCAATGGATGTCTTTGCCGCCGAAAACGTCAAACATCAGTTCATTCATCCGGGCTTGCAGTAATCTGGCATCAGCGATTTTATCAAGTTTAGCCAGGCGGATAATCTCGCCGGCCATTAACCCGTTGAAGCAGGCGCCGCCGAGCAATGCCCCGTCATATCCGGCCTGGGCGTAAGTGACACAATCAAATTCATTGCCGTTCAGGGCAAACAATTCGCCTTTGCGCTGATCGCGCGCCTGGACAATAGCAGTCATCGCCGCCGGATCGGCTGAACTGTCTTTGATAATTTTTACTTTGTGATGGCTGATGATTTCTGTCATCGTCG
Organism: Victivallaceae bacterium; assembly: GCA_041665605.1. GTDB lineage: Bacteria > Verrucomicrobiota > Lentisphaeria > Victivallales > Victivallaceae > CAIPAT01. Next base: position 11,968 of record JBAYIO010000026.1, on the reverse strand, counting down.
CGGTTTCGACCAGGGTCTTGGTATTCTTTCCCAGATGGTAGATGCCAACCGGCAGCGGACTTGCTTCAATCGTCTCTAAATAGAGCTTTTTGAGATAATCCTGCGTTGAATTAATCACAAAAAACGGCGGGGCGATCACCGCAAGATCAACCCCGGTATCGGCAATGCGTTTGATGTTATCGATGATCCGCAACGCCGAGTTGTCAGTCACCTGCATAGCCAGCAGCATTTTGCCTTGATTGTGTTTGACGCTTAACCGGGCTAATTCCAGCCGCATCGCGTCACTCAACCAGGGGCCTTCGCCGCAGGTCCCGGCAATAAATACCCCGTTGATATTCAGTTTCCGCTGATGCACCGCCAGCCGTTCAATCGATGCTTCGTCAATTTTAAAATCCGAGGTCAAAGGCGTAGGCGCCGCCGACCACACTCCGCATAATTTTTCTGTTTTCATTTTAGACTTTCTTTTTATTAACATTTTTGCAAGAAGCTCTAACTATTGCCCGTATTTTATTTGATTATCTTTAATGTGGTCTTAACTCCAATCATTGGGTATTTCTCCAATTTCATGATTAGGATATTTACTCTATCTACATTTTACTTTTTTTGTGCTCCGAAGAATTTGTTCCAAACGCTGACTTAACAATATATATTGTTAAGTCATACATGTTGATTGCATTGTTTTATTCATTAATATAATCAAACCAGTCGATAAAAGGCTCCTGAAACGCCAGCCATATATTATTGTCTTTCATGTCCTCAACAGCACGCGCCAATTCTTTCGAGTTGCTATCTCCGTAATTGAATGGATACAGTCCGTCAGCGCCTTGAACATGCATATCCATAAAGTATTTCTTGAATTGATTGAGAGACATATTGACTCGGATAATTGTAATTTCACCATTTTCCTCTTCTGGTGTCGGATCTTTACCAACAATAGTTGCTTCCGTGTGAACAAATATCTTGCAAGATGTTCCATTAATCATAGTAGTAAACGGCGAAAGATCAAAACCCTGGGCGGGAGCATTGTAATAACCTGGGCTTATAACATCAACCCAGCCGTTAGCTACCCATGCAGACACATCCAATCCTTGACGATAGTAATTTTGCTGGTCGAAACTGACTTTGAGTTTGATTCCTGGTCTTTTAGTCTGCATCATATTATAGATATCTGCGACAAACCCTGTCATAATATCGCGCTGTATTTGTTGCCAGTTGGCATTCATATAACAATCGGGAGTAAATACTTCGTACCGAGTGCTATATTCATCAATGACAGGTTGATCGTAGCCAAAGAAAGGGGGGTCTCGGAGAAATTGCAGATGAACTCCGTCAACACTGCTGTCAAGCGCATCTTCCAACGCATTAATAACATAATTTCTTACTTCAGGGTATGCGTAACTTAATCTCAAAGCATATGTGGTACCATCGATATTTCGCTGGCGATATGCATTGCTGTCATTCAATATCGGACCATTGTGTGAATCTGAGTATGGAGAAGAATAAAACGCTCCCATTCGTATCGCCACGTTAGTAGTAGTTCCCTGCTGATTACCTATATTGCATACCAGGGAAAGAGGATTTATATTATTGGTCAACAGATTCTGAACGAACTCTCCGGCAGTTCGGTCGCCGGCGCGGTAATAATGCGAAGGATCAATCCCGTTTGCGCCAAAGCTGACTCCATAACGAGTGTTTATATTAAATACGGTAGTAGTTCCGAGTTCCCAATCATAGGCATAGATTGGTACATTATTGAACCCCTCAACGACATTTTGTATACCAGCGGCGGTGTAAGCTCCAATAAAGAAACCGGAATAACCATCGCTATGGGTTATTATACGCGGAGCAATACTGCTACTTGCTGTAGCGATGTTGATATCTGCCGGCGAAAGTTTGCGAACAACAACGTGGGAAATTTTTAGCGGCGTAGTTTCGGAGTAACGAGAGATAGTAATAGTTTGTCCGGTCAAGTTATAACAACCAACAAAAGCATCTCCGACGGCAGAGGCCGCGATAGGTTGGTCCGAGCGCCAGTCTTCGAGATTTACGGTTTGCGGACTGGTTCCAAGTCCACTTACAACTGCATGGCTGTCTCTGCCGACGAGCCCGACATATAACGCACACCAGCCTGCATTAGGCAAAACCGCAGTACAAGTTGCGTCAGAGTTTGCGGCTTGTTTATAAGACAACGTCCGGTCAATACAGATGGTCGTATTTATAGTGTTCCAGCCGCCGTTCCAAGTACAAACATCTGGAGCAATAACTGATACATTATCAGCGACCAGACCGTTCGAAACGAAACCGGAAGTGTTGAACACATATGCATCTTTGCGGTCAATTAAAGAGTTGTTTGTGCCAAAGAGCTCAAAATAGAGTTTTATTTTGCCGGCTGGTAGATTCTGCAAATTTACCGTCCCGGAATGGGTTGCAGTTCCATCACTAGTCAGCGTCAGCGTCCAAAGATTCTGCTGGTTTTCTGTTGTCGGTACATAAGATATTTTCAACGTTTCATTTTGTTTTGCTGAAGCAGAAACCTTGAATGCGGTTGAAGCGTGTGTGAATCGAGGAAGATCAATGGCGGTTATACGGCTGGGAGTATAATGGAAAGCCGTCATAATAGACTGAAGGTTAGATTGCCCGAAAACATAGCCCGTTTCACGAGGACAGTATACCTTGATATATTTCTGACTTATGTCAAGCCCATCGAGTACGATTTTCAGTCCGTCGGGATTGGTGACGGTAGTGACATAAATCGAATATGTCTTGGGAAGCAGAGTGTATGTTGCGTTGTCATCACTGATGTATACATTCATATCCTCAACGATTTCCAAGCCAGTTTCTGATGAAGTTACAAGTTTTTCCAAGTTCAGAACAATCTGTTGAACATTAAAACCGGTTTCTGAATCATCCTTTTTTATTCCAATGCTGCGCTTCAAGTATGGGAACGCTACTGAGGAATAATAACCAAACATCGAGATAGTTCCAGCTAAAGGATCATTCGATGGATAGGACTCTTCATAGCCAACCATGCTGAAAATTTGTTTTCTGTCTGTTGCATGTACCAACTTCACCATTTGCGGAAGCGGGAGCTTTCCAAAAACATAGCCGCCAAGTGTACGTGGACAGCGCAATTTTATATATTGTTCGGAGATGCACAAACCATCGAGTACGATTTTTATTCCATTGGGAACTCTACCCATATATTTTGTATAACTGTCCGGGACACGCCTGTAAATTATGTTATCGCTGCTGACATATAATTCCATGTCATCAATGATTTCGGCACCTGTTTCAGTTGATGAAGTAATAAGTTTATCAAGATCAATAAGAATGCGGCTTACTTCCTGAGTATTATCGCCTTTGTTAATCCCGATACAACGATAGCTATAAGGGAAGGCCATGTTGGCAATAACTCCAAAATTAGACATAACCTCAGTTAATGGATCAGATGAGGATGAAGAGTTAATGTAACCGGTGGCGGCCGAAGTAAAAAGTGATTGGCTGTTTCCGAAAAGCGCGCTATTCAAGGTATATAGAGACATTATTTGAGAAAATGGATTTTTCCCGAAAACATACCAACTGAGTGTGCGGGCGCTGCAGATTTTGATATATGGCTGAGTAATGCCCAATCCGTCAAGCATGATTTCTAATGAGCCGTCAGACAATGTATTACAGGTGGTGACATATGTGGTATTGTCCACCAGTGTATAAGCTGCATTGTCGCTACTGGTATATATTTGCAGAGACCCGGGAATTTCAGACCCGGTTTCACTTGACCCTGTCTGAAGTTTTGTCAAGTGAAGGATCAGGCGGTTTACTATCAGAGCGGCATCGCTTCCGGTTCTGTGAACTCCGATACAACGATAAGCATAGGGAAAGGCAACGGGACCGATATAGCCCCAGTTAGTCATAGCTTCAGTTCGTGGATCCGCGCTAGATGAAGAATTCATATATCCTGTACTGTTGCCGTTTAGCAGCACATGGGTATCTTCGGCATTGCTTATAAAGATTCCGAAATAACAACAAAGCAAAATCGTCATTAATAAATTTTTCATAATATTCCCTTAACTTTAGGCGGCAACGAATTGCTGCACTTTTATCAATTTATTCGTAACTCATTTATAAACTGACATTCCACTGTATTTTTTGTCCATGACAACCGAACCGCACTTTGATGGTTTGCCGTTTTGTCGCCGTATTGGGCTCCCCCCGAAAACGTTTTTTCGGGCAGTTGGGAATGAGAGACAATCCATTCCATCGAAAAGACTTTAATCCCCTCCTTTCGTGCAATGTGATCTGACAACCGCAGATTCCCATCCGGCACTAATTAGCTCCTTCACTACGTTTCCCGAAAGCGGTGAACGGAATCTTTGGTTTTTCATATTTATTGCTTATCTATGCTTGCTTTTAAAAATTGTATTGCACTCTGTAACATTGGCATAGTGATGTTATGACCTTTATTAGATTCCTCATATAAATACAGAACATTCTGAAAATTTTCTTCTTCGCATCTGCGCTTTATTGCATCTGTATATGCTTTATATTCTTGTTCCGGAGTTCCTGCGTCAAGTGCTCCCCATGCCAGAAACAATTTTCGCGGAGGAATTAGCGAAACTACTTGATCCCAATCAATTCCATTCTGCAACATTCCTGGAATGTAATGATAAAGACAATGGACACAGCGGAACTGATAAAATTGATGTCTTAATGTGGTGAAACTGGAGAAACACGCGGTGGCTTTGACTTTGCGGTTAACTGACGCGAGGATATAGGCTTGAGTGCTGCCGCCAGACCACCCGATTGTACCAATAGATGTACACCCTAAAGATTCCAGTACTTCAACTGCGCGGGAATTGTCCCAAACCGATTTCCAGGCAAGACTTCTGTCGCGACTAGTCAATTCAGCATGCGCAAGTATTTCATAAAAAAACATCGTTGAGTACCCAAATTTTGCCTGCCGCTCTCCGAAGCATAAAGCATCAGGCGCAAGTACTCGGAATCCGTTCAGCGCCGCAATATAGCTGTACTGCATGGGATCTTCTGATTTCGGCTGGCAATGAAATTCCTTGCCTACGGGAAAAATATCGTTTCCGCCATGCCCATGAATGGACAGAAGTCCAGGAGCATTATCTGAGAGACCTTTTTTGAAAAGGTGATAAGCGGGAACGATCTCATCCTCATTGACGCAATATTCAATTCGTTGTTTAATAATTCCCGCAGGTAATTCAGTTTCATTGATTACTTTAGTGTTCAGCGGAACTGATGGCGTCTCAAATTCACCAAGAATCCTTCGGAACCGCTTATTAATTTCATGAGTGGTAATCTCTTCTGGGTAGCCAGTTGGAATGCCGATTAGTTTATCAGGTATATATGTCATTTAAACAAATCCTTATTATGTCAAGCATATCCACTATAATACTTAAAAGGAAACTCTTCTTGACGGCATAAATTTTCATCTCCGGCAGCATAAAGCCAATCATTACGCCTACTATGTTGCGTGAAAATTTATCCTCTTTTATTGATTTCGTCTGTTGCTGCTTTCTCAATCTGTCCAGAAAAATTGTCGAGGTTAATTTCACTATTAGAGTCAACGACGATTACCGGACGGATTGCGGCAACACAGCCTTTGTCTTTAAATTCCTCGCACGGCATAGTTATCTCAAAATCTTTTTTCTGCCAGTCCGAGCTTTCGATCTTGACTGCTTCCGGATAGATACCTTTAATATGTTGATTTTTTCTGTTACAAATATAAACACCTAGTCTGAATGTACCTGTGCCTTTTACATAAACGCTCATTCTGATTACGTCCCCGGGAGCCGCTGCGATTAACGCGCCATAAAGATGAAAAACCTGTTTGGCGTCATTTTTTATCATCAGGTAGTTTTTACCATCCTGAGCGGATTCTGACAGTATCTGAAGCGTACCCGGCTTTAAGTTGTTGTTAATTGTCCAGTTGGCCGGAAAATTACCATCGATCTCTTCAAAACTGTTGTTGCTGCTGATTTCTTTACTTTCGGCAAAAGCCTGAAATCCCCAAAATCCAATGATTACGAATAGAGTCAGTTTTTTCCCCATTTCTAGCGCTCCCCTTAAAATAATTTTATTTCACATTGCAATCTATCCCCGGGTTGGATCGAATCGATGTGCATATCCTGGCGAAGTAAGATCATAATTTTCTCCACCTCTGTATAGATTTCCTATATGCGGCATTACAATAACAAATTCTTTTGTTATATAATCCTCATAAACACGAAAATTAGAGAACTGGATATACTCGGAGTGATTTTCTTCTTTATCAGCCACTGTTCTTGCACTTTCTTTAATGATACAGCCGGATATTTCATCCACTTCAGCAATGACTAAAGGACGGCGTGGAAGATTCCCCTGCGGATTTTCAGATGTGATATTTCCAATCCAATATAAAACGTCATTTTTTGAGTTTCTTATAAGCCTGGACCCTGAAGCCGGAGAGAAAAACAATTCTCCATCACTGTAAGTCCAGGATTTTACAGCAGACCAGGTTTTTCCTCCATCAGATGAAAAAGAATACCACTTACGAGATGGAACAGCGCTTATTTTACCATAGCCTCCAGGATTGCTGCCTCTCATGATCATAAGAATCCTGCCGTCTTTCAATTCAGCTACTGCAGGTTCACAAAGTCCTCTTGTGGACAATTCAGGAGAGATATTTAAAACATTGCTCATTGTCCATTTAATCTTGTCATTTTGCAATTCCCCTGAAAAACATGCGGCAGACAAATAATCTGAGGCATGCCCGGAGTTGTTAATTGGCGCCACAGCAGCAGGAAGTATTATTTTCCCCTTTATTTTTGCTGGGGCGCAAAAGCTTATCAGCGCACAATTTTTTCCATAATAAATTCCCGGCGCCCAGTTGACAGAGTCATAGCCTTCCGCTATAAGCTGAATTGGCTCGCTGAAAGTTTTACCATGATTATCAGATATTTGATAAAAAATGCGCAATTTTGCATTTCTGTCTTCTGAATACCCTTCGTTTTTATAAAGAGCATAATTATAAAAGAAAAACATCCTGCCAGTTTCAGCATCATGCATAAGAGCGCTTTCAGTATATCGCCACGTGCCTTCTTCTGTAATTTCTGGCTCATAAATTACTTCCGGTACTGACCATGTCCCGCCGTTATCCTGGCTGGTTCTCCTGAAATAAGTGGAGAAAGTATCACTCCGGGGGAGGAAGCAGAATTGCTGAAGCAGATGTGTTTTTTCTTTGTTTACATAAATTGTATTGATGTCAAAAATAGCAGTTCCGTTTGCTGTCGGGATGATTTCAGTACAAATTGTTTTCATAAACTTCCTATTCATTTTGAAAATTCAAGGCCTTTCCGCAACCGGCAAACGGAGTTTAAATTTATTCATGCGAGAGGAACTGGCATGTCCGTCTAAATAAAGTGCGTTTACCTCGAGATCATGCCTATAAGCAGTGCTTTGATCCAGTAATGTGTCCTCATAGGCGACATAATACATGTTAATGGGTTCACTCAACAAAACAGCATCACTGTTTTTCTTAACACGACTGGACTTCAGATAGCCTTGCATGGTTATCCCCGTAGAGTAATGGATTCCAGCCCACTCTCTCAGCCAATAATTCATTCCATAATCTATCACGTAATTTTTATATGCTTTAACAGAGGGACAAGCAAGAAGGCCTGCTTCTTTTCTATAAGTACCATACAGAGTTTCATTTGCAGCAGTCGCATGAGATCCATTGCGAGTAAGGGCTTTAATGTATCCGGTTGTATAATAAGCTATTACGGCATAAGGATCATTTGTCATATAATAATACCATGAGCGACCTCCGGTTCCATCATTAGTATTAAATGCCGGAATAAAATCGTTGAAATCACCCATGTAACTAATAAATCCCAAATGACATTGTTTCATATTATTAATACACGAACTTTTCTTTGCCCGGTCTCGCGCTTTATTAAGGGCTGGAAGCAGCATGGCTGCGAGGATTGCGATGATCGCTATCACAATGAGGAGTTCTATCAAAGTAAAACCGTTGCGTATCAACGACTTGCGCCTGTGCATGGCGCTGCCGGCCAAGCAGTGCGGAAAGTCTTTTCTCGGCTGGTGCACCTCCTGATATCGCCGGTGCAACAGTTTTTCGTTGAAATGAAGCGAAGACACTGAGAAGCTTTTTTTAAATTTAAAAAACATTTTTCACTCTCCTGCTTTTGGGTTGTCTGTGTGCTGTTTTTGTTCTTTATACAGTCTGCATATTATTTTTTAAGATCAAATACGACTTCGGCACTTTTCCCGGAACAAAGTTCTTTTGCTATGATCTTCCATTTACCGGGAGCATCATTTACGGCCGTGCTAAATCGAACGGTCAATATTCCATTATCAATAATCGTATTGCCGCCATATTCCCAAACCTCTTTACCATCAGGAGCATAAACCGTCACCTCGGCAGGAACAAGTTCCCTGACTGGTGTATTTTTATCCGACAATAGTTCAAATCCGGCGATCAAGGTGTCACCGCAAGTTAAGATGCCCGGAGAATTGCGGGATATGATTTTATGAATTTTATCCTGGTAGAGAACAATGGGATTTGCACTCAAACGTTCAATTGTTAATTCTCCGATATTCCAGCCATCTTTTTTGCTCTTTTCCAAAAACAGCTCCTTGTTGTTCCATAAATCATACGCAAAATAGCCAGCCTTTATCAGTATTTTTTTATTTGAATCCGGACTGATTGCGACTCTTGCCTTGAGGTATTTGTAAACTCCAGCATCCCAATTATCATTTTGAGCTTTCTGTAAACCTCTAAGCTCTTCATCTGATTCAACATCAAAAACCCATGCTATTGGAACTCTGTTTATCTGATTAACTCTCACAATTGTATTTTCGCTGATAGGCTTTACAACAGAATGGTTCAGATATGTATCTACATATTTTCGGCATCGCTCAATACGTTCAGGCTTGCCAAGGTCATTCAACCCTTCCCCGAAAGGACCATCAGCTTTCATTGCACCATTTATGTTTATCGTGGTATTACTGTCTGTCACCACCACACCGCCCCTGGTGATGTAGTCCTCGAAGGCTTTTCTCTCTCCTTTAGTCATCCATTGATGATCATTTATGAAAATTATATTGTATTGGGGAAGGATTCCCTGCATTATTTCTTCTGTACTGATTAAGTCCAGTTTTGTTCCGGCGCGTTGAAAGTTCTCTAAGGCAGTACTCATATAATAGGGACGTGTGTGCGGGTCTTTCGATCTGAAGCAATTTTGGGCAAGTCCAAAAAACAATGCCCCTTTTTCATGCGTTGTTTCCTGCAATTTTAAGAATTCGGATATTTTCGCAACTTTCCCGGCAACAGCTTTGGTGCCCTGCCATGTTGCCTCCTCCTGTTCAAAATAACCTTTTTTCCGATCATCAAGATGATATAATCCAATAAATTTTGGAGCTTCAGCCAATATACGGTACAATACTCCCCGCTGAAATTCAGGCCCCCATGCAATCAATGATGCCGAAATAAATATGCCGACAGGCTTGTTACGATTATTCATCAATGCTGTTTCTATTGCAAATGGATATTGGTGCAGCCAGAAAAGATATTGATAGAATGATGCTGTATTATACGCTTTCGCGCTGAGCGGCGGATAAAATCCCCGTGGGATGTAAAGCGGACCGGACATGCATCCGGCATCTGCCACCAAACTCCCGGGCCATCCGCTTTCTATGCCTTCCATTGCCGCCTGGCATATCCTGTTATAATTGCCACAGTGATAACGGAAATATTGCAGCCATGGATTGTTGTCATCAATGATTCCGGGGGAAACTGCCGGCATAAAAACATTATTTCCCTCTTTCATTTTATTCATCGGCGGCAGATCATTTTTGGTTAGTCTGGTTTTCTTTTGAAGCTCCGTCATCGTTACAGGATTGAAATCGTAGTTTCCCCCCATGGAACCATCGTCGTTGGTGAAAAAGTAAGGAACAATTATCGGAGACATCGAATTACGTAATAATGAAACTTGCCTTCTCAATCCCTCGCGGTACTCATCAAGATAATTTGCGACGAATCCACGCCAGCTTAAAGCTTCATGATTAACTCCATGTTTGTGAATTGTGCCATCATATAAAATCAATTTCTCATCCGGCTTGTCTGTATATAAATTCATCGCAGTTGGGCGTGCGCTTACCATAAGATTATTCCGGAGGAGCAGATCAAGGTAGTTGCCGAGAATTGACGCCGTTTTAGAATTAGTCCAAGCGCCTTCAAATTGATACAAGTCATAAATCATTGCATTTACGTTATTGTCGCGAATATATTTTAATGCTAAATCCTCTCTGGCAGAATTCTTGCGATGCCCTTTCCCTACTAGGAATGGAAAAGAATTATTACGCCTTTCCGGACAAATCCAGATGTTCGCCTGATTAATTTTTTGTCCGTCAATAAAACCTTCAAGCAGATATTCTCCGCACCGGAACAGCGTTGTATCAATTTGTTCCTGAGTCGAAAAAGTCTTAAGTTTGTTTGTCGGATAAATTTTTCCCCATACAACATTTTCATTTAAGCGTAATTGTATTTTTATTTCCTGTCCTGCATATTTGTTCCCGTAAATATCTATTGACAATGGAACAATCTCCCCGCGCTGGAATGCTTTCCGCGGAATCCCGCCTTGTGCCGCATTAAACTTTACCGCAAAATCCGGAATCTTATCTTTAGTCTTCCAATCTTTGGCTTGAATATTAACATTTTTCCCATCAAAAATACAAAGCCGATGAATCAATCTGAGCACAGGTTCGTAATTGCTCAAATTCATGCACGTACCAACAAGACCGGAGTATGGATAATTTGAGTTAACATTCTTATACCATACAAGTGCGGCGTTTCCTTCTTCACTAATTACCAGTGGTGTAACATCATTGCAGGGCACCCCTATTTGGAGATATTTCATCCATTTATCGCTATCTTCTGAAAGCCCCCAAATTCTCCCTTCCGGTGTCAATATACGCCCCTTACCCTTTAGTCCATACACCGGATGAATGCCAAAGCATCTGGTTATATATTTATCTGTATCTTTGACATATACATCGTGTTCAAAGATATTAAAATCATTCGCGCCTTCAAAAGCATAAAGAGTATTACCGGTTGGCGCGACCCAGCGTCCGCCATTCTCGCAGTAACGATATAGCGTGGAAGTCTTATCCCATGGTTCTGCCAATCCATTCGGGGTAATATCGCTGAGTTGCAGGACAACTGTGTTATAACATGCTCTTCCCTTAATTTTTTCTTCAATCCATTTGAGCAACTGCGGCGTATTCATCAATTTGAATCCGTAAGCGGTAAAATAATTAATTGCCGGTTCTATGTCGCCTGCATATCGAACACTGTATGTGTCATCATAAAAGAGTATCCGTTCTTTAACAGCTCTGTCTTCAATGACGGCTTCAACACCAAGCGCAATGGCAGCAGTACCGAATAAAAACAGCAAAATAGAAACTTTTTTAAAAACATTAAATAACTGCATGGGTCTTCTCCTTAATATTTTTATTGTTCTGCATGAAATTATATCTTTTCATCATTCCGTCTTTCATGTTTTTTGAATTACAAGCTCCATAGTTTTAGCCGGCACATTATTTTCACTCAGGACTTGGGCTAACAAGACTCCGATTTTTCTCTTGATGTAGTTATATATAATACTATATAACTATGGGTTTGTCAATAGCCGGATTGCAGTCGTCGATTAAAAAAATGAAAATATTATATCCGCCATGACTAACAGTACTTAATTTTATCCTGTATTTGGGCTTGATCATACAGCAAGTCGTAAAAGCGCAGGCAGGATGCCTGTGCTATACTCTGCACGGCTGAAATTTTAAAAATAGACGAGTAGGATTGTGGATTGGATTTTTTCGATCCGACTGATTGGCGATATGAATATCGCCTGAAAGAGGAACGGAAAAATACAGCCGCAAG
>JBAYIO010000025.1:0-54205 GCA_041665605.1 Victivallaceae bacterium | reverse complement strand
TCCTGCCGGTACCGTAAACTACGATGATCTGGCGAAAGGTGCGACCGCTGCATTAAAATTGAACAACGTCACCATCACTGCCGGGACCTGCAAGGTGAGGGTGGTCGCCGACAGCACGGGCAAAGTCACGGAAGCAAACGAAAATAACAACATTCTGGAAAAGGTTTTCGTCATTGCAAAATAAACAAGAATTTATCTCCCGCCGTTTCGGCGGGAGACTTAACCTCATTTGCATAATTTCATAAATAATTATGACATATGATTATCTTTCGAATCAGCAACGTCAGCAATCCCGGCTATGCCGATTTGCCGGCTCATAGAATCCGGCTGCACCTGTGTTGATTTTTTTTGCATAGTTTTTTGTTCTTTTTCAGGAAGATTAACTGTTTAAAACGACGTATACTAATTATAGAAAAGTTCAGCACATTATTTGTGGCCGATATTTAAAATTAAACGTGCTCTTCTGCCGTTGCGGCGGACGGGCAAATAGTCGCATGAAATATACACTGCCGGATATTTCTTTTCCGGCAGTGTTGCTATCAAACCGAAGAAATATTAAACAATATAAAACAGTTTAGTGAATATAATAATTATGCAAAAACGACACTTCGTCTGATATTGGCGGCGTTGACCGGGCCGCAAAATTGATCAGCATTTCTTTTAAAACGAAGTTTTAGTTCGAGCTCTAAACACGAAAGAATTACGTAAGATGCAGGTTTCATCTCCTGTTCCGCGGAAAGTTGTCACAATTTTGCCGGGCAGTAAAACTTATCATTGCGGAACATTAACCTATACCAAAATCGGATTGTTCGTGCTTTTTGCCTGGCTGTTGTGGGGCGATTTCTGCTTCACTCTGATGGATGCGGTAGTGCCGAGCATCCTGCCGTTGAAGTTGAAGAATCTGGGTTGTTCAAACTGGCTGATGGGACTGATTCTGACTACCGCGCCCGGTATTCTGAATATGACCGTCTGCCCTTATGTCAGTTTCAAGAGCGACCGTTACCGCAGCAAATGGGGCCGCCGCATCCCTTTTATCATCTGGACCATGCCGTTTCTTTGTGTCTGTCTGGTATTAATGGGGCTGGGTGACGATATTTGCGGAATGCTGCAAAGAAATTCAGCGTATTTGCGACACTTCACCCCGGCTACTGTTACTATTGTTCTGATTGCGGTTTTTCTAATCACATTCCAATTTTTCAATATGTTTGTCAACTCGGTATTCTGGTATCTGTTCAACGATGTGGTTCCCGCACAGTTTCTGGCGCGTTTTATGGGAATGTTCAAGATTGTCGGCATGGGGGCCGGAGCGCTGTATAACTTTTTTATTTTTAAATTTGCGGAATCGCACATGCGGGAAATCTTTATCGGCGCCGCATTGCTGTATTTCATCGGGTTCGGCATGGCCTGCCTGATGATCAAAGAAGGCGAGTACCCGCCGCCGGAGGGTGAAAATGACAATGCGGGCCGGGGCCTGAAAGGTATCCGGACTTTTTTCAAAGAATCCTTTTCACATAAATTTTACTGGTATAGATTTCTTTCGACAGCATTCGGCGCCGCCGCTTATGCTATCGGCGCGTTCGGCATTTTCTTCAACCGGGAAATGGGACTTTCGCTGGACCAGATCGGCAAAATCAACGCCATCAGTTTAATTGCGATGATGGCGGCGATGTACTTCATGGCGATCTTTGTGGACCGCTGGCATCCGCTGCGCATTACGGTTTACGGAACTGTGTTCGGCGTCCTCGGAAGCCTTATGTCCATGGTGTGGATTTTCGTCACCATTCCCGCTGATTATTTTTTCTGGCTGAATCTGGGCAATGTCCTGATCGGCATGTTTCTGGGCGCACTGGTCGCCGTTGCCGGACTGCCGACTGAAATGCGGATTTTCCCGCAGTCAAGATTCGGTCAATTCTGTTCGGCGCAAGCCATGCTCCGTTCAACATTTACCGTGATTTTCGGCATACTTGCCGGACTGTTTATTGACCTTGTCAGGACCCTCTGCAATAACTCTGACTATTCCTACCGGTTCATTTTTTTATGGATAACAGTTTTTTCTATAGTCAGTGCGATATTTCTGGTGAAAGTGTATCTCGAATGGCACCGGCTGGGCGGCGACAAGCATTTCCATCCGCCGGCGCCATGGAGCCCGAAAGGCGTTGAAGAAATACCAACCGTGCCGATTGTCGGGCCGCAGACCAGATGGCTGAATATCTCGTTTCTGCTTTTCGACGGGATAATGGGATTGTCGGCGCTGAGCATTCCTGTTCTGATGTGGCTGATGTACTCGAAGCAGCAGATGTTCGCATTCAAATGGTACGGACTGGCGGTATTGCCGTTTTGTGTGTCGGGATGGCTGTGCTGGATGGCGCTGAAGCAAAAAATCCGGCGCGACATGGCGGCGGCAAAGGATGGCTCGCCGCTGCGCAACGGCATTCCTCATCATGGCATGCTGATTATCCTCGGCAGCAAATTCCTGCTTGCCGTCGGCGTCTGGATATGCCAGGTGCTGGTGACGGTCTCCCTGAATATGGAAAACGGTTCGATCGTATTCGGTGTTGCGAACGGACTTACCAACTTCCTGCTGATCGGAACATTGTTCCTGATGTGCAGAATTGAGCGCGGATTTTCCATCACTGTTGATGAAAAGTATGAGCCGGTTGATAATGCTTCGGCGCCGTCCGCCGCATAGTATCCGGAATGCGGTTTGATAATTTTAGCTTACATTTTTACTTATCTTTTTGGATTTGAAAAGAATCTGTGTTATCTTAAAGCCTCTGTAAACAAGGGGACTTAAAAATGAAATTTTTGAAAAGTGCTGTTTATCCGGTTTTGGCTGCAACAGTCATTCTGATTATCTCCGGCTGCAAAACGCCTCCGCATCCGGAGCCGGTCAAAGTCGGAGTGATTCTGCCGATGTCCGGAGAGTTTGCGCCCTACGGTAAAAAAGTCTTCTTCGGCATCAAGCTGATGGCGGATGAGATTAACGCCAACGGCGGAATCGAGAACCGCAAAATCGACCTGGTGCTGGTCGACAATGAAAGCAAGGCGGACAAAACCGCGGTGGGACTGAGACTGCTGGCGGAAAAGAAGATTTTCATTGTGATCGGCGCTTATACCTCAGCGGATACTTTCGCACTGAAGCCGGATGCGTTCAAGTACAAAGTTACGGTCATTTCGCCAATGGCCACCAATGATCTGGTAACCGAGCGCAATGAATATATTTTCCGGACCTGTTTTTCAGATTCTTTTCAGGGAAAGGCGATTGGCCGGTTTGCGGTCCAGAAAATGCAGTTGGATAAAATCGGAGTCATGCTGAACATAGATGAAAACGGGACTTACAGCCGCGACCTCGGCCGTGCCACTACCGGCGAGATTGTCGCCTCGGGCGGCAAGGTGCTGACCATTGAAGGGTACTACCGGAAATCAGACACCTATGTTTCGCAGCTCCTGAGTATTGTCAATAGCGGCGTCAACGGCATATTTATTCCGTCTTATGCCGAAGAAGCGGCAAAGATGATCAACGAAGCCAGAAAGCTTGGATTCCAGGGCTACATTTTCGGCGGAGACGGCTGGGATGAAGATGCGTTTTTTAATCAACTCGAGTCAGCGCCGGGACACTGCTTTTTCGTGTCAATGTTTTCCGCCAGATATGACAGCCCGGAAACCCGCCATTTCCTGGAAAAAGTACGGAAAGAAACCGGCGGCAGGGAACCAGGAGTGTGTGAAGCGCAGGGTTATGATACCATGGGCATAGTCGCGCAGGCTATCCAGAACAGCGTTTCCGAGGCTGATATCCGCGCCGCATTATACAATATTAAAGATTATTCCGGCGTCACCGGCAAAATCAGCATAAACGCCGACAGAAATGCGGTTAAAAGCCTGTTTATAAAAGAAGTTGTAAAGAAAACAGACGGGTTCTTCGGACCCAGGCTGATTGCAGTAATCGACCCGAATGGCAAGAACGAAAAATATAAGGAATAGAACACGTGAACAGTTACCATGTTAAGAAAATTGCCGCCCCTGCAGATATTGCCGCAGACTGGAACAGCGCAGACTGGAAAGATGCGGAAGTTATAAAAATCAATAATTTCCGGCCGGAAAGCAGTAATCATCGCCCGGAAGTAGAATGCCGGCTCCAGCACGACGGAAAGGGCTTCTACGGCCTTTTCCAGGTTAAGGACAAATACATCCGCAGCGTGGCAACCGAACATAACAGCAGTGTCTGCAGAGACAGTTGCGTCGAATTCTTTGTCGAACCGCCCGGCGGACAGGGATATCTGAATTTCGAATTCAATTGCGGCGGCACCATGCTGCTTTTTTACGTGAAAGACTGCACCAGAACGGACAAAGGGTTTAAAGAGTATGCCCCGGTGACGGAAAGTGAAGCCGCGGCAGTCAGGATCTTCCACACCATGCCGAAAGTCGTTGAGCCGGAAATAACGGAAGCAAAAACCTGGCGGCTGGGATTTTATATCCCGTTTGCTCTTTTCGAATCGAAGATCAAAGGGCTGAAAACAGCTTCCGGACAGACCTGGCGCGGGAATTTCTATAAATGCGCTGACAAGACATCGCATCCGCACTGGGCTTCCTGGAATCCGGTTTCGGTTCTCAATTTTCATCTGCCCGAGTGTTATGGCAGCATAATTCTTGACTGACACAGCAGATTTTGACGGCGTTCAGCAAAGAATCTCTAATCAAGTTCCTCGCTGAACGCTTTGATTTTCAGGCTGAGAATCTTTCTTTTATCGGCCTTGAGGACCGTGAAGTGGGCAACGCCTTCAATGTTGAGCGCTTCGCCGGCTTCAGGAATCCGTCCGAATTCCCCGCAGACATAACCGCCGACAGTATCTACATCCTCGTCTTCGGGAATTTCAATTTCGAGCATTTCATTTACGTCGCTGATCAGGCTCCTGGCGTCAACAATGACTGAACCGTCTTCCATTTTGACCGGCTCCGGCTCGACATCCTCTTCGGAATCATATTCATCGCGGATTTCACCAACGATTTCCTCCAGAATGTCCTCCAGGCTCACGATGCCGGAAGTGCCGCCGTATTCATCAATAATAATTGCAACATGGATACTGTTGTTCTTGAATTCCTTCAGCAGATCGCCGACGTTTTTAGTTTCCGGCAGAAACAGCGGTTTATGGGTAAGCTCCTCCAGCTTTTCGCAATGCCTGGAATCATCCAGAAAATCTTTTGCATACAAAATGCCTTTTATTTCGTCAATATTGCGCTGATAGACCGGAATCCGGCTGTGTCCGCTGGCGACAAACGTCTGTTTCGCCTCTTTGATGGTTGCGGTGGACGGCAGCGCAATCATATCCACCCGCGGCGTCATGATTTCCCGCACCGGAGTGTAGTCCAGATCGAAAATGCCTTTTATCATGCGTTTTTCATCTTCTTCCAGCGACTCTGAACCTTCGTCTTCGGAATCCTGTTCCACCAGCGACATGATTTCATCTTCGGCGGATGATTTTGCGTCCGCCCCCTCTTTATTTTTCCAGCCGAGGATACTTTTCTCCACGACCTGCATCAGGATGACGACCGGGCGGAAACATGTAATGCGGAGCACGATGACCAGCGGCATGGTGATATTCAGAATCTTAATGTCCAGACGACTGTTAATGATTCGCGCCAGCTCGCCGGAAACAATCAGAAACAGCAGGATAATGCCGGAGACAATACTGATACGCCACACCGCGGACAACCCTGGATTCAGCTCATAAGACACCTGCATGGCGCCCATTCCGATAAACGCGATCAGAAAAAATGCCAGCAGGCCGAATACGACATTGAATTCATTCTGGCGTTCCAGCCAGTCTTCCAGTTTTCTGGCCAGTTCTTTGTTTTCCGTTTCAATGCGCCTGATTCGACCTCTGCTCAGGCCGCCAAACCCCTCCCAGGCGCAAAGCAGCCAGATAAAGCCGATACAGACGCCGCATAGGAATTCAAGACTCATATAAAAATCACTCCGTTTCCTGATACAATTTAATGCAATTTCTTTTGAACTCAAATCTGCACTTCAAGATTCTTTCAGCGGGAAGGAAATATCTCTTCCAGCGGAAATTCGCGGCGCAATACCGGCATAACTTCTTTTTCCCGCCGGCGCATCTTTTTTCTGGACACCGGATCGAGATCATCCTCGCCGGCGGCATGCAGAAAACCGTGAACGATGTAAAGCGTCATTTCCTCCGCGTAGGATGAATCCTTCCTGGCCGCGCCTTCCCGCCAGGCGACATCACCGCAGACAACCAGTTCAACCCCGGTATCGCCCGGTTCAATATCTCCATCGTCAAAATAGCTGAAAGTTATCACGTCAGTCGTGCCTTCATGCCGAAGAAAGTTCCAGTTGATGCCGGCCATGGCTTTATCCCCGACAAACATCAGGCTGGCGACCCAGTCTTTTGATGTATCCAGACCGCTGAGCTCAGCAGCCCTTTCAAACATCTTTTTAACCAGTTTTCGGTTCGGCGGGGAAAGGGTTTTTACTTTCCATGAATAAGTCGTCTTCATCTGTCTCTCCGTCTTTCGGATATGCTATCCGGCTATGGTACATCGTGGTCAGGGTTTTGACAAAACTGTCCCTTATTTTAGCAAGCTCGGCAATAGTCATTCTTGCATTGTCCAGTTGGCCGTCTTTCAGCCGCTTGCGGAATATTTCCCAGACCAGGGTTTCAATTTTATTCGGCGTCGGCTTGGGCAGAGAGCGCGATGCGGCCTCGCAGGCGTCCGCCAGGCTGATCAGGACAACTTCTTTGTCCTGCGGCAGCGGACCGGCATAGCGGTATTCCTGCTCGTCAACAGTCGAACCGTCATCTTTGGCGTCTTCCAGTGCGCGCTTGTAGAAATAGTAAACAATGTCTGTTCCGTGGTGCTGCTGGATGGCATCCCTGATTATTTTTCTCAGATTGTATTTGAGCGCCTGGTCAATGCCCTCTTTGACGTGATTCTGGATGATCAGGCTGCTCATCCGGGGATGCAGTTCGCCGTGTTTCTTGTCCGCATTAATGTTATTTTCAGTAAAGTATTCCGGTTTTGCCAGTTTCCCGATATCATGAAACAAGGCCCCCACTCTGGCTTTGATCGGGTTGGCGTTGATTTCCTTGGCGGCATATTCAGCCAGTGTGGAGACCATCAGGCTGTGGTAGAATGTCCCCGGCGCTTCCAGTTGCAACCGCTTAAGCAGAGGATGGTTGTAGTCGGACAGCATCAGCAGCGACATATTGGTGCTGATATTGAACACCATTTCAAAAACGAAGATCAGGATCAGCGCGACCGTCGCAGTGGCAAAGCCGTTAATAAAAGAGACTCCGGCCGACCACAAAAGCATTTTCGATCCGGCCGACCACAAATGCATTTTCGCCTCCGGCTGGATCTGCCACAGCAGATTGAAATCCAGCACCCAGAAGGAAATGAATATGATAAATACGCTCCTGATAAAAAATGATCGGTAATTCGTGGCATTTCTCACCACCAGCGCGGAAATGCAGCAGACAACCAGCCCCTCAATGGCAATATCGAAAGAATTGCCCATGATCATGGAGGTGATTGCCGCGGTAAAAAAGCCGACATATATTGCGACCCGCAATCCCAGCATCGCCGCCAGCAGGATGGCGCTCAGCGCCAGCGGAATGGCGTCGTTGACCAGGCCGGGCGGAATGCCGAAATTTGAACTCAAAAAATAAAAGAACTCTGCAAATACCAGGTTCAGCGCCAGCGAAACGATAATGACTGCGGCGCACAAACATATTTTCTGGTTGCTTTTAACTACTTCCGGGTGAATATGGAACATATAAAGGCCGATGAAAACCATCAGGAACAAGCTCCAGACAAGATCCCGTATGGCCTCCTGAGTGGAGAATCTGTCCTGCAGTTTTTCCTGTCCGGTTTTTTCGTAAGCCTCAAGCAGATTAAGCTCTTTTCCGGTTATAATCTGGCCCTTTAAAACCAGCGGCTGATATTTTTTAATCTCAACCATGAAGGGGATCACCTGTTTTTCGACCTCTTTCTTTTTCAGCTCCGTCTGGACGGAATCAAATATCAGGTTCCCCTTGACGCCGATAATCGCCGAGGAAGCCTGAATCAGCGCATTGCGCATTGCCTGCCGGTCCGACTGGGAGGAGTAATATTTCAGCAGCGAATCTGATAATTCAGCGGCGGCGTCCTGCGGCGTCAATATTTCAATTGCCTGTTTAGGATAACGGTCTCTGCCCCGGATGTCAATAATCCTGATTTGCTGCCCGACTTTATAGCTCTCCCTTTCCTTCTGGCTGAAAATGCCCTGCCCGAGAATCAAGTCCAGTTCACGCAGGTAATTATTCCAAAGTTGTTCATCCTTAACCAGGGAATTAAAAACTTGAACCGAGTTATCATCCAGCGCGGAAACTAAATCCGCCATCGGCTGTTTGCCGGGCAGATATTTAATTTTCTGGTTTTCGTCATCTATGCGGGCCTTTATCGCGGCGGAAAAATCTTCCGCATTTTTTACGCTTTGCTTAACTCCGTCCTCGGAAATTTTAAAATACAGCGGAACCGCTTCAACCGCCAGATGTTTATTCTCCTGTGTTCTGCCTTTGTCTTCATATATAAAATCGAAGTCCGCAAAAATAGTTTTAGGCGCCTGCTGTTTCAAGACCAGCGGCATGTTTCCGCCGTGGTGGGTTGGAAAAGACAGCAACCCGGCACAAAACAGCCATAGAACGAACAGAATGAAAAATCCGAGTACTTTGGAATGATCGGCCGCGGTAATCAGCCGGTTGTCTTCGGTGCGGCGTTTTCTGGAGCCGATAAAACCGTGCTGCCCCAGCCGCCGGCGGCTGAGCATTCGATTAACCGGATCTGTAATGAATGAAAACATGACTGCCTTTACAACGCCTGCTGGTATGCGTTAATGATTTTTTCAACCAGGGCATGCCTTACAACATCCCGGGAAGTAAATTTGCTGAATGCAATTTCAGAAATATCCTGCAATGTCTTTTCCGCGTGAATCAGCCCCGATCTTTCGTGCCTGGCCAAGTCGTTCTGAGTCGGATCTCCGGTAATTACGCATTGGGAATCATAGCCCAGGCGCGTCAGAAACATCAGCATCTGCTCTTCGGTGGTATTCTGCGCTTCATCGAGAATGATAAACGCGTTGTTTAAAGTTCTGCCTCTCATGAACGCCAGCGGCGCAACCTCAATAATGTTCCGTTCAATTAAAGCGGATGCCTCTTCGAAGGAAATCATATCGTAAAGCGCATCGTAAAGCGGGCGCAGATAGGGCAGTATTTTTTCTTCAAGATTACCAGGCAGAAATCCCAGATTCTCGCCGGCTTCTTTGGCGGGGCGGGTGAGAATTATGCGGGTGAAGCGGCCTTTCAGCAATGCCGAAACCGCCATCGCCATCGCCAGATAAGTCTTGCCGGTTCCCGCCGGGCCGATTCCGAAAACAATGTCTTTTTCGCGGATGGCGCGCACGTATTCAAGCTGGGCTTTGCTGCGGGGAATGATATCGCGTTTTTTGGAGCCGACGGAAATTCTTTCGGCAAAAAGCAGCTTTAATTCGGCATCGCGGTGATCGCGGAAGGCTTTAAGGATCTGATCGAAGTCATTTTGATCCAAATGTCTGTCGCGCAGCAGGAAGATGCGCGACAGTTCATTCAGAAAATCTTTGGCCCTGTTGACTTTTTCGCGGGGGCCGGAGAGTTTTATCCAGAAGTCCCGGGAAACCAGCGAGATTCCAAGCTGTTCCCCGGCCTGTTTTATATTTTTATTGATATGTCCCGCAAAAACTTCGTTCAGGGACAGGCCATTCTCAAAATAAAATTTATCTTCAACAGCCATTAAAATTTTTGCTTCAGCGCGGAATCTGGAGCTTCATGCCCGGGATTATCCGATCGCCGCCTTTAAGTACCTTCTGATTTGCCGCTTTGATCTTGGAAGTCGTGGTCTTGAATTTCTTGGCTATTTTGCCGAGACTGTCATTTTTTACCACAGTATATGTTTCCGTCTTGCCGGCGGGAGCTTCCGGAGCCAGAGCGGCGGCCGGGGCCGGCGCGGCAGTTTTGTCGTCAGTAAGCACAGGGGCCGGGGCGGCGGTTCCTGTTACCGCAGGAGCAGATTCAACAACAGCGCCTTCCTGACCGGCTGCGGGGGTTCCGGATGCCGCGGGGCCTTCAGGGGTCAATACAACTTCGCCTTTATCAACCGGCGTCGGATTCAAAATTTTATCCGGCGGAATGGTCTGCGGCGGCGTCCAGGATGAATAATTCTTTTTGACATATTTTTCCCAGCGGACTTCTTCCTCGCCCATCGGTTTCTGAGCCAACTGCGGCGCGCAACCAAAGGTCCCGACTAAAAGAACACAAGCCATAAAATAAAAGGATCTCATTTCTGTTTTGCCTCCCTGCTAAATTTATTTTTTTTCTCGGTTAATATTTGCCGAAAATATCTGAATCGCACTTGTATATATATCTGCGAAATCAGTTTCTTCCATTTACTATACGTCAATTAAATATCAAAGCAAGAGCCGATAATGTTAAAAATCTCACACAAAATCAACTCAATTCGCAAAAATTACTCAAAACGCTTGAAAACGATTGCTCCGTTGTGTCCGCCAAAGCCCAGATTGGTGTTGACTGCATACCTGATTTTCTTCTCTTTGGCGGTGTTCGGCGTAATGTCCAAATCGCAATCCGGATCCGGCGTTACATAATTAATCGTCGGCGGGACAATCCCGGACTGTATCGCCTTCACGCAGGCTATCGATTCAAAACCGCCGGCGGCGCCAAGTCCGTGTCCGGTGGTTCCTTTGGTGCTGCTTACGGAAACTTTGTAGGCGTGATCGCCAAGCGCGGCTTTTATCGCCTTGGTTTCAAATTTGTCATTCAGCGAAGTGCTGGTTCCATGGGCATTGATATAATCGATATCTTCCGGATTGACTCCGGCATGGCCCATGGCCATTTTTATCGCTCTGGCGGCGCCCGTTCCATCCGGGTCCGGCGAGGTGATATGATAGGCATCCCCGGTTGCGCCGTAACCGACGATTTCGGCCAGAATGTTGGCGCCGCGTTTTTTCGCATGTTCAAGCTCTTCCAGAATCATAACCCCGGCGCCTTCCGACATGACGAAACCGTCACGGTCGGCGTCGAACGGCCTGCTGGCATGCATCGGATCGTCATTTCTCTGGCTCATTGCCTTCATGGAACAGAAACCGGCAAATCCGAGCTTGACAATCGAAGCTTCGGTGCCGCCGGCAATCATGATATCCGCATCGTTGCGCTTGACCATCCAGAACGCTTCCCCGATGGAATGGCATCCGGTCGCGCAGGCGGAAACGATGCCCATATTCGGCCCCTGTGCGCCGTAACGCATGGAAAGGTTGCCGGAGGACATATCTATAATCATCATCGGTATCAGCAGCGGCGAGACTCTGGAAGGCCCGCGGGCGTCTAAAATCGTATTTTGTTCGGTCAGGATTTCAAGTCCGCCGATTCCGCTGGAAACAAGCACGCCGACCCTGGTCCGGTCAACTCCGCCGCCGTCAAGCTGCAATGGAAGTCCGGCCTCAAGCATCGCTTCGTCGGCCGCCGCCACGGCAAACTGACAGAACAAATCAAGGCGTTTGGCATCTTTAACCGGCATATATCTGGAGATGTCGAAGTTTTTGACTTCCCCTCCAATCTGGGTGCGGTATTCTGAGACGTCGAAACGGGTGATCTTTCCAAGGCCGCAGCGGCCGTTGACCAAAGCATCCCAGAAATCAACCACGGAATTACCTACGCAGGAAACTATACCTGTTCCGGTTATAACTACACGCCTTTCATTCATCTAAGTAACCTCATGTATCGCGTTAATAAAAAAAATGGGCCACGCCAGCATGTGAAGTGACCCACCTTAAAAAGACTTCAGGAAACTTATTCCTTGCTCTTGCTTTCGATGTACTTGATGGCTTCGCCAACAGTAGTCATCTTTTCGGCATCTTCGTCAGGAATATCTGAGCCGAATTCTTCTTCCAAGGCCATTACGAGTTCAACCTGGTCCAGAGAGTCAGCGCCCAGGTCTTCGATGAATTTTGCATCTATGGTGACCTGATCTTCTGAAACGCCAAGCTGTTCAACTACGATTTTCTTTACTTTTTCTGCAACTGAAGACATTTGGTATCTCCCTTTTTAGTTTTCTTATTGTTCTGGAAATAATCTTTTACTAATATTTAAATTATCCAAGTCGTCTTTTACAATGCGGCAATTTTCCGAAATTTCAAATCCTTTTCCAAAGATTGTCGCGAAAAATACGATTACATCAACATTCCGCCGTCAATATTGATGACTTGGCCCGTAACATAGTCCGAATCCGGCGAACACAGGAAATAGACCACATTGGCAACATCTTCCGCCGTTCCGGCGCGTTCCATCGGAATGACCTTCATGAAGGCTTCAATGGCGGCGGGCGGCAGTTTTTCCGTCATATCGGTCTTGATAAAGCCCGGCGCGACGGCATTGGCCATGATATTGCGCTTGGCAAATTCCTTGGCCACCGTCTTGGTCAGGCCGATGACCCCCGCTTTGGACGCGGAGTAGTTGGCCTGGCCGGCATTGCCCATGCGGCCGACCACGGAGGCGATATTGACGATCTTGCCGAAACGCGCTTTCATCATCGGGCGGATCGACGCCTTGATGAAGTTGAATGTGCCTTTCAGATTGACCGCGATCACGGAATCCCATTCGTTTTCGCTCATTCTCAGCATAAGGTTGTCGCGGGTGATTCCGGCGTTGTTGACCAGAATGTCAATCTTGCCGAATTTCTCCATCACCGCGTTGACGGTGGCTTCCGCGTCTTCCACTTTGGCGACGTTGGCGGCAAACGCCGCGGCATTGACGCCCTGTGACTTGAATTCTTCAGCGGTTTTTTCCGCAACGTCCAGCATGATGTCTACGATTGCCAGGGCCGCGCCTTCGTCGGCCAGCCGCTGACAAATGGCCCTGCCGATTCCGCGGGCTCCGCCGGTAACCAGCGCAACGCGTCCTTTTAAACTTCCTTCACTGCACATAATAAACCTCTTTGTTATTTGGTTTTTTTACTTTATTCTGTCTTTATTCTTTAATTCTGTCTTCTGTCTTCCGTCTTTAATTCTGTCTTCCGTCTTTAATTCTGTCTTCTGTCTTTAATTCTGACTCCTGACTCCTGACTTCTGACTCCTGTTTTTGCGTTGCTTAATTATAATGAAAATGCATTCAGATTTTGATTACTGTTAATATTGAACGCCGCAATGTTGCTGTCGGTCCTTTTCAACAGTCCGGTCAGAACGGCGCCGGGCCCGAATTCGATCATGGTGTCGCCGCCGGCGGCAATCATCTGCCGGACACAGCCTTCCCAGCGGACGCTTCCGGCAACCTGGGACACCAGATTGCTTCTGATTTCGGCAACCGACGCAACGGACCGGGCCGTAAAATTCTGGAATACCGGAACCGACGGAATGTTCATCGGCGTATTGTCCAGCACCGGCTTCAACTGTTCGCCGGCTTTGGCCATCAGCCGGGAATGAAACGCTCCCGCTACTTTCAGCGGAAATATCTTCCTCACCCCTTTTTCCTTAAGCATATTGACTGCGGCTTCCACTTTTTCCTTCTGCCCGCTGATGACGATTTGGCCGGGGCTGTTAAAATTGGCCACGTCAATATCGCAGGCTTTGCAGACCTCGCTGATAACGCTTTCTTCGCCGCCGAGCACGCTGGCCATTCCGCCGTCGGTTTCGCGGCAGGCGGCGTCCATCAGTTCGGCGCGGCGGGAAATCAGCTTCAGTCCGTCTTCAAAAGAAAAAACCCCCGCGGCAAACATCGCGGCATACTCGCCCAGACTTAATCCGGCGCAGCCGGCCGGCGTCACCTGCGGAAACTTCTGTTTAAATGCGGCAAGCGCGGCGCAGCTCATCGTATAAATGGCCGGCTGGCAAAAGCGGCTTTCTGTCAATTTTTCTTCCGGTCCGTTGAAACAGACATCGCTGACTGACCAGCTTAGAGTTTTGTCCGCTATGGCAAAAATTTCCGCCGCGGCGGAATTGGCGTCGCACAGGTCTTTACCCATGCCGACGGCTTGAGCTCCTTGACCGGAAAAGGCAAAAAATGCTTTCATGAACTTCCTTTTGCTTGTTTTTAATTTTGCTCCGTTAATGCTTTCAAACCCGGCCATTAAGCTCAACAGATAGCCGTTCTGCAGCATTCGCCCCCTTATAAAGAACGGGAGAATTTGGTTAATGTACAACCTTTTATGCCATTTTTCAAGAGATCCATTTTCCCCCGCCGATGCTTTTTCCACAAAATCTTAAATGCTTTACAGAAACGCGCGATTACATCTTCCGCGGAATCAGGCCGGAATTATTTTCTCTGAAAAAATGCAGATATTTCATTATAAAGGACGCAAAATGTCCTGCCCCCGATGCTATATTGTTGTCACAAATAATCCAATGATTTATCTTTGGATACGAAAATTGCATTATAAATTTAGGGGGAAAATTAAATGGCGGACAATGGCAGATCGCTGGCAAATTTCACTAATCAATATCAACTGTCGAAAACATTGCGGTTCGAGCTTAAACCTGTGGGTCAGACTGCGGAATGGATTAAAAAACATAATATCATTGACGTAGATGGCGATAAGCTTACCGGGGAGGACGCCGACCGGGCGGTAAATTACAAATATGCCAAACTGCTGCTGGATGAACTTCACCGCCAGTTTATCGAAGACGCGCTGAAACTTGCCCCCGAAGCCGAATTCACTAAAAAGCTGAAAGATAAAATTATTGAACTGTATTCCGCCAGTGAAATCAAAGATGCTGATTTGCCAGGCAATATTTTCAAACAGATTTTAAATAATAAAGCCGATGAATGGATAAAGCTGTATCAGCAGGAGATGCCGCAATATTGGCAGAAAGAATTTGATGCCAAAATTGCCAATGAAACCAGCGAAAAGAAAATTAAATATCTCAGAAACAGTTTTGACAAACTAAATAAGCGATGCCAGGAGCAGCCATTTAAGAATTCAGGAGTTGATGTTCTTTATGGCTCCAACGAAGATCCGATAAAGCTTCTGGAATGGGCGGTAAGAAAAGAGAAGGTGCGTCCTACCTTTGGAGACATTAAACATGAGGGGAATCCTGAAGCAATAATGCCTAAAGAACGCATCATTGAATATATTATCCGTGGATTTGATAACTTTTGCACATACTTTGCCGGATTCAATGAAAACCGGGCCAATGTCTATGATGTTACCGGCGCGAAATCCACTTCTTTAGTTCACCGCATATTCATGCAGAACATGCAGTTCCATTTCAATAATATTCGAAAATGGGAAAAAATCAAAGCTTCGCTGGAGAAATATGCAAAAGACTTATCTGAAAAAAATTATAACTGCCATGCCAGACTCGCCGAATGTGAGCGTGAATTGAATTTCTCCGCAAACGAGATTTTCTCTCCGGAAGCATTTATTAATTTTATCAATCAGTCCGGCATTGACCGCTATA
Source organism: Victivallaceae bacterium (assembly GCA_041665605.1). Taxonomy (GTDB): domain Bacteria; phylum Verrucomicrobiota; class Lentisphaeria; order Victivallales; family Victivallaceae; genus CAIPAT01. The sequence goes on along the minus strand of JBAYIO010000025.1, from coordinate 38,706 downwards.
ATGAGATTCTTGGCGGCTTGGCGCAGGAGGGCGGAAAAACCAAACCACGGGGAATTAATGAATTCATAAATCTTGTCCGCCAGCAGACCGGAGCAAAACGCAACGAATTCCCGCCGCTGCAATTATTCTATAAACAGATTCTCAGCAAAAGCGACAGAACATTTATTTCCGCATTCGAAACCGATGAAGAAATGTTTGACCGTATCAAGGATTTCCGTCAGAAATGCTTTATTGAGTCGGAGGCTGGCAAGCTGCCGGTAATACAGGAGTTTATTAAAGATATCACCAGGCTTATTGCTGAATCTCTGGACGAAAAAACCAATATCTTCATCAGTAAAGATAAACTGACGCGAATTTCACAGGAATTGACCGGTTCCTATAACACCATCAATCTCCGGATGCTGTCGGAACTCGGAGAAAAAGCCTTTAATCAAAATGGCAGTTTTTCGATTCAACAGATTGATAATGCGCTTAATGCCGTTGTGGATGGAAAAAAATTCTCATCTCAAGATCAAAATATCAAAGCAGAATATCAAAGCAATTCCGGAAATATCCTGTTTGATTTCTTCTCAAAACGGCTCGATGCCTTATTTGTGTCCATTGAAGCAAGCTGGAAGATTCTCCATGAAAGCAGGGTGCTCACGGGGAAAATTCTGGATAAAAACCGTGAAAATGAAGGCGACAAAGGATTTGAACAGGTTGCCGCAATCAAGGGCTTCCTGGATAATTCCATTGAAATTCTTGGATTTGCCAAAGACTGGATGCTGCAAGAGAAAAAACTGTCGGAAAATATAAATACCGTATGGTATGAAACTCTGCAATTGTTCTGCGACCAGTTCCCGATTATCAAACTATACAACATGGTACGGAATTATGTTACACAAAAGGCGTATTCTGATAAAAAACTGAAACTTAACTTTGATAATAGCACATTGCTTGACGGCTGGGATCGCAATAAAGAATCCAGTAATTACGGCGTCCTCCTCGAAAAAGACGGTCTTTACTTTCTCGGCATCATGACTCCGGAATCCAACAACATTTTTGATTATGAAATTGCTGATGCTGATTCGCTAAACAAGAAGCAGGAGAAACAGGAACTTGCTAACGCAATAAAGAGTTCAGGCGGAGAAAAATTATACCGCAAGGTCATTTATAAGCAAATAGCCGATGTTTCTAAAGATATTTTCACTTTATGCTGGGATGAAAATAATAATAAAGCGATCAGAAAAACCAAAGGCAGAGAGGCTATATGGGGAGAGAATATTACACGAATAAAAGAAGCAAAATCATACCAGAATAATGAAGCTGATAAAAAACATTATTTCGGATATTTAATTAAATGCGCCAATTCATATTGGAAACATTTCAACATAAAGCTCAAGCCTGCTGATGAATATGAAGATTTCTCCTCTTTGATTAAAGATATTGATATACAAGGTTATAAAATCAACTTTGACAATATCAAAAAGTCATATATTGATGAAAAGGTTGCCAAGGGGGAACTTTATCTTTTTCAGATTTACAGCAAGGATTTTTCGCAAGAAAAAAAGGGCGGCGGCAATGATAATTTGCACACCAGTTACTTCAAGTTGCTTTTTGATGAAGAAAACCTCAAGGATACTGTATTGAAACTGAATGGACAAGCTGAAATCTTTTTCCGTAAGGCGTCAGTTGAATTGACAGAAGAAAAAAAGGCAAAAGGGCATCATTACGAAGAATTAAAAGATAAGTTTAATTATCCCATCATCAAAGATCGCCGTTTCGCCGAAGATAAATTCTTTTTCCATTGCCCAATTAGTCTTAACTTTAAGGCAGAAAAATCAATTCCGCAAGATAAATATAAACCAAGTTTTAATTCAAACTTTAACTTGCAAATAAAGACATTTTTGCAAAATAATCCCGAGGTCAATATTATCGGGATTGACCGTGGTGAAAAGCATTTGCTTTATTACTCTGTTATCAACCGGAACGGCAATGTCATTGAACAAGGCTCTCTGAACACTATCGCCGGTTTTAAGGGGCGTGAAATCGACTATCATGCGAATCTTGACAAAAAGGAAGCAAATCGCGACAAAGCTCGAAAATCCTGGTCAGCAATAGAGAGCATTAAGGAACTTAAGGCGGGATACCTGTCTCAAGTTGTTCATAAACTGGCTCAATTGATTGTCGAACACAACGCCATTGTTGTACTTGAAGACCTTAATTATGGTTTTAAGCGCGGTCGTTTTAAAGTTGAGAAACAGGTCTATCAAAAATTTGAGAAAGCACTGATAGATAAATTAAATTATATGGTATTCAAGGATAAAGAGCATCGCTTGGTGTCAGGTCATTATCTTAATGCTTATCAGTTGTCGGGAAGTTATCATTTAGATTCGTTAAAGTCCCAGAAACAAAGCGGGATTCTGTTCTATACTGCCGCTTCTTATACTTCAACGACTGATCCAGTTACCGGATTTTTGAAAAATGTTAATGTCACCTATGAAAACGTTGAAGAAAGTCTGAAACTCTGGGAAAGTTTTGACTCAATTATTTACAATCCAATTAAAGACCGCTTCGAATTTATTTATACGCTTGGCAAAATTGCTGGCAAGAGCACGGACAAGGAAAAAGACGAGGAAGAAATATCCAAAAAGCAATGGACCGTTTACAGTTGCGTAGATCGTTCCCGCTATATAAAGCCAGAATCGACGGAAGAACAGAAACAGGCTAGTGACCGCAACAGTATTGGTAAACTTGGCAAGCATGAAATTTTCTGCGTAACCAACGAGATGAAAAAACTTTTTGAAAATGCAAACATCAACTACAAAGAAGACAAGGATATTAAAAAGGTGTTGCTTGAACAAAACAATGCTTCGTTGCATAGGTCGTGCTTATATTTTTTTAATGCGATTATGGCCATGCGGGTGACTGACTCCTCAAAAAAATCAGGAACCGATGAGAACGATTTTATTCTCTCGCCGGTCGAGCCGTTCTTTGACAGTCGTAAAAAATATACGAAACTGCCGGAGAACGGCGACGCCAACGGCGCATATAACATAGCCCGTAAGGGAATATGCATGCTCAACAAAATTGACGCTGCTGAAAATCTGCCAAAAATTAATCTCTTGATTACAAAACGGGACTGGCAGGAATATGCCCAGTCCGACGCGGTAGTCAAAGCACAGACTGCAAAACTCAATAAGTAAATACCGTAACGGGCGGCCGCAAAGGCCGCCTGTTCTGGTATTGCCGGAGATATTACTATGGAAGCGTATCTTCTCATTACTCAATTGAACGATTTTATTTTTTGCCCGAGGTCTATCTATTTCCATAACATATATCAGCAGAACTATGATGAAGACACTTATCATCAAACCCCGCAGAAAATCGGGCAGGCAGCGCACAAAGCGGTGGACGAAGGACATTACTCAACCCGGAAGGATGTCTTGCAGGGGCTGACCGTTTACTCCGAAAAATACCAGCTTCTCGGTAAAATTGACACGCTGGATTTGAGTTCCGGAGAACTGACCGAACGCAAATATTCCGTGACCCGCGTCTACGACGGTTTCCGCTACCAGCTTTATGCTCAGTATTTCGCGCTTATGGAAATGGGTTACAAAGTCGGGCATCTCAAGATTTATTCAAAAAAAAGCAACAGGAGTTATCCGGTGCCATTGCCGGGCAGTAGCGACATTGCGGAGTTTGAGGATGTTCTGGCTCAAATCCGCACTTTTTCGCTGCGCGCCCCTTTCAGTCAAAACCCGCAGAAGTGTCAGAACTGTATTTACAATACGCTTTGCGATATCTACAGGGAGGATTAATTATGATGTCATTGCCGGATTTCAAATACAAACAGTGCATCTTCTACTTTCCGTCGAACGACAAGAGCAGGCTGCGTTTCAGAGCGGACAATATCATTATCGAGGATGAAGAGGGCAAAGTCGTCCAGCAGCATTCATGCCATCTGGTGTTCGCCCTGTTCATCATCGGCAACATCACTCTGACCAATGTGGTTTTGCAGAAAGCCAAACAATTCGCCTTTCCTGTCCTGCTTTTGTCCCGCAATTTCAGGCTCGACAGTTATTTCAACAACCGGGCCGAGGGAAACTTCCTGCTACGCAGAAAACAGTACGAGGCCGGAGATCTGAATTTTTTAATTGCGCGGGAACTGGTAACGCAGAAGATAAATAATCAGATGGGCTTGCTTCAAGGTTTGCGTTACCGGGCTGCGCCGGAAACGGAAGCCATACAGAAGCTGAATGATCTTGTGTTGTCCGCCGCACAAACCGCACCGGAATTAATGGGCGTCGAGGGCAATGCCAGCAAGATATTCTTTCCCGCTTACTTCCGTCAGATGAACTGGTCCCGCCGGGAACCGAGAACTAAACGGGATATCAATAATCTTCTGCTTGATATTGGCTACACTTATCTGTTTCACTTTGTCGAGGCGATGACGGCAATCTACGGCTTCGATGTCTACTGCGGCGTGTTCCACACTTTCTTTTATCAGAGAAAGTCGCTTATCTGCGATCTCGTCGAACCGTTCCGCTGCATCATTGATCTGAGGTTGCGGAAAGCCCATAATTTAAAACAGATTGATGAAAAAGATTTTTTCCAGGCCAATAATCAATATCAACTGGCGTACAAGCAGCAGGGAAAATATACTAAAATGTTTGTCAAAGATATTCTGGAATACAAAGAAGAAATCTTCCTGTATATTCAGGCATATTACCGCTGGTTCATGAAAAATAAACATATAGGCGAATTCCCGGTTTTCCAAATCAAAGGAGGCGATTGATTATGCTTATAGTCGTTTATGACATACAATCTGACCGGTTGCGCTCAAAATTCGCTAAGTTCCTGAAACAGTTCGGACGCAGAATACAATATTCTGTTTTTGAGATACAGAACAGTCCGCGAATTATTGCCAACATTCAAACTGAAATAGAAGCCGGTTACAAGAAAAAATTCACGCAAGGGGACAGTGTGCTTGTTTTTGATATTCCGGACAACGCAAATATTATGCGTTTCGGCTATCCGGTTAATGAAGAAACCGACCTCCTTATTTGGGATTGATGCAAACCTGAGTCTTAATTTTTTACGGTTGAGGGAGATTTTCCCAAAAACAAAATTTGCTTTCTGAAATAAACAACATATTTTAAGCATAAAGCTGAGTTTTTACCGTTTAAAGGCTCAGTCAAATTTCTACTGTTGTAGATGGATTGCGTTTGTCCTGAACGAGCAAAAGTTTAAAGGCTCAGTCAAATTTCTACTGTTGTAGATAATACCACATCAAAGCAAAGTTTTTTAGAGTTTAAAGGCTCAGTCAAATTTCTACTGTTGTAGATAGCACTTCATAATATTCCCACGAGCGTTTAAAGGCTCAGTCAAATTTCTACTGTTGTAGATTAGAATCATAGTATTCCTGAATAGCAAGTTTAAAGGCTCAGTCAAATTTCTACTGTTGTAGATTTTATGATATAATCAATATTCTTTTGAGTTTAAAGGCTCAGTCAAATTTCTACTGTTGTAGATAGCGCAAATCCGGTAAACTTCTGCCGTTTAAAGGCTCAGTCAAATTTCTACTGTTGTAGATACCAGCTTTTTAATGCGTTCCGTCAATGTTTAAAGGCTCAGTCAAATTTCTACTGTTGTAGATACATCTCCTATTAATGGGTTGTTGTGGTTTAAAGGCTCAGTCAAATTTCTACTGTTGTAGATAGCGGATCAGCGCAATATCGGCGGCAAGGTTTAAAGGCTCAGTCAAATTTCTACTGTTGTAGATTCCTTGTTTCAGTTGTATAATCGCTGTTTAAAGGCTCAGTCAAATTTCTACTGTTGTAGATTTTGAAGTTCTCCGACCATTCTGGGAGGTTTAAAGGCTCAGTCAAATTTCTACTGTTGTAGATCAGCGTCCGTTCCGCCGCCGGATTTGTTTAAAGGCTCAGTCAAATTTCTACTGTTGTAGATCTGTATAGCCGTTAGCGTCCTTTTTTGGTTTAAAGGCTCAGTCAAATTTCTACTGTTGTAGATTCCATTTCCGCCTTTGCCGCCAGAACGTTTAAAGGCTCAGTCAAATTTCTACTGTTGTAGATTTAGGTGTCAAACGCTCTGTTTCTTGTTTAAAGGCTCAGTCAAATTTCTACTGTTGTAGATAATTTCTATGACTGATTTATGAGCATTGGTTTAAAGGCTCAGTCAAATTTCTACTGTTGTAGATTCCTCGGTTTTTACTATCCTGTCTGGGTTTAAAGGCTCAGTCAAATTTCTACTGTTGTAGATACGAGTTTATTTGCGATTCTGTTTGCGTTTAAAGGCTCAGTCAAATTTCTACTGTTGTAGATAGCCTCCATCAGGGCAAACAAAAAGCGTTTAAAGGCTCAGTCAAATTTCTACTGTTGTAGATCGGGAATTCCTTTTGCCGTGGAATTAAGTTTAAAGGCTCAGTCAAATTTCTACTGTTGTAGATTCCAAGCAAGCCCGTATGTCATCCGAGTTTAAAGGCTCAGTCAAATTTCTACTGTTGTAGATAACATATCCGGCGTAAGGACATCCGAGTTTAAAGGCTCAGTCAAATTTCTACTGTTGTAGATTTAGAACCGTTCTAAGATTATTTATGTTTAAAGGCTCAGTCAAATTTCTACTGTTGTAGATATTACCGATCCGTATGTTGTCACGAGGGTTTAAAGGCTCAGTCAAATTTCTACTGTTGTAGATGGTGGCGAGATCGTTCAAAAAGTCGGGTTTAAAGGCTCAGTCAAATTTCTACTGTTGTAGATATATTGTGGTTGGCAATAGTAACGAGGTTTAAAGGCTCAGTCAAATTTCTACTGTTGTAGATAACTCCGCGACGCGTTTGCCTTTGGATGTTTAAAGGCTCAGTCAAATTTCTACTGTTGTAGATTCCGAAATAGCCCAGGCCTTTAGTGGGTTTAAAGGCTCAGTCAAATTTCTACTGTTGTAGATCAGATATGGCGGCTTCAAAATCCATGAGTTTAAAGGCTCAGTCAAATTTCTACTGTTGTAGATGTAGCACAATCCAATGATAATATTTGTTTAAAGGCTCAGCCAAATTTCTACTGTTGTAGATATGACCGCGTTAAAGAGCGAGGAGAGGTTTAAAGGCTCAGCCAAATTTCTACTGTTGTAGATTCGCTTGGCCCCTGGGCTGTTCCTCAGGTTTAAAGGCTCAGCCAAATTTCTACTGTTGTAGATTGCGCCCGGCGTGATGCTGTTGTAGATTTAATATGATTCATTTTTTCTTTCCCGCTTCTTCGTATTTTTTGCAAAAAATATTGGCTTAAATCTCTTTTAACAAATACTTTACCGCTCTTTTCATTGACAAAACTACTATATATGTAGACTTTGATTTAAATTTTAAATGGGGAACTAGAAAAGCGAGAAAAGCGAGAAAAGCGAGAAAAGTTATGAAAACGTTGTGCTCAACGGCACTCCAAAGTATCGGAGTGCGGACGGCTGTCCGTCTGGTTATGCTGGCCGCATGGGCGAAACAGCCTTTGCTCAACGGTACTCCAAACTCTCGGAATGGTGAAAGCGAGAAAAGTTATGAAAACGTTGTGCTCAACAGCACTCCAAAGTATCGGAGTCGGGCAGGAGAGGAGACAGGGGTCAGAATGAAAACCGGGAAATCAGAAGGCAAAAACCAAAAGCATTCCGCTCAACGGCACTCCAAAGTATCGGAGTGCGGACGGCTGTCCGGTTTATTCTGCTGGCGCAGGGCTGTCCAAAATGACGAAGAGCGAGAAAAGTTGAAAGCGAGAAAAGCAAGAAAAGTGAAAGACATTGTGCTCAACAGCACTCCAAAGTGTCGGAGTCGGCTGTCCAAAACGGGCAAAGTTCAGGAATTGCAGAAATGTCATCAGTTAATGAAAATCTTAACCAATGGTTAAAAGCGGCGTCTGAAATGTGGTTGAAAACAGAAAAGCGCTGTGCTCCGCGAGTCTCCAAACTCTCCGGATTGCTGGACCGTCTCCGTAATCTTTCTGCTCAGCGGGTGTCCAAGTGTCCAAAACGCGGACGGCTGTCCGTCTGGTTATGTCGGCCGCATGGGCGAAACAGCCTCTGCTCAACAGCACTCCAAAGTCTCCGGAATCGGACGGCTGTCCGTCCGGTTATAGCGTCCGTACTGGCAGAACCCTTCTGCGCAATGTGTGTCCAGAACGGGGGGAACAGATGTCCAAAATCCCGGACGGTCGTCGGTCCGGTTATGGCGTCCGGGTGCGGGAAGACTATACTCTGCACGGCTTAAAATTTAAAAATAGACGAGTAGGATTGTGGATTGGATTTTTTCGATCCGACTGACAGGCGATATGAATATCGACTGAAGAAGGAACGGAAAAATACGGCCGCAAGACACTCGTCGCAAAGCGGTTGCGATCTTTTGATTTTGGATTCGCACTCTTCGAGGCCTTCGATACCCCGGTATCGGCAGCCTCTCAGAATACGAACCAATTCTCAAAATCTTCGCAATCTATTGTTAAATTTTCAGCCGTGCAGAGTATAAAAAAGCGGCCTGCCGGAAAGGGGGGCTTTCCGGCAGGCCCGGGAGCAGGGATACAGGGAAACTATATTTATCCGATTGCCGGATTGCCAGTTTCCTGGGTCCGGATGCGGATACATTCATTCATGTCCATGACGAAGATCTTGCCGTCGCCGATCTCGCCGGTCTGCGCGCCCTGGACGATGGCCTCAATCGTGGCATTTACATATTCGTCGTTGACGGCTATTTCGAGTTTGGTTTTCTTCAGAAGGCTGCCTGCCTCCTTATGACTGCGGTAAACTGCGGGAATACCCTTTTGTCTGCCGCGCCCCATGACGCTGGAAACGGTGACGAGATGAATTTCCTTTTCTTCGAGTTTCTGCAGCACGTCGTCCAGCCTGTCCGGCTGAATGACCGCAATGATGTATTTCATGTTGAACCTCCGTTATTCAAGTATTGTGTAAGCTGTTTCGCGATGTTCGCTGAGATCCAGTCCGATGCGTTCTTCATGGTCGGTAACCCGCAGTCCCATTACCGCGTCAACCACTTTCAGCAGTATAAACGACACGACAAAAGAGAAAACAATAGTAATCACGGCGGCTTTGCATTGAATCCAGAACTGCGCCGGATTGCCGTAGAACAGGCCATTTGCGGCAGCATCGTTGACGCTGGTCGTCGCATAAAGCCCGGTGGCGATCACGCCCCAGATGCCGCCGATGCCGTGGACGCCGAAGACGTCCAGCGAATCATCATAGTTGAACCTCGGTTTCAGGAAAGCCACCACCGGGTAGCACAAAACACCGGCCCCGAGCCCGATGCCGATGGCGCCGCGCAAATTGACAAAGCCGCAGGCCGGGGTGATCGCGACCAGTCCGGCCACCGCGCCGGTGATGATTCCGAGAACCGTCGGCCGCTTATTATAAATACAGTCCATAATCGCCCAGGCGACGGCAGCGGTCGCCCCCGCGAGATGAGTCGTCACAAACGCGTTTGCGGCCAGGCCGTTTGCCGCCATCGCGCTGCCGGCGTTGAACCCGAACCAGCCGAACCAGAGCAGCCCGGCGCCGAGAACCGCAAACGGCAGATTATGCGGCGGGGAGATTTTGTCCGGGTAGCCTTTCCGCTTGCCGATAATCAGCGCCGCCGCCAGGGACGCCATGCCGGAGTTGATCTCAATCACAGTGCCGCCGGCGAAGTCCAGGACGCCCATGCCGCCGGCCGTGCTGAGGAACCCGCCGTTGGACCATACCCAGTGCGCCAGCGGATCATACACCAGCGTCGCCCACAGCAGAACGAACACGCAGAGGCTGGAGAATTTTATCCTTTCGGCAAACGCGCCGATAATCAGCGCCGGGGTGATTACGGCAAACATGCACTGGAAGATCATAAACACCTGGTGCGGAACGGTTGTCGCGTAAAAATTATGCGGCTCCAGTCCGACGCCTTCGAGAAACGCCCATTCCATGCCGCCGATCAGCCCCTTGCCGCCGAGGTCGGGCCCGAATGCCAGGCTGTAGCCGATGATCACCCAATGCAGGCTCAGGATGCACATTATCGTAAAGCACTGCATGAGAATCGACAGGACGTTCTTCTTTCTCACCAGTCCGCAATAGAAAAACGCCAGGCCGGGCACGGTCATCAGCATGACCATGGCGGTTGCAACCAGCACCCAGGCCGTATCGCCCGAATTGATCCTGGAAATTGGGGCCGCCGCCGCAGTTTGAGCCGGAACCGCCACAGGATGAATCGCCATGGTATTGGATGCGGCGGCCGCCTGAGCCGCCACGGGAAGCTGAATGGACGCCACTGTCATCATTGCCGGTGTTGACGTCTGCCGGGCAAAAATCAGAAATGCGCCTAATATAAATAGTATCGCCGGGATCAGCATTTTGTATTCAATTATTACTTTTTTCATCTTCAAAACCTGTAATTTACTAAGTGGTCATTGTTGAAATTGCCGGCATTGCGGTTCCTGGCAGCGGTTTGATTTCCCAATGGCGCAAGTAAATCGTCCGGTTCTGAAGAAAATTTCTTTTCTGTACATCTTAAAGCCCCCCTTTATTATGTTTGATGAACTTGATAATATTCCCGGCTGTTTTCCAAACAGTCCGGGAAATGTATATTTTGATTCTTTATCCTATTGCAAGATGCCCTGTTTCCTGGGTGCGGATGCGGATGCATTCATCCAGGTTGATGATGAAGATCTTGCCGTCGCCGATCTCGCCGGTCTGCGCGCCCTGGACGATGGCCTCAATCGCCGCATTCACGTAATCGTCATTCACGGCAATCTCCAGCTTCGTTTTCTTCAAAAGGCTGCCGGCCTCCTTGTGACTGCGGTAAACTGCGGGAATACCCTTTTGTCTGCCGCGCCCCATGACGCTGGAAACGGTGACGAGATGAATCTCCTTCTCCTCGAGTTTCTGCAACACGTCGTCCAGCCTGTCCGGCTGAATGACCGCAATGATGTATTTCATAGTAAACCTCCGTTATTCAAGTATTGTGTAGGCCGCTTCGCGGTGTTCGCTCAGATCCAGCCCGATGCGTTCTTCATGGTCGGAAACCCGCAGACCCATTACCTTGTCCACCAGTTTAAACAGGATAAATGATGCGACAAACGAGAAAACCATAGTAATGAGGACGACTTTGATTTGAATCCAGAGCAGGCCGGGATTGCCGTACAGCAGGCCGTTCGCGCCGCCGCTGTTGACGCTGGTAGTCGCGAAAATACCGGTTGCGATTGCGCCCCAGATGCCGCCGACGCCATGAACGCCGAAAGCATCCAGCGAATCATCATAATGGAATCTGGGCTTGAGAAATGCCACTGAAAGGTAGCAGATCACACCGGCGCCGATGCCGACGCCGAAAGCTCCGGTCAGGTTTACGAACCCGGAAGCCGGGGTGATCGCAACCAGTCCCGCCACCGCTCCGGTGATAATCCCGAGAACCGTCGGCCGCTTATTGAATATGTAGTCCATGACCGCCCAGGTAATCCCTGCTATCGCAGCCCCGATATGAGTCACAACGAATGCACTCGCCGCCAGACCGTTTGCCGCCAGCGCGCTTCCGGCATTGAACCCGAACCAGCCGAACCACAGGAGGCCGGCGCCAAGTACTGCAAACGGCAGATTATGCGGCGGCGAAATCTTCTCCGGAAATCCTTTTCTCCTGCCGAGAATCAGAACTGCGGCCAGCGCCGCCATCCCGGCGTTGATATGCACCACGGTGCCGCCCGCAAAGTCCAGCGCGCCCATGCCGCCGGCCGTGCCGAGGATGCCGCCGTTGGCCCATACCCAGTGTGCCAGCGGGTCATAAACAAATGTTGCCCAGAGCAGAGTGAATACGCAGAAACTGGAGAACTTCAAGCGCTCGGCAAACGCCCCGATAATCAGCGCCGGGGTGATTACGGCAAACATGCACTGGAAGATCATAAAAGCCTGATGCGGGATGGTAGTGGCATAGAAATCATGCGGCTCCAGTCCGACGCCGTTGAGAAACGCCCAGCTTAAACTCCCGATCAGCCCCTTGCCGCCAACGTCAGGCCCGAAGGACAGGCTGTAGCCGATTACGACCCAGTGTATGCTGATGAGGCACATAATGGCAAAACACTGCATAAGAATGGACAGCACGTTTTTCTTCCTGACCAGTCCGCCGTAAAAGAAGGCCAGTCCGGGAACCGTCATTAACATTACGAGCGCCGCCGAAGCCAGCACCCAGGCCGTATCGCCGGCATTGACTTTCGATACCACGGCAACCGCTGCCGCCGCAGGCGCTGCCGCGGGCTGTATTGCAGTTGTTGCCGGTACTGCTGGCGCAGGTACAGCATCTGCAAATAATACTGCGCAGCCCGCCATAAGCAGCAACGCAGTCAGCAGGACTTTGTAGTTTTTGATTTTCATTAATCGTTTCATAGTATTGAATTCCTGAATATTATTTCAAAAAAAATTAAATGTTATTGAGATATAGCTTATTCTGCCCGGGATGATCTCTTCATGCGAATTAAAAAAAACTGCCGCAAAAGAAGATCCTGAGTAATCAACCTGCAAACACACTTTGTTGTCGTTGTTGTCGTCCAGCGCGGTTTTTTCCATCAAACAGCCTATTGGGCGCATTTACCAGTTCCGGCTTGATTAGAGCCTCGGTCTTTTTCATTTCCTTTCGTTCCTTCTGTTGAAGTTTATATTTTACGAACGTTGCCAGTTTATGTAGCAAATGCCATGCCAACAAATTATAAATATTCATAAATCATTTATAAAAAGAATATTACAAAAGAAAAGCATTTTTTATAAATAGTTTTAAAAAGTACAAAAATGTAATAGCGGCGGCTTGTGAGCACATTTTTGTAACAACAGAAAGGTTATTTTGGCAGAATGCTGGTAACGGCTTATTTTACCGCCGGAATATATGTTTTTGACGGCATATTGTCTTCCGGCAATACAGGGATTACCAATTCAAACTCAGCCTTTCAGCTTTGCTTTTAGTACTAAACAGGTATATATTAAATGCTTGAAATTAATTTTGACAGTATTTTAAAAGGGATTACAATGAAATTTTATATTTTTGCCGACATGGAAGGCATCAGCGGCATCAGCGGCAGTTCTTTTGTGCTTTCGGAAAGTGCGAATTACCCGCTGGGACAGAAGCTGCTGACCCAGGACGTCAATGCCTGTATCAGAGGCTGTTTTAAGGCAGGGGCGGCGGAAGTAATCGTTTGTGACGGTCATAGCAGCGGAACCAATATCCTCTGGGAAGAGCTGGATACCAGGGCTGAACTGATTCAAGGCAACGGTTACCGGGAGCGCTTTCCGGGAATTGCCGGTTCCGCCGGCTTGATCCTGCTGGGCTACCACGCCATGGCCGGAACTTTTGAAGGCCTGCTGGAACACTCCTATTCTTCCCGTGAAATCCAGAATCTCTGGATTAACGGCAAAAAAGTCGGGGAGTTCGGGCTTGATGCGTTGATTGCCGCCGATAAAGGCATCCCCGTAATTATGACCTCCGGCGACGACAAACTCTGCGAGGAAGCCGTACTTTTCCATCCGGACGTTGTCACCTGTCAGGTTAAGAAAGGACTGGGCTGCCAGTCCGCCAGAATGCTTTCTGCGGCCAAAGCTCACGAACTGATTGAAAAGAAGACGGTTGAGGCGATCAAGAAAATCAAGGCGATCAAGCCGCCGAAAGCCAAGTTCCCGGTCACGCTCAGGATCGAAAAAACTGAACGCGGCACGGTTCCGAACCGTGACAGCATAAAGCTGGTTGACGGGAGAACTTATGAAGCTGTCGGGCGCACTTCCGTGGAAGACGCTTTCAGAAAATTGTTCTTTTGAAGAGATGAAGTTAAACAGAGAACCTGTCATAATATTAAGGAATTTTAGAAGATGAAATTTAATCTGCTGGATCTGCTGCTTCCGCGCGAAACCAAATTTTTCGATTACCTCGACCAAATGAGCGACCTCATTTTGAACAGCAGCAATGCTTTAACCGATCTGGTCGTCCATATTGAAAGCCTGTCCGAAGAAGAGATCAAAAAACGTCTCTACGCAATCAGGGATTACGAACAGAAGGGCGACAACATCGAGGAAACCATCATTGAAGAGCTTGGCCGTACCTTTATCACGCCGCTTGACCGTGAAGACATCCATACCCTGGCCATGAATATGGACCTGGCGCTGGATATTCTGAAAGGCGTCTCCCGGAAGATAGAATTCTATAACATGCGCAAAATGCCGCTGAACATTTGCAAATTTGCGGAAATTATCTCCACCAGCGCCAAGCTGCAAGCCGACCTGGTGCATGAACTCCGGACCAGAAAACAGGTGCGGAAAAAAGTTGATGCGCTGCACCATCTGGAAAAGCAGGCGGACGACCTGTTCCATAACTGCATGGCGGATTTGTTCGGCCGGGATGACAATTTCCAGACCATTGAAATGACGAAGCTGAAAGAACTCTACGAGTTGCTGGAGGAAGTGGTTGACAGCATCGATTACATCGGCAAGCTGATCCGTGGCATAAAAATGAAACACGGTTGAAAAACTAACATCCTCTGGAGCATAAATGATAACCCTGTCGGTATTAGTAATAGTTGTGGTGGCATTGGCATTGCTGTTCGATTTTCTGAACGGTTTTCATGACGCCGCAAATTCAATAGCAACGGTCGTGGTCACGCGGACGCTTACCCCTTTTCAGGCGGTGCTGCTGGCGGGGCTGGCAAACTTTGTCGGTTTTTTCGCTTTCAGTCATGCGATTGCCAAAATGGTAAGCTCCGGAATTATCAATCTTGATTCAATGCCAAGCCCGGAATCCAAGATGCTGCTGCTGCTGGGGGCTTTGGTCGGCGCTATTTTATGGAATATAATTACCTGGTTATACGGGTTGCCTTCTTCAAGCAGTCACGCGCTGGTCGGCGGCTTGATCGGCGCCGGAATGGCGGCGGCCGGGCCGAAGGTGATTATCCTTGGAAGCGTGGTTTTTAAAGCTGGTCATTTGAGCGTTACCGGAATTGTCCCGATTATTGTTTTTATTGTAATTGCCCCGTTGCTGGGGATGCTGGGCGGCACGATTTTTACCTTGATAATATTGAACGTTTTCAGGAAACTTCCATATCATAAATCCAGCAGGGTTTTTAAATATCTGCAACTGGTTTCAGCGGCATGGTACAGTCTTGGACACGGCACAAATGATGCTCAGAAAATGATGGGGGTGATTTCGCTGGCGCTGGTTTGCGGCGGCATGGCGGGGTCACTTGAAATTCAGCCATGGGTCGCGTTTTCATGTTATGCCATGATCGGCCTGGGTACGATGTTCGGCGGCTGGCGCATCGTTAAAACAATGGGCACCGGAATAACCAAGATCCGCGCAACCGAGGGTTTCTGCGCGGAAACCTCCGCGGCGATAGTGCTGATGGGAACCGCTCATTTCGGGATTCCGGTATCCACCACGCATGTTATCGCCGGTTCAATCCTCGGCGTCGGTACCGCCGAGCGGGCAAAAACCGTGCGCTGGGTGACTGCCAGACGGATTATGTGGGCCTGGATATTGACTATTCCGCTGACTGCGATCTGTTCGGCATTGGCATACTGGGTTATCTGCCTGCTGTACAAAGGCGGCATATAACGAATTCAGCGGCGCAGCGAATAGATCTTGCCGGGGGTTTGCAGAACCTGCTTTTTGATCTCCATTTTCATCAATGCGCCCAGCAGCGTGCCGGCGGCAATGCCGGTTTCCGACGACAGCGCATCGAAAGACTTGCTTTCCAATGCCAGCGCCCGGATGATCTTCTGCTCTTCCTCGGACATGCCGGAGGTATCGGGCACGGGTATGGCTGCATCGTCCTCGCCGGATTCGTCCAGATACTCGCGCGGCTGCTCTTTCACGCCGCCGAAGCCCGGCAGAAACTCGAAATCCTGCAGAATGTCTTCGAAATCCTCAGTCAGTTTCGCCCCTTCCTTGATCAGCTTGTGACAGCCGCGCGCCTGCGGGTTGTCAGCCATGCCGGGGACGGCAAACACCGAACGTCCTTGTTCTAAAGCAGTTGCGGCGGTTATCAGCGCGCCGCTGTCCACTCCGGCCTCCACCACCAGCACGGCACGGCTCAGGCCGGAGACAATCCGGTTGCGGCGGGGAAAGGACTGACGGCTGACCGGAAATCGCATCGGATACTCGCTGATCAGCGCACCGTTGTTTTCCACAATGCGCCGGGCCAGCGGCACATGGTCCTGCGGATGCACCCGCGCCAGGCCGCCGCCGAGCACCGCGACTGTAATGCCCTTCAAATCGACCGCCACCTGATGGGCCACCGCATCAACGCCGTAAGCCAGACCGGAGATGATCTTCCAGCCGGCGTAAACCGCGGCTTCGGTCAGATGGGCGGCCATTTTTCTGCCGTAAGCGGTCATGCGCCTGGAACCGACCACCGCCAGCGTATTGGAGCTGAAATCCGGCAGCGTTCCCCTGACGTACAGACAGATCGGCGGATCGTAAATTTCCCTGAGTATGGCCGGATATTCGCGGTCAACGACCGTAATGATTTTGGCGCCGCCCTTTTCGGCCATTTCCAGTTCGCCGCAAAGGTCAATCCCGCTGCGCCAGTTGGCAATTTTCTCCGCCAGTTCCTGGCCGATGCCCTTGACGCCGGCGATACTGGCCGAGGACTGCGCAAAAATATTGGCCGGAGTCTCGAAACGGTTCAGCAGCGCCTGCATCCGGGCGGAGCCGATGCCGGAGACCATGTTTAAAATAATGCAGGCTTCGCGGTCATTCACAGCAGCACCTGATGGCATTGATGATGGCGGCCGGTTCAAACCCGCTTCTGATCTCAACCTTTCCGATCTCCAGCGGAATGATCAGGTTCAACCGGCTGCCCACTTTTTTCTTGTCTTTCAGCATTCCGGCATAGATTTTTTCCGGATCGCCGCCGGCGGGGAAGGAGCACGGCAGCACGATTTTCTCCAGCAGTTTCCGCTGCCGGACCGCAACGGCCCGGTCGAGCAGTCCGGCTCCAACGGCAAGTTCCGCCACCATGTTCATGCCGATGCCCACCCCCTCGCCGTGGGCGAGGGAGAAATTTGAAACCAGTTCGACCGCATGGCCGAAGGTATGCCCGTAATTCAAGATCGCGCGAAGCCCTCCTTCGCGTTCGTCCGCGGCGACAACCTGGGCTTTCAATTCGCAGCAGCGGGCGATGATTTCAGTATAAAATTGCAGATCGACGGCATTCAGCTTGTCCGTGTTCTGCTCAAGTTTCTCAAACAGCGGGGCATCCATGATCACGCCGTATTTGACGACTTCCGCCAGGCCGCACCGGATTTCTTTAAACGGCAGGGTGGTGAGCACTTCCGGGTCCATCAATACCAGCTTAGGCTGCCAGAAGGCGCCGATCAGGTTTTTGCCTTCGGGCAGATCCGCGCCGGTTTTGCCGCCGACGCTGGAATCCACCGCCGCCAGCAGCGTGGTCGGAATCTGGATAAAGTTAATGCCGCGCATGTAAATCGCCGCCGCAAACCCCGCAATATCGCCGCAGACGCCGCCCCCGAGCGCGACAATCAGCGACGAGCGGTCAAGCCCGTGCTTCACGGCATAACTGCAGATGCCGCCGACAGTTTCCAGCGTTTTGTTTTCTTCGCCCGCAGGAAAGGTGAAAGTAAACGCTTCCGCGCCGGCAGCCGTGAGCATTTCAGAGACCTTTTTCGCGTAAATCGGCCCGACGTTGGAATCCGTCAGCAGCAGACATTTGCGCCCTTTGACAAAGGGCGCAAGATATTCCGCGGCGCTGCCGAGAATTCCCTGTCCGGCGATAATATCATAGGAACGCTCTCCCAGTCCGACCGGTATTTTAATAATCTTGTTCAATTCATACTCCATAATGCATTGTGATTTAAACTCTAAAAAATATTGCCAAAAGCCCCATACTGCAAACGCGGGATTAATGATTCCGGTAAAAGTTTTCACGGACCCGGCCATTTTGGACACGCCTCCCGGCCCATGCGGCCGGCATAACAAACCGGCCAACCGTCCACACTCCGATACTTTGGAGTGTTGTTGAGCATAATGCTTTTGCTTTTTGCCTTCTGTTTTCCCGGTTTTCATTCTGACTCCTGTCTCCTGACTCCTGTCTCCTCTCCTGCCCGATTCCGGAGACTTTGGAGTGCTGTTGAGCAGAGGCTGTTTCGCCCATGCGGCCGGCATAACCAGACGGACAGCCGTCCGACTCCGATACTTTGGAGTGCTGTTGAGCAGAAGCTGTCGCCCATGCGGCCGGCATAACCAGACGGACAGCCGTCCGCGTTTTGGACACTTGGACACCCACTGAGCGGAAAGATTACGGAGACGGTCCAGCAACCCGGAGAGTTTGGAGACTCGCGGAGCACAACGCTTTTCTGTTTTCAACCTCATTTCAGACGCCGTTTTTAACCCCTGGTTAAGATTTTCATTAACTGATGACATTTCTGCAATTCCTGAACTTTGCCCGTTTTGGACAGCCAACTCCGATACTTTGGAGTGCTGTTGAGCACAATGTCTTTCACTTTTCTTGCTTTTCTCGCTCTTCGTCATTTTGGACAATACCTAACCACAGAGACACGGAGGCACAGAGAAATCCGTTTCTATTCGTCTTGGACAGCCGTCCGATTCCGGAGACTTTGGAGTGTCGTTGAGCTTTTTGCCCTCTGATTTCCCGGTTTTCATTCTGACTCCTGTCTCCTGACTCCTGTCTCCTCTCCTGTCCGATTCCGGAGACTTTGGAGTGCCGTTGAGCACAATGCGTTTTGTTCTCGTCTTCTGATTTCCCGGTTTTCATTCTGACTCCTGTCTCCTCTCCTGCCCGATTCCGATACTTTGGAGTGCTGTTGAGCACAACGGTTTCATAACTTTTCTCGCTTTTCTCGCTTTCAACTTTTCTCGCTCTTCGTCATTTTGGACAGCCCTGCGCCAGCAGAATAAACCGGACAGCCGACCGCATTCCGATACTTTGGAGTGCTGTTGAGCACAACGGTTTCATAACTTTTCTCGCTTTTCTCTCCCGCATTCGCGGGACCCGCAAGCGGGGCACACTCCCGCATTAGCGGGCTTCCGCATTCCGATACTTTGGAGTGCTGTTGAGTACAACGTTTTCATAACTTTTCTCACTTTTCTTGCTTTCAACTTTTCTCGCTTTCAACTTTTCTCGCTTTCAACTTTTCTTGCTTTCAACTTTTCTCGCTTTTCTAGTTCCCCATTTAAAATTTAAATCAAAGTCTACATATATAGCAGTTTTGTCAACTGAAACGGTGCAACCATGTTCAAATAGCACCATAAAGTGGATTTTTGAAACTAAGACCTTTTGCGGTAAAAACTGCGATAAAACCGGTTCTGAAATTTTACTATTTACTTAATTATGGTAGATTACTTCAGTTATGAATTTATATTCGACTAGTTTTGAGCGAAAAGAGGATGTAATATGAGTGATATAAAATTGTTCCGGCTGAATATGAAAAAATTGTCCGGAACCTCTGAAAACAATTAATATACTTCGCCCAGGATTATCTATATGCCTACGTTAGAATGGATTGGAAAGAAAGCGGTTGTCAACCATCACCGCGACGTGCCGTTTCATCTGCTCGAAGAAGTTCCCGAACTAAGCTTCGGCGACAAAGACACCGGCAATCTCCTCGTCCAGGGCGATAATCTCACCGCCCTTAAAGCGCTGCTGCCTTATTACGCCGGCAAAGTCAAATGCATCTACATCGACCCGCCTTACAATACCGGCAACGAGAATTGGGTATATAACGACAACGTCAATGACCCGCAGATTAAAGAATGGCTCGGCAATGTCGTAGGTAAAGAAGCCGAAGACCTTTCCCGCCATGACAAATGGCTTTGCATGATGTATCCGAGATTAAAATTATTACATCAATTATTAAAAGATGATGGGGTTATTTTCATCTCATTAGATGATATTGAGGTGTCGTCTCTTCGACTAATGATGGATGAAATTTTTGGAGTTAAAAACTTTGTTGCAAATGTAGTGTGGCAGAAAAGAACATCTCCAGATTCACGCGCCACGTTGGGTGCTGGACATGACCACATTATTGTTTATGCAAAGGAATTCGAAAAAATTAGAGGATATTTAAACCAGCTTCCATTATCAGAGAAACAAAAAAATCTATATTCTAATCTTGATAATGACCCGCGTGGTCCATGGACATCAACTGATTTTACTGCGCAAGGCTGGAGACCCAACCAAATGTATGAAATTACTACCCCAAGTGGAATAAAATATCTACCGCCCAGTGGACGTTGCTGGAAAAATGTAGAAACAGTCCTTGAGGGGTTTATTGCAGATGGAAGAATATGGTTTGGAGCTAAGGGTAATGCAAGGCCAAGAATAAAGAGTTTTTTCTCTGAAATCGAGGGATACACCGCTTGGACGTGGTGGACTAATGTTGAAGTAGGACATAATCAAGAAGCAAAGAAAGAAATGAATGTACTTTTCGGAGCTACTGATGCATTTGATACTCCCAAACCGGAACGGTTGATTCAACGGATTATTCAACTAGCAACAAAAGCAGGGGATATCGTTCTAGACTCTTTCCTCGGCTCTGGTACAACCTGTGCCGTTGCACATAAAATGAATCGCAGATATATCGGGATTGAACTGGGGGAACATTGCGAAACACATTGTGCAGTTCGCATGAAAAAGGTTATTGAAGGCGAACAAGGTGGAATATCAAAGGAACAAAACTGGAAAGGCGGCGGCGGCTTCCGCTATTACCGCCTGGGCAAGCCGTTGTTTGATGAGAGCGGGAAAGTTTACAAGAGGATTACTTTTTCCAAACTGGCGCGGCATGTGTTTTTTACCGAAACGGGGCATCCGCTGGAGAAGGAGCATTGCGACAGTTCAATGATTGGGACTTATAATAACACGGCAGTTTATCTGCTGTTCAACGGAATTTTAAAGGACAAAAAGCCGGACAGCGGGAATGTCCTGACCGGTAAAATTCTGGCGCTACTGCCGGAGCATGACGGCCCGAAAGTAATTTACGGCACCGCCTGCCGGTTAAGCCCGGTAAAACTGCGGAACGCGAATATTGTTTTTAAACAGGTTCCATACGAAATCAAGGCGGATTAAGCATGTCAGTAAATTTAAGACTTTTATATAGACAGAAAGTATTGTTGGCCCTTCTGGAAGTGTTCAGGGGCAATGCGGACAGCACCGACTTTTTGAAATTGATGTTTCTGTACTGTTCATACAACAAACAGCCGCATTATTCTTTTTTCCCTTACCGCTTCGGCTGTTTCAGCTTCGAAATATATAAAGACAAACGGATATTGACGGAAAAAGGGCTGCTGGCAGACATCGACAGATTTTCTGTCGCACAAAATACAGGAATGCTTTATCAGTTGAATGCCGTCGAGCGGCGGCAGATGCTTGATTTTGCCCGGCAGCTCGGCGACATCCGGGGGGATGCGCTGATTCGCAAGACCTACCTTGAATTTCCGGAATATACGGTCAAGAGCGAGATCAAAGACCGTATTTTAAGCACAGAGGAACAAGCCGGGCTGTTTTTAATTCCAAATGATTTGTTTAAACCGGAGCCGTCAATTTATACAATCGGCTACGAGGGAATCGGGATTGACGAATATCTGAACAAGTTGATTAAAAACAAGATTGACGCGGTTGTTGACGTGCGCAAATCGCCCAATTCGATGAAATTTGATTTTAACGCAAAAGCGCTGAATAATTTTTTAAGCAAGGCCAGAGTGGAATATATCGGACTTCCAGATTTAGGCATTCCGGCGGAACAGCGTCAATCACTGGATAGTATGGCTGATTATCAGGCATTATTTGAAGCGTATGACCGGAATATTCTGCCGAGGCAAATGTCTAACGTGCGCCATATCGCGGAATTGATTGCCGCAGGGAAAAAAGTTGCGTTAACCTGTTTTGAGGCCAAGCATACGATGTGTCACCGCTACCGGATTGCCGTTTGTCTGAACCGTGAATATGGGTATCCTATCGTTAATTTATAAGAGGGGGAATAAAGGATATGGACTATTTACCGGAGCATATTGAATCTGCACAAGTATTCATGACTATCAAAACGTATCCAAACCTGTCTCAAAAATACGGCGAACTGGTTTGCACTGCCGGAGTGTGCAACGGCAAACTGATTCGCATTTATCCGATTCAATTCCGTGACCTGAGTGAATACCAGCAATTCAAAAAATTCCAATGGATAGAAGTAAGTCTGCAAAAAAGAGATAAAGGCAAAGATTTTCGTCTGGAATCTTATAGCCCAGTCGGCGAAATAAAATTGCTTGAACATATTTCGACGCAAAGAGGCGGCTGGTCTGCGCGAATGAAAGAATTGAGTTCATTAATAATGCATGACAACATGCAAGAGTTGATTGAGATTTCAAAACAACCACCGTTTCCTTCGCTGGCGATACTTAAGCCCAGGGAAATAATTGGCTTCAAAATAGAATCATGTTCCAGGGAATGGACGGAAGCGCAAAAAGCACATTTTATGCAGCCGGATTTCTTTAAAGATATCGCTCCGTTAACTTTAAAAAAGTTGCCATACAAGTATTCATACCAATTTATCACAAATGATAATCAGGAACGAACATTAATGATTGAGGATTGGGAAATCGGAGCATTGTATTGGAATTGCCTGAACGACTCTGATGGAAACGAGGCTGTCGCTAATCAGAAAGTTAAAGAAAAATATATGTCTATTGCGGTAAATCCCAATACTTTCTTTTTTGTCGGAACTACGCTGGCGCATCACCGAATATCTCCCAATCCGTATATTATTATCGGAGTTGCCTATCCGCCTCCGTCGTTCAACGCTAATATTATTCAACCGGATTTATTTTAACATAAGAAGAAAGTATTATGCTGCAATTAACTCAATATCAGGAAAAGGCGCTGCTGGCGCTGAAGCGTTATTTACAGTTATGCGATGACCGGAAGGACGCCAATCTGGCGTTTTATGAGGCAACGCGGGAGTTCTGGGGAACTGGAATTTCGTATCGTCCGGTACAGGTTGCGGACTTGTCGAAGATTCCCTACGTCTGCCTGCGGCTGCCTACCGGCGGGGGAAAAACGCTGCTGGCCTGCCATACGATTGCGACGGTGAACCGGGAATATTTGCGGAAAGATAACTCGGTTGTGTTGTGGCTGGTTCCATCGAACGCGATCAAGGAACAGACGCTAAACGCTTTGAAAGACCGCAATCATCATTACCGGCAGGCGCTGGAGTCCAGCCTGGGGCAGGTTACGGTAATGGATATCGAAGAGGCGTTGTATCTTCAGCAAAGCACCCTGACCGGAAGCACGACAATTATTATTTCCACGCTTCAGGCGTTCCGGGTGGAAGACAAGGAAGGCCGGAAGGTGTATTCTTCCGCCGGAGCGCTGGAGCATCATTTTACCAAGCTGCCGCCGGAAATTGAAAGCCGGCTGCTGCGCAGTGAAAAAGGCGTGATTTCTTATTCGCTGGCAAACGTATTGCGGATCAACCGTCCGCTGGTGCTGGTTGACGAGGCGCACAATGCCCGCACGGGATTGTCCTTTGACACGCTGGCCCATTTCCGGCCATCGGCGATTATTGAGTTCACCGCGACGCCCGACACCAAAAGCAATCCGAGCAATGTGCTCTACAGCGTGTCGGCGGCGGAACTGAAAGCGGAAGACATGATCAAGCTGCCGATCCGGCTGGCGACCAAGACCAACTGGAAATCAACCCTGGCCGATGCGATAGCGCAGCGCGCCGACCTGGAAAAACGGGCGCAGATAGAATCCCAGAATACCGGCGAATACATCCGTCCGCTGATGCTGCTGCAAGCCCAGAACCGGAGCAAAAATCAGGAGACGATGGATGCCGCTTTTATCAAGAGCGCATTGATGGAGGAGTTTAAAATCCCGGAAAACCAGATTGCCACAGCCACCGGCGAGACCCGCGAACTGACGGATATCGATCTTTTCGACCGGGGTTGCGAGATCCGTTTCATCATCACGGTCCAGGCGCTCAAGGAAGGCTGGGACTGCGCTTTCGCGTATGTGCTGTGCTCCGTGAACGAAGTACATGCAAGCACGAGCGTGGAACAGATTCTTGGCCGCATTCTGCGGCTGCCGCACCGGCTGCCGAAGCAGGACAAGGCGCTGAACAAAGCGTATGCGTTCATCACTTCCAGCCGTTTTGCCGAAACCGCGAGGTCATTGATTGACGCGCTGGTGGAAAACGGGTTCAACCAGCAGGAAGCGCAGGAATTTATCTCAGTCTGTCAGCCGGACATGCCGGATTTTCCGCTGATTCAGACAACCCGCCGGATTGAGCCGAAAGTGATTACCATGCAGGAAGTGCCGGAGCCGGGTTCACTGTCAAAAGAGTTAAGAAGCAAAATTAAGATAAATACGCAGGCCCGCACCGTAACAGTCACCCAGTGTTTAGAGCCGGACGAGGAAAAAGCTTTTCTCCAGCATCTGGTGATGGAGGATTCGCAGAAGTATTTTGCCGAAGAGATGCAGAAGCTTCGCGAAGAGTCAGTCGTCCTGCTGCAATCGCCTTCGGAGCGCAATGAAATATTCAGGGTGCCGCAGTTATATGTCAAAGACGGCGACTGGCAACTGTTTGAAGAGCAGACGCTGATGGATCACGGCTGGGAACTGTCCGATTTTGACGCCAGGCTCAGCGATGCGGAATTCGCCGATTTTATGAGAGAAGACAGCGAACTCGGTGAAATTGACATCGGGCAAAGCGGCAAATTGAAAAGCAGCTTTATCGCCGAACTGAACCATGAAATGGCGCTGATTGATGTTGTTGACGCTTCCTGGACGGAAGGCGAAGTGATTTACAGCCTTGCGCGGAATCTGGTTTACACTGAACTTACGCCGGATGACAAGGAGCAGTTTATCCAGACGCTCATCGGCGATTTGACCAGCCGCCGGAATGTGCCGCTGGCGCAACTGGTGCGGAAACGGTTTATCCTGCGGAAAATCGTTGACAATAAAATTAAGGGCTGCCGGAAAGACGCTCAGGGGAAAGTATTCCAGGAGCTGTTATTCGGCAATGACGCGCTCGAAGCGGAAGTTTCGCCGGAAAGATGTTTCAGCTTTAATCCGGACCAGTATCCGGCGCGGTATAATTGTCCTCAAAGCCAGATGTTCCGCAAGCACTATTTCCCGGTCGTGGGCGAACTTGACGACAGGGGGGAGGAGTTCGAATGCGCGTGTTTTATTGACGGCCTGGATGAGGTCGGTTCATGGGTGCGCAATCTGGAGCGCCAGCCGTCGTTTTCCTTCTGGATGCAAACCGCAACCGATAAATTCTATCCTGACTTTGTCTGTCAACTGAAAGACGGACGCAGCCTCGTAGTTGAGTATAAGGGCGGCGACCGCTGGAGCAATGACGACTCAAAGGAAAAGCGCCGCATGGGCGAATTATGGGCAGCCAAAAGCCGCGGACAATGTTTATTTGTCATGCCCAACGGTTTCAAGCCGGAAGAAATCGCCGCCGCGATAAGAGACAGCCGCTTCAAGTCAGAATAATTTATGGAGAAGAGGCACAAATCGTGATTGAATGGATTGCAATAGTTATTTCGATAATAAGTTTAGTCATATCAATATTGGCATTTCGTCAAAATTCCCGCAAAATAAGAGCCGATAAGCTGGACAAATACGGGGCCGAATTGTATGAAATACAAAACAACTTGAACGAGTTGAGTAATGCCGCAGGGAGCGCGTATGAGGAGTCAGAAAAATACCTGAACAAATATTTGGGCTATGACAGCGGAATCTTATATCGCTTTTGCTCCGGGTTCTGTGACCAGCCTATTCAAGTCATAGGGAAAAATGATCCATTTATTCATTGGGGTCTACTTGGAAAAATTTATGATCTTGACAAACAGCCGGAGATATTAAAGAAGTGCGGCGAAGCCTTATCCGGTTATGAAGCACTCTCGACAATTCCAGAATCAGACTGGCCGGAGATTTATAACGCGGTTTTAAATTTCAGCGAGGATTACAGAAAATTGCATTCAGAGATTTACGCCGAGATTGATGAAAAAATCAAGCAGCTTGATGCGTTGATTGACCGTAATAAACATGAGGAAATAAAACTGGATGAGTCAGAAATCGGCAGGAAACTGAATGCGGAAAAGCGGAAGTACAAAGAACTGCTGCAATTAGGGCTTCGTCATGCAAAACCGTTTGCGGCAAATTCGAAAAACACCCACTTCATTGAAACCTTGTGCATGCTTTCAACATTATACATTGTCGGCAAATATGAAGACTGGGGCGGCGCGGAAGCCGTTATCTGAACTCAATGTTCCAGTCTCCGAGATTCCGGGCTTATGGATATAAAAAAGCGGGACTTTGCCGGTCCCGCCGCGTGTTATAATTGATTATTTGGTTGCGGTGGTTGAAGTTGCGTCCGACGCAGTTCCCGAAGTTGTCCCGGTGGTTGTTCCCGAGGTTGTGTTCTTGCTGCCTTTATGCTGTTTCGCACCCTGTTCTTTGCCCATGTGCTTTCCCGCTTCGGCATCCACTTTCGCCCATCTTTCCTGCAATCTGGCAATGACTTCACTCTTTCTGCTGTCCGGAACGCTGCTGCTTTGAATTTTGCTGATTAAATCGCTGCGCTGCTGAGCCACATACGCTTTAATGTCGGCGGCCTGCTGAGTCCGGAACTGCTCGATCATGGATTTCCGTTCGTCAGGAGTTTTGTCCTTGAGCGATTCCTTGAACGTCTGAAATTCGCTTTTTTTCTGCTCAAAGTAAGTTTTCATCTGGGCATGAAACGCTTCGATGAGGGCCTTGCACGGGTGCTCGCCGGTCCCTTTGGTGGTGGAACTGGTGGTGGCGGTGGAACCGGTACTGGTATTGGCGGTTGTCCCGGTGGCGGCGGCGGTGTTGGCGAGGGCTCCGCTGAAAGCGATTGATGAAATAAATATAACCGCTGTCCCGATAATTACTCTGCTGCTGTTTGTTTTCATTTTTCCGTTTCCTTATGTTTTCCGGTCTCTGTCTGCGCGATATCTTGCAAGCTTTGACCATTAAAACGAAGGATGCGCAAATTTATTGTGCGGATATATAAAAATTATTCTGCCGGAATGACGTTTAAGTCGGCAATTCTGATATGATCATAATTTTCACAGACGGTCAGCGCTTTCAAACAAATGAATCTGACGCCGCGCTTCGGTTCATCGAAGCAGACTTTCTGGCAGACAGGGTTATTGACCAGATTCGAGAACTGCCCGGCCGCGGCCGGGCGGCCCCAGTCGGAACCGTTATCGCTGACAAAAAATTCGTAATCAAAAATGTGTCCGCCGCCATGCTGGTTCGGCAGCATGATAAAGCCCCGGAGATCGCACAGTTCGCCAAGGTCAATCTGCACAAATTGCGGCATGGGTTCGCCGGGTTTGCCCGACCAGCAGGAGTCGCGGCTGCCGTCGAGCAGATTCGCCGCCGGGAATTCCGGATCTTCGGAGGATGCCCGGTGAATCTTCTGCAATTTTTTGGACAGCCCGAGAGTCTCCGCATTCACCGCGATTTCCTGTTTGATTTCCGGAAACAGGTAAAGCGCGAAATTTGACAGCGTCGGACTGTAGCGGGATTCATGAATGACCAGTTTCACCCTGGCCGCCGTAGTTCTTTCAAATCGCCGCATTTCCTTATAGCCGACCGTGAAGCCGGAAGTGAGCGTCCGCCATTTTTCGTCAATCAGCGCATGGACGGAATACTTCTCAATCCGCTGCCCGCCGCGGATATGTTCCTGAAGCATCACGCAATTGAACGTTTTGGGGGTGCCGAGATCAAAATTAATTTCGGCGCTTTCCTGCCACGGGGGAGTCTGCCAGAATGAATGTCTGCCGCCGTCTAAAATATTTGAAACCGGGAAGCCTTCGCGTTCTGCCGAGGCTTCCGCCCTGGCGCCGGAGGCAAGATTTTTTTCGCAGCCCTGCTGCAGCAGCCGGTTGAATTCCAGCAGATTTTTCACGTCGTTTTCATGAAAACGGCCGCGTTTGTCCGGCGGGATATTCAGCAGCAGCACGCCGTTGTGGCCGACAGAATTAAAATAGATGTCCATCAGCCTGGCGGGTGATTTGACCTCGTCATCTTCGCCGCGGTGATAAAACCAGCCGGGGCGGATCGAGGTATCCACTTCGGAGGGATACCATTTCAGACAGCTCCCGTCCGCCAGGGTGTCGCGTCCGCCGATATTTTCAACAGAACACCTTTCCTGATTGAAATCCATGATGTTTTTATTGACGTTGAGCACGCTCCATTCAGCGGGGCGGGATTTGCCGGCCTCGTTGCCGCACCATCTGATATCGGGGCCGATGTCGCTGATCAAGGCGTCCGGCTGCAATCTGTAAATAAGCTCATAATAGCCTTCCCAGTCGTACTCCTGCCGCTTGCCGTTCGGGCCTTCGGCGCAGGCGCCGTCAAACCAGAGGCATTCGATTTTACCGTAATTGGTCAGCAGTTCGGTCAACTGGTTTTTAAAATACTGGTTGTAAACCGGAGAATCGCCATAGGAAGGTTCATGCCGGTCCCACGGCGACAGGTAAACGCCGAATTTGACATTCAGCTCGCGGCAGGCGTCGGAAAGCTCCCGCACCACATCGCCTTTGCCATTCTTCCACGGCGAGTTTTTCACGCTGTGTTCAGTATATTTACTGGGCCATAGACAAAATCCGTCATGGTGTTTGCAGGTCAGGATTATCATTTTGAAGCCGGCATTTTTGCATACTTCGGCCCACTGGCGCGGCGAACAGTCGGAGGGATTGAAGACGGACGGAGATTCGGAACCGTCGCCCCATTCCTTGTCGGTGAAGGCATTAACCGTATAGTGAACGAACGCGGTCAGCTCCATTTCCTGCCAGGCCAGTTGCTTTGCGGACGGCGCAATATGGGCGGCTTTGTAAATCAAAGATTTATCCATCATTATTATATTCTTTCCTTTAATTATTGAAATGAAATGTATAATATAACCACATTTTAAAAAAAATCTGCTGAAATAGTTATTTTTAAATATCTGTTCTCAATATTTAATGATTCCGGTCCGCGAATAAAACAAGCACGGGGCCAATTGAAAAATCTGCGGCCGGTTCCCCGCCGATTTCATAATACCGGCTTTTAATTCCGTGTTTTTGTGATATTTTAATAAGTTCGTTATATTATGCAACTGAATATATTAACTATAAAAACAGCACTGGTTTTGAGATATGGAAGAAATTAAACTTGAAGATCTGTTTGTTGCCGCCGCCGAGGACAATACCGCAACCCTGCTTGAAACTCTGGTAAGGAAACTGGAAAAAGAGAACATCAACGAAGGGGAAATTTCCGGGAATATTCAATTTCTGCTGGAAAGCTGGGGCGACGATGTTTCCGGAGCCAGAGCGGCCTGCTGCCTGGCGCTGGCCGAAATAGGTTACGCCGATACGCCGATATTCCGCAAAGCGCTTGGCGACGCCATCAAAGTCCTGCTGCCGCCGTTCCTCAATAAAACCGGTTTTGTGCGGGCGCTCGGGCTCCGTGAAAACAGCATTACTCCGCAGGCCATCGCGCACCGCTACCGGAATATGATTAAACTTAAAAACGGCATCATCGTGTTTCTGCCCAACTCGTCGCGCTGGGGCACCGTGACCAATATTGACGGTTTTTCCGGATCGGTCGCCATCACCGCGCTTTCCGGCGGAGGTTCTTATGCGATGCCGCTGCCGATCGTGCTGTCAGAAGTGAAAATGTTTGCCTCCGGCGCCGATACTTTGAAGCTGTCCGGCTTTGACCGCAGAACCACCTTCGCCGCGGCGGACTATCGCGAACTGGCCGTGAAAAAATCCATAAATCCGCTCACGGATGAAGAAATTAAAATCATCGCCCACAATTCCCTGGTTCCCGGAGTCATGACCGGCAATGATTTTGAAGTATGGTGGAAACGCGGCAGCGGCGCCGTCGTCAGCGGCGGCAAGCGCAGGCCGTCCGGCGGCAGAAGCATTCAGGAAATGCACATTCTGCTGGCGGAAGATGCGTCCGCCGAACCTCTGGAAGAAAGCGACATTGCCGGCTTTGCCTCATTTTTCACCAAGCTGAAACCGGAAGCCGCCCAGCGCGAAAGCGAGATGCTGGCGGAATCGATTTCCGTGATTGTCCCGCGGGTTTCCGAAGACGGACTGCGCCGGATCGTCGAACCGCTCAAGGGCAAGGCCCCGTTCTGGCCGCTGACGCTGGATAACCTGAGTCTTGAGAGTCTTAACATGTGGGGCGAAATCCCGGTCAAATGCATGGAAAACCTCAGCCGGGCAACCAAGCTGCTGTTTCCGCCGGAATACCTGGCGCAGTATGCATTGCGGCTGCCGCTGCGCTGCCTGAACGTTTTTTGCGCCATAACCGACGATCATCTGCTTACCGAGGCGGTCAAAAGAACCCGGACGTGCAGTTGCGATATTCTGCTCTGGATCTGGAAAAACCGCAAGACGCATTCCGATGAACTGAACCAGGAAGTGAATTTCATCAATACCGTGCTGGCCCTGAGCGTTGAAGACCTGCCCAAGAACTGGACCAGTTCGCAGCGCGAACTCAGGCGGCATCTGCTCGATAAGCCGGAATTCCAGAAAACGCTGATTGAAAATGCCTGCAATGATGTCGGCGTCATCACCTCCGCGCTGCAAAAAGCCTGTTTCTTTATGCCCGGCGAACAGCAGAGCCTGCTGGTGAAGCTGGCGCGCCATTCAAAAGAGATCAGAGACCATCTGGAAAACGGCGCGGGCCACAAGCTGCTGGCGGCGGAAAAACGCGAAACGCATCAGCCGGTACAGTACTCCGGCCCCACCATCACCTCTGTCCGCTCCCACAGCCAGATGCTGAAGGAACTCCATGACATCATCAATGTTCATATGCCCGAAAACCGCGAGTCGCTCAAGACCGCCCGCGCCCACGGCGATTTTCGCGAAAACGCGGAATTTGACGCGGCAAAAGAGCGGCGCAATTTCCTGAGCCGCCGCCGGTCGGAGATCGAAAGAGATATCCTCAATACCCAGCCGGTTGATTTTAGAAATGTTTCCCTTGACGGCAGCGTGATCATCGGCTCAACGGTCAAGGTTCAGCACGAAGCCGGCAGCGAAGAAGTCTTTTATCTGGTGGGGGCATGGGACGGCAATCCGGAGAAGAACTGGATTTCGTACAAAACCAGGCTCGGCGAAGCGCTGCTGGGCAGAACCCCGGAAGAAAAAATTATTCTGCCGAACGGCTCCAGTTGTATTATAAAGGAAATTTCAGCGCTGCCGGAAGAGATCGCGAAATCCCTCGCCGAAGGGTAATCTATGATTTTTTTCCCTGAGAAAAAAAACCGGAAGAAGTTTTCACACCGGATTCCGGCATGGGAAAAAGTGTCCGGTTATTCCGGGCGGAATATTGTGCATGCCGGCCAATATCTGGAAGTCGTAAAATATTCGATCCCGGCATCCGGTCCGGAGACGGCAGGGAAGAAAATTGTCTTTTTCTCCGATCTGCACTGGATGGGGGGTACCGCCCGCGAAAGAAAAATTCTCGGCGAGGCCGGAAAACTTATAACCGCTTTTAAGCCGGATGTCATTATTTCCGGCGGCGACCTG
Organism: Victivallaceae bacterium; assembly: GCA_041665605.1. Classification (GTDB taxonomy): domain Bacteria; phylum Verrucomicrobiota; class Lentisphaeria; order Victivallales; family Victivallaceae; genus CAIPAT01. The sequence goes on along the minus strand of JBAYIO010000025.1, from coordinate 7,133 downwards.
ATCTCCTATGCGTCGCACATTAAACCCGGAATAGACGCACTGAAATCACTGCCGGCGGCGGAATCCAGAATTGCCGTCATCGGCAACTGGGAGCGGTACAAGAAATGGATTCCGGATTCACGCTGGAAAGAGTATTATGCCGAAGGCGGCTACAATCTGCTGATCAACCAGGCATTTTCCGCCGGGCCGTTCTGTTTTTACGGAATTGATGACATCAAATCCGGCAGCCCGGAAATCAATGCCGGCTTCACCGGAAAGTACAATGTGCTGCTGGCGCACAGCCCGGATACGGCGGTCTTTGCCGGGCGCGGCGACGTCCTGAAAAAGATTGATTTAATCTTGTGCGGCCATACTCACGCCGGCCAGATCCGGCTGCCTGTTGTCGGCGCCCTGACCGCGTCTTCCAGATATCGCCTCAAATTTGATTACGGCCATTTTCTTCACAGCAAAGCCGGGACCAGCATGGTGGTCTCTTCCGGGATTGGAATGTCCTGTGTGCCGTTTCGTCTTTTATGCCGTCCGGAAATTGTTTTCATCGAATTTGTTAATGCAATTTAGTTGCATCTTTATTGTAAAAAACATTTGCTAATTTCATTGAAAGTATTAGATTAAAGCGGTTAAATTATTTTTACTAAGCTTTAATATTGAGGAGGTTTCATATATGAAGCACGAACAGAGACTCGCGGATTTAAGAAGATATTTCAAAGCCAGCAACAAGCGTTATTCGGTTGAACGCGAACACCTGCTGGAAATTATCGCCGACATGGACGGACAGTTTTCGATAGTGGACCTCTTCAGGAAAGCCCGCAGTAAAGGATTCATTCATGCGGCGTCAACGCTTTACCGCAATATTTTCGCATTCATTGATGCCGGATTTATTAATGAAATCAAGCTTTGCGGCGGTAAAACCGTATTTGAAAGCAATCTGAAAGAGGACAATAATTTCCTGCTCTGCGTGGGCTGCGGCAAGCTGGTAAAAGTTAAATCTGTTTCACTGGGCAATATTCAGAAAAAACTCTGCTCCGAGCACAGTTTTGAACCGCTGAACTATATCTACCAGATAAAAGGCTATTGCTCCGAATGTCAGGAAAGACTCTGATTTCCGGCGTAAAAATATGCTCGTCTCCGAGTAAAGCGCTTTGACGTAAAAAAAATCGCCGGACATAAGTTCCGGCTATTTTTTTATCCGGATTACTGCATCGTTATGGCATCCACCGGACAGACTTCGACACAGGCGCCGCAATCAACACAACTGTCGTTTACGCACGCCTTCCCGTCTTTCATTTCGATGGCATCCACCGGACATTCTCCAACGCAGGCTTCACAACCGATACATAGTTCTTTGTCCACTACAGCAGGCATTTTTCACCTCTTCGCATTAATGTTTACTCCAGCCCTCTTATTATTCATTATATACTATTTAGCAATGAAAAGCAAATAAATTAAAAAATCTTCAGAGACAGAAGATAACTTTTTATTTACATTCTGCGGAATAACAACGCAGAAATGTAAAAAAATAATACCAAATGATAATACCAATGTTGCTTTTTACATTGATATGCCTTATAATCTGTATATAACATATACGGGAATAATCCGGAGACAAAGAAATGGACATCCAGGAAAATAAACTTTACAAGTACAACATACTTATCAGCGAGCTGAAAAAGAAAATTTTTGCAGGCGAATTTAATCCGGAGGGGAAACTGCCCACCGAGCGGCAGCTCGCTGAAACATTCGGATATTCAAGAATCACAATCCGCAGCGCAATGCAGCAACTGAAAGAAGAAGGAATTGTCGAGCAGACAAGAAGGCGCGGCACCTTTGTCTGCGATAAACCTCATATTCCGGTACCGAAACCAGTAATCAAAAAACTGAATATAGGTTGTGTTTGCGTCCAGACCGACTATCAGCTTGAGATCGACCCGTATTACAGTCAGATTTTTCTTGGCTTTTACAAAGCGCAAATAAGACTTCCCGGTTTTAAGCATGAGATTATTCGGGTGAATCCGTCAGAAACAATGCTGGACAGCCTGGCCGGCAATAGCCATGCCTTAAATAAATACGACGGATATATTTTTATAAATTACCAGCCGTCCGACAAAGAGATTATGCTTATGCAAAATAAGGAAATAAAATTTGTCGTGATGGGGGAAATGAAAGGCATGAGACGTGTGCCAATGGTTGACATGGACAATTTTGAGGGAACTTATATGGCCGCACGGCATCTTATAGACATCGGCAGAAAAAGACCGCTCTTAATGTATTTCAATAATGAGCCCTGGACCGAAAGACGGCTGAGCGGATTCCGAAGCGCTTTGGCGGACGGCGGGATAGCGCCGGAACAGGCGGTAGAGCAGGCCATAAAACCGAAAGATTCGAAGGGAACTCTCGCAGCGCTGAATGGAATTCTGCGAAAAAGTCCGGCGGTAGACTCGGTTATTGTCTGCGAAGACTGGGCCGCTTTGTGGGCTGTTGACGCTATTAAAAAAAGAAAGTTGAGGATTCCGGAGGACATCGCGGTGATAGTTTATGACACTTTCCCGTGGATTCTTGCCGGAATAAAGCCGAAACTGACTTCAATAACCCAGTCTTTTGCGCGAATGGCGGAAGTTTCCGCGGAGATGATAGTAAATCTCTGCTCCAGTCCGGACTCCGATGTCCCGATTATTATAATAAAGCCGGAATTAAAAATACGCGAGTCTACTTTAATCAAATAGAAGGTTCAGGATGAGACATATAATAACATCATTCATTGTTGCTGCTCTTGCGCTTTGCTCTGTATCCGCAGATACTGGCACATATATTATTGATGATTTTGCTAAAGATAAACTCGCGGGATGGCACACGTGGCCGAAAGAAAATATCCGGTTGCAGTTGCAAAGCGGGGAAGAAAAAACGCTTTTATTTGATTTCCGCCAGCAGTCCGGCACTGCCGCAAAAACACTTCCGGACGGAGCGCTAAAAGGGGCGGTTCCCGTTGCATTAAAACTTTGTCTCAAGGCGGAGGAAGGCAATCAGCGAGACACAATAACTGTTATAATTCAGGAGAAAAACGGCGAAGAACGATATTATTATGCTGTTCCTTTAACCAAAGAGTGGCAGACTCATGAAATTTCATTGTCAAAATTTTCTTTGGTAACATATGGCGGCGCTAAAGTAAAAGATGGTCAACTTGATCCCAAAGATATCGGTTCCGTGCGGTTTGAGTCATTTCCTGCCGGAGCAGTATTTGCAGTTAAAAAAATGGAGTTTTTAACCGGGACTGACACTCATGCGACAGGAGCCGCACTGAAAAAATATACGCCGGTGATTAAGCCGATTATATTTCCGGATAAAGCGACTGTCTTCAATGAAGTTTTTCCTGAGAAAGTTCAGAATGTCACAATTAAAGGCCGGAATTTCCTCCGCAACGGCAGGCCGGTGTTTCTGATCGGCGGATGGCAGATAGACAATGAGGGTCCGCCGTGGCTGTTCAGAACGCTTGACATCGATCTTTATGACTACAATGCAGACCAGATATATTCGCTCTATCCGCCGAAAGTTGACGGGGACAGGATTGAAATTCAATGGAGTCCAAACCCGTGGTATGAGGCGGTCATGCTGCGTTCTATGAGAAACGGGCTTATGTTCTGGCATGAACACAAAGCCAGCGGATATTATAACGCGCTGAAAACATATTTGCCGGAAGTTGTGGATGTCGGGCATTTTTTCGCATACGATCCGTACAATCCATTAGGCGTGGACGCTTACCGCGAATTATTCAAAACCTGGATGCAATACACCAGGAAATATCCGGTTTTCTGCTATGAGCTTTTTAATGAAGTACTGTATAACAACACTAAGAAAATATCCAGAAATGACTTTAAAGAAGCCATGAGAAAAAAGTTTTCCGGCATTGTGGCGGCAAACCAGGCGTGGGGAACCGGTTTTCAATCATTTGAGGCAATTGAAATTCCGGGTTTTATAGATAATCCGGAAAACTCTTTAAACACGAAATCTCGCGAGGTGTTAACGCGCCAGGATGCCGGAAAATATCCGAATTTATACATTGACTGGCAAAAATTCCAGGAAAAACGCGCAGGCGAAGCTTTCGCAAACTTGATGAAGATAATGCGGGGGTACGATCCGGACAGCAAAAAGTTTTCAACCATCCAGTCGCACTGTCAGCTTTTTTTTGATTTTGCCGACGCTGGCGTCCATCCTGAAGCTGTTGATGAGAATTCCGACTTCTACTCTCACGAAATGGCCCAGTCGCTTTACGACACTGATTATTGTGAAAACCCGGCAAATGTTAAAGATATGATCAAACCGCTGCTGACTCACGACATTGTCAGAAATATCACCGGGAAACCTGTTTTTAATGCTGAATCGCCAATCAGTATCACCAGGCGGGGCGAAGACAAGAAAGAACTTGTTGCCAATGACCTTGCAGGTCTTCACGGCGAATGGAAGTTTTATGACGCCACCGCCAAAGAGCCTGCCGCCTGGAACGGGACAGATTTTGACGACTCTCAGTGGGGGAAAATAAATGTTCCGGGAATGTGGGGGCGGCAAGGGCATAATCAATGTAAAACCGGGCTTTACCGGAAAACGTTTAATTTTAAAATATCTTCTGCCGAAAAAGATAAAACGTGCTATCTTAACGGCGAGGCCTTTGCCGATGAAGCCCAAATTTACCTTAACGGCGTGTTGATCGGATCGCCCAAAGGTTTCAACAGCACGTTCTCCTTCGACATCAGCAGCCTTATTAAATCCGGGAATGTTCTGGCGGTAAAAATACAAAACAATTATTTCGGCGACGGCATGTATTTTGGCGGTATTCGCGGTTATGTTTCAGTGAATAATTCCGGAACGGTCCAGGATAAACCGCCGCTGGAGCCAAAACATTTCAGGACGCAGCTCTGGAGTCAGTTTGCGCACGGAATTAACGGGGTTATGGTTTGTTATGACAGTATGCTTTATAACAGCGCCGCGAAAATTATTCCTAAAGTGAAAAAGGAGATCGAGTCCGTTTCTGAAATCATCATGAATGCTGAACCGCCTGCCGCGCAAACAGCCTTAATCTATCCGTTTGAGACAAACCGCGGACTTCAGTATTCAGGTTATATCGAAAAACTCTCCGGTCCGGCGACGAATGATCTGATTGATTTCTATGCGCCTTTGCTGTTTTTCGGCGCCGGGCTGGATGTCATACGTAATAAAGATATTAAAAAGCTGGACCCGGCCAGGCAGAAATTGCTTTTTATGTCCGGAAATATTCGCGTTCCGCCGGATACTATCAATGACATGGAAAAACATCTTGAAAAAGGGGGAACAATTGTCGCGGATTTCGGTTCTTCCGCCGTCAACGATGACACACACGGGAAAATAGATGCTTCCGCTATTTTCGGCATAAAACTTGAAGGCCTTTCTAAAACGGAGAAAACCGTGCTGCCGGGCATTGCCGGAGACAAGCCGGTAAAAACTCAAATCCGCTTTGCTGATAAAAATCTTTATGCGGATATAAAAGCGGTCAACGCTGAAGTTATCGCTAAATTTGAGGACGGTTCACCGGCTGTAACATGTCGTCGCGCCGGAAGCGGCGCGGCATGGTATATCGCCGCCAAACTGCCTTATCACGCGACAAAAAATATCATAGCGCACATATTGCTGACCGCCGGAGCAAAGCCGCCCGTGTCTGTCATCGCCGCGCCAGGCCTGACCAGGCCTGAATATATTGAAACAAGGCTCTTTTCGCACGGCAAACGCCATGTCGCCTATATCTTAAACTGGGGGAAAAGCGCAAACGCTGCAATAGGTTTTAACAGTCTGCCTGAAGGCAATTATCTGGTCAGAAACCTGAGCACGGGCAACCCGCTGCCACCTCCGGATAAAAATCCATATTGGACATCTGATGATTTGCGCTCTAAAATGAGCATGAAACTGAACTCCCTGGACCCGGTTGCGCTGTTGATTGAGGACTCCGGCGAAAAGCCGCTGACAATAAAGGCTGTTTCTCCTGAAAGATATGAAATTCTTGATCAACTGTGGGCAGAAATGGAATCTCCTGAAAACGCTCCGGTTATTGCGTTTTCCCCGATAACAAGCATGGCCCCGAATTACGGCGATCAGCCGACCGCGCAAAAACTGCTGAATTTGAACGGATTCAAGACCATTAACTATGAGACTGGAAAAACAGATTTGTCAAAACTGAACGCGCTGATCTGGGTGAACGCCCGCGAGCCGGTGAAAGACCCTGAACCAATATTAAATTTTGTCAGAAACGGCGGCGGTCTGCTTATTTGCGGAAACGGGTTCCTGAACCACCATACGACTTTAAATGCGATCATGCCGCTGCTTTCAAAGCTTGGAGTTAATCAGACTTATATGAAATGGCTGATGACTGAAAAGACCGGGACGGACGAAGACTTGCTTTCCGTGTCCTGTGATATTGTCCATCCTGACCCGTTAACTGAGCATGTTAAAGTTTTTAAATCGGCCAGCTCTGGCGTTGTTATCTGCCAGGCCCCGGACGCTAAAGTCCTTGTCAAAGCGCCTGCTGATTCCAATATTCCCGGCGCTCCGGTGATGGTGTCCTTCCAGTACGGCAAAGGCCGGGTCGTTTATATCAGCGACTACTGGTGGCTGCGCCCGTTAAATTTTGAAAAGGGCGATAATCCGCAGCTTTTCCTGAACATTATAAATTTTCTGACAGGCAGGCCGCCGATGAAACTGTCCGCTGAAACGCTTGGCAAGGCGTTATATATCACGCGGGAAAAACTTAAAAATGCAGAAGACTCTGAACAAAAAGGAAATTGCACGTTTGCCCCGTTTTCAAATAAACATAGCTCTTTGCCCGGCAGCAAAAAGATACAAGGCATTGCCGGAGGCGACCCGATTGTTGATATTTTAAACTGATTATATTTTAATAACTGCGCTATTGCCGGTCAATGGCGCTAAAGGAGGGATGGTAAATGATAATGGATTTTAAGATAAATTCAAAAACAGGAAAACACATACCATTGCAGAATCAAAACCACCAGTTGAACTGGTGGTATGCACCAGCCCTAGAAGGGCATAATACAGACAAGTCCCATTATCAGGTGCGATAAGCTTTGTACATCTGTCATTTTAACCTCATGTGTTAGTTG
>JBAYIO010000024.1:0-54596 GCA_041665605.1 Victivallaceae bacterium | reverse complement strand
TTTAAGCTATTAATATGTCGCTCCGCTGGAGCTATCTTCTGACTTCTATCTTTCCCATTTTGGACACCTGTTCTTGCCCATGCGGCCAGCATAACAAACCGGACAACCGTTCGACTCCGACACTTTGGAGCCTCGTTGAGCACAACGGTTTTCGAAATCTGGGTCCTATGGGTCTTATGGGTCTTATGGGTCTTATGGGCCATTTTGGACAGCCAATTCCGACACTTTGGAGTGTCGTTGAGCACAAGGCATTTCAGTTTTACAATCATTCCGGACATTCTGGCCCCTCGTTCTGCATTTCCAGCGTTCACAACTTTTCTCGCTTTTCTTGCTTTCCACTTTTCACTCCCGCATTTGCGGGCTTCCCCCACTCCGACACTTTGGAGTGTCGTTCCGCACAACGTTTACTTGTCTTCTCAAACATTCTGGACACCACATCTGCACATTTTGGACAGCCCTGCGCCAGCAGAATAAACCGGACAGCCATCCGCATTCCGGACATTCTGCCCCCTCGTTCTGTATTTCCAGCGTTCACAACTTTTCTTGCTTTTCTCTCCCGCATTCGCGGGACCCGCAAGCGGGGCACACTCCCGCATTTGCGGGCTTCCCCCACTCCGACACTTTGGAGTGTCGTTGAGCATAACGGTTTTCGAAATCTGGGTCCTATGGGTCTTATGGGTCCTATGGGTCTTATGGGCCATTTTGGACAGCCGACTCCGACACTTTGGAGCGCCGTTGAGCACAACGTTTTCATAACTTTTCTCGCTTTTCTCGCTTTCCACTTTTCTCGCTTTTCTCGCTTTTCTCGCTTTTCTAGTTCCCCATTTAAAATTTAAATCAAAGTCTACATATATAGTAGTTTTGTCGCCTTATATTGACTTAAATCGCTTATTTTAAACTGGTTAGCTTTTAGAAATTGCAAAATGACATCGAAATTTTTATAGCTGTTCCAGCTACAAGCCATATTGCAATCAGCGGCCAAGGCGGTATAGTAGAAAAAAGAGGCGTTAATCAGGCGATAAAACCGCACTAAAATGTGACGCCGACTGGCAATATTGAGGTTTTTAAGCTATGAATTTAATTGAAATTGCGCCGCGCAAAGCCTTGAACAAGGCTTTTCTGAAAGTTAAACCCAGCCGCAACGACATCGAACTCTTCAAAACCAAACTCAGCCGCCTGATTGAGAAGATCGACGAATACGAAACCGAAGAATTCCACAAAAACCTCGTTTCGCTGTTTCTGCGGGAAACTTATTACGGCGATAAATATTTCATCAATACCAAAGGGCGCAACGACCTGGTCATCCACACCGGCAAAGACGCATACAGCCCGGTCGGCGTCATCATCGAAGCCAAAAGCCCGGTCAACACCGCCGAAATGCTCCGCAAAAACAAGCTCAACACCAAGGCGTTTCAGGAACTGGTGCTTTACTACATGCGCGAACGCATCACCGGCAACAACCTGGAAATCAAATACCTGGCCGCCACCAATATTTATGAATGGTTCATCTTCGACGCCGCCGTCTTTGAAAAGGCTTTTGCGCGCAACAGCAAATTTGTTAAATTGTTCAACGACTTTGAAGCAGGCCGTCTGGTCAGCGCCAATACCGACTTCTTTTACAAACAGGTGGCCGAGCCGGAAATCGACGCCGTCGAAGGCGACATTGCTTTTGCCTATTTCGACATCCGCGACTATGAAGAGCCGCTGCGCAACGCCGACAAGCGGGACGACAACAAGCTGATCGCATTGTATAAACTGCTCTCGCCGGAACACCTGCTGAAACTGCCGTTCGCCAATGACAGCAACAGCCTCGACAAAACTTTTTACTCGGAACTGCTCCACATCATCGGACTGACCGAAACCAAAACCGGCGGCAAAAAACTCATCGAACGCAAACCGGAAGGCGGACGCGATGCCGGGGCGCTGCTGGAAAACGCCATCAACCAGCTCGACAGCCTGGACAAGCTCGCCCGGCTGCCCAATCCGCGGCAGTTCGGCGAAACCCCGCAGGAACGGCTGTTCAATGCCGCCCTGGAACTGGTCATCACCTGGATCAACCGCGTGCTTTTCCTGAAACTGCTCGAAGCGCAACTGATTAAATACCATAAAGGCGACGCGGCGTTCGCGTTCCTCAACTCCGGCAGAGTTCCGGATTACGACGCCCTGAACAGCCTGTTTTTCCAGGTGCTGGCGAAAAAGCCGGAGGAGCGCGGCGACGGCGTGAAGAAACTGTTCGCCAACGTGCCCTATCTGAACAGTTCGCTGTTCGAGCCGACCGAACTTGAGCACAACGGCGTGTTCATCAGCCAGTTGAGCAACGAAAAGATTCCCGTGCTGGCGGCAACCGTGCTGAAAGACGAACGCGGCAGAAGAAAATGCGGCGGCATGGACGCGCTGGAATATCTGTTTGAATTCCTCAACGCCTACGATTTCAGCAGCGAAGGCGCCGAAGACATCCAGGAGGACAACAAGGCGCTGATCAACGCCTCGGTGCTCGGCCTGATTTTCGAGAAAATCAACGGCTATAAAGACGGCTCGTTTTTCACTCCCGGCTTTATCACCATGTACATGTGCCGCGAAGCCATCCGCCGCGCCGTGGTGCGGAAATTCAATGCCGCCAAAGGCTGGAACTGCGAAAACATCGACCAGGTGTTTGACAAAATCACCGACAAGCAGGAAGCCAACGGGATCATCAACAGCCTTAAAATCTGCGATCCGGCCGTCGGCTCCGGCCATTTCCTGGTCTCCGCCCTCAATGAAATCATCGCCGTCAAGAGCGATTTGAAAATCCTGCTGGACCGCCAGGGCAAAACCCTGCGCGACTACCAGCTCGAAGTCGTCAACGACGAACTGATTGTGACCGACGACGACGGCAAACTCTTCGAGTACAATCCCGGCAATAAAGAAAGCCAGCGCGTGCAGGAAACGCTGTTTCACGAAAAACAGACGATCATTGAAAGCTGCCTGTTCGGCGTGGACATCAACCCCAATTCCGTGAAAATCTGCCGCCTCCGCCTCTGGATCGAGCTGCTGAAAAACGCCTATTACAAGGCCGGCGGGGCCGAGCTTGAAACCCTGCCCAATATTGACATCAACATCAAGTGCGGCAATTCCCTGATCAGCCGCTACGACCTCGACACCGACATCAGAAAAGCGCTGCGCAAAAGCAAGTGGACCATCGCCAGCTACCGTCTCGCCGTCATGGCCTACCGCAACGCCGCCAGCAAAGACGAAAAGCGGTCCATGGAGAAGCTGATCGACACCATCAAAAGCGACTTTGAAACTGAAATCAACCATACCGACAGGCGTTCAATCCGTGCGGAAAGACTCGGCAACGAGTTAAACACGCTGCTCAACCAGCGCGATTTCTTTGAAATATCCCGGGCCGCGAAAAATGAAAAAATGAAGCAGGTAAAAAAGCTCACCGCCGATCTGCAAAAGCTCGAAGCCGAAATCGAAACCGTCAAAAGCAACAAAATCTATGAAAACGCCTTTGAATGGCGTTTCGAGTTCCCCGAAGTCCTCAACGACGACGGCGAATTCGTCGGTTTTGATGTCGTCATCGGCAATCCGCCGTATGGAGTAAATTTCAATAAAAAAACAGGGTCTGCATACGAAAGCCAATATCAAACATTTAATTGGCGCGGAGAAAGTTATACGCTTTTTATTGAGAGAGCGGTAAACATTTTAAATGCACAAGGCCATTTCGGCTTTATAAATCCTGATACATTGCTGAATTTAGGCTTCACAGAAGCAATTAGAATGTTCCTGCTGGAAAACACCCGGATAAATGAAATCGATTTGCTGCCCGCAAATGTGTTTCCAGATGCTACGGTGGATACAATTCTTTTATTCTTCCGGAAAAACAAATCAGAAGCAAAATTTAATCAGAATGAAGTGTTAGTAAGAACATTTAACAAAAAAGCTCAAATTGACAGTATTGACCAGGCTGAAAGAAGCTTTAAGATTTCAACTGAATTTTGGCATAATCAAAAAACTTTCAATATCAAAAGCGATCAAAACGAACTTGCGATAATTCAGCGAATAGACTGCAAATTCCCCGCGTTAATAGAATATTCAGAAATGTTCTCCGGCATAAAAGTCTATGAAATTGGAAAAGGCAGTCCTCCTCAAACTGCGGAAATAACCAGGGCAAAGCCCTTTACTGCTGATCAAAAAATTGATGAAAGCTGGTTGCCTTTTTTCGACGGCAAGCACATTGGCCGTTATCAACTGCTTTGGAATCAGAACAACTGGATTCAATACGGCAAGTGGCTGGCGGCTCCTCGGAACCCAGAAAATTTTGATGGGAAGAAGATTCTCATCAGAAAAATTACCGGCAGAACACTAATCGCCAATTACGTTTCAGAGACTTCCTACTGTAATTCTTTACTGTTCGTTCTCAAGCTGAAGCCGGAAAATGCAAGAATCTCTTATAAAACGCTTTTGGGCGTAATCAACTCCAGTTTTATCGGCTGGTATTTCAGGAAAAAGTTTCAGATAAGCGATGAAGATACATTTCCGCAAATCATGATTCGGGATATTCAGCAATTTGCGATTCCCAATGAACCAGATCAAAAAATTGAACTTCTAGTCGATCAGATTCTTGCCGCGAAGCAAGCCGATCCGGGGGCGGACACGCAGGAACTGGAGAGGGAGATCGACCGGCTGGTGTATGAATTGTACGGTTTGACTGAGGAAGAAATTAAGCTTGTGGAGGGGGAATAGCGGATGAAATGTTTAATGGATTAAGCAGAGCAAAATAAGGCATACTAAAATTAGTTGTATTCGGCAATCAAAAGTCTATATTGATGTAAAGCCTTATAACTAATCTTTCAAAAACGTTGTCCAATCTATAGGCTGCGTTTAGAAAGATGGGAAAGAATTGCAGGAGTAATTGAGAAAAATGCAACTAAATTATTTTCCAATCAATATTGAATTTGAGAAATATCAAATCAATGCTGAACAGTATAGCGAAGAACGTCTTGCAGAATTGAGAAAGCTTTATAATTCTACACATTCATTTTTCCGAAACGGTGATTTAATTTATATTTCCAATAAAAATAACTATGGGAACATTTCATTAGGTACTCTTACAGAAAGAAGCACTTATAACGACAACGAGGTAACGGCTTCTTTAATTAAGCATCTGTTTTTTCGCACTTTTAAAGATAGATTTCCCGGATATACTCCAGTTGATTTTTACCCTTTTCGTTTTTTCTCAGGACAAGTAAAAGATGATATTATCTATCACGCTCTTCCTATTTCTTTGAGAGACAGAATTGCTTATAAAAAGCTAATTGAAGTTCAATTGAGGTTAACTGAAATTGAAGGTAAAAGACAATTTGGATTTATAATTAGCATAAAGAGAAATTGGATTTTTGACAAAACTTGTGCAGAATTGCATTCAGAGGGATACAATCTCAAAGGAATTGAGGTATTACACGCTGAAACATTACCTGGCTTAACAAATGTTCTTGCACCAAACGAAGATTTCATTGGTACAATTCAGGCAGTGATTGACAGCAAAGCAAAAGTTGAAACAAACGAAGGGGTGAAGGAATATGACCTTGGAGAATTATTTATAAGGAAAACAAAACTTAATATCGGAAATTATTTGGCATTTGCAGTTTCCCAACAAAAAAGTGATGAAATTCTCCGTATTATAGAAAGCAAGCGTTTCGAAATTTATAGTGCCAAGAATTTATATGAAGAAATTTCGAAGATTGCAAAGCGCTTGTTTGCGTGGAACGGACAACCTGTTTTATTCCAAAACCTAGACGACTTTTGTTTTACAGTTGAAAATAATCTATTGACAGTATCCAATACAATTGAATTAAAAACACCAACATTCATTTTTGATTATTCAGGAACAAAAACGCACAAATCCAATCCAGATATCGGGCTTACAAATTACGGTCCTTATGACGGGCTAAATTTTGACATAAAAACTCCTAATATTCTTTGTGTCTGCAATAGAATCAATAGAGGGTCTTTTTCTAATTTTCTTTCAACCTTAAAAAATGGACTTCCGCAATCAAGATATTTTCAAAAAGGGTTACTGAAAAAATACGATTTACAAGATGTAATATTTGATATCAAAGAAATACAATCCTACAATGTTGAAGAATATCTTGGTATCATTAAAAATTATGATAGTGCTAAACCACACTTAGCCATTATCGAAATACCTGCTCTTTTTAAAGGATATGATGATAAAATAAATCCATACTACCGAATTAAAGCGAAGCTTCTTTCACTTGATATTCCAGTTCAGTATATAACCTCTGAAGTAGTAAAAAGACACGACGAATATATTAGCAACTCTATTGCACTCCAGATTTATGCAAAATTGGGAGGCACTCCATGGGTGCTACCCTCACAACGTTCGGTCGACAGAGAAATGATAATCGGAATAGGGCATAGTTGGCTTAGAAAAAATCAATACAGAGGCTCGGAACAAAATAGAGTTGTTGGTATCACAACCTTTCTTGCAAGCGATGGACAGTATTTACTTGGAGATAAAGTCAAAGATGTTCCCTTTGAGAGTTACTTTCAAGAATTACTGAATAGTTTAAAGAATTCCATTAAACGACTTTCATCAGAACAAGGTTGGGCTGAAGGAGATACTATAAGATTGATATTTCACATTTTTAAACCGATAAAAAATACAGAGTTTGATGTTATCAGTCAACTCATAAAAGAGTTTCCTGAATACAAAATCAAGTTTGCTTTTGTAACGATTAGCAAATCTCATCCAAACTTATTGTTTGATACTAACCAAACAGGTGTAACAAAATATGGAAGTACTGTGGCGAAGGGGGAATATATTCCCAATAGAGCCAGCAACATTTTTCTTGACTCAGAAACTTGTCTCGTTCAAATGTTTGGAGCTAATGAATTGAAGACAGTCAAACATGGGATGAGCAACCCAATCCAAATTAAAATAAGAATGCCACAAGGTAAATATGATAAAGACGAACTAAGCGATTTACTCTACTACGATTTGGGTTATATAACTCAGCAAATATTTTCGTTCACATATTTATCTTGGAGAAGCTTTCTGCCAGGCGAGCAACCAGCTACAATGTTATATTCCGATCTAATCTCAAAACTGCTTGGGAAAATGAGAAATGTTCCGGGGTGGGACGCTGATAGTCTAAATTATGGATTAAAAAGGAAAAAATGGTTTCTATAGAAAATAAGATGGCTTATCTATCGAGAATAAATACAATTCCTAAGCTAGTAGCATTCCATAAATTGCTACTGAGCAAAACGATTACATTCCCTCCCCGACAAGATTTGAATGAATCAGATGAAATATATTTTGGGGTTATAAATGCAATTCAATCGAATGATAAAGAAAATTTTGAGAACTATTACAGTAAAAAGAAACGAAGTAATCCAAGTAAGGAATCGCCTTCTCCTTTTGTGAACGATGATTTTTTAGTCTTCTGTTTAATAGTAGGAATAGAAAAATTCGGTTTAGATAAGACCTGGATTAATAAAATAGTTTCAATTAGAAATCGAAATTCAATAACAGTAACATTAGAGAATATTCTTAATGAGAATTATTATAGCAATAATAACTTATCTGAGATAATTGTTATATATTTTCAATTAAACAATAAGGCTTTAATATCAAATGAATTATTAAACTCTACTTTTAAAAATATTTCTAATAACATAGAATTATTCGAATGCAAAAGTGACTTTCAAATTATATGTGCGATCAGTTCATATGATTTAATTATAGAGTTGAAAGAATCGCCTGATGGAAGCGAAGTGAATCTTTTAAAGAAATTTAATTCAACGTTTCTCCGAAGAATGAAGGTTCTTGCATGGTTAATTCAAATAATAATTTTGTCGTTATTTTTATATGCCTTTCTGAAATTGCTTTCTCAAGAACCTTTAATCAGAGAATTTTTTGACAAATACAATCCGGTGTTTACTTTACTAGGTATTTTGGGGATTAGTTTATCATCATTATTAATTCCTGTAGTCAAAGATGGTTTATACGGGATTCTATTGCAAATATTGGGGTATCCCAAAAAACTTATTAAGCATGAAAATAAATGACATTGAATATTTTGGGCCGAGTACGGTCACTTTGTATTCTGCTGAAAAAGTCGTTTCTGTATTTGATGTCCTATGCCGGTTTCATCAAAGAATTAAGCAAAAAGAAAATAAAGCTGTCGCTGGCGCAGGAAGCCGAATGGGAAGAGTATTTTGTGCAGGAATCGCAGAAAGCGCAGGCGTTGAAAGCGGCCATCGGCGCCACCGATAAAGCCATCGACCGGCTGGTCTATGCGTTATACGGTTTGACTGAGGAAGAAATTAAGATTGTGGAAAGATAACGGGGGAAGCTTAGGAGCTTTATTTTTTAACAACTCCTTAGTAGCGGATGGAAGATTTTGATTTGAACTGATAACCTGAATCCAGGAGTGTTTATGAAAAATCATATAATAAAGGTACAGGGAAGTGAAATTGGCGTAATTTCAAAACTTGAAGAGGATTATATTTCCATTACAGACATTGCCCGGCATAAAAACCCAATTGAACCTAAAGATATCGTCAAGAATTGGATGCGCTCGAAAACAACTATCGAATTTCTGGGCTTGTGGGAAAGACTGCATAACCCGGATTTCAAAGGGGTCGAATTCGACTCCTTTATGTATCAAGCCGGCAGCAATGCGTTTGTACTCTCACCTTCAAAATGGATAGAAGCCACAAACGCCATCGGCATCATATCCAGACCAGGCAACGGCCATTTATGCCGGCGAAGCCGATATCCTTAATATGGCTATGTTCGGCATGGCCGCGAAAGAGTGGCGCGACAGAAATCCCGGCAAAGACGGAAATATTCGAGACGCGGCAACGCTGGAACAGCTTGTGGTATTATCCAATCTGGAAAGCATTAATTCGGTGTTAATACATCAGGGGGTTGCACAAAGCGAACGATAATCATCTTGAACCGCTTGATGAGGGGTTGCGATTATTCCAGGAAAGAGGTCAGCTTTGATTTGTAAGCAAAGATGTTTTTTCCATAACCTGTGAAAATAGTCTGATATTATGAGATTTTTTAGACCGGGGAGTAAAACGTTTGATAATGGATCCGGATTCTTGATGGAATCCCCATAAGCCCACGTTAAGGCTATGAAAAAGTTCGATATGCTCTTGTACTTTTTTCATTTTATTATGCGGAATGACTAATATCACAGTATTGGAAAAATACTTATACCGGTGAGCTTGCATTAAACCAGCGCGCCAGTTACTCAGTTTAAACTCGAACGATTGAATTGTTTGTTTATTATGCGGCTTCTTGAGCCGGATCATGACCAGATCAGGTATTCCGTATCCTGACATAGGCAATTCCCGGACAGCAACCGTGTGAGTATCGTCAGAAGAAATAAGTTTATTATACTCATCGGTAAATTTATTGGCAAAAGCATATTCCGACTCTTCGCCCCGGAAATCACCTGTGGCAAAATTATTTGCAGGATGATGAAAATGCTCAGTATAATCAATATAACCCATAGTTCAACCCTTTAATTTATAGAATATATATATCACAGATAGAAAATCAAGAGGGGCTTTGACATACGGTGCGCTGACCTATGTTAATACAAGCAGCAAAACAGATTGATAGATTCTCTAAGCATGCAATTAAATAATCCGGATTTTAAACTGGTCGAATTCGACCAGTTTAGGAATGAAGCAGGGGCTAATTACTTCGTCTTATCCCCGCTGAAATGGATTGAGACCACTAACGCGAACTGAATGCCGAAAAACGGAAGTACAATGAATTGCTGCAATTAGGACTTCGTCATGCAAAACCGTTTGCGGCAAATTCTGGCGGCAGCCCTTTCATTGAAACCTTGTGCCTGCTTTCAACACTATACATTGTCGGTAAATATGAAGAATGGGGCGGCGCGCAAGCCGCCGCGTGAACCGCTATCCTGGCCGGGGCCTTCAGGCTTTTGACGAAATGGGCTATTTCCCCCGGAGCTTACCGTTTTCGCAGCATATACTCTGCGCGGCTGAAAATTTAAGAATAGACGAGCAGGCTTGTGGATTGGATTTTTTCGATCCGACTGACAGCCGATATGAATATTGCCGGAAGAAGAAACGGAAAAGACGGCCGCATAACCGCAAAGCGGTTGCGATCTTTTGATTTTGGATTCGCACTCTTCGAGGCCTTCGATACCCCGGTATCGGCAGCCTCTCAGAATACGAACCAATTCTCAAAATCTTCGCAATCTATTTTAAATTTTCAGCCGTGCGGCGTATCGATAAAAAAAGAGATTTTTGTTGAACAACTGATTTGTACCATGTGATTTATGCATTATTTTTATGACAGGTTTTTTAGAGAAAATTCAGTATGCGGTTATTGCTATTATAGAAATTTCATATATTTGAGCAGGGGGGGAGAAAAAATGGCGTTTACTGCAATCGTATCATCGCAGACCGTAACTGGCGAAATTGTTTATGACGGTAATCAAACCATCATCTCCGGCGGCATTGCCACCACCACCACCGTCAACTCCGGCGGATGGCAAGGGGTCATATCGGGAGGAGCGGCTCACGCCACCATTGTCAACGCATCAGGATATCAGTACATTTTCTCCGGCGGAACGGCGGACGGAACGACCGTTAATTCCGGGGGCGAACAATGTGTCTCCTCGGGCGGCACGGCGACTTCCGCCACAGTCAATTCCGGCGGTGCGCAATACGTCGCCGCCGGCGGCATGGCGGTTGCCGCCACCATCAATTCCGGTGGAAGCCAGCAAGTAATCGCCACGGCGGTCTCCACCGCAATCAATTGCGGGAGCCAGAACGTAATTGGCACGGCGACCTCCACCACGGTCAATTCAGGAGGAACCCAGGGCATCGCTTCCTGCGGTACGGCCGATTACACCACTGTCAACTCCGGCGGTGAGCAGACTGTCATCTCCGGCGGAACTGCGACCACCACCACCCTCAACTTCGGCGGGTGGCAGAGCCTTTGGGGCGGTACGGCCAATTATACCATCATCAACGGCGGGGGGCAGTTTATTTCTGATTGGGGTACTGACTACGGTACGGCCAATTATACCACTATCAACGATGAAGGAACCCAGAGGGTTTATCATGGCGTTGCCAACTATACCACCATTAATTCCGGAGGCTATCAATATCTTGACGACTCCTACAATGCCTCGGCCAACTATACCATAATAAACTCAGGCGGGTTTCAGGACATCTGTTCAGGTACGGCCAACTATACCGCCATCAACGCCGGCGGACATCAGCGGGTCTGGTATGACGGGAAGGCCAGTTACACCACCATCAATTCCGGCGGATACCAGGATATCTGCCTGGGCTGGGTTGATTCCACCACGGTCAATTCCGGCGGGACACAGTATGTAGACAACCAGGGCACGGCCTCCGCCACGTTTATCAGTTCCGGCGGTATACAGTATGTAGCCAGCCAGGGCACGGCCTCCGCCACGCTTGTCGGTTCCGGCGGCATGCTCATGGTGGGAGGCGGCAGCGCCATCGGCTTCACCATTTCCTCCGGCGGTATCATTGGCTGGGATTTCGATGCCGTTGTCAACGGAACCAGCAACGGCGTCGCCATCACTTACAGCAGCGGCAAAACCAGCTACAACCTGTACTTGAATCATGATACCGCCCAATATGTCAATTCCGGTTGTGTCGCCAATTTCACCACCCTCAACGCCGGTTGCCGGCAGACGGTTGACGAAGGCGGAACCGCCAATGGCGCCATTGTTAATTCAGGAGGCACGCAGCGCGTTTATGATACGGCCAACTTCACTACTGTAAATGCAGGCGGAACCCAGAGCGTCGAATGGTGTGGTATCGTCACCTCCGCCACGGTCAACTCCGGGGGGACTCAATATGTTGATGGCATGGCCCGCAATACCACGGTAAATTCCGGCGGCACGCTCCTGGTGGGAGGCGGCAGCGCCATCGGCTTCACCATTTCCTCCGGCGGTATCATCGGCTGGGATTTCAACACCTATGTCAGCGGGACCAGCAACGGGGGTGTCATTACCAACGGCAGCAACGGCAGCACCAGTTACAATCTGTATTTGAATGGCGGAGAACAATACGTCGGAAACAGCTATGTCGCCAGCGCCACCACAGTCAACTCCGGGGGCGCGCAGATTGTTTTCTCCGGCGGCACGGTCAATGCCACCATAGTCAATTCCGGCGGCATGCTCATGGTGGAAAACGGCGGACGCGCCGACGGCTTCACCGTCTCCTCCGGCGGCATTGTCGGCTGGGATTTCAATGCGATTTTCAACGGAACCAGCAACGGTTCCGCAGTCAACGGCAGCAGCGGAAAAACCAGCTATAACCTGTATTTGAATGGCGGATGGCAATACGTCGAGAACAGCTATGTTGCCAACAATGCCATGCTCAACGGCGGATGGCAAATCATCAATTCCGGCGGTGCGGCCAGCTTCACCACGGTCAACTCCTGCGGTTCGCAAACCGTTTCCTCCGGCGGTGCGGCCAGCTTCACCACGGTCAACTCCGGCGGTTCGCAAACCGTTTTCTCCTGCGGTGCGGCCAGTTTCACCACGGTCAACTCCTGCGGTTCGCAAACCGTTTCCTCCGGCGGTGCGGCCAGTTTCACCACGATCAACGCCGATGGTTCGCAAACTGTTTCCTCCGGCGGCACGGCCACCGCCGCCACGGTCAACTCCTGCGGTTCACAAGCCGTTTCCTCCGGCGGTGCGGCCAATTCCACCACGGTCAACTCCGGCGGCTTACTTATGGTAAGAGACGGCGGCAGCGCCATTGGTTTCACCGTTTCCTCCGGCGGCATCATCGGCTGGGATTTCAACAGTTATGTCAGCGGGACCAGCAACGGCATCTCTATTGTTTCGAGCCCTGGCAAAACCAGCTACAACCTGTACTTGGGTTATTATGATGCGTTTCAATATGTTTCATCCGGCTATGCAGCAAATTCAACCACTGTCAATGGCGGTTCGCAGATTGTTTATTCCGGCGGCGCGGCCAACTGCACTACTGTCAACAGCGGCTCGCAGACCATTTCCTCCGGCGGCATGGCGACTTCCACCACGGTTAATTCCGGCGGGGCACAGTACATCGCGGAGGGCGGTGCCGCGACTGCCGCCACGGTCAATTTCGGCGGATACCAGCGCATCGCAGAGGGCGGCGTCGCAACTTCCGCCACGGTCAATTCCGGCGGCTCGCAGACCGTTTGCTTTGGCGGCATTGTAACTTCCGCCACGGTCAATTCCGGCGGTGCGCAATACGTCGACTGGTACGGCATCGCCACCGCCGGCACGGTTAACTTCGGTGGTGTCCAGACGGTACTGGACAGCGGCACGGCTAATTTCACCACCGTCAACTCCGGGGGCACGCAAATTGTTTCTTCCGGCGGCACGGCCAATGACACCACGGTCAATTCCGGCGGTTTGCTCATGGTGAGCTCGGGAGGCCGCACTTCCGGTTTTGTCGTTTCCTCCGGCGGTATTCTCAGATGGGATTTCGAATCGTATGTCAGCGGGACCAGCAATGGCATCGCCATCGCCGGCAACAATGGCAAAACCTGTTACAACCTGTGTTTGAATGAAAACAGTCAATCCGTCGAATATGGTTATATCGCAAATTCCACCATCATCATCAACAACGGCTGGCAGTCCATTTCCTCCGGGGGCACGGCCAACTACACCACGGTCAACACCGGCGGCTGGCAGGGTGTCGGCGGCATCGCCAACTTTACCATCCTCAACGCCGGCGGCTCGCAAAGCATCTGTGGCGGCATGGCAACTGTCACCACGGTCAATTCCGGCGGCATGCAAGACATCTATAGCGGTACGGCAACTTCCACTACGGTCAATTCCGGCGGCTCGCAATATGTCTCTTCCGGCGGTACAGCAGCGGATACCGCGGTTGACTCCGGCGGCACTCAATATGTCGCTTCCGGCGGAACCGTGACCGGGAATTTGACCGAGGCGGGAGGTCACACTATTCTTGAGTCGGCCGATGCGATGCAAGCCGACAGCGTGGCGTTCCAATGGTTGTCGTCTTACAGCGAAGCCGCCGCTATTTCAATTGATTCCGGTTCGCTGTCCGGCTCCGGCTGTCTGTGGGAACTGGATCTCGACAACATCTCCTCCGGCCTGTATGCACTGGTTTCCGGCCCCGACCTGTCCGCATTGAACAACGCAAGCTTTACCGTCAACTATCAAGGACAATCCCGTGCCGGTCTTGCCGCCGGGACTAATTATACGTTCGCCGACGGGTCCCGCATCACATGGTCCGTCCTTGATTCCGGGCGGGATGACACCCTGTTCGCTTCATTCTCCCATGTGGCGGATGTGGTTCCCGCAGCGGTTTCGGTTGTTGCCGCCGACAATTTTGCCTCCGAGTCAGGTGACACCGCGGTTTTCCGCGTCAGCCGCACCGGCGACACCAGCGCCGCGTTGAAGGTCTATTTCACCACCTCCGGCATGTCAATCCAAAATCTGGACTACACGCTTTCCGCCGGAACCGAACTCCTGGACCATTCGGTAACCATAGCCGCCGGACAATCGTATGTCGATATCACGCTGAGCACAGTCAACGATGCCATGGTCGAATCATCAAGACTGGCCGTACTGGCGTTGACCGGCAATTCCGCTTACGACTTAAATACTTTCTCCAGCCGTTCCGCCGAGGTTACCGTCGCCAGCGACGATGCCGTACCGGTCTATCAGTTCACGGACGGAGTGCCGCTGATCAAATTCCATACCTGGGACCAGGACAGCGGTTACAACAAGTATTGCCCGGTTGACCAGGACACCGGGAAACGTGCGTTGACCGGTTGCGGCCCCACCGCGCTGGGCCAGCTCCTGTATTACTGGCATTACAGCATTGCCGTATCCCCCGACTTGCAATACATCCTGCCCTATGAGCCGGAAACCTGTATCGTAGGCGACGACCAGTCGGCTAAAACATGTGGCTTTCTGTCACTTTCCCAGCTCAACGCCAAATTGGCCAGCCTGAAATTCGACGGGTCGCTCGATGAAGCCGCCGCCATGTCGTTCGCCGTCGGAATCGAGATGGAGGCCACCTTTACCTCCATCTCTACTTCCACATTTTTCGAACAAGCGCTGACGACCGGATTCCACTCATGGAACCTGACCGGCGGCAACTACCAGAGTATCATCGATGAACTGCGGGACGGCCGGCCGCTTGTAGCCATTTTGGATTCGGAAGACGGTGCTCATGTCGCCCTGATCGACGGCTATCGGCAAGCGGACGACAAATACCATTTCAACCTGGGCTGGGGCGGCAATAACGACGGCTGGTATTCCATGTCGAACATCCCCACCTCTATTGGAACTTTCTGCGTCAGCAATTGCATCTCGCTGTATCCGTCGGACCAGGAGCGAGACCTTACCGTCAACAGCGATATCGATTTTTCCGTAAACAATCTGAAGATGCTGGACGGCAATAATAATATTGTGACCACCTGCAGCGCCGGCGGCATCCCTGCGTCTATTTCCATTGACTGCGGCAGCGGCGACAGCAGCAACAGTTACGATAGCAAGTTCGCGAAGGTGGAAGTTTTCCTGTCCCGCGATCGCACCATTTCCGCAGATGACATCAAACTTGGTTTCCTTACGGGCGATCTATTTTCAAGCTACGGAACTGCCACTCTCGACCTGAACAACTGCGACTACTTGACTTATAAACTCGTCGTTCCTGAGACCATCGCCGCCGGAAACTATTACCTCGGCGCCCACCTGGTCACCGCCGGAGATCCGGACGACACCAACAACTGGACGGTTGGCGATCTCATCATCGTTGAAGGCGCACCCGACAAGGTCGCCCCCACTGTTCCCGCCAAACTTGCCGCGTCCGTCAACGGGAACGCCGTTACATTCATCTGGAAGGCTTCCACAGATGCGCTCAGCGGAATCGGCCAATACGAATACCAGATTGATGATAATAACGATTTTTCCAGCCTGACCCAATCCGGAACGGCCGCCGGAACCTCCGTCAACACCTCCGATTTGGCCGGCGGGGCCGACTATTTCTGGCGGGTTCGCGCCCGGGACAATGCCGGCAACTACAGCGCCTGGAGTAAATCAGCTACATTTTTTGTTGCGCCGGAGGATAAAGCCGGGAATGGCCCATTGAATGCGAATGACCTCGGCGAACTCCCCGGCGGGGTTGTTGTCGAATGCAATGACTGGGCTGGTTTCGGCGACCCGGCGGACTGCTATAAACTGAACCTGACTGGCGCCGGAACCCTTGCCTTGAATCTGACCGGGCTCACCGGCGATGCCAACCTTTCTCTGCTGGACGCCAAAAGCAAGGTTCTGAAGACTTCAGCCAACAAAAAAAATTCCGGGGAAGCAATCTCCATGGCATTGTCGGCCGGGGATTATTTCGTTAAAGTGACGCCTGCCGACGGGGGCAAGAGCTCAGTCAACAACACCACTTACACGCTGAGCAATAAAGTTGATTATTTCCCTGGAGATAACGCCGGCAATGCTCCGGACAAGGCGAATGTCATTGGCGAACTCGCCGACGGGGTTGCCGCCGAATGCAGCGACTGGACCGGTTTCGGCGATCCGGCGGACTATTATCAACTGACGCTGACCAATGCCGGAACTTTGAGCCTGAATCTGAATCTGACCGACTTGACCGGCGACGCGAACCTGACGCTGCTGGATAGCAAAGGCAAGGTCTTGAAGGCTTCTTCCGCCAAAGGGCATATCGATGAGGAGATCGCCATGCCTTTGCTGGCCGGTGATTATTTCGTCAAGGTCGCCCCCGCCGACGGCGGCAAGGGCATCATTAACAACACCCGCTATAATCTGAGCAGCACGGTTGATTATTTCCCTGAAGATAAAGTCGGCAATACTGCATCCGGGGCTGCCGTCATCGGGGCACTCGCCGACAAGGTTGTTGTCGAACTGCCGGGCTGGGCTGGTTTCGGCGATCCGGCGGACTACTATCAACTGACGCTGACCACCGCCGGAGCGCTGACTCTGAACCTGACCGGTTTGACCGGCGACGCGAACCTGACGCTGCTGGATGGCAAAGGCAAGGCGCTGAAGACATCCGCGAATAAAAAGAGCGCCGACGAAGCAATCGCCACGGCTTTGGCCGCCGGTGATTATCTCGTAAAAGTCGCTCCCGCCGACGGCGGCAAAAGCACCGTCAACAACACCTACTATAATCTGAGCAATTATTTTCAGGAAGAAACCGCCGGCAGTTCCTTTGCGACCGCCGTCGAACTCACTTCCGATGGAACGGTTCACGGCTGGGTGGGGACAGGCAACAAGGAAGACTATTACAAATTTGAAGTGCTGTCGGACGGCTCGACTTCAAGCGGCGGTCTGAGCGGATTTGATTCAAACGTCAATCTTTATGTATATAATTTCAAACATAAACTGGTGGCGTCTTCGACCAAATCCGGACTGACTCCCGAGTCAATGGATAGCGGCGCCGGGAATGTTGATGCCGGCATTTATTATATAAAGGTGATGCTGGCTGGAGCCGGTGCGACTGAATATGATCTGAATTTCAATCTTACCCAGCCCGGCGGCCTGCGACTGTCCGGCCCGTTGACCGGCAGCGCGGATACCGCGCTGCCCGGCGATCCGCTGAAGAAAAGCAGCGGACTGCTGGCAAGTTAACCCGGACATTACGACATTGAAGAGAATTCGCGGCGGTAGCGGGCAGGGGGAATGCCGATTACTTTTTTAAATCTGCGGATAAAGTGGTATTGATCAACATAGCCGAGATTGGCGGCGACTTCGGAGATTTTACTTTTTGAACCGCACAGTAACTCGACGCCGCGCCGCATTTTGACGGTTTCAATATAATTTTTCGGAGACATTCCGGTGGTGTCGTGGAATATCCGGCGCAGTTGATTTTCGCTGATATTGCAGTATGCGGACATTTCGCTTACCGTCCACCATTTGCTGATGTTGTGCTTCAGTTCCCGGATCAGCAACTGTATCCGCGATTCCGTGGCGGGCATCCGCTCCCGCCTGCGGTTTTCATGATACAACTCGAAAATCAGGTTCAGCAGCAGCGAATTGGCTTCCAGTTGCGACGCCAGGGTGGCGCCTTTGAGTTTTTCGATAATCGGGAGCAGGCGGCGGGCGGTTCCGATCTGGATCAGGCCGTCCCGCAGCACACCCGCGTTGTACAGCGCGTCGGCCGACGGTCCCATGAACGCAATCGAGTCTTCATAAAAATAGTCTTTATAGCCGGAATAACTGTTGGTTTTTCCCGGGGTGGCGATAATGCCCGCGCCCGGAGAAATAATTTCCGGTTTTTCGTGTTCAGGCGTCCAGTAAAAGCCTTTGCCGCCGATCAGGTGGGTCAGCACGTAGAAGTTGAATTTTCGCGGAATCGGCGAATCCTTGATGGGACTTTTCACCTTCGAATAGAACGAACATATCCAGAGTCCGGAGCGGCACATCTGGTCGCGGATATTCCTTGGAATCGGTTCAACATTTATTTCAGATGTGTTGAATTTGTCATTCATTATGATTGAAAAGTCCATTTGTTTTATAAATACTCAAGTATATTAATATATGTATCATACTGGAAATTACTATAATACTTTAAACACGGAGATGTTGAAAAATGAATATTATACCAATGCCGGCAAAAATAAAGATAAAAACCGGGACTTGTGCGCTGAATGAGAAAACGTCAATCATTCTTGATCAGGACAAGCCGCTGATTCCGCTGGAAGGGCCGCTGCTGCTGACTGACACTCTCGCCCGGGCCCTCTGCCGCCGCCCGGTTCTGACGCGTTCGAATAATCCCGGCGGGAATGCGATCTTCCTGACCGTCGCCGTCGCCGTCGCCGGCGACGCCCAGAGCTATAAAATGGCGGTAGAGAAAGACGGCGTGACAATAACCGGCGACGGCCTGCCCGGTCTGTTTTACGGTATCCAGACCCTGCGCCAGATGATCGCGGAATATGGCGCTGAACTGCCCTGCTGCACCATCACGGACACCCCGGATTTTCCCGTCCGCGGCTTTTATCATGATACCACCCGCGGCAAAGTGCCGAAGCTGGAGACGCTGTTTGAGCTGGCGGACAAGATGGCATATTACAAACTTAACCATCTGGAACTGTACGTTGAACATACTTTCGCCTTTGCGGAGATGTCCGACGTCTGGGCCGGCAGCGACCCGCTGACCGCCGAGGAGATTCTGCGTCTGGACGAATATTGCAAAAAACGCTGCATTGATCTGGTGCCGTCCCTAAGCACGTTCGGCCATTGCTACCATCTGCTTTGTAGCAAACGCCGGGAGCATTTGAACGAGCTGGATATCAAGGCGTCAGAACTGCCCTTTTATTTCTATGACCGCATGGCGCATTACACGCTGAACTGTTCCGATGCGGGCTCATTCAAGCTGGTCGAAGAAATGATCGCGAAGTTTTCGCCGCTTTTCAGTTCCCGATATTTCAATATCTGCTGCGATGAGACATTCGATCTGGGGACCGGCAGAAATGCCGCGAAAGCCAAAAAACACGGTAAAGTGCGTCTTTATCTGGACTTTCTGGAAAAGATTGTCGGCGCCGTCAGGAAACAGGATAAGATCCCGATGCTGTGGGGCGACGTCGTATTGCATGAACCCGGCCTGATTCCAGAATTCCCGAAAGGGACCATTGCGCTGAACTGGGATTATTCCGCGAAATGCCAATATCGCCCGTGCGAACCTTTCGCTGAAAATAAAATCCCGTTTTATGTCTGCCCCGGCGTTCACGGCTGGAACAATTTCTTTAACGACATCAATGCGGCATGTGAAAATATCTGGAATTACGCCGCCGCGGGCAGGAAGAACGGGGCGGCCGGCTTTCTCAATACAGACTGGGGCGATTACGGTCATGTCAATTTGTTCTTCAATTCCATGCACGGCATGATTTACGGCGCGGCGGTTTCCTGGAATGTTGATGCGGCGAAAGATACTGCCGCCTTTGATGAAGCGTTCAGCTCGCTGGAGCTGGGAGTTGATTCCGCCGCCGCGGTTGATATCGCCAGAGCGATTTCGGCGGCAAATTCGGTCAACTGGGGCCATGTGGTGCGCTGGTATGAATCCGTCCGCCGCGGCAATCCCGAGGCGGAGGCAATCAAGCAGATCACTGACTGTGCGGACTGCGGCAAGTTGTCCGCCAGCATCAAAAAAATGGAAAAACTAATTCCGGCGCTTACTTTGAAACTGAATTCCGCTAAAACCGCGCCATTGAATGTACGGGAGCTTATTACCGGCGCCAGGGGTGCGCTGCTGATGCACCGGATCGCGCAGAGCGTCTGCCGCAGGGATAAGGCTTCGGCGTGGAAAACCGCCGATGAAATAAGGTTCTTTGAAAAAGATTTTTCCGAAGTCTGGCATTGCCGCAATAAACCGTCCGAGTATTACCGCGTCAAAGAGACGCTATCGGGCATGGCAGTAATTCTGGACAGCATTCGCTGAACTTTGAATCAGAACCACCAGTTGAACTGGTGGTTCTGATTTCGGGAAAGAGGTTAATCTTCGAGGATGAAGGAGCCGGTAATCGATACTGTAATTTTTACTTTGTCGGGTTCAATGGCGGTATATTTTAAACTGGTATTCGGCATTGTATTGGGATAAAATACTTGTTGCGCCGGGGCTCCGGAAATTGAAATTGAAGTCATTTTGCCTACCTTTTTACCGGCAATCGCGGCGAGTTCTTCCGCATTCTTCTTCATGTCGGCCAATGCCTGATCCTTGAGTTCCTTTTCAAGTTTCGCATACTCTTTCAGTCCGTAAATGACGGCGCTGTTAATCTGCCCGCCATAATAGACCTGCGAGTCTGCCGAAAGAGTCGCTCCGTTACGGATGGCGGTATCAATTATTTCATATACGATTTTGCTGTCCGCGGGAAGGGTGATCATGATCTGTTTGCGGATTTCCGGCTGCGGCTTGGCCTGATTATCCGGATTATAATTATTGGTGCGCTTTTGACCGAGACCAACAACTTTCTGTTCGATTTCTAAATCTTTATATTTCTCTTTAAGGGCATTTTCCAGTTTGGCATATTTCTCCTGGTAGGCCTTTTCCGCATCCACCATCAGGATGCCATCAGCGTTAAGGTAAATAATTATTTTGGCAACATCCGCTTTAACTTCCTTTTCCGCCTTGCCGGACGCCGAGATTTTGAAGACATCACTTTCCGCCGCGGAAATCATCATTCCGGAACAGAATAACCCGGCCAGCAATAACGACATGGTACTTTTTCTCAGCATGATTCTCCTCCTTGTTCTGTTTAATTACGCAATGGATTCACTATTGCAGTGAATAGTATAAATAAAATAACTTGAAAAATACAGCTTTCAAGAAGTTAAACCGAAAGAATCCCGGAGATGTTATTCCGCCCGGTTCCCGATGGTAACTTGCATTTATTCAGCAAGCAGGAGATAACCTATGTCGAAGCTGTGACCGCTGCTGTCCGGGTGGCGTTCTGACAGCATCCGCACCCGCAGGATATGGCTGCCGTCCGCCAGGTCATCGGCGAGTACGGTCAGCACGGTGTGTCCGCCGGCCCAGACGTTGTTCGGCAGCTTTTGAAAATAACCTTCGAGCATGACCGGGGGACGGTCGTCAATTGTCGCCAGCGCCCGTCCGAAATCTCCGGCATACTGCTGGCAGCCGATGGCGATGTAACGGCCGCTGAAGCGCACTTCAAGCAGAACTGCGGGATCATTTGTCTGCCAGCCGGAGTAACCGCCTTTGTGCGGGCCGGTCTGCCAGCCGGTGCAGGTCAATACTTCCATGGAGCCGGCATCGGCAATGCGGACGTGTGCGTATTTGGCGGCGGCAGGGTCGAGGTAAGCCGGCAGCGGAACCGGACCCGACGCGGGCGCAGTCTCAAGTTCCTGCATCAGCATGACGAGCATGTCTTTAATCAGAGTATGCCCCTGGTTGTCGGGATGGATGGTATCCGGCGAAATGTCGCTCCATGCGATCCGTCCGGCGGATACTTCCGGATATACGGCGTCACGATAAGATATCATCGGCAGTTGATAATGGCTGCCGGCGGGAATGTGCAGATGCTGCTTATTTTCGCCCAGATAGTTCATGGTGGAGATCAGGATTACGGCAGTATCGGGGGATAGTTCCAGGCATTTGCGGAGCAGCGCTTCGTAAGACGCGGCGGTATCCGGGTTGGTCGTGTCGTTGACGGCGTATTCGACGGTGATGAGGTCAGGTGAATAACGCAGGAGATCTTTATCAACGCGAAAAGCGCCGAACAGACTGTTGGATGCGCCGATTCCGGCATTCACCACTTCGATTCCGGGATTGCGGTAATGCCCGCGCAGCCAGGCGGCAAACTGTTCGACATAGCGGAGTTCCTTGCAGGAGGCCCCGGCGCCTTCAGTGATCGAGCCGCCGATAGCGCCGTAGACGATTCTCCGTCCCTGCCGGATTTTTTCAATAAATTTGAGGATTCTTGCCGGATTGCCCAGTGAGATTTTGCCACGCTGAAAAATGGCATTGGTAAGTGTAAGAAGGTTCATTTATTATCCTTAATGGTCCATTGAGATATTTTACAACCGGACGCCGTTTTTCTCCAGGATTGACCGCACAAGTCTGCCGTCCAGGGCGCGCGGCGTACAGCCTTGCTTGACGCTCGCGGCCGCCGCGGTGCCTGCCGCTTCGCCCGTCGCCACGCAGTTGCCTGTCACGCGGTAGGATGCATGCGCTTCGTGTGAGCCGGAGATGCAGCGTCCGGCGACCAGCAACTGGTCCGTCTTCAGCGGAACAAGACAGCGGTAGGGAATATGGTAAGGCTTAACCTGATGGCTGCAAAACTGTTCTTGGGAATCAGGGGAATGGATGTCCACGCAGAATGTCGCCCGGCAGATTCCGTCTTCGAATGTCGCGCCCCGGATGAGGTCGTCGGCTTCCATGTGATACTCGCCCAGGATGCGCCGGGTCTCCCGCACGCCGATCTGCTGCGCGGTCTCGACCAGGCTTGCGCCGCCAAATACATCTTTCACGTTCCGCAGCAGTTTCATTGCCGTCTGCACCTGCCTGCGGCCTTCGATGACAGACTTGGTGAGGTCGTCCGCGTTCGTGCCGTCGGTGCCGCGGATGTGTGTCCACATGACTACCGCCGTTGCAGGTTCGCCCGGCACCGGGATGAGCCACGGCCGGTTGTATGGAATCGCATCGACTGCCGCCTGTTCGTTGTGTTTCAGCAGGAGATTGTATAAGGCTTCAGCATCAGGCTGGGTGTAATCCGCGCCGCTGATTTTGAACATGACAGACATGGGCTGGGGCAGATTATCGCTCATCCTGCCGAATTCATACTCGCACCCGGCGTGCCAGGCCACGTCGCCGTCGCCGGTGCAGTCGATGACGACTTTGGCAAGTACGGCGCCGCGTCCGGATTTGTTTTCAATGATGACTCCGCGAATGGAATTTCCGTCCATCAGCGTTCCCGCTGCAAGCGTGTAGAAAAGAACGTTCACTCCCGCATCCCGGGCCATTACGTCAAGCAGATATTTCATCGCTTCCAGATTGAATGATATGTTCCACAAACCGCCCCAGTCGCCCTGCGCCTCCAGGCGGGAGATGATTTCACTGACAATCCCGCCTTTGTCTCTGCCGTCGAAAAGCGGGTTGAGCAGCCCCGCTGTCCAGAGACCGCCGAGACAGCCGAATTTCTCCACAACCAGGGTCTTCATTCCGGCGCGTGCCGCCGCCAGCGCCGCCCCGATGCCGGCGGGACCTCCGCCGACTACTACGACATCATACTCGCCGTAAACGGGAACCGTCCGCTCGGGCTCGATAATCGCGGTTGCCGCAGTCTGGCGGCTGATGTTTACAGAACATTTCATTTATCGCTTCATTTCCTTTGCCAGACGGCGACGATTTCGCCGAAAAAGAGTTTGTGCCCCTTCGGCGGATCGTTTTTAGTGGTCATGGTCGAGAAACCTTTCTTGCAGACGATGATGAGCTTTGCCTCGGCATAGGCGATCCCGGGCGCAGTTGAGATGCCGGTGAGGCCGGCCTCTTTCGTCTTATCCATATCGCGTCCTGATTTCGTGCCGAAAAGCTTCAGCGCGGGACGGTATTTATCGTCGAAAAAGGACAGGGTGAAATAGTCTTCTTTCTCAAGAAACTTGTAGGTGTTGCGGTCCGTGTGAACCAGGATGAAAGCCACCGGCTTGCCCCAGTTGCCGATGCCGCCCCAGCTTGCGGTCATGCCGTTGAATTTCTGTTCGCTGCCGGCCGTGATGAGCATCCAGTCGGAATTGATCATCTTGATGATGTTGCCCTGTATTTCGTCCGGGGATATTTTATTGAAACTGGCTTTCAGGTCATAGGGTGGCGTTTTCGTTTCCACCGCGCTGTCGGCAAAGCAGTTAAGAGTCGAACCCAATACAACCGCGGCGGCCAGAAGAGCTGAAACATTCTTTCCGTAATTCATATTTACACCTTTTATTTAGTTAAAGAACTCATATCCGGATGGAGTTTGTCGGCAACTGTTTCATGGGCGATGCGGCGGATGACGACGGCATCATCCAGGCTGACTTCCGGCGGACAGAATTTGTTTTCGCGGGAATCGGCGCCGAGGAGTGTTTCGCGCCAGACCAGAGCGGCAAGCAGGCATCCGGCCTGGTTGGCATGATGGTCATAAATCAGTTTCTGTTCGCCGGTATTTGTGTCTTTCCGCCACATCCAGCCGGTACAGAGGGTGTGTTTCTGGTCAGGCAGATTTGGACAGGTCATTTTCTTCGGATCAAAATCGGGATCCGGCTGGAACTTCCAGATCTGGCGGAGGTTTTGAAAGGCATCGCCGACGGGAATTATCCTGAGATTGCCGAGTTCGGAGGCGATTTCGCGGTTGGCGGCATCAAGGTCCCGGTACATTTCCAACTGGTTTTTCCCTTTGGGTTTAAGCCGGGCATTGTCGACGCGGTCGGCCCATACTTCATGAACGACAATTTCAGCTTTCGGACAATATTTCTTGATGTAGTCGCAGAGATCTTTAGCATGGGGGCGGTAGCTCGTAATGTCGTCGCTGAGGTGGCTGACCTGCTGTATCGTCACCACGTCCCATGCCTGGGCGGTCAGCATGTCTTTCAGGCTGGCTTTCTGCTTATTGTATATGTATGGTTTACCGGCCGGGTCGGCGGGATTCTGTTCATGGAGCCGGGCTAGTTTGATATGTTTTTCAAAAGAGCAGCCGCCAATCTCGGCCTGGGCGACGATCAGTTTATGGAGAGGATCGCCTGTGTTGAGCTTTTCGTGGTAGGCATTGGCATTGCCGGAGAAGCTGTTGCCAATGGCCAGTACTTTCAGTTCTGCTTTAGGCTCATGATTTTGGGCGGCAGCCTGGAAGGATACCGTCGTGAACGCGAGAATAAGTATTCCGCATCCGATGCTCATCAGACTGGCAGAGTTAAACATTGTAATTCCTTCTGAGATTATATTTTAGTAACAGTTCAGTTTAATAAAGTAAATTACTTTGAGTTTTTTGCAAAGTAATTTGTGGTTTCTGTCGATAACTTTATGTTTTAAATTATGTTCAGCTATTGCGCGGCGGCCATACTGAAGCCTTTGATCTCAAACCAGCCGTCCTGCTGCCAGCAGAACAGCGATACGGACAACTTGCGGACATCGTTCGGGATCACGACTACCGCCCCGTAGTGTTTCCATTCACTGCCAAGTACCGCCCTGGAAAGGAAGTCTTTGCGTCCGGTTTTCGGCATATTCAACATTCCATTGAATTGTTTAACATTGCCGCGAGCCTCAAACGAAATCTGATAGGCGGCTCCGGGTGTAACTTCAATCTCGCGAGTGGCGATGGCGGAGGCGGTTTTGGGAGCAACGCCGGAGCAGATGACTTTGACGCTGTCCTTGCCTGATTCAAGTTTGGCGGCACCCCAGAAACCGCGTAAATCGTCCTGTTTGAACAATATCTGTTTGCCGATATCCACCGTCAGCGTACCGTACTGCGCCGGATCTTTGGCATTGCCGATGCCGGAGGCCCATTCCAGGTATCCGGCGCGGCTGCCGCCGTCATTATTGTTGATCAGCAGCGAGAAGCGCACCGGCTGTCCGGAAATATAACTGAACGGATAAAGGTCGTCGCGGTCGACATGAATTTTATAACATAATCCTGTCGCGGTTTTTTCAACCGCGATTTTCCCGTACTGGAGCGGTTTTCTGGCGAAAGTGATCCGTGACGGCAGGTCGCCGCCGAGCGGAGGCATTGCCTCCTTCCACAGCAGCGGTCCTTTCGGGGTCAGTGCCGCGCTGATTTCCAGGCGGTCTTCAGCCAGGCCTTTGCCCGCGGCATCGAGCGCAAGCTGGACGCTGTCGCCCTGATAGATATTGCCGTCGGTCCAGATTTGATGATGGATGCGGTCATTCACTTCAACCAGCAAATCCATGCCGCTGCTGTCGAGGGCTGCGGCAAAACGGGCGGCTAAGCCTTCCTGCGGTTTTTCCTGATTCATGGCGACATATTTATCTGCCGGCAGCCATGGCAGGCTGACAGTATCGGTTGCATTCATCTGCGTGTCGAAAATCCTGCCTGCGCGGTAGCGTCCGTTAACCGTGCGGTCGAGTTCCGGCTCCTTCTGTATCTGCGTCAGCACCTGTCCGCGATTACTGGTCCATTGGGCGATGGTTTTTTCATCCGGATTTTTCAGGAAATATACGACGGCAGGCTGTATTTCCAGACCGGCGACATTGCATGTCCTGCCTTCCCAGTCGGTCAGCCGTGGATTGGCCCCGGCAGCGGCGGCCGCCAATTCCGCGACCGGTTTCAGCGGTTTGTCGGTGTTGGACCAGAAGAACAGCACCTTGCCGCTGTCGCTTTGCATCAACGCCGCGCGCTGTTTTCCGCCGTCGAAATAATAGCCGTCAATGTAGCGGATTTTACCGGCGAAGCAGTCGGTGAAATTGCGCCATACCACTGCCAGCCGCCGCGGCTCGATATACGGAGTGGCGCGGAACAGTCCGAAAGTCTGGAAAAACTGTTTATTCTTACGGAAATAATCCATCATTTCATGTTCGCGGGCATGCTGAATATTGGTCATGGTAAAGAACGTGACCATTTCCGCCCCCTGGCGTATATGATTCATGAAGTCAACCAGCATCCTGTTGGAAAGCGCTTCTTCGGCGGGTGTAACCGCTTCATCGCCGCTTGCCAGCATGGCGTGCCATTCGGAACTGACCCAAGGTTTCGGCTCCACTCCGCAACTCCGGTCGATGCGCTGGAACGGAGCGGGCGAGACCCAGGAGCCGTGCAGCACAAGGCGGTCGAAGTATTTGCCGGCGCCGAGTTTCATGATTTCTTCGTAAAACGGCAGATAGCGCATGCCCATGCCGCCGATCCAGACTGTCGTATCCGGCCGCTCCTGCTTGACGGTGTCATATCCGGCTTTGAGCAGTTCGACGAATTTTTCCGGTGAATCTCTCCAGAACACCGACTGTCCCGGCAGATGCGGTTCGTTCCACAGTTCCCAGGTCCTGATGAACGGGTAGCGGTTGACCAGCACTTTCAGGAAATCGGTCCAGTAGGAGATTTTGACCGGGGCATAGGCGGCATATTCCCAGACGCAAATATCCAGGTTGATCAGTTCCGGATGTGTCGACGCCCATTTCGGGGTGCCGACCGGATCGCCGATGAATTCGCTGAATCCTCTCTTCCGCGCTTCCGCGATAAACAGGTCAATGGTGTTCCAGTCGTATTTGCCCTGTTCCGTTTCGATCCGGTCCCAGGGGATAGTATGGATGCGGATGGCATGAAAGCCGGTCATGGCGGCCAGCTTGAGATTATCATTGGCCCATTGAATGTTTTTGGGTTTGCTGTCGTAGGCCGGCCCGAGCGACACCGCCAGTTGCGGCGGAATTTGCTCCGGCGGCCGGGTGGGGCGGGGGAGTACCGCGATATTGTGGCATTGCCGGACGAAATTATTTTCCAGTTGCAGATGCGGTTTGCCTTTGACCCATTCGTAAATTTTACAATTGATGGTTTCCTGCGCGGGAGTCAGCGCATCGGCGGCATCGCTGTATTGGAACTTCACTTCGTAAAATCCCGGCTGCTCCGGTTTCCACTGCCAGCCGGAGGCGGCGAAATCCGTCGCGGAAACGGTTCTTTCACTAACCTTTTTTCCGGAGGAATCATAAATTTCCCCGATGACATTCTTTATGTTTTCCGGCAGTCTGCCATCCGGTTTGAACCCGACGGTCTCGCCCAGAACCCACCAGTTGGCAAATTTTTCACCCCTGATTTTTACTTCGGCTTGTGCACTGAACGCGGCAATCAAACAGATTGAGCACAATTGCAATAAAAAACGCATACATATCCTTAATGTCTGTTAAAAAAATCTTTATATACAGCCAGGAATCCGAATCAATATGTCATCCAGTGCAGATTGTTTACATCGTTGAGATTGCTTCCTGACACCCACC
Organism: Victivallaceae bacterium; assembly: GCA_041665605.1. GTDB lineage: Bacteria > Verrucomicrobiota > Lentisphaeria > Victivallales > Victivallaceae > CAIPAT01. The sequence goes on along the minus strand of JBAYIO010000024.1, from coordinate 26,132 downwards.
TGAACGGCGCATCGGAGAACGGGTAGTTTATATTTTTTACCACTACATTGCCGGTGTGTCCGTCCAGCCAAAGCATATTGCATTTCTGGTTATGACGGCCCGCCGGGCGGGCCCAGTTTGTGTTCTGAAACATAGTGGCGCCGCCGCTAAAGGAAATTCGCATGCCTACTGCGTCAAAGTTGGTCCCGCCGGTGGCCAGATTGAGATAGTTATCCAATATGTAAATCTTGACGGAAGGACGGCGTTGTGACGCCAGCTTGTAGGAACCGAAATCAGCCACGGCTCCGGAGTAAATATCGTTGTTAATGGCGTAGTCAACATTCCAGCCGAAACTGAACCCTTTAACTTGTTCAGGACAATGGAATTGTTTTTGAGTGGCATATTTATTTTCCTTGCCTTTCGGCCCGACCATGAAATAAGGCCAGGGATTGGCATATCCGGGATAGAATACCGGCATCAGATAACCGCCGTTGTCATCGGTGTAATTTATTACGCCGATGCCGAGCTGTTTCAGGTTGTTGTTGCACGATGCCTGCCTGGCTGTAACCCTGGCTTTATTGAGCGCCGGGAGCAGCATTGCAGCGAGGATCGCGATGATGGCGATCACCACGAGGAGTTCGATGAGTGTGAAAATTTGTTGCCTTTTCATGATTTTTTGCTCCTGAATCAGTGTTGAAAACCATTGCCTTTTCATGACCTTACCCTTCCATATATAATTATACATGATTTCGTTTGTAACTGTTGTTAAATTTCTTATTTTTCTTTAAAAACTATTGTTCGTCGAGCTGATATACCCCCGTGTTGCCAAGCGTTACAGTTCCGGCGGGCAGTTCGCCAAGAAACAGTCGCAGCGACATCGGGGCATCGGCGCTGAGCGACTGGGTATTGCGCGGTCGAATTGTCACCAGATAATCATGCTTCCCGGCGCTCAGATCACACATCGATGTCGCGAAACGGGGCCATGGCGTTTTCCCCATCAGGTATTCAATCGAAATATTACTGGCTTTTTCCGCGGTTGCAGTGAACCGGAGAAGATACGTTTGATCGTTTTTCAGCGTAATATTGCGGATGAGCTGAATATTGTTGATATTGGCCAAACCATTCGCGTCCGGTCCGCCGGCGGTGACAACAGCTTTTCCGTCAACCATGACAATGGAGGATTTTTCTTTCGCTTCGGCCGCAACATAGCCGTACCAGCCTTTTCCGTCAAGGAACTGCGCCGAACCCAGCAGATTGGCCGATTGATTGACAAAGTAGACATTGCCGTAAGCTCCTGCATTCTTGTCCCTGCCGATACCGCCGCTCCATTCCAGCCAGCCCAGCCGTCCGGCGCCGTTATTGTTATTCACCAGCAATGAAAATGGCAGCGGCTTTTCCGGACTGTAGACACACGGAAATAGTTCGCTCCACTCCAGATGAATCCGGTAGAGCGTCTCGCCGCCGGCCCGACTGATTTTCACGACCGCGTTTTTGACCGGTTTGCCGACCGGAGTAAAACCGACCGGCAGATCGCCGTCCAGCGGAGCGGCAGTCTTGATAATTACCGGATTGCCGTTTACTGAAGAAACGGCAAACTCCAGGATATCAATAGTGGAATGCTTCCCCCGTGTGTCAATGGCAAACTGCATAGAGTCGTAATTCCATAATTCAGCATCCTCCGGTTTGGCAAACTGCACCTGACGGTCTTTAACGCCGACCACCAGATCAAGACCTTGCGCCGAACAGCCAATTGCGTATTTTGCCTGGAAATCATCCGGGCGCAACGTGCCGTTGATACCGACGAAATTCCAGTCAGAATCGATCCAGTTGATTTTCGCGGCATCCAGTTGCCCGGTCGCGGGATCGAAGAGGCATCCTTTTCCGCCCATTGCCGACGGCCGTCCGGTTGGGACGGTGCTGCCTGTTTCATCAGAGACGACGACCTCCTTGCGCGGCAGTTGCTTCAGCATCCGGGGATTCAACGCGGAGAGATAATAGACTTTTCCCGGGGCAAACGCAATCTTGTCTTTTCCTATGTATTTGCCTTCCCAGTCGGTGATTGCGGATGCTCCGGTCATGACCTCGCGCAGTTGTTCCGGCATTGCCGTCGCCTGTTTCCCAGTATTCCAAAGCACCAGCATGGGCGGTTGCGCCGGAATATCGACCTGTACCAGATTGAGGGACTCTTTCTCCAGCCGGTATTCGCCAGTAATTTTCGCTCCTGGTTTGAACTGATTGATCAGATTGGCGTAGACGATGGCGGCGAGCCGCGGTTCGGTAAGTGGACGGCTGCGAAAGAGTCCGGAGGCATGAGTGATACGGCTGTGTTTGCCGTAAAACGGCAGGCTTTCCATTTCCGCCTGATTGCGGAATTCAAAGATCGCGATACGTTCATGGCCGGCCTTGATCTTTATCAGCATGCTCTTTACAAGTATTGCGGCAATTTCCGTTTCATTTTTTTCGACCGGTCCTTCGCGCTGCAGAAGATCATGGCTTTCCGAACTTACCAGCGGCCTGGTCTTCAGCCCCAGATCCTGATCGATCTTAATATACTCCTCCGGATCGGAATTCCGGCCGTGCAGCGCCAGCTTGTCATAATACTGTGCGGCTCCGAGTTTGGCAATAATTCTGTAAAAACGGTAATATGGAGGTCTGTTGCCAACACCGCCCAGCCATAATTCGGTTCCCGGCTGTTCCCGTCTGAGTGTTTCGCTGACGGTCTTCAGCAGCAGAACATAGTTCTCCGGGGTATCCGACCAGAAGCAGCTTCCGCCTTTGATACTTGGCTCATTCCAGATTTCCCAGATTCTGATATCCTTCCCGTAGCGGGCGATCAATGCTTTTAGAAAATCTTCAAGATAGCTCATTTTGGCCGGGGCATAACTGCTGAACTCCAGAACGCAGATATTGACATTGGTCTTTTCCGGATGCGGCGAGGCCCATTTCGGAGTATAAAGAATGTTGCCGGCCATGGTGAAACCATATTTTTTCATCTCATTGACATGCTTGTCCAGAGTGCTCCAGTTGTACTTGCCCTGTTCCGGTTCCAGCGCCAGCGTCGTGTTGGTGAACTGGCTGCCCCAGCCGATGGCGTGCATCCGGGCAAAGCTCAAACCCATCATATCCGCCAGCGGATAAAGTTGCAGATCATCGAGCTGATTGCTGAATCCGAACAGCGGTGAACGCTCTTTCATGGGAACCGGGGGCGGAACCACACCGGCCGCATATTTGCCGCGAATAAAGGTCTCCTGTTCCTTATTGATTTTTATGACGTAAGGTTCCTGGAAACTAACGGTTTTTCCATCGACGGTACGGCCGCGGAACTCTACTTCATAAAATCCAGGGGAGGAGGGAAACCATGTCCAGCCGTTCGCCTTGAAATCAGCGCCGTCAACGTTTTTCTCATCAACCCGGATGCCGTCTGCGGAATAGATGATTCCGGTGAGGCTTTGCAGCGCTTCGGGAAGCGGTTTGTCCGCGATGAATTTTACCGTTTCGCCGGTGGTGTAGAGGCTGCCGTAACGCTCCGCCCGCAGGCCGGACCAGATCAGCTTTGCGCTGCCCGGCTCAAGAGTTTCCGCAGTCGCCGATAATCCTGCGCATAATCCGGCCAGAGCCAGCATCCTGAAAAATCGCTTGAACATAATTCTTTCCTTATATTTTAATGTAATTAACGTACACTAATTTTTATGTTTTTATAGTAAACGCTGCCGGCGACTTCAGTTGCTGAGTTTTCTTTTCTGCTTGTGAGATTCAGAACAAGAGTTTCGGCATTCGGGATAAGACCGGAGTAAAGTTGTACAAACTCGAAGTTCTGCCATTCCCCGGCAGGAGCGTCAGCAATGTCGAAGAACACCGGACTGGATTTTTTTGCGTTATCACTAACCCACAGGAAAATCATGGGGTTGTTCCCTTTGTAATCTTTGGACCGCAGAATTTTTCCTGTTATGATAAGAGATGAACAGTTCTTCGGGATTTTTATCACCGGCGAACCGCGCCCGGTGAAGTTGTCGCTGGAGGCTTTGACTTCCATTGAGAGAGGCGGCACGCCGGAAGGCGGATAGGCCCCGGTAATTCCGCCGCCGGGCTGCTGCTTGACCTTACCCCAGTTGCCGAAGTAAAATCCGCCCGCCGGCAGGAGCGGATCTTTCTGCGGTTCGCCGTTGAAATCTGCGATAAATATCGGAGTGTCATTTTTTACTGGTAACGCAGATACTTCCGGCTCCCGCTTTTTGTCGGAGGCACGCTCGAATTTGCGGGTATTAAGTTCATCGCGCAAAACAGGAGTTGACTTCATGACCGGCGGTATCGGAACCGGCATAAAGTGTGAAGGATCAATCTCCGCATAGACAGCTTCAATATCAGCGGCGGCCGCTTGTGGAACCTTTACCGAGAATTTGAAAGTTTCAGGATCGTAAATATATTCAGCAGCTTTTCCGTTCACTGTTACAGACTGCGGTTTGTGCGAGGAAAGCCCTTCAAGTCTGAAGCCCGCCGGAACTGAAGACAGTTTTATGCGGGCAGTCTTTGTTGAAGGTTCGAACTTGAATTCCGGAACTGCAAGCGGAGCCCATGAACAAAGAACAAGAGGAGAACCGCCTGTCATCAGCAGCGGCATTGTTTCAAGATACCGCATATTCCTTATCCAGAAAACCGCTTCGTCATTCACGCTGTCGAGCGAAGCACGCACTTTCGCTACAGGCATGCCGTTGAAGAGCAGAAATACAAGGCGGGTTCCGAGGTGTGCATGTGTCCCTTTGCCGGTGTCGCTGTTCGGGAAATAGAGTTGCCGGATTCTTTCATAATCGCGGAGATCATTCCAGATATAGCGAGCGTATGGATAGTAAATTTCGTACATGTCATAGAAGGCGTAACAAAGTACGGAGTCATAGCTTCCGTCGTACTCCTGGCGCACCGTTTTAACCAGCATGGGACTGTTGGCGTAAGAGTCGGGAGTAATGAACTCCCTGAACCCGACGTTGATGCTGTCAACGCCGAGGAGCCCGTTTTCATGTCCGTAGCCGGTGAATGCGGTGCGGCCTGTAAGAGAAAGCTGTCCTTTCGCGAGGAAATATGAAGCCTTTGCCACATCGTCAGGACTGCCGACCTCTTTGGCCATGCGCAGCAGTGCGCCATGTCCTCCGAAAGTGGATTGCGAGCAGTCAACGACCGGGCCGTTGTCGCCGGCATCGTTGCTGCCGTCATCCATCCATGCCCAGTCATGGACATCCTTGACATAGCCGAGCATCTTGTCGATAGTAAGGATTTTACCGTCGCGCGACGCCTCGGGAGATGCAAGCGGAGCTTTGTCGCTCCACATTTTGCGCAGCAGTTCATAATTGCCGGAAAGGGCGGCGGCGTAATCCAACTGGTTCAGATGGTTTCCGACACCGTAGCCGCGGTCGCCGAAAACGCCGACATCGCCGGGGTCTTCAATGCTTATCGAGAAGGAGTAATAGTATTTCTTCCCGGAGTAAGGCTCGACCAGCGAACGCCAGACGCGGTTGGTTCTGTAGCCGGAGCCGGCCGCCATATTATAGGAGAACAACCCCTTGAGATAGTCGCGATATACCGGGTCCAGATATGGCCATGGTTTTGCCGCAACCAGTATTGGAAAATTAAGCGAGTGCCAACTGCGCACAATTTTCTCATCATAGAGGCGGAAACGCATACCTTCAACGTTGGCCATGGTGCGTTTTGCAAGAAGCTCTTTGTCGGCTTTAACGGCATCAGTATTTTCCGGAAGGATAATTCGCGGCGCCTGCGGTACGGGCAGAGAATATGTGATTTTCGAGCCTTTTACGGCGCGAAGGGGACCATATACGCTCGGATAATTGAGTTCGTAGAGCCCTTGCGGAAGAACAGCGTCAAAACCTCTGTCGGTCATCAGCGAGAGCAGCGGAGGAAGCGGAGCCAGTTCCAGGGGCTCGATCCCCCAGTCATTGTCCTTGAAGTATTTGTAGGAGAAACTGTCGAGTATTTCGATCCTGCTTCCGTCCTCACTCAGACGGTAGAATTCACGACAGTTTTGAGGATATGCCAGGGCGCTTCTGCCGAAGAGCGTACATGACGCCGCTGCGGCGGGAGGCATTTCACCCTTCCAGTTGCCTGTTGGCTGGAGTCTGGCGCCGAAAGGGGTATTGAGCCATAGTGCGCCGTTTCTGCCGAGGGTCACGGTGACGGAGGAACCTGATCTCACTATTTTTTCGGGCTGACGCTGAAAAATTATTTGAACAGGCACACTACCGAGATGTCCGGTCAAATCCTTGAAAGAGTTGTCGTCATCCCAGAGTAGAATCCAGTTGGACCCCAGTCTGGAGTTTGCGGCCTGATCATAAAGAACACCGTCACTGCCGGCGGGCAGCGATACCGCCTTGCCATCCGAGTTGAGGTATCCGATTCTGCTGAAATGCCCTCCGGCGGGGTCTGATATGGAAAACTGATTAAACGGGCTTTCGAGAAGAAGTGATGGAGAAAGGATGCTCATGTCGGCCACAAAAGCATCCGCGCAGGAAAACTTCTTATGGGTCCAACTGATTTCCTTCACCGCGACGTTGTCCGGAGTATTGCCGGTATAGAACTGGTTCGGATCATACCCGAATTGAAGAACAACGTTTGCGCCGAGCGTCTTCAGCGAGGCGACTTCCGCGGCTTTGCCGCTGTCCTTATCACCGTCGAAGCGGAAACGAGCTACCCAGCAATCCTCCGGTTTAGAGCCATAACTTATATATTGCCGGGCAAGCGCGCCGTTGGAAAGTATCTGATTTGCCAGCAGGCCGTCACCGGAACTGTAGCTTCCGATTGCCGTGCTGGTCATCCAGCCGAACCGTCCGAAAGAGCCGCCTTTGCTGACGCCTTCAGCGTAGCCCTGATTGCTCTTTTTGCAATCGCCGATAATTTTCTGAGCGGCGAGAGCGGTTTTATCCACGGAATCCGTGGAAGATTCCTTAACTTCTTTTCTTAATTTGAGGGATAGTTTTTCAAGTTCAGCGATTCTGCCGTCATTGGCGTTTGAACCGAGAGCCGCAGCCAGCGCTTTCAGGCCGTCGATTTCAGCTTTCAGTGAAATCACGCGGTATCCGTCATAAACTTTTGCATAGGCTTCATCGAGGAACAGGTCATATTCAGCCGTTTCACGTGAACTGAGACTGGGGGAAAGCGCTTTTCTAAGGCCGATGATTTTCTGCTCAAGACCGTCTATGACAATATTATCGCGCTTAAGTTTTGTAATATCATCAAGCAGCCTGTCCAGATTCCAGTAGAGGGTGTCACTTCCGTAAAGATATTTTTTAGCCAGCGCGTTGTTTATTTCCACCGCAGTCGGCTCTGTCAGGCAAAGATTCCACCCCGCGGAGCCGCTGCCGACAAGAATCATAATGGTATTTTCGCCAGTCGAAAGAGAAACCAGCACGGTATGTGTCTTTTTCGAACCGTTACCCTCATTCATTAAATTCATGACGGTACTGCCGTTGACGTCAAGACGCCAGAACCAGTCCGCCTTGCAGTTGATGATATAAGCCCCGGATTCCCTGACATTGAGCGTGGCGAAAAGCGCTGCAACCCGTCCGGGCTTATGACCGCCGAAAAGTTTGCCCAGGTCAATCACTTTACCGCTCTCGATATTAGCGGCTGAAGCCTTGTCTGCTCCCGGCACAGAGTCCGGAATACTTTTAAAAGACGGGAACTTAGCGGCATCTTTAACATCCGTAAAAACAGCCCATCTGCGGGGAATGGGAAGAGGCGTTGTAACTTCAGTATCCTGAGCAGAATTCAGACTGTCGGCGCGGAATGATGAAAGTTGTCCTGTCATGCGCCGGTTCGCGAAACCCGGATAAGCCTTCTGGAAAACTCTGGCAAAATCAGAGCTCTCAAGTTCGCGTTTAAATATTACTTTGGAACCGTCGCTGATGATTCCTTGCGCAAGATTGCCGGAGAGCAGAATCTCAAAAGAGTAATCGACGTTATCAAGCCAGCCGGCGGCGGGCGGTTCGACGATGGTTTTGCCTGTAATCCGCGGCTTTTCTTTGCCCGTGCAGTCGAAAGAAACAGTGCGTGCCCCGTTGGCCGATTTATTGAGCGTCAGCGTCAGGGCCGGATTGTCCATCGGGGCGGCAACCCTGCGTAAAAATGGCTGGTTGAGAATAACTATGCCAATCCGGCTGTCCGTGTTTTTGCCTGGATCGAAAACCGGGAATTTATGCGGCGCGGCTTTCGCGACAGCGTTGATTCTCAGCTTGGAACCTGCTTTAAAGTCTCTTACCAGCCCCATCGTATAGTCGGGAGCGATGTCCAGATATTCGGAGCTGTTCTGAGTCACACCGGTAAACTGGTAGGCCCCGCCGATAATTTCACCGCCAATCCCTCTGAACTGCCAGTTGCGCAGCCCCGGATCAAAATCAGGGTAACTTTTGAAATTTTCCTCAAAAATACCTTCGGAAGCGACAGCGCACACTGAACCGGCAATGGTCAGCGCGGCGGCAAGAGATTTAAGTACCGTATTTACAATCATTTTTCATTACCATAGTTGCATTAATAAAAATCCGATACAGGCAGCAACGGCATAGAACATTCCCCGATGCATAACATCAGGGGATTAAGCGTGAAGACCAGTCGTGCTGGAATCAATATGTAACCCAGTGCAGATTGTTGACGTCGTTGTTTGCGCCTCCTGAAGACCATCTGAACGGGGTATCGGAGAATGGAAAGTTTATATTGGTTACTTTTACATTGCCGGTGTGTCCGTCCAGAAACAGGATATTGCATTTGCCCGCATGGCGGCCGGATGGACGCCCGTAGCTGTTGCTGGTTATGGCGCCGCCAGTGGCAACGAAATCAATACGAAAGGAGCCTTTCGTAAAGTCGGTTCCGCCTGATGGCAGATTGCAGTAACTGTCCAACATGTAAAACTTAATGGAAGGGCGGCGTTGTGATGCCAGTTTATTGGAACGGTAAGGCGCGATGCCCATTGCCATATCTTCGTTAAACGCATAGTCAGTATTCCATGGCCAACTGAACCCGGTGGGCTGCTCCGGGCACTGCAATTGTTTACGGGTGACAAATAAATTAGCATCATTCCGGTTAGTGGACGTACCATCCTGTAAGTTTTTCATTCCCACCAGTTGCTGGGGCCAAAGGTAGCCGTTTGAAGTATTGCCAAATGTCGTCATCAGATAGCCGAAGTTGGAGTCTGCGTAATTCTGCACCGCCAGACCGAGCTGTTTCAGATTGCTGTTGCATGCCGCCTGACGTGCTGTCATCCTGGCTTTATTGAGTGCCGGCAGCAGCATTGAGGCCAAAATTGCGATGATCGCGATCACCACGAGGAGTTCGATGAGTGTGAAAATTTGTTGCCGCTTCATGATCTTTTCTCCTTTATTCAATTTTATATTCTGTTGCCGTTTCATGATCTTTTTTCCCCCTTGTTTTGATTATACATTTTCAATTTTGAAACTCCTGTTAAATTTGGTTATTTTTCTGAAATAATGTCAAGTCGGCGGCAGAATCGGCAGCCATCGGAATATTTCACGCGCGATAAGCCGGTGTCCGTCACGGTTGCAGTGATTGATCCATGACAGTAAATCGCTGATTTGTCCTCCGTTGTCACAATATTGCTGAAAGACTTCCAGACAATCCGCCAGACCTATGTCATATTCCGCGGCAAGCCGTCTGATCTGCTTTGCATGGGCCGCCGCCAGTTCCGGGTCCTGCCGGCTGCACACCGCTTCCATGCCGGGGGTCAGCAGCAGCACTTTTATTTTTAGCGCCAGCGCCTGTTCAATCATGGATTTCCAGGCCTGTTCCGCCTGCTCCAGCTCGATAAAACGGTCATTCAGTGCGTAATCAATTGTAATGAGGTCCGGACGGAGAGACAGTACATCGCCTGCAAACCGCTTTTCTCCGGCTGCCGAGCATTCGCCGCCGATGGCGGTGACAATGACGTTGATGACCGCCATCGGGTAGCGCTCTTTGAGCATACGATGCAGCAGATGCGGATAGGCGTTGAAGGTGTCCACCACATGAAAACCGGCATATCCGGCTGGGGCGCTGTGACCGTGACAGACGATATTTATCGTCCGGTTGTCCGGCCATATCTTCATCAGTTCCGCGCTGAGCGGCTGAAGGTAACTTTTTTGTTCCGCGATAGCCATTATTGTTTCTCCATTAACGTGCATCAATGATGACGGCTTCGATGCCGAGCAGTTCGCCGAGCCTTCGAATATTTTCTGCATGATGTCCGGTGCCGAGAGCGAAGTGATGGGTCGGGCCTTCAGCAATCCAGCGCCTCAGGAAAGTCCTGATATCCGGCTTGAAGCGTCCATGCGTGTTGGTGTTGCCGGTAGGCGGCACCGGCCCTTCGACGGATTCTCCCTCCGCAATGATAAACTTGAACTTGCCGTCGCCTTTCAGACCGATACTGAGCATGGTGATGGGGCCTTCCTGGATTTTGAATTCCACACTGGCGCCGGAACCGGGTTTGCCGTGATATTTTTTCAGGCTGCGCAGCACCGGTTTGCCGTTGGCGATATTGAGGTGATGCGGACCGTCATGGCCGACGAGCACCGTGTCGCGAATAAAATCGATCGGATGGAATTCGGCAAAACTTCCGCCGATATCCAGGCGGTCCATGATCATCATTGCGATGCAGGTTTTAATGTCAAATTCGCCGCACATCGGGAATCCGGCGGAAGTCAGCATGGAATTGCCGACGATAAAATTGGTGACCAGCGTCCGCATGTCCGAACCATTTTCCGCTTCGTAATAATAGGCGAGGCCGTCAAGTTGCTTTTCTTCGATGAATCTTTCCAGCGCCACGGCGGCTCTTGAAGCTATTTCCAGGTCTTTTTCATTTAATTTTTCGGTTAGCGGGTCACTTACCGGAACCGGAGTGTCGAAGAAATTGAGGATGCGTTCTTTCATCGCCAGCACCGCCTTATCAGAAGCGGTCAGTCTGCTGAAATGAACCATTACATCATCCGGCTCGCACTGGACGACATGACAGCCGAAGCCGGCGGTTACTGCCGTGGGATCGGTGTGCATGTCGAGCATTGCTTCCAGTACATGCCCCATATGTCCGATCCGGGCGCGTTTCAAATCATGCATTGCTTTGGCGATATTGCACCAGTCAGCGATTTCGGCGTCCGCCGCCGGATCGTTTTCCAGCATCCCGATGATGACGTCAGGGGCTTTGCGTCCCATTCTCACCGCGACGCCGGTAAATTCAGGAACGGAACAGAAATCGTCATTGCAAAGCTGCATGAAAGTTGAAGCATTGGCATAATCCATTGCCGCCAGCGGCTGTAGCGCCGCCAGCACGATTGGTACTTCCTTCAATTCGCGGGCGATCACTCCGAAAGTCGAAGAGGTGGCATAAGTCACCATATCCACGAAGATCAGATCGAAATTGCCTGCTTTTAATTGCGGCAGCAGTGCATAAGCCCCCTGGGCATTGTCAATGATACCGAAATTCTTGACCGTGACGCCGTTGGAATTAACTTTGTTCACGAATATGTCCAGTTTTTTCTTCATGGTGTCTTGCAGACCTTCAAACTGAGCCCAGTACACATGGTGGGCGACGCCGAATACGGCGATATTGGCGGTCAGCGGTTTTCTACGTCCGATTTTCATGATTTTCCTCTTAACTTTGTATAATTACCACGAGAACATTATCGGGCTGGAAATATTTTTCAGTTTTACGCACGTTCCGAACCCGTTTCTGGTAAATTCAGGAGTGATGAAGTTGCCTTCCAGATATGGACCTTGCGGGTCAGGCAGTATCTCCAGCCGTTTTTCACTGCCGGTTTCCGGGAAGAACGTTACATCGGCGTCTTTCAATCCGGTCACAAGCAGCCGCCGGGATATTCCCGTGTAGACGGAACATACTTCATGACACGTTACGACTCCGGACTGAGCCTGTTCCACAAACACACGGCATTCGCGACTGGTGGTGTTCGGCAGCCGGTATACCGCCGCGCCGTTCTTCAATTCTGTTTCAAGCCCGCTCATAATCGGGGCGCCGAACGGGAACCGGAGGTGTTCTTCGACCAGCGTGTCAGGGCAGAAGATTGACAAATAAAACGCGTTGCGATTTCTGGATACGGACATTTTCGGATTGGGCCTGGCCGGCGCATCCTTACGGTAAATCACTTTAAACCCCAACTCCTGAATCATCAGGCGCATGACGTTGTCGAAATGAAATACTTTGTTCGGGTCCGGCGGTGAGACAGCCCTCAGCCAGTCGGCGGGTTGTGAAGGATTGATGGTCCTCACCCAGCATATTTTACCGGAGCCGGCGGAGAACGGTTTGCGCGTCAGCGCTGTAACCCTTGAGCTGTGCGCATCTTTGACCGCCGCCGCCTTGATTGCGGTAGTCATATCATTCGGATCGGCAATGACTTCGCGCAGCGGACCGCCTGAGAAAATATCGTAGTGAACTATAGTCAGCGGATAGGACTGTTCCGTCAACTGGTCAGCTTCCAGATTCAGCGTTAAGCTCATTTCGCCGGATACTCCGTCAACTATTTTCAGATTGAGCAGCCGCAGCATTTCCGGAACCGCGCTCTGCGCCGGACCGTAGAACAGGATATTGCCGCCTGATTTGACGAACAGTTCAAGTTTTCTCACGCAATCACTGGAGCAGGCATTGACCGGGATCACCAGCACAACTCCGGCAAAAATCTCCGGCTTGCTGTCCAGTAGTGCAGAGAATGAGGTCATACTGGTTACGGTATTCAACGGCAGCCCGTTATTGATCGCCCCGCGGATAAACCAGTCATCGGCGAATATTTCATCCAGGCATCTGCCCTGCTTCAACACCATTTCCTGATATTCATTGAACGGATAGATCCATACAAAAGGTCCGGCCTGATCTGGTTTGCGGCGCAGACCGTCTGCAATGTACGGAATCACTTCCATCGGCACCTGGTCCGGCATTTCGCCGTAGGAATCATCGACGGTCAGCAGATTGATGGACGAAGGGGTACGGACATTGCCTTGCCGGTCAATCATCGAAACAGCGAGCGGCAGATAAATGTCATATGGTTCCCGTTCGTAACGGTCGAGCCACGGGCTGTTGATAAACCACGGATCGTGAATGTAAAAACGGAATGGATAGTTTCCATCCGGCAGCTCGGAGATATGGGAAAGCCATCCGGCCAGTTCCAGCCCAATGTCTTTGTCGAGCGCCGCCCATGGCGAATTCACCGGCGGCGATGCTCTGAATGTGTTATAAATCTCACTCAGCGGTGCGGCATCGGTGGAAATCTCGATGCCGGCGGTCAGGTTGCTGCCGCGCGTTTCAATCGGCATGCCGGGACATTCGCGGGAGAAATCTTCCCAGAATTTCAAGATTTCCTTTGATATTTCCCCTGCTTTTTCAGGAAAGAATTGTTTGCCGTCGAACAGGGAACCGGTGATGCCCCATGTTTCCAGGCCGAACCCGAAACCGTTGGAAAACCAGATGTAGTCATAACCCATGTCCCGCAAAAAATGTCTCGACTGCCGTCCGAGAAATACGCCGAACGGCGTCCGGTCCGGAATGCCTTCCGGGAAACCGGCATATTTTGCCGAATCCTGTTTCAGAAAGGTGTTGCAGGTCACGAAAGTATCCCGTCCGATGGAGCCCCCGCAGCAGATTTCGCGGTGCATGACATATTTAAATTCCGATACTGCGAATTCCGGGCCGGGGTCGAAAGTGGCTCCAACCCTGACCGGCTTGCCGGTGATTTCATTTCCGGTTGTCCTGATGACTTCGATCAACTTTTTGAGCCAGCGGTAAGTGCGGGTTGGCGGGTTGTCCATATATTTTACCGCCTGGTGATGGATGCTCGGGCGCGGACTGGTCGTTGAACCAAATACCGGACTTGCCACTCCCTGCCAGCAAGCCCATTCAAATTGATCGTCCAGATTGTTTTTGTATTCCAGGATTTCCGAGCCGTCCGAAATCCACAGCATTACGGATATTGTGTCCGCATATTGGGTCAGCGGCATCCATTGGGTAAACATTTTGCGGCAAACCGCCCGCATGGTTTCTTCCGAGTTATCCCGGAAAGGCTTTGAACTTAGCTCCAAAGTGACATTGCGCAAATTCATATGATTTCCCGTTATCTGTTATTTGACTGTTAAAGATTATAAGCGATGATTGAGTTATCTGCTTGGATAAAAAGCGTAACAATAGAAAAAATAGGCAAAATATCAATATTGTCCAAAAATTCCATGGTAATTTATTGGATGCAAACGGGCGTCCGGTCGTGGCGTATGGTAAAAAATGACTTAAGTTATTGAAGCCGCTGGTATGGAGATTTGGGACAGGAATCACTTAGCAGTGAACAATTCAGCGCATTGATGACAGATGCGCTTTTCATGCGTTTATAAACATGGTGGATGTGACGTCTGTTAAGTTCTGCGTTCTTCGCAATGGAGTCCAAACTACTTATATCGGCAATAGTCGGAGCCGCCGAAATGAATTCCTATTTTTTCAGTACAAATCGCGGATAGCCGAAGATGTTGTGTCCGTCGTATAAAAGCGGAATGATCGCCGAACGGCGGCCTTTATCAATTTTGATCATGACAAAGGACAGGCTTTCCCCTGCTTGGGGGTGGTTGCCCAGCATATACCCCGGCAATTCTTTGAACGGCAGCGCCGCCTCAACGGAAAACCCGTCTTTTGTGATTTTTGTGCCGGTTTTCAACCCGTGCATTGTTTCATCAAGGTTTCCTACCCAGAAACCGGAGGAATTATTGAGATGCAAACCGTCTGTCACATGATTGTCGGGACTTATCACCACTTCCCAGTATGCCTTTAATCGCATATCGGGCAGAATGAATATTTCGAACGCGTCGCCATCCCACGGGGCCGTATTTTTCACCGTATCATACGCGATCGACTTCACATCGCTCACGCGGAAACTTGCGCCGACATAGAGGAATTCTTCATCCCAGCAGGCATGCCAGACTGATGCAGAGGCGTTATGCTTCAGGCTGTCTAAAGGGTATTCGCCATGGAACGTTAAGGTTTCGCTCCACTCGGTCTCATCCAGTTTTCCGTCAATCACCGGCTTCCGGTTCGCATAGGGAATTTCAAATCTCGGAGGTTCCTTGACCGGCCAGTTGAACCCTCTGTCAATGTCGCTGAATAAATCGTTCATATAGGAGCGGGCTGTCGCCAGAGCAGCGTCATTGCCGAGTTTGTACTTGCCAAGCAGGATTCTTTTGTGCACCCATACCGGAAAGGACATCAGTTTGTCCGTCGCGAATTCTGCCGGTGTGCCTTTGCCTTTATTGTACAGCGCCGGTGCAGCTTTCTCTGCCAGCGCGATGTCCCCGGGTCGAGTCCCCGCACACGATGCCATAAGCAGTATCAGAGTTATGCATATCCCCAGTCTCATGCAATTCTGACGGCAGATATGCATCAGCGGTGATTGCAGGAGTATGTTCATTTGTATTTCCATGTGTAGATTCCGCGATTGCCGATGATGATCCTGCCTGCCCCGATGGCGACGAACCCGGCTTCCAGGCAGGGCAGATTATAGGTTATCCACTTGAAACTTCTGCCGCCGTCCCTTGAGAGCAGCGGCCCCATGGCGTGCGTCAGGTTCGATGAGTTGGCGGAGTTGCAGACAAAGGCAACGATATCCTCCCCGTCGCAGGCGATGGGCCCAAAGGCCTTCTGGGCGGCTGCCCATTCCTCGACAGTGTCGCCGACGGTCATTTTGACCATGCCGGGCTCTATTCTGCCGTTATCGATTTTGTCATAGGGCATGACAACCAGCTTGCCGTCGAGTCCGAGCACCAGAGTTCCGGAGACCGTGACTCCCAGTCCTTTGATACCGCTATTGGCTCCGCTGAGCGGCACGATCTTCCAGGTTGCGCCGTAGTCGCGGCTGCTGGCCAGCGCCGAACCGCCGGGGAAGTTAACGGCGTTGCCGAGATAGAGAATCCTGTGTGTCGAGTCGTATTCCATTTCCCTGAAAGCAGATTTACCGTCCCTTAAGAAAAGAGGAGAATTAAGTTCATTGAAGCTTTTGCCGCCGTTGTCCGAGAAGAAGAGATGGTCGGTGAACATGATCCATTGCCTGTCGGAATCGTTGGGGTCAATGAGCATCTTGATTCTCGATCCATAGGGGGTCTTGCGCTCGAAGTCGACAGTATCGCCGCGTCCCAGACGGCTTGTGACGTCCTGCCAGGTGTCGCCCTGATTCATGGACAGAAGCAGTTTGACGGTGGGAGACGTGTTGTAGCTGCCGCCCGGCGCCCCCTTGTCGAGAGCGAAAGTGTAGATGTATTTCTCGTCGCCGGATACGCACATCGGAGAATAGAGCCCTATTCCCCAATGCGGAATGCCGGGGTTGATGGAGATGCGGCGCCATTTGGTGACATCGGGTCCGTCGCTGCGGAAGATTCCATGGTCGTTGGTCGACATGTAGGTGTAATTTTTCCTGATGAAGATCGAGGAGCCGCATTCGGCGAATCCGGCGCCTTTGTTCCCGTAGAGTCTCTTTGTGCTGTCGAAGGTCATCAGCAGATCGTTCCAGGTCTTGAACTGGTCGGTGCTGTACCAGCCGGTGAATGCCGAGCAGGTGAGGACGAGGTCTGTCTTGCGGTCGAAGAAGAGTTTCTGTGTTTCGAAGCAGAAAGAGCTGCCGCTGGAGGCGTTTGGCTCGTCATGCTTCAGTTCCCCGGGGAAAGGGATCTGCCGGAAACTCTTCATTTCATCGTCCGAGACAAATAGTCCGTTTGTTTCCTGGGAGCCTATGAAAACCTGGCTTCTCTGACGCGGATTCCACTTCGCCATAACCGGTCTCGGCACTCTGATTTCCCGGCCGCCGGCATTTTTGACGGAGAGTTCGGAACAGGCCAGTGAACTGCCGCCGGAGTCATTGGCAAGGATGATTTTAAACTTGCCCTTGTTGTCTTTGGGCATCATGGTTATGAGCAGCTCTCCGTTTTTCCAGGGAGAGGCGTCGATATCTATCGCGGCGAAACCATCCGGGAGGCCGCTGAGCTTCTCAAACTTCGGGAGCGCATCTTTGGCATTCCGTGTGACAAAAAAATCGCCGTCGGCGAAAGCGAAATAAGCAATGTCCGGATTTGAATGATGCGGATAAATGCAGCGTATTCCGGCAAAGGAGCCAAGATCGAAGGTTTTGAAGTTGGAGGCGTCGGCATCGCCGACGAAGACCTTTTTCTTGTGGAATTCAGCATCCATGGCGGTCTCGTAACCTCTCGGCGCAAGACCGTGTCCGAAGGATCCGAGGGATGCGAAGACTCGCGAACCGTCACTGTTGAACCTGACCCGGTCGAACATGCATTTACGGCCCAGAGTGAAAGCGGGAAGTCCTTTGTCGTATATCGGCGACCAGGTTTTACCGCCGTCGCAGGTTCTGTCAAGGTAACTGCTGGCTGAAACGATGAGTTTGGGGTTGGCCGGAGAGATGTCAAAAGACTGGAAACAGGGACCTGTCATTTCATGGGATATCTGCTTGAAGGTTCTGCCGCCGTCGACAGACTGGGCAAGTCCGCCGCCATCAAGGATTACGGTGATGACTCCGTTGTCTACTTTGGCATCGTAAATTACGTTGGCGTAACCGGGGGAGATATTCTGCCATACACAGTTGATGCCTTTGACATTGGCGTCGAATATCTGCTCTTTGAGACCGGGAATCTTGACCCTGGGCCATTGGCGGGACTGCAAGTCTTTCTTTGTGATTTCCTCAAGATTTTTCTTTGTGAAGTCAGGGAAATTACGCCAGTCAGAAGTCTGTTCCGCGCCTACTGCGGAGAATGCCAGTAGAGCAGTCCCGGCGCACAAGGCATTTTTCAGTATGGTTGTCAGTCTGTTTTGAGCATTTATTACTGGCCTTTTCATCTGCAGGATGACCATTGGACTTCTCCTTGACCTTTTTGTATAATCTTAATTTTGCTGAAAAACTCTCCAAAGTTTATTTGCCGGATTTTATAGTATAAGTGATGATGCGGGTATCTGCTTGGATAAAAAGTATAAAAGCTGGAATTTTAAATGAAAATGTCAATATTGTCCGAATTTTTTCCGGTAATCTCCGGGATTAAGTCCCATGTCGGCCCGGAACGCACGGTAAAAATAGCTAAGGTCGTTAAAGCCGCAGGCATAGCATATTTCGGAGATGTTCATGGCGGAATTGCTTAATAATGTACGGGATTCCTGCAGTCTTCGCTGCTTCAGTGCCTCGAAGATGGACTTGCCTTTCAGGCTTTTATAAACGCGGCAGAGGTAACTTTTGTTAAGTTCGATTTTTTTAGCAATAAAGTCCAATCCGAATTGCTCGTGATAGTAGTTGTCGATAATGTGGTCGATGTAATTGACGATATTGTGCCGGTCGTTTTTTTTGATTTTCTCAATGCCCTGGCGGCTGATAAGGATCAGCAGCTCCAGCAGCCGGAGTTTGATGATGCTTTGATAGTTGGGCTTTTTTTCTTCGTATTCGTCAGCCAGACTTTTTATCAGTCTGGATATTTCTTTCCAGGCATCAAGAATGTAGAGCTGCTCCCGGCGGGTTTTGTCGACTTCATCCTGGAAATTCCGGTGAAAAATGGAGAAAAAATCAAAATCGTTGGCAAGGTGCTGGAGTTCGTCCTGAATCAGTTCCGGCATGAACAGGATATTGTAAATATCAATATATTCGGATTCGATGACGAAAGTGGTCTGATCGTCCGGGTGGATCAGGTATACGCTGCCGGGACCGAACTTGTAGCTCCGCTCGTTAATCAGCTTCCGGCCGTGTCCTTCAATCACATAAATGATCTTCCAGAAATCCCGCTGCATCCGGTAGGTTTCGTCAAATTCTCCGCGCATATGCCGGAATTTCCGGATGAAAAATAGCGGAAACTCATCTTTGAAAAACATTGATGCTTTGAAGCGGAATCTTTTTATTTCATTCATGCCGTGCCTGTTTTGTTAAGCTGTATCCAGTTTAACATAGCCCGCAAATGCGGTTCATGCAAATTTTCAGGGCAGGCGCAAGCCGTTGTCAGGCAGTTTGCTTCCAGTGCTTTTTGGCGACGAAATAGATGAGCGGAATCAGCAGCAGGAACGGAATGGCGGTGATGATGAATACCCAGCGGATGTCCAGCGATACCGCCACCACGCCGCTGAGAATGGAGCCGATCACCCAGCCGCCGGAACGGGCGCTGGCTGCCCAGCCGAAAACGCCGCCCCGCCTGGCGTCCGGCGTGGTTTTTGCCAGCCATACTTGCAGCAGCGGGTCGAGCCCCCCGGCGAAGAACATGTTGCCGAAACGGCAGACCCCGAGGACCAGCAGGCTGCCGGTCAGGCCCTGCGGCAGCATCAGCAGCCCGGCGAACAGCGAACAGATAATGGCGACCCGCTGCGGCGACAGGCGGTCGGAAAGCCAGCCCAGCACCGCGCCGGAGAAGATTCCGGCCACCGCCGACAGGCCGGCGATCATGCCGGTGGCGGCGACTGCGCCTTCATGGCCGTTGATTTTTTCCACCAGCATCGGCATGAACGGCGCGTCGAACTGCCTGGCGACGGCCACGATCAGCAGCAGCGCCAGCACCGGCCACGCCAGTGCGAAAAGACTGCGTTCCGGTTCAATGTTTTCTTCAGCCGCGGCAGCATGCTCTTCCTGCGGCTCGAATTTTTCCTCGACTAAAAAGTACACGATCAGCGCCGCCAGCAACTGCAGGAGTCCGCATGTCAGAAACAGCGCTTTGAAACCGAATTTATCGGCGATCATTCCGCCGCAGAAGGCGCCTAATACCGCTCCGCAGTACATTGCGGAGATAATGGTGCCGATGGCGAAACCGCGTTTTTCCATCGGGGTGTTGCCGGAAATAAGGGTCTGGGCGGCGGTGATGGTTCCCGCGAAGGCCCCTGCCGCAAAACGGAGCACCAGCAGCCAGATGATGCCGGGGGCAAATGCCATCAGCGGCAGAATGACGGCGGAGCCGAGATTGGCGCGCAGCATCATCAGCCGCCTGCCGTATTTATCCGCCAGCGTTCCCCACAGCGGCGAGAACAGGCAGAAGCTGATGTTGCCGATGGTGGCGAACGCGGCGACATAGAATTTCTGCATCTGGTGATCGGTCACTCCCAGTTTTTCGATGTAAAACGGGATGAACGGCAGAACAGAATTGAAGCCGGCCAGTGACAGAAACTGCGCCATCCATACCCAGAACAGATTTTTTTGCCAGTTCATGATTATAACCGTATGAGCGTCAGTATTCTAATCGCCGACGTTGTATTTTTCCTTAAGATGTGTTTTCATATTTACGAACGAGCATGACGACGATCTGGGATAGAACGGCATTTTTCCGGTTTTCCGCATGATTTCGCCGTATTTATAATTAAAAGTGCCGCGGGCGGTGATAAACTGACCCCAGAAACCGTAGTGCCACTGGACATCGGTATTTTCCGGGCTGAGATTGTCCAGCCATTCCTGCGGGAAAAGTTCCAGCCAGCGCGGCAGCGAATTCAGCCAGGTGCCGGTGAAGAGTTTGGTTGATCCGTATTTTTCCGAGGTCTGCCGCATCAGTTCCAGGAAGCAGCGCGGCAGATATTGCGGATCGGCAAAAAACGATTCCGGCTGGAGCGCGTTGGCAATGTGAAAAGAGGTGGTTTCGTGCTTCAACCCGTCTTCGTGCTCGTTATAGCGGAGGCTGCCGCACTGGTAGCCGGCAAGCCTGCTTTCATCTTTGTAATCTTTTTCCAGCCGCTCGTCAATGCTGTTTTTGAATACGGCGAATGCCGCATCCTCAAATGTTGCGGCGTTAGTTTTGTGCTGTTTATAAACCAGTTCCAGCCGGTGTTCCAGTTCCAGCCATTCCGGGCATTCAAAGTTTATTGCTGTCGGATTGAGCAGCCCTGTATTGATCGAAGTTTTGCGGTAAATATCGATCCGCTTGCGCAGTACATCGGACAGCGTTTCCTCCGGATGTTCCTGCCGCCAGTTTCTCAGGAAAAAGAGGTTCAGCTTTACCATCTGGTAGAGATATTCGCGATGCTCATCGAGTGTTTTTAAATTTGCCATGATTCTGAATTCCTCAGGTTAACCGTATATTTCATTATTTAACTGTTCAAAAAAGCGATGCATGAACTTCGAGCGGTCATGGGCGATGCGCCTGCCTGCCGCCGTCAGCATTTTCTCTTCCACATGCCGCAGTTTTACCAGATATTCGCGGTAGGCCGAATCTTCCCGGCTGTAGGCGGCGGAATTGACCGCTTCCTGTTCGGTGTTGTGCAGCCGGGCGTTTTCCCGTCCGGCGAAATGGAACGCCCGCCCGATGCCGACCGCGCCGATGGAGTCCAGTTTGTCGGCGTCATAGATAATTTTTTCCTCCGGCGTTTCCGGCTGAAAATGTCCGCGGTAGCGGTGCTTCAGCACACAGCCGCTGACTTTCCTGATGAGCGCTTCATCGAATCCGGCGCTTTTCAGTATGGCGGCGGCTTCCACGGCACCCTGTTCGGCGTGGCAGAGCGCTCCCTTCGACATCATTTCTTCAGGGCGGGCGATGTCGTGGAGGATCGCCGCCAGCTTTACCGTTCTGGCATCGGCGCTCTTCTCTTCCTTCAGCAGCATTTCGGCGTTGCGGAATACCCGCATGGTATGATCGAAGTCATGACAGCCGGGCGCGGTTTCCAGGTGCGCCTGCACCAATGCGGCCACCTCTTCAAATTTACGGGCGAAAGTTATGTCATCCATGATTTCAGTCCAGCCATTTTTCCACGTTGCCAAGTTCGAAATTCTCCAGCATTGCCAGCAGCGTTTCCGGGTTTTCCGCAACCTGGAATATTGCCCGGTGCTCCGGTTTGACGAAATGCTCTTTCACGGCGTTGTCCAGGAATTCCAGCAGTCCGTTATAATAACCTTTGATGTTCAGCAGTCCGCACGGTTTGGCGTGAAGTCCGAGCTGCCGCCAGGCTGCCGCCTCGAGTATTTCCTCGAAGGTGCCGAGTCCGCCGGGGAGCGCGATCATCGCGTCCGCCATTTCGATCATCATGGCTTTTCTGGTATGCATGGAATCGACGATGCGGATTTCGGTCAGGCCGGAATGCGCGACTTTGCGGCTGAGATGTTCCGGGATGATTCCGATGACCCTGCCGCCGTGTTTCAGCACGGTGTCCGCCAGTTTGCCCATGACGCCGACCGAGGCGCCGCCGTAAATCAGTTCAATGCCCTTGTCCGCGAGGAGTTGACCCAGTCTGACCGCCGCCTCGAGATATTCGGGCGATGCGCCTTTGCTGGAGCCGCAGTAAACACATATACTTTTTATAATCATGATAATCCTGAAAGAGCCGCTTTTAAAGGTAAAATTGACTTTTAAAAAATTGCATAAAGCGCACTCAGGGTTAATTTACTTGTGATTGCTGTTTTAACAAGAAATTTTTCAGGAGTTTTCCGCGATGGTCAAGAAAAGTAATAAAGCGATGGACATCAGCAAATTCGACAGGAACATGGACATAAAAAAAGCTGATGAAAATGGTTTAGTGTGGCATCAACCCTATGAAAAACCGTTTAAACTGGCGGGATTTTACTGGTTTGATCAGGATCAGGTTTACCGCCGTTTTCCGGTAAAGCCGCAGTTCCCGTTATCGGAAGGCGTGGACGGACTTTCGTGGTGTACTGCGGGCGGACAGATCAAGTTCCAGACCGACAGCGGTAAAATCAGCCTGAGAGTCAAACTGCGCGATGCCGGGGCCATGGACCATATGGCGCAGACCGGCATGAGCGGTTTCGATCTGTATGTCGGCAAGCCGGGCAGGGAGACCTTTTATTCCGTTACCCGTTTCGCGTGCGGCGCAACCGAATTCACTTATGAACTTTTCAACTGCGATGTCCGCAAACTGCGCAATTTCACGATCAATTTCCCGCTGTATAAAGGCGTGAATGAAGTGATGGTCGGCTTGCTGGACGGCGCAAAGCTTGAAGCGCCGCCGGCATACCGGATGAAAAAGCCGGTGGTGGTTTACGGCACCTCCATCACCCAGGGCGGCTGCGCGTCGCGTCCCGGTTCCTGCTGCACGAATATTCTGAGCCGCCGCCTGAATCTGCCGTTCATCAACCTCGGGTTCTCCGGCAGCGGCAAAGGCGAGCCGGATGTTGCCAGGAATATTGCGCTGATCGAAAAACCGGCGATGCTGGTGCTGGATTATGAAGCTAATTGTGTGAATTTTGAGACCTTCAAACAAACGCTGCCCGAGTTTATTTCGATTCTCCGCGCCGCGCATAAAAAGACGCCGGTGCTGGTGATTTCCAAAAACCGCTACGGACAGGAGGCGCTGGACCATGAGCCGGATAACAGGAGCGACCGGAAAAAGTTCCGCGAACAGTGTAAGGAATTCCAGCAGAAGCTGGTTAAGAAACTGCAAAAGGCCGGCGACAAGAACATCTATTTTCTGGACGGTTCGAAATTGCTCGGCAAGGATTACTGGGAATGCACGGTTGACAACTGCCACCCGACCGACCTCGGATTTTTCCGTATGGCAGACGGCATCGAACCGGCCATCAGGAAAATCCTTTTCAGGAAAAAATAAGGTGATGCAATGGAGATAAATGTCGGCGGCAGGTCTTTTAAGGCGGAACGGGTATTCTGCATCGGCAGGAATTACGCGGCGCACGCGAAGGAATTGAAAAATGATATTCCGGACGAGCCGGTGATCTTCTGCAAGCCGCCGACTTCGCTGGTGTCACATTTGCAGCGCGAAATTCCTTTTCCGTCATTCGGCCGGGAGCTGCATCACGAAGTGGAGATTGTCGTGCTCATCGGCAAAGCAGGCAAACCGGAATCTGAAGCTGACGCGCTGAATTATGTCGCGGGGCTTGCTGCCGGACTGGACTTGACGATGCGCGACGTGCAGGACGAGTTGCGGAGTAAAGGCCTGCCGTGGGAAAAGTCCAAGGCATTTGATTGCAGCGCTCCGGTCGGCGGGTTTATGCCTCCAGCGCCGGAACGGCAGCTTGACGATTTAAGTTTCTCCTGCGCGGTAAACGGCGCTGTCAGGCAGTCCGGGAATACCGGCAATATGCTCTTCCCGATTCCGCGTTTGATTGTGGAAATTGCCAGGTACTGGAAACTGCTGCCGGGAGATCTGATCTTCACCGGCACCCCTGAAGGCGTCGGCCCGCTTCTGCGCGGCGACATTATTGAGGTCGCATTTGCCGGACATAAATGGACGTGGACAATGAGCAGTTAGAAGCCAATCTCCACGGGAGCGCCGGTCGTCTGACCGGCTTTATGTTTTCACCCCGGTCATTTTGGACACCCTGCCTGCACATTTTGGACAACATACTTCGCTCAACTGTTTTCGTAATCTGGGAGTTCTGAGAAGACTGGGAATTCTGGGATATTGCCGTCCGGGACGGACGGCGCTGCACCAAAACCATTTTGGACAACACTCCGACACTTTGGAGTGTCGTTGAGCACAACGGTTTCACCACTTTTCTCGCTTTCGCCATTTTGGACAATCATCTCCCTCATTTTGGACAGCATGCTTCGCTCAACTGTTTTCGTAATCTGGGAGTTCTGAGAAGACTGGGAATTCTGGGATATTGCCGTCCGGGACGGACGGCACTACACCAAAACCATTTTGGACAACACTCCGACACTTTGGAGTGTCGTTGAGCACAACGGTTTCACCACTTTTCTCGCTTTCGCCATTTTGGACAATCATCTCCCTCATCTTGGACAACGCTCCTCATAGGCCCCATTAGCCCCATAGGCCCCATTAGCCCCATGTTTTCCGGCCGCCGCTCTGTCCCCCATTCCGGAGACTTTAGATAGTCATTGAGCACAACAGCTTTAAAATTTTCAAACAACTCCGACACTTTGGAGACCCGTCCCGCACAACACGATTTTCGTAATCCGGGTCCTATGGGTCCTATGGGTCCTATGGGTCCTATGGGTCTTATGGGTCCTATGGGTCCTATGGGCCATTTTGGACAGCCACTCCGACACTTTGGAGACCCGTCCCGCTCAACACGATTTTCGTAATCCGGGTACTGTGGGTCCTATATTGGACAGCCATTCCGACACTTTGGAGTGTCGTTGAGCACAACGGTTTTCGTAATCCGGGAGTCTGGGAAGACCGGGAGTTCCGGGATATTGCCGTCACCGGCAATCGCTCATCCTTATCTTCCCGCCCATAGGACCCATGAGACCCATTTGTTTGCCCCTGCGGCCAGCAGAACCAACCGGGCAACCGTCCGAGACGGACGGCACTACACCAAAACCATTTTGGACAATCATCTCCCTCATTTTTGACAACGCTCCCCATAGGCCACATAAGACCCATAGGCCCCATAAGACCCATAGGCCCCATAGGCCCCATGTTTTCCGGCTCTGCGCCGGGCAACCGCCCGCAGCCTGGACAGCCTTATCCGGAACTGCTTTCGCATATCCCGCTTTCTGCATTCGGTTCCCATTCTGACTCCAGCTATTAATATGTCGCTCCGCTGGAGCTGAAAACTATTATATGGACGCTTTAAGCTATTAATATTCCGCTCCTCTGGAGCTGTCTTCTGATTTTCCGGTTCCCATTCTGGCTTCTGACTTCTGGTTTTCACAGATCCAATTCGAAAAACTCCGCCCGGTCTTTCCAGTCCTGGATCATTTCCGGAGCGTACTGGCCTTTTACTGTTTTGGGGGCTTCGGCGGTGGCGGGGATCAGCGGACGGCCTTCGGCTTCCGCTTTGGTGTTGTATTTGCGCCGTTCCATTTCGGTGAAGGTGACGAGCATCATGTCTTCGAATTCCTGAGTTTCTTTTTTGGAAAAGCCGTCACCGGCGTCGGACGGATACAGGGCCTTGTATTCGGCCAGGGATTTCAACCCGGCGGCTTCCGACGGATCGAGATCCGGGGGCGTTTTCATCGCAGAGAACACTGAGACAGATTTCCCTACGGCGGATTCCGCCTCCTTTTTCACCCCGCAGTCGGGGTGGAGCGGGGCAGGTCTGGTCTCTTTCCGTTTGTCGCTGCGCTCCAGCCAGTACTGGATGGCCTTGAGATTGGGTGCGGCCTTTTTGACCGTCGTCCGGGTGCGGCCTTCGTCGTCGGTCACATAAGTAGTAATCATGTAATTGCCCAGCGCCAGATCCAGCAGGGTGGTTTCCACTCTGCCGTCAACAACGTCCCGGCCGGCCTCGATGGCCCCGGCAAACTCC